>NZ_LGQZ01000016.1 GCF_003116015.1 Azospirillum sp. TSO22-1
TCCCTCCCCCGCTTCGCAGGGGAGGGTGCCTCTCTCCCCCTCCCCTGCGAAGCGGGGGAGGGGTCAGGGGTGGGGGCAATACGCTACGCCTCCTTGCGGGCCGTCGTGCGCAGCTCGCCGAGGAACGACTCGATCTGGTGCTTCAACGATTGCGCCTCGCCGTCGAGGGAGCGGCTGGCCTCCGCGATCTCGCGGGCGGTGGACAGCGTGCCCTGGGCGCTCACCGACACTTCGCCGATCTCGGCGCTGATGCGCTGGGTGCCGCTCGCCGCCTCCTGGACGGAGCGGGCGATCTCGCCCATGGCGGCGTTCTGCTCCTCCACCGCGGCGGCGATGGCGGCGGCGCCGTCGTTGACGCCGCGGATCGTCTGCTCGATGCGGCCGATCGCCTGCACGGTGGTCTGCGTCCCGGCCTCGACCGACTGGATGATGCGGGCGATCTCGTCGGTGGCGTTGGCGGTCTGGGTGGCGAGGTTCTTCACCTCGGACGCCACGACCGCGAAGCCCTTGCCGGCCTCGCCCGCCCGCGCCGCCTCGATGGTGGCGTTGAGGGCCAGCAGGTTGGTCTGGCTGGCGATGGCGTTGATCAGCTCGACCACCTCGCCGATGCGCTTGGTCGCCTCGGCCAGATCCTTGACGGCGGCGGAGGTGTGCTCGGCCTCCTCCTGGGCGCGGCGGGCGACGGCGGCGGACTGCTCGACCTGACGGCCGATCTCCTTGCTGGAGCTGGACAGCTCCTCGGTGGCGGCGGCGACGGTGCCGACGTTGCGGCTGGTCTGCTCGGTGTTGGCGGCCACCGAAGCGCTGCGCGCCTGCGTCTGCTCGGCCGACGCCGACAGCGACTGCGAGGCGCCGCCGAGGCGCCCGGTCTCCGTGGCGACGCGGCCAATCAGCGTCTGTACGCGGTTCTCTACGTCGTCGGCCATGCGCAGCAATGCCTGGCTCTCGCGCTCGCGCGCCTCACGCTTCAGGCGCTCCTGCTCGGCGATCAGGCGGCGGTTCTCGGCGGTGGCGTCCTTGAAGACGGTCAGCGCCTCGGCCATCGTGCCGAACTCGTCGCGCCGGCCGACCGCGGGGATGGCGATGCCGAGGTCGCCGCTGGCCAGCCGGCGCATGGCGTCGGCGAAGCGGTTGACGGTGCCGGTCACCTGCCGGCCGATCAGCAGCGCCGCCGCCGCCACGATGGCGACGATCAGCAGCGAGCCGCCCAGCAAGGTGCGCGCGTTGCGCCAGTAGGCGGCCTCCACGTCGTCGATGTAGACGCCGGTGCCGATCATCCACTGCCACGACTCGAATCCCATCGCGTAGCTGAGCTTCGGGAACGGCTGGTCGGAGCCCGCCCGGGGGAAGCGGTAGGCGACGAAGCCGCCGCCCGTGCGTCCGGCCTTGATCAGTTCGCGCACGAAAAGCACGCCGTCGGCGTCCTTGGTGTCGAGCATCTGCTTGGTGCCCTCGACCTGCGGACGGGGGCCGAGCACGAGGTTGGTGCCCTCGTAGTCGTAGACGAAGAAGTACTCCGACCCGGCGTAGCGCAGCCGTCGCACCGCGGCGCGCGCCTGCTCCTGGGCCTGCGCCTGGGTCAGGCGGCCGGCCGTGGCCTCTGTGTGATAATGCTCGACGATGCCGCGCGCCGTCTCGACGCTGTTGCGCAGCATGGTGCGGTAGCCGTCCATCTGCACATCGCGCAGATGCATCAGCGCGACGAGGCTCAGGATGAGGAGACCGCCGGCGGCGAGGACGGTGAGAAGGAGCAGGCGCAGACGCAGGGAGAGCGCAGGGAGCATGATGGGGCACTCGAAAAGGCGGATGCACGGAAGTATTAGGACGCGAACAATTGACGCGCGTCCATACTTCAATATCTAAGGAATATTGCCTTTCCGTGAACGATGCCTTGACCGGCGTCAGGTTCCCTTGCCGTCCTTGCCCTTGGCCGCCAGTGCGGCACGTTCGCGCAGGTCGTCGTCGGTGGTGCGCGGCACGCGCGGCGCGCCCATGGCGAACGGGTCCTCGCCGCGCTCCACCTGGTCGATGACGCGGCAGTCCTGGCACATGCGGATGCGGTTGGCCGCCTCCGGCGTGGCGAACATCCAGTGCTTGCCGCTGAGCGCCGCCACGATCCGCTCGATGGAGGACTTCGAGGCGAAGGGCGTGCCGCAACGCACGCAGCAGAACGGCTCCTCCTCCTTGATCACCACCGCGCCGCGGGCGCTGTCGCGGAAGTCGATCTGCGGGGCGAGCGTGATGACCTTCTCCGGGCAGGTGGTCTTGCACAGGCCGCACTGCACGCAGGCGTCCTGCGCGAAGCTCAGCATCGGCTTGTCCGGGTTGTCGAGAAGCGCGCCGGTCGGGCAGGCGCCGACGCAGGACAGGCACAGCGTGCAGCCCTCGGCGTTCACCTCGATCCGGCCGAAGGGCGCGCCCGGCGGCAGCGGCAGCACGTCCACCGGGGTGGGGGCGCCCTTGTGCAGGTGGCGCAGCGCCAGCATGACCAGCGTGCGCTTGCCGCCCATCGGCAGGAACAGGCCGGGCGCCGCGGCCGTGGCAGGCGGCAGGCTCCACAGCTCCGACTCGACGGCGCCAGGATCGCGGGCGTCGATCACCGACACCCGGCCGGAGCCGTAGCCGAGGCCGGACATCGCCGTCTCGATCAGCCCGACCTGCGAGGCGAGGCCGGCGGTCTCCCCCTGGTTGGTCGGGCCGGTCAGCACGACCACCTGCGCCGCGCCATAGGCCAGCGCGGTGGCGAAGAAGTCGAATCCCAGCTGAGTCACCTCGTGCACCGCGAAGGGCAGCACGCGGGCCGGCAGGCCGCGGCCGTGCTGCGCCATCAGGGCGATCACCTCGTCGCCGTGCCGCGGGTCGTGCACCAGCAGCGCGGCGTCCTTGCCGCCGGCGTCGGCGTAGGCGGAGAGCAGGGTGCGCAGCCGCTCGAACACCGTCTGCATGGGGGGCAGCGCGTAGGTGCTGGCCCCGGTCGGGCACACCGCGGCGCAGGAGCCGCAGCCGGCGCAGACGTGCGGGTCGATGGCCACGGAGTCGCCGGCCGGCGCGATGGCGCCGGTCGGGCAGACGTCCAAGCAGCGGGTGCAGCCGGTCTTGGCGTTGCGCTGATGGGTGCAGAGGTCGGCCTTGAAGTCGATGAAGCGCGGCTTCTCGAACTCGCCGACCAGCTCGGCGGCCTCGAACAGCGCCTTGGCCACCTGGGCCGGGCTGTCGGGATCCGGGCGCAGGTAGCCGTCGCGCTTGGTATGCGCCGGGAACAGCGGCGCGCCGCCGGTGAGGTCGAGGATGACGTCGCAGCGCGACGAGGCGCCGTGCCGCGCCGGCTCGAACGCCAGCGCGCCGCGCGACGAGGGGACGGCGTAGGCGTAGTCGTCCACCACGATCTCGAAGGCGCCGAGCCAGCCCTTGGCGGCGCGGATGGTGCCCCGGAACACCGGCACGTCCATGACGCGCGGCGGCGCCACGTCCTTCGGGTTCTTCAGCAGCACGGTGACGTCGAGCGTGCCGGACAGCTGGCGGCCGGCCTCGATGGCGCGCTCGTCGGTGCCGTAGACCAGGCAGGTGCCCTCGGACTTGAGCGTGATCGAGCCGGTGGGCGGCACGCTCAGCGTCGCCTCGGCCAGCAACGCCGCGATCTTCGGCAGCGCCGAGGCCGCCTCGTCGGACCAGCCGGCGCGCTCGCGGATGTTGGTGAAGGACAGCTCGGCCTGCGGTGCGGAGTCGGCGGCGATCTCGGCGAACAGGGGGGCTTCCTGGGTGCAGGCGACCAGCAGCGGGCCGGCCGCGCCCTTGGCCGCCGCCTCGAAGCGGTCGAGCTGGCTGCGGCAGAGCTGCGTGTGCACCGTGGCGCCGTCGGCTCCGCAGGCGCGGGCGAGATCCTTGCCGTCGAGCGGCATGGAGTGCGCGCAGTCGCAGACCAGGACGGTGCGGCCGTTGAGCTTCATCGACGAAAAACCTCCCGAACAGGGCGTCGGTTCTGTGTTTGTGCACCCTTACATACAGTAAATATCGGCTATCCGGGAGGTTTGCGACCCCCGACTTTCTGGGGATATTTTTCGATGCGCGTACCACGGGCGGGGTAAGGCGGCCCCTTCCGCCACGCTCACGCTGTGGTACTCTCCCTTCAGGGAAACGCCATACGGGGGAGTGTGCGCCATGTCGGTCAGGCTGCTGTCAGCGTCCGCGGTTGTTGTGGTGTCGTTGCTGTCGTCGCTGCCCCCGGCGCAGGCCGCCGCGGCGGAGCCCGGTGCCGCTCCGTCCTGGACCCGCTACTTCTTCCCGGTGGTGGTCGGCGGTGCGCTCGGCGCCGTGGCGCTGCCCTACGCCTACCCGGTCGTCGCGGCGCCGCTCGGCAGCGCGCTCACCGCCACCGGCGGGGCGATCCAGGCCGGGGCGCCGGCGGTCGGCACCGCGGCGCTGAACGCCGCCTCCGCCGCGGGCACCTACGCCGCCGGGGCGGGCTCGGCCGCCAGCACCTACGTGCTGACCCAGACGGTGCAGACGCAGATGGCCATCGGCGCCGGCCTCGGCGTGCTGGCCGGCTACCTCTGGGCGCACTGACCGGACGGGCGGGGGCTCCGGCCCCCGTCACCCCATCACCCCCGGGCGCGGTCGGCGGCGTGGCGCAGCGTCGTCACGGTGGCGTTCACCGCCAGCGACAGCGCCATCAGGATCACGCCCAGGCCGAGCGCCAGGGGCAGGTTGCCCTTGCTGGTCTCCAGCGCGATGGCGGTGGTCATCACGCGGGTGACGTGCTCGATGTTGCCGCCGACGATCATCACCGCGCCGACCTCCGCCGCCGCCCGCCCGAAGGCGGCCAGCACGGTGGTGGCGAGGCTGAAGCGCGCCTCCGCCAGCAGCGTGCCCACCGTGTGCAGCGCGCCGGCGCCGAAGACGCGCAGCGTGTCGTCGTAGTCCACCAGCAGGTCCTCCACCGTCTGCCGCGCGAGCGCGGCGACCAGCGGGGTGAGCAGCACCGCCTGGGCGATCACCATGGCGGCGGGGGTGAACAGCAGCCCCAGCACCCCCAGCGGGCCGGAGCGCGACAGCATCAGGTAGACGATCAGCCCCACCACCACCGGCGGCAGCCCCATCAGCGCGTTGAGCGCCACCGCCGCGGCCCGCTTTCCCGGGAAGCGCAGCGCCGCCACCGCCGCCCCGAGCGGCAGCCCGACCAGCGCCGCCAGCAGCACCGCGGTGAGGCTGACGCGCAGCGACAGCCCGACGATCTCCAGCAGATCGGCGTCCAGCGACGTGATCAGGTGCAACGCGGTGGAAAAGGCTTCGGAGACGTCGTGCATGCCCTTTCCGTTATGCATGCGGTGTCATAGCGCGTCCAGCGGAACCATGGCTGCAATGCGCCGCCGACCCTTTCCGAACGCACCCCGCGCCAACATCTGTCAGGCGGTAATCCAATCGAGGAGTCCAGGATGGCCGATCTCTCCACTTTCCCGATCACCGCCCGCTGGCCGGCCAAGCATCCCGACCGGCTGCAGCTCTACTCGTTCCCGACCCCGAACGGGGTCAAGGTCTCGATCATGCTGGAGGAGATCGGGCTGCCCTACGAGGCGCACACCGTCAACATCGGCGCCAACGACAGCTGGACGCCGGAATTCCTGTCGCTGAACCCGAACGGCAAGATCCCGGCGATCCTCGACCCGGACGGGCCGGACGGCACGCCGCTGGCCCTGTTCGAATCGGGGGCCATCCTGCTGTACCTCGCGGAGAAGACCGGCAAGCTGCTGCCCGCCGACCCGGCGCGGCGCTGGGAAACCATCCAGTGGGTGTTCTTCCAGATGGGGGGTGTGGGGCCGATGTTCGGCCAGCTCGGCTTCTTCCACAAGTTCGCCGGGCGCGAGTACGAGGACAAGCGTCCGCTGGAGCGCTACCGTGCGGAGTCGCAGCGGCTGCTCGGCGTGATCGAGGGGCGGCTCAAGGGGCGCGACTGGATCATGGGCGAGGAGTACACGGTGGCCGACATCGCGCTGCTCGGCTGGGTGCGCAACCTGATCGGCTTCTACGGCGCCGGCGACCTCGTGAAGTACGGCGATCTGGTGCATGTGCCGAAATGGCTGGAGCGCGGCCTGGCGCGGCCGGCGGTGCAGCGCGGCCTGGAGATTCCGCCGCGGCCTTGAGGCGGCGGGCTCCGGTGCTTAGTGTTGTTCGAAGTCTCAGTTGCACGGTCCAGGACGGCATGACGCTCGACGAATTCACCATCCGGCCCGACCCGGCCGATCCCAAGCTCACCGAGCGCGTGTCCGGCCTGGACCAGGACGGCCACGCCATCGAGACCTCGGTCACGGTGGAGCGGCCGCTCACCCTGTTCCTCAACGGGCAGGAGGTCGTCACCATGATGACGATCGCCGACTACCCGGAGTACCTGGGCGTCGGCTACCTGCTGAACCAGAACATGCTGAAGCCGGACGACACGATCACCGGCATCGACTACGACGAGGAGACCGACGTGGTCGTCGTGCGCACCGAGCGGCGCACGGATTACCAGGAGAAGCTGAAGAAGAAGACACTGACCTCCGGCTGCGCCCAGGGCACCGCCTTCGGCGACGTCATGGAGGTGTTCGAGACGGTCACGCTGAACCCCGACGTCCGGCTGCGCACGTCGTGGATCTACGCGCTGTCGAAGAAGATCAACCTGACCCCCAGCCTGTACCTGGAGGCCGGCGCCATCCACGGCTGCGTGCTGTGCCGGGAGGACCGGCCGCTGGTCTACATGGAGGACGTCGGCCGCCACAACGCGGTGGACAAGGTGCGCGGCTACATGCACCTGAACGGCGTCGATCCGACGGACAAGATCTTCTACACCACCGGGCGCCTCACCAGCGAGATGGTCATCAAGACCGTGCAGATGCGCATCCCGATGCTGGTCTCGCGCTCCGGCTTCACCGCCTGGGGCGTGCAGTTGGCGCGGCAGGCCAACCTGACGCTGGTCGGGCGGGCCAAGGGCAAGCGCTTCATCGCGCTGGCCGGCACCGACCGGCTGGTCTTCGACGCCGACCCGGGCGCCGTCGGCGACGAGGGCAAGGAACACCAGCGCAAGGGGAGCCGCGATGAGGACTGACGTAGCAGGGGTGCTGTTGGCCGGCGGGCTGTCGCGCCGCATGGGCGGCGGCGACAAGAACCTGCGCACGCTCGGTGGCCGCACCATCCTGGAGCGCATCGTCGCGACGGCGCGCCCGCAGGTGGGCCCCCTGGTGCTGAACGCCAACGGCGACCCGGCGCGCTTCGCCGCTTTCGGCCTGCCGGTGGCGGCCGACGTGGTGGAGGGCTACGCCGGGCCGCTGGCCGGCGTGCTGACCGGGCTGGAGTGGGCCAAGGCCAACGCACCGGGGGCGGTCTGGCTGGCCAGCTTCGCCACCGACGCGCCGTTCATCCCCGGCGACCTCGTGGCGCGGCTGCTGACGGCGGTGGAGGACGAGGGCGCCGACCTTGCCTGCGCGCGCTCGGACGGGCAGGACCACCCGGTGTTCGGGCTGTGGCCGTTGCGGCTGGCCGACGATCTGAAGCGCGCCATGGTGGAGGAGGGGATGCGCAAGGTGGATGCCTGGACCGGCCGCTACAAGCTCGCGGTCGCGGAGTTCGGCGTGCAGCCGGTGGATCCGTTCTTCAACACCAACCGGCCGGAGGATCTGGAAGAGGCGGAGCGGCTGCTGACGGCGGGGGTGGTGGCGTGACTTGCCCCCACCCCTGACCCCTCCCCCGCTGTCGCAGGGGAGGGGGATAGCGGCGGAGTTCCCTCCCCTGTGATAGCGGGGGAGGGCAAGCGTGGCGGTTAGTGCACCAGCGCCGTCCGCTCCACCTTGCGCAGCAGGAAGCGCGAGGCGTCGTCCGGCGGAATGGGTGGACTGAACAGGTAGCCCTGGCCGCCGTGGCAGCCGGACTCGCGCAGGAAATTGAGCTGCTGCTCGGTCTCCACGCCCTCGGCGATGACCTGGAGGCCGAGGCTGCTGCCCAGGCCGATGATCGCCTTGACGATGGCCGCGTCGTTCTGGTCGTTCGGCACGTCGTTCACGAAGGAGCGGTCGATCTTCAGCGTGTCCACCGGGAAGCGCTGGAGATAGCTCAACGACGAGTACCCCGTGCCGAAATCGTCGATGGAGACCTTGACGCCCATCTCCTTCAGCGACTTCAGGATCAGGATCGCCATGTCGACGTTGCGGATCAGCGCGCCCTCGGTGACCTCCAGCTCCAGGCACCAGGGCGGCAGGCCGTGGCGGGTCAGCGCGGCGCTGACCTGGCCGGGCAGGTCGGCGGAGCGGAACTGCAAGGCGGAGATGTTCACCGCGACGCGCTGCAAGGGCAGCCCCTCGGCCTGCCACAGCTTGGCCTGCCGGCACGCCTCGTCGAGCACCCACAGGCTGATGGCGGAGATCTGGCCGCTCTCCTCCGCCACCGGGATGAAGCGGCCCGGCGGCACCATGCCGAGGTCCGGGTGCGCCCAGCGGATCAGCGCCTCCAGCCCGGTGACCCGGCCGCTGCCCAGCTCGATCTGCGGCTGGTAGTGCAGGCGGAACTCGCCGAGGTCGAGGGCGCGGCGGATGTTGGCCTCCAGGTTCAGGCGCTCGTTCAGCTGCGCGTCCATGGAGGTGGTGAAGAAGCGGAAGGCGTGCCGCCCCGCGGCCTTGGCCTGGTACATGGCGGCGTCGGCGTTCTTGATCAGCCGCTCGCCGTCCTCGCCGTCGGCCGGGAAGAGGCTGATGCCGACGGACGGCGAGATGGTGAAGTCGCGGTCCTTGATGCGCATCGGCTCGCACACGCAGTCCAGGATGCGCGCGGCGACGCGCGCCACGTCGGCGGCGCTGCCGGCGTCGGGCAGCACGATGATGAACTCGTCGCCGCCCAGGCGGCCCACCGTGTCCACCTCGCGCAGCGCCTGCTGGAGCCGCACCGCCACGTCCTTCAGCACCTCGTCGCCGATGGTGTGGCCGAGCGAGTCGTTGATCACCTTGAAGTGGTCGAGGTCGAGGAACAGCACCGCCACCGTGCCGTTCGAACGCTTCGCCGCGGTGATCGCGTGCGCCAGCCGGTCCTGCAGCAGCGTGCGGTTCGGCAGCCCGGTCAGCGCATCGTAGTGCGCCAGATAGTGCACCCGCTGCTCGGCCGCCTTGCGCTCGGTCACGTCGTCGACGAAGGCCAACACGAACATCAGCGCGTCGTTGCGGTACACCGGCTGGAAATGCACGTGGTAGAAGCCGACCCTGTTGCCCAGCGTCGAGATGTACTGCGTCTCGATCTCCACCGGATCGCCGGTGGCGGCGCGGCGGATGGCGGGGGCGAGCGACTGGTCGCGCGCGTCGGTGATCATGTTGAAGCCGATCACCTCGTCCGCCGGCACGCCCATGAAGCGCCCGATCATCGGGTTGCAGTCGATCACCCGCCCGTCCGCGTCGAGGATCAGGATGCCGACCGGCGCCTGGGTGAAGAAGTGGTGCAGTTCCGCCTCGCGGCGGCGCAGCGACATCGTCATCTCCGACGCCAGTTGCATGGCGCGCGCCCGCGTCGAGGACAGCGACAGCACCACGCCGAACAGCAGCAACGAGATCATGCCGCCCGCCGCCAGCACCATCAGCGGCTTGTCGCTGTCGATGCTGCGCTCGAACTGCGGGGTCGAGCGGTAGGCGACGGTGAGCGTGCGGCCGTAAAAGGCGATCGGACGCGTCTCGGTCAGGCGGGGAGCCTCGGGGAACGCCGGGCTGCGGTACATCTCCTGCTCGTCCACGGCGGACGGGCCGTCGTACATGCTGAGCGCCACGTCGTGGACATTGTGGCTCAGGACGCCCTCGATCAGCGGGTAGGTGCGCAGCGGCGCCAGCACCATGCCGTACAGCGCGTCGCGCCGCTCCTGCTCGGTCTGCGTCGGCGCTCCGGGGCGGTAGACCGGGTAGTACATGATGAAGGCCGGCTGCGGCGCCCGGTGCTCGTCGATCTTCAGCGTCAGGCGCGGCGTGATCGCCGGCTCGCCGGTGGCGGCGGCGGTCAGGATGACGGCGCGGCGCACCGGCTCGCTCAGCATGTCGTAGCCCAGCGCCGCGCGGTTCAGCGGCGTCGGCGGCGCCGAGTAGACGTTCACCATGTAGGCGTCGCGCTTGCCCTGCGGGCGGATGGTGAACTCGTTGATGCCGTCGGCCCACGCGGCCTCGGCGGCCGGGGTCAGTTCCTCCTCGTTCATCAGGCGGGCGAGCGCCACGGCGGGGATGCCGGGGTACTGCCGCTCCAGGTCGAGGCTGCGCACGAAGGAGTCCCAGGCCTGGCGCGACACCACCGGCGTCACCTTGAACAGGCCGGCGGCGGAGCGCAGCACCTGCGCGTAGGCCAGCATGCGCTCGCCGATGCGCGAGTGCATCTCGCCGACGCGGGCGGAGAAGCGCTCGGACGCCTCGCGCTCGACGACGGTGTAGGTCCAGAAGGACAGCGCGAGGGTGGCCGCCAGCGCCACGGCGAGCGTCGCGAAGGCGAGACGCCGGCCGCCGTTCTTCAGCCGGTCGACAGCGATGTCCGCGTGCGCGTCGGACGACAGGTCCGAAAAGATGCGGCGCTGGCGCGGCGGTGCCTCGTCGGGCTTGGCCATGAAGGGTGTGACTGCTTCGGTCTGTGGCGAATTCAAGCTAAAGACCATCCCTGCCAAAGGTCAAAGGAAAGTTGACGGTCGGCGCGTTTGGAAAAAGCCCGTGCAACGGGGTTGTCACACGGCTTCGCGTCCGCTGATAATAAGAAGGCGAAAGAATCGCCAAGAAACGCGCACCGCTCCATGTGGTGCTGGACGGGCGCCGCAACTCGCCGCAGCCGGAGAAGGAAATGGCGGAAACGCTGGAAAAAACCGAAACCATGGCGCTCGGCGTGGTGCTGGAGCGGCGGCGCAGCCACAGCCCGTGGCAGGACTGGACGTGGCGGCCGGTCGCCGTCATCCCCGGCGCACCCCCGGTCAAGGGCGGCTGGCGGCGGCTGCGCGAAGGCGACGATTGGGCGCACTTCCACGCCGCGACGGTCCCGCTGGAGCTGTACCGGGCCGACACCGAAGGCTATCGGTTGAACTTGTCACAGGACCCCCCGCGGCTCTGGGTGGCGTTGCGGCCGGACGATGCCGCCGAACCGGGCGCGCTGGTTCCTTTCTTCGTGACCGCCTCGGCGCACGAGTGCGAGGTCTACCAGATCAGCGGCCATGAGACCGTGGAGACCGTGCCGATGCCGCCCGAGGTGCTGGCGCTGGTGCGCGACTTCGTGGACCAGCACCACGTCGACGTCCCCTTCGAGAAGCGCGAGCGCAAGCGCCACCACCCCGACGGGCCGCGCCGGCCCGGTCCCGACCGGACACCAGACCGATGACCGAAGAATCCTTCCTCGCCCGCTGGTCCCGCCTGAAGCGCCAGGAGGCGGAGCCGCCCCCCGCGGCGCCGGAACCGGTCCCTGCGCCGCCCGCCGTGGCCGACGCCGCCACGCCGCCGGACGCTCCGGCCGGGGCGGCGGAGACAGGGGAGCCGGGAGAGACGGATCCGCTCAAGGACCTGCCGCCGGTCGAGAGCCTGACCGCGGAGTCCGACTTCACGCCCTTCCTGCGCGCCGGCGTGCCGGAGGATCTGCACCGGCAGGCGTTGCGCAAGCTGTGGACCTCCGACCCGGTCTTCGCCAACGACGACGGGCTGAAGGACTACGCCGGCGACTACACAGGCCTGTTCAGCGGCAGCGGCGTCGTCAAGACCGCGTACCGCGTCGGCAAAGGTTTCCTTGATGCCTTGGAAGAGGTCGAGGCGGGAGCGGAAGATGCTGCGGCGCCGAAGCGGTCCACGGACGCCGCTGCGCAGGACGACGCCGGCGCGATTACCGAGGCTGATACCGATCTCCCCGCTGACGAAGGGGTTATGATAAATAAATCATAGCCCTTTCGTCTTGGTGCCGTCTTGCCGTTCGGTCTGCGCCGGTGCGGATTGTTGACAAGCTTAATCATAAGGATTTAAATGCTAAAAGGTCGGCGGTAAGCCGCTGGTGCGACAGGGCTTTTCGCGGCCGCAGCATGGCGGCGCGGGGAGTCCGGGACGACGCGGGCGCACCCGGCGCGGCGCTGGGACAAGAGACCGAAGGCGGCCGAAAGAGCTGCCAAACGGCGATCCCGATGCTCTAAAGAAGGGCCAGGATTGTCGCAAGGGAGGGGTTGCACGTGTCGTCGATCGGTGCCGATGCGTCCGCGTTGCCGGACGAGGAGATTCTGCGGGCTCAGGCCTACGGGTTGCTGGCCGGGCTGCTGTCGCGCGCCCCGGACGCCGACGCCCTGACCGCGCTTGCCGCGATTGAAGGGGCTGCCATCGAGGGTGACGGCAGCGCGCTGGGCGCCGCCTACGCCGCGCTGGGCGCGGCCGCCCGCGCGGCGACGCCGCGGGGCGTGGCGGAGGAGTTCGACGCCCTGTTCATCGGCGTCGGCGGCGGCGAGCTGACGCCGTTCGGCTCCTACTACCGCACCGGGTTCCTGCACGAGAAGCCGCTGGCCGAGCTGCGCGGCGACATGGCGCGCCTGGGCATCGAGCGTGCCGAGGGCATCGCCGAGTCCGAGGACCACGTCGCCGCGCTGTGCGAGATGATGGCCGGCCTGATCACCGGCGACTTCGACGCGCCAGCCGATCTCGACGAGCAGCGCGCCTTCTTCGGCCGCCACATCGAGCCCTGGGCGCCGCGCTTCTTCGCGGACCTGGAGGGCTCGCCGACCGCCCGCTTCTACCGCGCGGTCGGCACGCTGGGGCGGCGCTTCATGGATGTCGAGGGTCAGGCGTTCGCGCTGGCCGTGTGAGGGAAGACGGGCCGCGACGAGCCCGCGGGAAACGGAGGGGTGACGACGATGACGAATACGAATGGCAAGGCCACTCTGGCGCGGCGTGACCTCTTCCGTGCCGCCGGGCTCGGCGCCGGGGCGCTGGGCGCGGCGGCGGTCGGCCTGCCGGCGGCGCCGGCCGAGGCCAGGACCGACGACGACCGCACGGCGCAGCGCTACCGCGAAACCGAGCACGTCCGCAAAGCCTACGAATCGAGCCGGTTCTAGGAGGTCCCCGATGCTGATCAAGACGTCCGCCACCGTCGTCTCCGGCAAGCGCCTGTCGAAGGCGGTGGCCGGCCTCACCGGCGCCACCGTCGACCGCCGCGCCTTCCTGCGCGCCTCCGGCCTCGCGGCCGGCGGTGCCGCCGTCGCGGCCAGCCTGCCCGGCACCGTCCGCAAGGCCGATGCCGCCGCCGTCGCCACCGGTGCCGGCGAGATCAAGCAGGTGAAGGCGATCTGCACGCACTGCTCGGTCGGCTGCACGGTGGTCGCCGAGGTGCAGAACGGCGTGTGGATCGGCCAGGAGCCCGGCTTCGACAGCCCGCTCAACCTCGGTTCGCACTGCGCCAAGGGCGCCGCCATCCGCGAGCACGCGCACGGCGACCGCCGCCTGCGCTATCCCATGAAGCTGGTGAACGGCAAGTACGAGCGCATCAGCTGGGATCAGGCGATCCAGGAGGTCGGCGACAGGCTGCTCAAGATCCGCGAGACTTCGGGCCCGGATTCGGTGTTCTGGCTCGGTTCGGCCAAGCACTCCAACGAGCAGTCCTACCTGATCCGCAAGTTCGCGGCGTTCTGGGGCACCAACAACATCGAGCACCAGGCGCGCATCTGCCACTCGACGACGGTGGCCGGCGTGGCGAACGTCTGGGGCTACGGCGCCATGACGAACAGCTACAACGACATCCAGAAGTCGC
>NZ_LGQZ01000136.1 GCF_003116015.1 Azospirillum sp. TSO22-1
CCTTGGAGCACATCGCCAGGGAGCTCGGCATTCAGCCCTCGATGCTGCGCACCTGGCGTCGGCGCGTTGCCAGGCCAGAGGGGCCGCCGCAGCTCCCCAACAAGCAGGCGGCGGCCCCTCTGGTCACCGGCGATCAGACGGCGGAAATCGCGCGTCTGAAGCGCGAACTGGAACGCGTTCGCATGGAGCGGGACATTCTAAAAAAACAATCTCCATCTTCTCGGAGCCCCTGAAATGAGGTTCCGCTTCATTGAGGATTGCCGGGACGAGTATCCGGTTCGTGTGCTGTGTGACGCGCTCGATGTGTCGCCGTCCGGCTATTATGCTTGGCGGGGTCGGCCGGAAAGCCCGCGCAAGACAGAGAACCGACGCCTGCTCGCCGACATCATGGCGATCCAGCGCCAACGGCCCGGACTGGGGCTGCTGCACTCGGACCGTGGGTGCCAATACGCCTCGGCGGAGTACCGCAGAGCCGTGAAAAACCATGGCTTCGTTCAATCCATGAGCCGCAAGGGGAACTGCTGGGGTAACGCCCCCATGGAGAGCTTCTTCGGCAGCTTGAAGGCCGAACTTGTCCATGGGCAGCGGTATCCGACACGCGAGGCCGCCAAGCGGGACCTGTTCGCCTACATCGAAGGCTACTACAATCGCCAACGGCTCCACTCGGCTCTCGGCTACATCACCCCAGAACAGGCCGAACTGCGAACCGCGTAACCCGGTGTCCATTCTCCCGAGGGAAGCTCACGCTCAGGTGTAAACTATTTTGTGCATGAGCAAACTTTATTGTCAGCCGACGGCGGCTGTTGATCGACAAGAATGTTTGCGCCTACGCATCAACAAACACATTGATATGCCGTTAGTGCTCGATGGGCTTTATAGGTAAAGTTTGCACTTGATGTCCGAAGTAGGCGTCCGGCCGAGGTTGCCGTTGTACAAAAAAGTTTGCACTTAGCCGTCCTGCGCAATTCTCGCATAGGCTCAGGGAGCCGCCTTCTGTCCGTTGTCGATACAATTGTAGATTGGCGTGGGCTTTTGGCGCCAATCAACGCCCTCAAATTGTTGATATTGCTCGGCTCAGTCAGGTCGGCTGTGAGTGCCTTTCTACAGTGGATCACCTTGCCGGCCGGAAACGCGCGTTCGACAGCGTTGAAGAACTTGTCTATGCCGCTTCGAGCGGTCGCCAGCCCAGCATCGTAGACTCTTCCGGGAGAACCCGTATCGGTGGTACTGTCCGCGTCCGTCATCCAGCGGCTTGCAAACGACCCATGACTGACATCGTTGCGGACTTCATCCGTTCTTACCGCCGCCAATACGATTTCTATCGGACAGCGGCTCAACTGTGCGCCCAACGGTGCGAGCAGTTGCTGGAGAACAACGGTGTCCGCGCAATGGTCACCTTTCGCGCCAAGCGGCCCGACCGGCTGGAGGACAAGCTTCGCAAACGAAACGAAAAGAAAAAATACGCTTTGGTCGACGACATCTACGAGGACATCGTCGATCTGGCCGGTGTACGCGCCGCGCTGTACTTCCCGGCGGACCGGCCGGTAGTCGACCGGCTGTTCCGTGAGGAGTTTAGCCTGATCGGTGACCCGAAAAAGTTCCCCGACGGCAGTCCGCCGCGCCATCCCTACGAGAAGCGATTTTCCGGCTATTGGGCCACCCATTACCGGGTCACCTTGCGCGACGACGGCGCGCCGGCGCAGGTTCGCTATGCCGACGCACGGATCGAGATCCAGGTCGCATCGGTGCTGATGCACGCTTGGTCGGAGGTGGAACATGATCTGGTTTACAAGCCGCTGTCCGGCGACCTGTCGGAGGATGAACTGGCGGTTTTGGACGAGTTGAACGGATTGGTGCTGGCCGGGGAGATCGCACTGGAACGCCTCCAGCGGGCGATGGAGGCCCGTGTCGCCAGGAGCGGCGCCAAATTCTCCAACCACTACGAACTGGCCGCCTTCCTGATCGAGGCGGTGAAGAAGAGCGGCGCCGACGGCGAACCGATCCTGGGCCGCGTAGACGTTCTGCACCGCTTCCTGCAGCGCATCGGCATGGACACGCCGGAAAAGGTCTCCCCGAAGCTGGCCGGCCTGTCGCCGCACCGCGAGGGCAAGACCATTTCTGAGCAGATCGTCGATGGCATCGTCGACAGCGACGATGAAGCACTGCGGATCTATCGTGAGGAATATGCCGGAGCGCTGGCCCGGACCTTGCAAGGCGGCGGCACTGCAACGACATCAGCGGTCGGAGATCAGGACTTTATTTCGTTCATGACTTCTTGGACGGACCTGATGCGCATCCTTCAGGAAGCGGCTCCTGGGTTCAATCCGAAGATCGCCCCCAATCTGTCACAGGCTCAAACCCTCGGGTCCTATCTCTTGGAAAAAGGTATACTAAACAGCATCCAGATGATGAGGCTGACGCAGTTGGATAAGTTGCGACGGTCGTATATTCATGGTTCCCCACTTGGTGTTGACAGCACGGCGGCGCGGCAGGACGTTGAGCAGCTCATCGAAGAGTTGAGGTCGTCTGAGCAAGCAGACATCCGTGCAGCAGTGGAGCGTGCCGATGCGCACAAGGCAAAATTGTTGGCAGCGCGCAGTCGAATAAAGCAGCCCGCTTCGTCGCATTCTCAACCATTGGACCGCAAGCGAGCGCTGTCCTAACACTACACTGGCAGTCGCGCGGAGTTGAAGCGCATGTAGGTCTGTTATCCGTCCTCCCGGTCGCAAGCGGCCCTCTTCCCAGAACACGATCTCGGAAAAAGTACGATGAATGTCCATCCCAATGATACACCCACAAGGAGTTCATCAGGTTCCTCGCCGGCGTCCAACGCGCCGTCCCGGCGGGCAAGGTGATCCACGCCATCATCGACAGCGACGCCATCCACACGCACTTGGCTTGGCTGGCCGATCTTCCCCGCTGGGTGTTCCATTTCACGTCCAAGTCCGCCTCCTGGATCAACGCCGTCGAGGGCTCCTTCTCGATCATCTCCCGCCGAAGCATCCGACGCGGCGTCTTCAAGTCCGTGGCCGATCTCCAGGACGCCATCGCACGCTACATCCGCGCGCGCAACAAGGCGCCCAAGCCTTTCGTCTGTACCAAGCCCGTCGACATCATCTTCGCCAAACTCGATCGGTTGCCTGCGCCTTCTGAATGAGTCAGTGCACTAGTGAGGGCTCGACTACCCACAATTTCGCAGACATAATGGTCTGATGGCGATATACGTCAACGTGTGACCCAGGCTAGTCACAGACGGGACAGATAGCGGAATGGGATAAAGGGGGGCGGGGGAGACATGGCGGGTGTGCAGCAGAATTTGCCGATCTACGCAGTGGAACTCGACCGCAACAACCCTCGCATCCGACGGCACCTTGAGAGCTATGAAGGCGAGCTGAACGACAGCCACATCGGCCTAGCGCTGGATGTCGCCGGCGAAAGCAATGAAGGTAAGGGCGCCGTCACGCCGGATAAGCTGCGCAACTCTATCCTCGCTAATCGCGGCATCATGCAGCCCATCATCGTGAATCGGGGTGCCGACGGGCGATTGGTTTGTATTGAGGGCAATACCCGCCTCTACATTTACCGGCAGTTCCACGCGGACGGTGTGGAGGGCGACTGGTCTACCATTCCGGCCATTGTGCATGACGGTCTGAAAAGCGAAGGGGAGGACGCCATCCGGCTGCAGGCGCACTTGGTTGGCCCGCGCCCGTGGGACGCGTACTCCAAAGCGAAATATCAGTGGGAGCTGCACTACAAGCACATGATGCCGCTCGACCGGCTGGTCGAACTGTGCGGCGGTGATCGACGCGACGTTCAGCAGTCAATCAACGCTTATGCGGACATGGAAAATCACTTCCGTCCGCTGCACGAGCCGGGCGAATACTACGACACGCAACGTTTCAGTGGCTTTGTTGAGCTTCAGAACAATAAAGTTAAGACTGCCATTCTGAAGGCAGGTTTTAACCTCGACAATTTTGCGCGTTGGATTAAGGATAAGAAAATCGTCGGGCTGGCCTCCATTCGACAGCTTCCCAAGGTTCTAGGCGACAAGACTGCGCGAACCGTATTCCTGAAGAAGGGCATCAAGGCTGCGCTGGACGCACTTGAGCAGCCCGCACTTAATGCGGATCTGCGCAACGCATCTCTAAACCAGTTGGCACGCGCGTTAACTGAGAAGGTGGAGGGCATTCCCTTAATCGAACTGCAGCGGCTACGTGCCGAGCCAGATGATGATGCGGTTCGGTACCTCGCCGACGCCATGGAGGCCCTACAGGGTCTGATGGCCGAGATTGATCTTTCCAACTGATGTCCGGGGAGTCAGCCGCTCATATCCGGCTGGTGGAGCGGTTGGTCGCCGTCGTGAAGGCGCGCCATCAGCCGCCGAGGGGGCTCTTGCTGTTGGCCGACCATCCGGCCTTCGGCGCTAACCGGCCGCCCAGCATAGGTGGATTCTTGCCGGACGTGTTTGCCAGCGACCTGCCGGCCACCTTCGAGGTGGTGGGCGAGGCAAAGACGTTTCCCGACCTCGAGAGTGAGCGTTCGGCCCGCCAAATCCGTGCCTTTCTAGACCATCTGGCGGTGCGTCCTGCCTCAACCTTCTACTTAGCCGTTCCGCCCTTTACCGGCGCGCGCGCGCGGGCCATTCTGAACCGGCTTTGCGAGCCCGCCCATGCTCACGTGCGCTTGGAAATCATCGATGGCTTCGCTTGAATCGGGCACCCGAATTCGCCGCGCGGCGAATCTTGACCTCGCCGCACGACATGCGGGCTTCACCTACCAGCTACAGGCGGTGGAGGCTGTAAAAGGGCTGCCCTATGCGGCGCTCTTCCACGAACAGGGGCTCGGCAAGACTAAGATCGGCATCGATTTGGCGTTGGAATGGCTGCGGAGCCAAGAGGTGGACACAGTGCTGTTCGTCACCAAGCGAAGCCTTGTGCAGAACTGGGTAGAGGAGATAGCCGCCCACTCGCATCTGAAGGCGCGAGTGCTGGACCAAAATCACTCTTCCAACTTCTACGCTTTGAACTCACCCACGCCTGTGTTCCTGGCCCACTACGAAGTACTCCGAAGCGAGGAGCGACGGCTTGCCCTCTTCCTAAAAACCCGCCGCGTAGCGGTGATTCTGGACGAAGCGCATAAGATCAAGAACCCGCAGGCCGAGTTGACGCAGGCTCTCCACCGCTTGGCGCCAGGCTTCGCACGGCGGGTGATCATGACTGGCACGCCCGTAGCCAACCGGCCTTACGACCTTTGGTCTCAAATCTTTTTCCTGGACGGAGGTAAAGCCTTAGGGCGCGACTTCCCAAGCTTTAAGGCGAAGCTCGACCTCACCAACGATCTCTGGGAGGACCAGGCGCTGCGTGAAAGCTTCGAAATGGAGTTGGAGAGCGTTTTCGCCCGCATTGCACCTTTTACAGTGCGGGAAACCAAAGCGACGGCCGGACTGCAACTACCAGACAAGCGGGTCTCGAATGTCTCCATGCCGCTCGCGCCGCGCCAGAGGGAGCTTTATGACTCCATCCGTAACGAACTCCGCGCCACAGTGGTGTTTGGCGACAAGGTGGTGGAGGATGACGCCGAAGAGGTGCTGAAGCGGCTGCTGCGTTTGGTGCAGTTGGCCTCCAATCCGCGCTTGGTCGACGAGTCCTATTTTGAAGCGCCTGGGAAATTGGCACCCCTGCACCGCCTGGTCAGCGAAGCGGTGGGCGCCGGGTCGAAAATCATTGTCTGGACCTCCTTCGTCGCCAATGCCGATTGGCTGGCTCACGAATTTGCGGAGTACGGCGCGGTGAAGGTGCACGGCGCGCTGGAGATGGACGCACGCAACGCAGCCCTTGCAGCGTTCAAGACCGACCAGCGTGCAAAAGTGCTTGTCGCAACGCCTGGCGCAGCCAAGGAGGGCCTGACGCTCACCGTGGCCAACCATGCGGTATTCTTCGACCGATCCTTCAGCCTGGACGATTACCTGCAGGCTCAAGACCGGATACACCGCATTTCCCAGACGCAAACCTGCTTTATCTGGAACCTGATCGGTACAGACACGGTGGACGAGTGGGTGGATTCGCTTCTCGCGGCGAAACGCTTAGCCGCACAACTAGCGCAAGCGGATGTAAGTAGGGAAGAGTACGGGCGATTGGCCGATTACGACTTCGGCCGGGCTATTCGCGAAATCCTTGGAGCGGACGAGTAAATGAGCATGTCGGCGGCGGCCGCATCAGCGGCTTCGGAGGGAGCAATGGGTACGCTTCTAATCCGAGGGCAAACGGTGGCAACTGTCACCCGGGAAGTGCCCTATCAGCAGCTTCAATTCTATGTCGAAAACCCTAGGATTTACTCTTTCGTGTGCGGTGTCAGCAGTACGCCGACTCAGGCAGACATCCTCGAACGTCTCTTAGGGCTGGAGCATGTGCGCGAGCTGGTGCATGACATTCGGGCCAACGGCGGCCTAATCGACCCTCTGATTGTCCGGGACGGCGAATTTGTCGTCTTGGAAGGCAACAGCCGACTGGCTGCCTACCACCATCTCGCCTCGGAGGACCCGCTCCGGTTCAGTCAGGTGAAGTGTACCCTTCTGCCGGCGGATATCGATGACAAACTGATATTTGCCCTGCTCGCTCAGTATCACGTCAAGGGAAAGAAAGACTGGGCGCCTTACGAGAAGGCGGGGTTCGTCTATCGCCGGTTCAAGTCGCAACAGGTGGATCTGCCGGTGGTCGCCGCAGAAATGGGTCTCACCAAGGAGGAGGCCCGCCACCTTGTTTCTGTGTACGAGTTCATGATCAAGCACGATGACGCGAACCGTGATCGGTGGAGCTACTATGATGAATTTCTGAAATCGCGCAAGATCAGGAAAGTGCGGGAAGACGTTGCTGACTTCGACGCTTTCATTGTCAGTCAAATTAAATCCGGCGCTATCGACAAGGCTATGGAGCTTCGGGACAAGCTGCCGACTATATGCACCAGTAACCCTAAGATCCTGAAGCGCTACATGGTCGGGACTTACGATTTTGCTGAGGCGCACGAGGTGGCGGTGACGGCCGGTGGCGAGAACCATGCCCTCAACAAACTGCGGCGGTTTCGAAAATGGCTGGTTGAGACCACCACCGAGGACGATCTTCTCGATGCCCCTAAGTCTGTCCGTGATAGCATACAGTTCGAACTGAAGGAGATCGAAAAAAAGGCGAGAAAATTGAAGGACTTACTGGATTCGAAGAAGGCTGCAATCGGCTGAGCGCGCGGACGAAAGCCGTAGCACCATTTTCCGATCGACTTTCGCCCCCAAATCCGCTAATTGCAGTGCAAGGCTGCAAAATGTGCAGCAAGCGACTGCAACTTTGGGGGCGAGGGTGGGGCTATCGGTTTTGAGGGGGTGGGTCGGTCTGTCGGCGAACCGACGTGTCCTGATAGGCTTTGCACCCGCACGCCTTCTCCACGCGTTGAGCTTTGCCGACGTGCTTGACGAGCGGACTGGTCGAGGTTACCAGCGTCGCTTCAACGCCCAGCACAGCCTCGATTTCCGTCGCTATATCGCTCGTCCGGGCGCCGCAACCATCCCGCTTACCTTCAATCTTCGGACGTCTAACGATGGTGACTGGCGGCTGGAAGATGTCGGTGACGGGGGCGCGCGTCTAACCATTGAGCCGGGGCGGCGGCCGCTTGCCCAGGTCGATTGCCAGCACCGGTTGGGCTTCCTTGGTGACTCGGACGTGTCTCTTCCCTTCATGTGCTTCCTCGAGCTCAGCGAACGCGAAGAAATGGAGATCTTTGGCATCATCAACGGCAAAGCCCGGGGGCTGTCTCGAAGCATTTTGGACTTTCACGACGCCCAACTATGTGAGGATCTGGCCACTGAGCGACCGGAACTGCTGATTGCGCTGCATTTAAAAAATGAGCCCTCCTCGCCCTGGCGTGACCGGTTGGACTTGGGCGGCGATGCTACATCCGGTTTGGAGCGACGCGCATCGCTTCGCACCATGCAGAAGGCGGCCAAGCTGTTCCTGAGGCGCCTGCGTCCCGGTCAGCTCGCCTCTGCCGAAGAGGCGGCGCACGCGGCGTACGCATTCTGGGTCGCGGTGGCTACCGTGGTTCCCCACGTTTTCGTCCAGTGCCGCAAGCATCTGGTGACCAAGGGGGTCGGCGTCTACGCACTGATGGAGTTGGCTGCGGAGATCGTTAACGAGCAGCCGCCGGGGCGACGCCCGGGCGTTGCCGCATTTACTGAGGCCTTGGTGGACTTCATGCCTGCGTTCGACTGGTCCAACAACGGACCTCTGAAGGGGCTCGGGGGGGAGGGCGGCGTTGCCGCTGCAGTTCGGATCATTGGAGACGCCCGCCGTCGTGCGCGTCTAAAGGTGGCAAATGGCTGACAAGAACATTTTGCTGATCGAGCCGGACTACAAAAACAAGTATCCGCCTCTTGGCCTGATGAAGATCGCTCAATATCACGGCCCGCGAGGCAAGCAGGATCGTGTTCGATTTATTAAAGGAGTGGACCGGTCGGTGTTGTTGCAGGCGTGGGATCGCATCTATGTTGCCACCCTGTTTTCTTTCGAGTTCCCGAAGATCGCCCAGACTATCGATTTTGCTCTGCAGGTTGCCCACGGTCAGGCGGACAAGGTGTTTGTGGGCGGCATTGCAGCTTCCCTGATGCACGAGCGCTTCGTGGAGGAGCGTCGCTGGCAAGGTGTGCGCTTCATTAAAGGGTTGTTGTCGGATCCGCCGGCGATCGCGTTGCAGCTTGATGAATTCGCTGAGGAACTATACTCCGACGATTTTCATGGCAAGCCAATCGAGGACTTGATACCTGATTACAGCATCCTTGAACAAGTCCCCTATCGCTACCCTGTTCGGGATGCTTATTTTGCCTATACCTCCCGGGGTTGCATTCGGAAGTGCCACTTCTGTGGCGTTCCGAAGCTGGAGGGCATGCAACGCGACACCGACTCGCTCACGGGGGTCGTGGAGGCTATCGACAGACTTTATGGGCCCAAGAAGGATTTGATCCTGATGGACAATAACGTCGTTGCTAGCCCACGCTTCAAAGAGATTATGGCGGAGATTCGCGACCTCGGCTTTACACCGGGCGCCAAGCTGATCCGTCCGGAAGCGCGGGTGCCAGTGCAACGCCGCGTTGACTTTAATCAGGGTGTGGACGCGCGGATCCTGTCAAAGGATCCCATGTATTTGCGTGAACTTGCAACCATCTGTCTAAAGCCGCTTCGGATTGCATTCGATCACCTGGGCGTCCGCAAACCATACGAGCAGGCGGTACGCTACGCGCACGAGTTTGGCTTGGCCGAACTCTCCAACTACATGCTCTACAACTTTCATGACGGACCGAAGGACCTTTTCGAGCGCATGCGCCTAAACGTGACGCTGAACGAGGAGCTAGGAGTGCGCATCTGGTCCTTTCCCATGCGCTATCAGCCGACCAACCGGCCCGACCGCGGTCACGTCGGCGAGCGGTGGAGCCGGTACCAGCTACGCTCCATGCAAATCATCTTGCAAGCTACCCACGGCGTGGTCAGCGGAGAGCCCGAGTTTTTTAAACGTGCGTTCGGTGATACGCCAGACGAGTACGAACAAATCTTGGCCCTTCCCCATGATTTCATCTTCAACAGGGACTGGTATGAGAACCGCGAGGGTCGGCCAGAATTCGATGACTTTCAAGTTGATTTTGCGCGCCTGACAGGAGATGAGCGGGAGGAATTGCTGAAGCTTCTCTCGTCCTGCGACCCGAGCGATTTCGGAGGGCTGCGCGACCAAACCAACAGCGCCGCTATCCGTCGGGTGCTGCCTTACTACAGGTCACGCCCCAAGGAAGAGTTGTTCGCTATCTGGGCTAAGCAAAAGGCCCGGAGCTCTGCACCGGTGGATCCCGGCCCCGCCGACGACGAACGGGTCGAGGATGCTGGGTTGGATTATGATGAGGACGGTGTTGCCGCTCCGTCTCTCAAGTCTTTGGAGGCCGCGTGAGCGCCGCGATGGCGGCTCGCGCCGCACGGGTCGCAGCTTCGGCTGGCACGTCCTTGGCCGCTAGGGATGTGCGGCTCGGCAAGGATGTTCTGGAGCTTCTATCTACGGCAATGTACGTGGATCCGCTCGTCGTTTACCGCGAGTACGTCCAGAACGCTGCTGACTCGATCGATGCCGCGCGCCGTGCCGGAAGGCTGGCGCCGGACGGAGGTCGAGTCGAGGTCGCCGTCAATGCACAGAGCCGGTCGGTGCGCATCCGCGACGACGGCTTAGCGCCTGATTCAGCAGATTTCGTGTCGCGCATGGTTGCGCTCGGAGGCAGCGAAAAGCGCGGCACGCCAGCCCGGGGCTTCCGGGGCGTTGGCCGGCTGGCCGGCCTTGGTCATGCCCAGGAATTGATATTCCGGTCGCGCGCTGAGGGCGAGGCCGAAGTTTCAGAGGTGCGTTGGGATGGCCGAGCCTTGAAATCCGCACTGGCCGACCCTGATTTTCAGGGCGATGTCGCCGAACTGGTGTCCCAGGTCGTAACCGTTGTTCGACGTGCCGCCTGCTCGGATGATCCACCACGTTTTTTTGAGGTGGAACTATTGCGAGTTCCGCGGGGGCGGAGCGACAAGCTCCTGAGCGCCGAAGAGGTGGTCGACTACCTGTCGCAGGTCGCGCCCGTCCCCTTCAACCCGGACTTCAACTTCGGCCATCAGATTACGGAGCAACTCCGTGCGTATCCGGGATTTAGCGAGGTTGCCGTGACCATTAACGATGGCGCGCCCCTCACTCGGCCCCACCGCAACACCGTTGACTTCGGCGGGCGAGTTAGTCAATTCGAGCCGCCGGTGTTCGTCGAGGTTCCTAGCCAGGATGGTAGCCGGATTGCAGCCGTGGCTTGGTTCCTTCACCACGGCTATGAGGGTGCGCTCTCCGTTTCTACTCTGGTTAAGGGGCTGCGCCTGCGGGGGGGCAACATGCAGATTGGGGATGGGGCCATCCTCGAAAGCTTGTTCTCGGAAGCCCGATTCAACAGTTGGTCGGTCGGTGAGGTGCACGTGCTTGATCCGCGCTTGTCGCCCAATGGCCGCCGCGACCAGTTCGAGTATAACGTCCACTACGGCAACTTGCTGACACATCTATTGCCGGTGACGCGAGACATCACCCAGCGCTGTCGAACCTATTCGTCCCGCCGTTCCAAGCTGCGCGAGTTCGAGCTCGTCAGCGTCGGAGTTCGCGAGCGGTTGGACGTGTTGGAGCAGGGCGGCTTGGACGAGGCCGCCCGCAGCCAAGCCGCTGCCGCGGCTGAAGCCGGCGTGCGCAAGCTGGAGCTGCTCGCCGCCTCTCCCCTGCTCGCGGAAGCGAAGTTTGCTCTAGATGAACAGATCGCCGCTTTGAGGGGCGAGATCGAAGGCGTCTCTCGCGCTATAGCCGCAGGCGACCCGCTCGTTCACCTGCCTAAGCCCGAGCAGGAGTTTTTCCGCCGCATGATCTCAATGATCTATGCACACTCCAATAACCGGAGTGCGGCCAAGGCTCTCGTCGAACGCATCCTTCAACGGGAGCTGACCCAGGGCGCGAACGCGTCTTAGGGGCTGCTTTCAGAATGTGAGGGCAAATCGTGCACCGGTGCACGATTTGCTGCCTAATGGCATCACGTCGCTCTGATGATACGAGCTACTCGTCTGGCCAAGGCTTGGGATCGCTGGAGCCAGTCTTTCGCAGTCCCGCGGAGCGGATGCTCGCAATCTTTTCACTAGATGCCTTCAAATCAGCCTCAAGCTTCTCGCGCGCACCAGAAGCATCGATCAACTTCTTCTGCAATCTGACAATGTCATAGTCCCGCCAGATCACGTAGCCCATTCGAGCGATGCTCAAAGCGATCAAGGCCCCGATGCCTGCGGACACCCCGCGAGTGGTCCAAATATCCCAATATTTCACCTCATCTTTAACCACCGTCAGCGCAACGAGGCTGGCGAGCAGGGTCGCCTCAATGCCGATGATGATGACGTATTCCTGGGTCAAAGAGACAATGCTGGAGGTGAGCCGCGCGCGTTCAACTGGCTCGAGGCTTTTCCAGTCCAATGTGGGCATGCCCCGGTTGAGGCGCACCAGGATCGCGGCCACCATGATGGACAGCGCGACGATCATCGGCTGGAACGCTTCGAAAAGGCGCAGAAGGGGCACGCCCCAGCCGAACAGCGCGGCTAAAGCTAAAACCCCTCCTATGGTCGCCTTCTGTGCCATCAGGCCTCTATCTTTCCATCCTGAACAAAACGAGAATATACCACCTGTAACTGGTCTGCCACGTGGTCAAATTCAAGGATGTTGCTCCCCGCGTGCGGCTGGTTGAACGGCATCCGGGTCCGAAGGATCGCATCGTCGTCGGAGAGCTTCCCGTCCTTGCCTTCGACCTGGACCTTCTCGTCCGTCAGCTCGGCCAGATCGTTGGCCAACTCCCTCAGCTTCTCGCGGGACTGCGCGGTCCTTCTTCCGCGCACCTTCACCGACGCGTCAGCAGAAAGATATTCATCGGGTCCAAGGCTTTCAATTAGAGCGTCCGTTCTGGCCTTGCCAAAGACCGCCTCAGCAATAGAGACAGCCTTCTCCGAGATGTAGGATTTGTCGATCAGCGTGCGCGAAGTCTTAACCATCTTCTTCTCGCCATCATCTGAAGAGGGCATGATGGTCATTTGAGGTGCAGATTTTCCGCTCACGCGCAGACTGGTGATGTCTCCGATGTCACCAGTTACCTGAGTCTTATCGAACTCAGCTTGCAGCTTAAAAACTGCTCCCTGATGGATGGCTGATGTGCAGGTTTTGAGCAACCACTCAATGTAGTTGTGAATAAATTGTGCTGTCATGGACTGCGTCTTGACGAAAAAGAGGTGGTTTCCGATGGCTATCCAATAGCCAAGGCCCCTAATGAACTTTGAGCCGCTTGGAGCTGAGCGTTCCGCGAGATTGAAGATTTCCGCGGTCGTAATGTTGGAAAGCTGCACTTTGGACGCCTGAAGCTCAAGAAGGGCTTGGAAATCCTGGCTCTGGAAGAGGCACATTTCACCGAACACTGCGCTTGAGAGGTCGGCCACCCGGTTTAGAATGACCTGACGTCCGCTGGGATCGGCAAGATCAAACAACCGGTCTTGAGCTCGTCCCCATAGGGACACGCCTGAGCTGTCTTCCTGATCAAGCGCTTGCCGACACAAGCCTTCCAGCGTGATGTTTTGCGAACCGGCGCTGTTCGCATCGAAACGCCGGTAGTGAACCATGTGATAAGCTGTCGGCATCTTCCTTCCCTCAAGCCAGTCCTTCGGCCACGCACTTTCAGCCGTCAGAGATAGCTACCATCTGCGGACAGCGAATGGCAAAGAACACAACCGTTAGGGGGAGCTTGGATGGCGCTCGGCCTAAAAAGGGCGAGGCCGCGAGCTACAAAAAGCCGTGAAGGGTGTCCTCTGATGTGCCGTCTGGTAAAGGCGGAAGGGGAAATCCGTGATCGATGTGGTCGCCCGCCGTACGACTCGGAACTGGTGTAAAGGCCGGATGAAGTTTCCCCAAAACGGGCGGGCGAAAAATCCCCAGATGGTTGGCGGAGTCAAGGATCGGCGGCTG
>NZ_LGQZ01000032.1 GCF_003116015.1 Azospirillum sp. TSO22-1
ACGGCACCGCCATCCGCGTGCCGACCCCGAACGTCTCGGTGGTCGACTTCAAGTTCGTCGCCAAGCGCGCCACCACCGCGGACGAGATCAAGGCCGCGATCAAGGAGGCCGCCGCCGGCCCGCTGAAGGGCATCCTCACCGCCTACGACGAGCCGCTGGTGTCGAGCGACTTCAACCACGACCCGGCCAGCTCGATCTTCGCGCTCGAGGAGGTCAAGGTCATCGACGGCACCTTCGTGCGCATCATGACCTGGTACGACAACGAGTGGGGCTTCTCGAACCGCATGAGCGACACCGCCGTCGCCATGGTGAACGCGAAGTAAGCGCCGGCCCGTTTTTCGAACTGATTGGAAAGGCCGCCCCCCGGGCGGCCTTTTCTCTTTCGGGGTAAGGGCCTGGGCCGCACGTGGGTACGGCTAAATCTTACTGCGGAGACGGTTCATGGGCTTGGCCGCCCCTGACGTCCTCATTCGCGTGACTGGGCAAGGACGCCGCGTTAAGTGCTTGGTGCTCATCGCAAGCACTGCTTTAGCCGTCATCCCCGCGCAGGCGGGGATCCAGGAAGAGCCCCGGCAGGGGCGACATGACTCATGCGGCTCGCGGACGCGAGCACTGGATCCCCGCCTTCGCGGGGATGACGGCATGAAGAGAGGGCGAGAGGCCGAAAAACGCCATGTCTCGCTTGACGTCGCGCCCATGCGTGATCGCGGAAACGACGGAGAAGGCGCGGGCCACCCGGCAAGATGCTGTGGAACAGAGGGAGGGCAGTCATGGTGGCGCTGGAGATGAGCGGCTCCACGGCTCCCGCGGCGCGCGTGCGGGAAGCGGTGGCGGTGTTCGACGATCCCGATCGCCTGGACGGCGCGGTCGCCGAACTGCAGCAATGCGGCTTCAACCGGGCCGACCTGAGCATCGCCGACGGGGAGCGCTGCCGGACGCTCGGCATCGCCTACACCGACGTGCGGGAGATCGAGGACGACCCCAAGGTGCCGCGCACCGTCTTCATATCGAAGGCGTCGGTCGGCGACGCGGAAGGCGTGCTGATCGGCGGCGCCGTCTACCTGGGCGCGGTGGTCGCGGCGGGATTCGCGGCCGCGTCGGGCGTCGGCATCGCCGGCACCATCGCCATCGTCACCCTGGCGGCGGCGCTGACCGGCGCGGTGGGCCTGTACCTGCGCGGCAGCGTGCACCGGCGCTACGTCGGCGCCATCAGCGACCAGGTGCGGCACGGCGGCATCGTGCTGTGGGTCAACCTGCACTCGCCCGAGCAGGAGCAGTGCGCACTCGGCATCCTGAACCGGTACGCGGCGAAGCGGGTGCACGTGCACGAGGTGCCGGCCCTTTGATGAGACCCATCACAGGTTAATGCGGAACGGTCGTCCGCCGCTTACGGTCAAGGCTTCGCCCTCCGCGGAGCATGGCCTCGATGACTCACGACCCCGTTCCGCCCGCGCCATCGGCCGGCTCCACCCAGGCGGCGCCCGACCCGGCCGGGCACGAGGCCACGCTGCTGCGCGACTTCCAGCACCGCGTGATGAACAACCTGCAGTTCATCCTCGGCCTGCTCGACATGCAGGCGCGGCGCTCCAGCTCGGACGAGATCCGCGACGCCTTCCGCGACCTGCGGGTGCGCATCGACGTGCTGGCCGAGGTGTACCGGCTGCTCTACCGGACGTCCGGCGAGACGACGGTGGACGTCGGCGCCTATGTCGGCCAGCTCGCCCACAACCTGTCGCGCTTCTACGACGATTCCACGGCGGTGGCGCTGACGGTGGAGGCGGAGCCGGTGCGCCTCGACATCGACCGTGCCTTCCCGACCGGGCTGGTGGTGACGGAGCTGGTGGTCAACTGCTTCAAGCACGCCTTCGACGGTGGGCGGACCGGCCGCATCGCGGTGCAGGTCGCGCAGCCCTCCCCGGACCGGCTGGCGGTCACCGTCGCCGACGATGGTCCCGGCCTGCCGCGGACGGCCGACGACGGCGAGCAGCGGCTGGGCATGACCATCGTGCACGCGCTGGCCCGCCAGATGGGCGGCAGCGTCGAGGTGCGCAGCGGGGACGGGCTGAGCGTCACGCTCAGCGTGCCGCTGTAGGGCCCGGCTACTCGGCGGCGAGCTGGCGCTGCATGCGCACCGGCATGCGGCGGTAATAGAGGTACAGGTCGTCGAAGTCGGCGGCCTCCGCCAGACCCGCAACACTTTTCAGGTAGAGGTTCTGCCCGTCGGTCTCGATCAGCCCCTCACCGCGCAGGCGCGACAGCGTGCGGCTGACGTGCACCACGCTGAGCCCCAGCGTGTCGGCCAGCACCTCCTGGTTGACCGGCAGCAGGAAGCGGTCGCCCTGCGCCAGGCGCACCGCCTGGAGGCGGCGCAGCAGTTCCAGCAGCAGGTGCGCCACGCGCTCCAGCGCGGTGCGGCGGCCGAGGCAGGAGGCCTTCTCCGACAGGATCGACTCCTCCCGGGCGCCGCACCAGGCGAACGCCACGGCAAGGCGCGGGTGGTCGCGGAACAGCGCGGTGACGGCGTCGGGCGCGAACTCCGCCACCTCCATGTCGGTCAGCGCCACGGCGGAGTGGTCGGCGACCTCCAGCAGGTTGGCGTACAGGCCCAGGATGTCGCCGGGGATGGCGAAGTTGGTGATCTGCCGCCGTCCGTCCGACAGCGTGCGGCAGCGCATCGCCCAGCCCTCGCGCACCACGAAGACCCGCCCGAACGGCTCCCCCTGGACGTACAGCCCGGCGCGCGCGGGCACCCGGCGCACCGCCGCTTCGAGGCGCGCCAGGGTGGCACGCTCCTCCTCGGTCAGGGGCATCAGCAGGGTCAGCTTGCGGACGAGCGGAGAGGCACTTTCCTTCATCGGAACCCCGGAGCGCGGTCGTTGAGGCCACGCTTGGAACGCCGCGCCGGGGCGATGGGTTCACGCGTTCAATGGATATAGACTGGACGGCTTACGGTAAGGAGAGGGACCTCACGCCCGCGTGCAGTTGGTGCGCGAGCAGCGGACGACGCCCGCGGCCTCGCCCAGGCGGTCGGCGACCCAGGCGCCGATGGTCTTGCCCTCGCGCTGTGCGCAGGTGGCGATGGCCCGGTGCAGCATGGGGTTCACGCGCACCGAGAGCTTGCCGGAATAGGGCCGGTCGACGTTGCCGCCCATGTCGCTGGACAGCTCCAGGTAATCCTCCACCGCGCGGTGGAAGGCGGTCGTCAGCTCATCCACCGAACGGCCGGAGAAGGTGATGCCGTCGCGGGTGTTGATGACCTGGCCGACGAAGATGCCGGCGTCGCTGTCGAAATCGATCTGGGCCTTGTAGCCCCTGTACTCCATCATCGCCGTGTCCCTCGGGAAGCGGTGCGGGGACCATACCCTTCCTTTGGGTGCGACGGTTTGACCTGCCTCAATTCTGTTGTGCGAAGTATGGTCGCGGGCATGATCCGGGTTTCCCCTCCCCTCTCCAGCGCCGGCCGGCCGGTGCGCGTGCACGGCCTGGAGGACGCCCGCGCGGCGCTGGAAGCCGCCGCGGCGCACGGCGTGCCGGCGGTGCTGGTCGGTCCGCCGGGCGGCGGCGCGCTGTGGCTCCTGCGCATGGCGGAGGCGGCGCGCGCGGCGGTGCCGGGGGGCGGCTGCATCGTGGTGCACGACTGCGGCGACCGCGCCGGCGAGGCACTGGGTGCGCTGGCCGCCGGGGCGACGCACGTGCTGTTCACCGGGCTGCAGGGGGTGGCGGAGCAGCTCGCGGCCATCGCGGCAGGCGGCGGGGCCGTGGTGCTGAGGGACCTGCCATCTCCGTGCGGACCCGTGCGCCCCGGACCGCGTTCTGCTAGAGTGCAGCCATGACCCAGAGCAAGCGCGCCATGCCGGAGAAGATCACGGTCGAGATGCGGGCGGAGGACCTGCCCGACAGCATCAAGGCGCGCCTGAAGAACGACCTCATCCCCGGCATGCCCTACCGCGTCACCGTCGAGCCGGTGGACGACTTGGAAGCCAAGCGCGAGGCCCTGCTGCGCGATCTCCAGGAGGGGATCGACGACATCGAGGCGGGGCGGGTGATCGACGCCGACACCGTCTTCGACGAACTGCTCGCCAAATACCCGAATGCGGACTGACCTGTGCCGCGCGTCGTATTCGCCAAGCGAGCCCAGATCGACCTCGCCGAGATCGCCGATTACATCGGGAAAGACAATCCCAGGGCGGCGCGCCGGTTGGTCCTCGACCTCCGCGACACCTGCCCGCTGATCGCCGGGCACCCAGCGATGGGCCGGAACCAGGGACGCCTGCTGCCCAGCCTCCGCAGCCACACTCACGGCAGCTACGTCGTCTTCTACCGGCCGATCAACGGCGGGATCGAGGTGGTGCGCGTGCTGCACGGGGCGCGGGACATCGACGCCGCCTTCCCGGAATAGGCCGTTTTCCCGTCCCGGCGCGCCGTTGCAAAGCGGCTCGGGCTGGGCTATGAGGGCGCCAGTTCCGATCTGCCCCAACGGAGACGAGCCGCAATGAAGCTCACCCGCCGCGTCAAAGAGATCCTCGCGAACTACGAGAGCGACAATCCCGGCGTCAAGGCCAACCTCGCCCGCATCCTCATGGAAGGCAAGCTGGGCGGCACCGGCAAGCTGGTGATCCTTCCCGTCGACCAGGGCTTCGAGCACGGCCCGGCGCGCTCCTTCGCGCCGAACCCGCCGGGCTACGATCCGCACTACCACTACCAGCTGGCCATCGACGCGGGCTGCAACGCCTACGCGGCGCCGCTCGGCTCGCTGGAGGCCGGTGCGTCGACCTTCGCCGGCTCGATCCCGCTGATCCTCAAGATGAACAGCGCCAACAGCCTGTCGCGCCAGAAGGAAGGGGCCGACCAGGCCGTCACCGCCTCGGTCAAGGACGCGCTGCGCATCGGCGCCTCGGCCATCGGCTTCACGATCTACCCCGGCTCGGACGCCATGTACGACCAGTACGAGGAGATCCGCGAGCTGTCGGCGGAGGCCAAGGCGGCCGGCATCGCCACGGTGATCTGGTCCTACCCGCGTGGCGGCGACGTCTCCAAGGACGGCGAACTGGCGATGGACGTCATCGGCTACGCCGCCCACATGGCGGCGCTGCTCGGCGCCCACATCATCAAGGTGAAGCTGCCCACCGCACACCTCGAGCAGGCCGAGGCCAGGAAGGTCTACGAGTCCAGGAAGATCCCGATCGCCACCCAGGCCGAGCGGGTGCGCCACATCATGCAGTGCGCCTTCAACGGCCGCCGCATCGTGGTGTTCTCGGGCGGCGCCGCCAAGGGCGAGGACGCGGTGTTCGAGGACGCCCGCGCCATCCGCGACGGCGGCGGCAACGGCTCGATCATCGGCCGCAACTCCTTCCAGCGCCCGCGCGAGGAGGCCCTGGCCCTGCTCGACCGGGTCATGAAGATCTACCAGGGCAAGGACTGACGGTGCCTCAAGCGACCGAATCAAGCTGCCGCCTGTACCTGGTGACGCCGCCGGCCCTGGAGCCGGCGGCGTTCGCCGTTCAGCTGGCCGAAGCGCTGGACGCCGGCGACGTGGCGTGCGTGCAGCTCCGCCTCAAGGACTGCTCGGACGACGCGGTCCGCCGCGCCTGCGACGCCCTGCGCCCGGTGGCGCAGCAGCGCGACGTGGCGTTCATCCTCAACGACCATCCCGCCCTCGCCAAGGAGATGGGCTGCGACGGCGTGCACGTCGGCCAGAAGGACACGCCCTACGCCAAGGCGCGGCAGATCGTCGGCAAGGACGCCATCGTCGGCGTCACCTGCCACGACAGCCGGCACCTCGCCATGGAGGCCGGCGAGGCCGGCGCCGACTACGTCGCCTTCGGCGCCTTCTTCCCGACCGCCACCAAGGATGCGGAGTACCACGCGACCCCCGACCTGCTGGCGTGGTGGGCGGAGATGATGGAGATCCCCTGCGTCGCCATCGGCGGCATCACGCCGGAGAACTGCGGCCCGCTGGTCGCGGCCGGCGCCGACTTCCTGGCCGTGGTCGGCGGCGTGTGGAACCACCCGCAGGGACCCGGCGCCGCCGTGAAGGCCTACAACGCGGCGATCGCCGGGGCGCTGGCGGGCTGACGGCGTGGAGATCGGCCTCGACCTCCTGGCGACGCTGTTCGGCGTCAGCCTGATCGCCGGCTTCGTCGATGCGATGGCCGGCGGCGGCGGGCTGCTGACGGTGCCGGCGCTGCTGTGGGCCGGGCTGCCACCGGCCGCCGCCATCGCCACCAACAAGCTGCAGTCCAGCTTCGGCGCCTTCTCCGCCACCGTGCGGTTCGTCCGCGGCGGCGAGGTGGACCCGCGCGCCATGAAGGGCATGATCGCCTGCGCGCTCGTCGGCGGGCTGGCCGGGTCGGCGGTGCTCCAGGTGGTGGACGCCAGCTTTCTGCAGGACGCCATCCCCTTCCTGCTGGTGGGCATCGCGCTGTATCTGCTGCTGTCGCCGAAGGCCGGCGACGTCGATGCGCACCGCCGCATCGGCGAAGGCGCCTTCGCGCTGCTGGTGTGCACGGGGATCGGCTTCTACGACGGCATCTTCGGGCCGGGCACCGGCACCTTCTTCACCATGGCCTTCGTGGCGCTGGCCGGCTTCAACCTGCGCAAGGCGACGGCGCACACCAAGGTGCTGAACTTCACCAGCAACATCGCCTCGCTGCTGGGCTTCCTGGCCGGCGGGTCCATCGTGTGGAGCATCGGACTGACGATGGCGGTGGGCGCCTACGCCGGCGCGCAGCTGGGCGCGCACATGGTGATCCGCAACGGCGCGCGGCTGGTGCGGCCGATGCTGGTGGTCGCCTCGCTCGCCATCACCGCGAAGCTGGTGTGGAGCGACGCCGACCACCCGATGCGGCACGCGCTGGCGTGGCTGGTGGGGCTGTTCGGCTAGAAGCCGGAACGCTCCCGCAGCCGCCGCAGGGTCAACCGGGAGCCGGTCAGCGGCTCCGTCAGCTCCGCGGTGTTGGCGTCGATCAGGCGGATGTCCAGGGTCGGGCCGAAGCCCCGCGGAACGACCTGCACGCGGTTGCCGTCGATGGCGTAATCGACGTCCTGGTCGATGCCCAGGATCTCCGCGCTGTCCCGGTAGAAGGTGTAGGTGCCGAGCGTGAAGCCCGGGCCGAACGGCGCCTGCACCGACCAGCGCCCGTTGATCGGGTTGTCGGGGTCGAAGCCCGCGCACCCCACCAGCACGGCCAGGGCGGCGGCGATGGCCAGCAATCGTCCGCGCATGCCGCTTCAACACCGACCGGCCGCGGATGTTCACCGGCGCAGGCGTCCGGGACACAGCCTTTTGCTGAAATGTCACACTTCGCGGCCAACTGTGCGTGCCTATGACTATCGGCCGAATCCGCGGTATAGGTTACCCTTTACGTCAACCACTCTTTCCGCGAAAGTGCGGCCATAACGATCAAAGCGTTGAACAGGGGAGAAAACGCATGCTCAAGACGCCGCTCAGGACGTATCTTCTGGCCGCCACCGCGGTGGCCGCCGTCGCCGCGCCGCTGTCGGCCCACGCCGCCGGCTACGCGCTGAAGGAGCAGAGCGTCTCCGGCCAGGGCACCTCGTACGCGGGCGTCACCGCGGGCGGCAACGGCGACCTCAGCGCCATGTTCTTCAACCCGGCGGCGCTGGGCATGGTGAAGAACTTCGAATTCGTGCAGACCGTCACCGGCATCATCCCGAAGTCCACGGTGGAGTCGGCCAGCGCCACCCGCGTCACCGGCTCGCGCATCACCGGCAACGCCTCGCCGGGCGACATCGCGCAGGACGCCATCCTGCCGTCGGGCTACCTCGGCTACGCCATCACGCCGGACCTCAAGGTCGGCCTCGCGATGAACGGCCCGTGGGGTCTGGTCACCGACTACGGCAACAACTGGATCGGCCGGTACCACGGCGTCCGCTCCGACCTGCGCACCTACAACTTCACGCCGACCGTCTCCTACCGCGTCCACCCGACGCTGACGCTGGGCGCCGGCCTGCAGATCCAGTACGCCAAGGCCAAGCTGTCGTCGGTGGTGGACGCCGGCCTGCTGGCCAGCCCGGCGCTCGCCGGCCGGCTCGACACCACCGTCGACCTGAAGGGCGACGCCTGGGGCGTCGGCGCCACCGCCGGCCTGATGTACGAGCCGATGCAGGGCACCCGCGTCGGCCTGTCCTACCGCTCGGCGGTCAAGCACAAGCTGAAGGGCGATGCCGACTTCAGCGGCCCGACGGCGACCGCCACCACCTTCCGCGACCAGGGGATCAGCTCGAAGCTGGTCACGCCGGACAGCGTCAACTTCGGCGTCTACCACGAGCTGACCGACCGCTGGTCGGTGATGGGCGACGTGCAGTGGACCAACTGGTCGAAGTTCTACGAGCTGAACATCGACTTCGACACGCTGGCCAACTCGGTCACCGAGGAGCGCTGGAAGGACACCTGGTTCGTCGCCCTGGGCACCGCGTACAAGGTGAGCGACGCGCTGACGGTGCGCGGCGGCGTCGCCTTCGACAAGGGCTCGGTCGGCACCGAGCACCGCACCCCGCGCATCCCGGAGCAGGACCGCTACTGGCTCTCCATCGGCGCCGGCTACAAGGTCACCGAGTGGCTGCAGCTCGACGCCGCCTACAGCCACGTCTTCGTGCGCGACGCCGAGGTCGCCCTGCGCGACACCGGCACCGGCACCAACCGCGGCCGCGGCAACCTGAACGTCAAGTACGAGAACTCGATCGACATCATCGGCGTGCAGGCGCGTCTGACCTTCTGACCGGGTCTTTTTCTGATCGGGTCTTGGCCGATCGCGACGAAACGCCGCCGGAGCCCCGCTCCGGCGGCGTTTTGCGTTCGGGCCGGGTTGCCGCGCGGCGGCGGCGTGGCATAGTTGCCGTCGATCACCGCGCCAACCGGGAGGACCGAGAGACATGGCCGACAGCTTCACCGCGTTCGTCATCGAGGACGCCGACGGCAAGCCGAAGGGCGGCTTCAAGCAGTTGACGCTCGCCGACCTGCCCGACAACGACGTGCTGGTCGAGGTCGCCTACTCCACCGTGAACTACAAGGACGGGCTGGCCGCCAGCGGCAAGGGGCGGATCGCCCGCAAGATGCCGATGGTCGGCGGCATCGACCTGTCCGGCACGGTGGTCGAGTCCCGCTCGCCCGACTGGAAGCCGGGCGAGAAGGTCATCGTCAACGGCTGGGGCCTGTCGGAGACGCAGTGGGGCGGCTACAGCCGCTTCCAGCGCCTGAAGCCGGAATGGCTGACCCGCCTGCCCGACGCCTTCTCGCCGGAGGAGGCCATGGGCATCGGCACCGCCGGCTACACCGCGGCGCTGTGCGTCGACGCGCTGGAGAAGTGGGGCACCATCCAGCCCGGCGGCAAGGAGGTGCTGGTGACGGGGGCCGCGGGCGGCGTCGGCTCGGTGGCGGTGGCCTTGCTGGCCAGGCGCGGCTACCCGGTGACCGCCTCCACCGGCCGGCCGGAGACGCACGACTACCTCCGCAGCCTCGGCGCCACCGGCTTCATCGACCGCGCCGCGCTGCTGGAGAAGGGGCCGCCCCTGCAGAAGGAGCGCTGGGCCGGCGGCGTCGATTCGGTGGGCGGCATCACGCTGGTCAACGCGCTGTCGCAGACGGTGTGGGGCGGCGCCGTCGCGGCGTGCGGTCTGGCGGGCTCCGCCGATCTGCCGGGTACGGTGCTGCCGCACATCCTGCGCAGCGTCACGCTGCTCGGCATCGACTCGGTCGCGGCGCCGCAGGACCGGCGAGCCTCCGCCTGGGCGCGGCTGGCCCGCGACCTGGACAAGGACGCGCTGCATGCGATGTACGAGGTGCAGCCGTTCGAGGCGCTGCCGGAGCTGGCGAACAAGATCCTCGCCGGGCAGATCCGCGGGCGGGTGGTGCTGAAGATCGCGTGAGGCACTGAATCCCTCCCCCTGCGGAGCAGGGGGAGGTTAGGAGGGGGCAGCGGCCTATCGGGGAGGCTATAGCCCCCACCCAACCCTCCCCCGCCGGAGGCGGGGGAGGGCTATGTTTCCTACCCGGCCACCGGCGCCCAAAGCACGTCGTCGATCTCCTCGGCGCCACTGCACAGCATGACCAGCCGGTCGATGCCCAGCGCGATGCCGCTGCTCTCCGGCATACCGTGCTCCAGCGCCGCCAGGAAATCCTCGTCCACCGGGAAGCGCTCGCCGTACAGGCGCTCCTTCAATTCCATGTCCGCCTCGAAGCGGGCGCGCTGGGCCACCGGATCGGTCAGCTCGCCGAAGGCGTTCGCCAGTTCCAGGCCGCAGGCGTACAGCTCGAAGCGCTCGGCCAGCCGCGGGTCCTCCGGCTTCGGGCGCGACAGCGCCGCCATGCACACCGGATAGTCGGTCAGCACGCAGGGCACGCCGGCGCCCAGGTACAGTTCGATGCGCTCGAACATGATGCGGAAGAACACGTCCTCCCAGCGGTCGCCCGCCCCCGTACGGACGCCGACGCGCGCCGCCTCGGCGACGAGCGGCGCCGGGTCTGGCTCGTGGCTGCCGTCGTAGGTCGCCAGCAGGTCGATGCCGGCGTATTCGGCGAAGGCGTCCTGCACCGTCAGCACCCGCCACGGCGCGAAGGGATCGCACTCCAGGCCGCGGAAGGCGAAGCGCCGCCGCCCGGCGGCCTCCGCCGCGGCGCGCACGAGGTCGACGCAGTCCTGCACCAGCGTGCGGTAGCCCTCCCCCGCCCGGTACCATTCCAGCATGGTGAACTCCGGGTGGTGGGTGGCCGAGCGCTCGGCGTTGCGGAAGACCCGCGCCAGCTGGAAGATCCGCGGCATCCCGGCCACCAGCAGCTTCTTCATGGCGAACTCAGGGCTGGTGTGCAGGTGCAGCCGGCGGCGTTCGTCCGGGTGCGGGCCGACCAGTTCGGTCGCGAAGGCGTGCAGGTGCGGCTCCATGCCCGGCGAGACCTGGAGGCACGGCGTCTCCACCTCGGTGAACCCTTGCTCCTCGAAGAAGCGCCGCACCGCGCCGAGCACGCGGCTGCGCACCGCGAGGTGGGGACGGCGGCGGGCGAAGATATCGGGGTGCCAGAAGGAGGGCATGGGAAAGCCTTTCGTGCGCGATGGCGCTGCTTAGCAAACCACGGCCATCGGCGAAAAGCCTCCGCAACATCCGCGCTGCGCCGCGGTTTTCCCTGCGCGCATGCCTACCCCTCCGCCCGGCGTTGCCTCGCGTGCGGCAAGCTGCTAGGTTCCGCGCCGCCCTGTTTCTTGGAAATCACGGAATCGTCCTATGAAGGTCAACGCCAACCAGATGCGTGCCGGCCACGTGCTCGAACACAACGGCAAGCTCTACGTCATCCAGAAGACCCAGATCGTGCAGCCCGGCAAGGGTGGCGCCTTCATCGTGCTCGAGGGCAAGGACATCCGCACCGGCAACCGCCTGTCCGAGCGGTTCCGCACGCAGGAGACGGTGGAGCGCGCCCGCCTCGACCAGCACGAGATGACTTTCCTGTTCTCCGAAGGCGACGCCTTCACCTTCATGGACAAGGAAAGCTTCGAGCAGGTCACCATCCTGCGCGAGGTCATCGGCGACCAGGCCGTGTTCCTGCAGGACGGCATGGAAGTCACCGTGGAAAGCCACGAGGGCGCGCCGCTCGGCGTCGAAATCCCCGGCAAGGTGACGCTGCTGATCACCGAGGCCGACCCGGTCGTCAAGGGCCAGACCGCCTCCTCGTCCTACAAGCCGGCCAAGCTGGAGAACGGCGTCTCCATCCTGGTGCCGCCGCACATCGAGGCGGGCACCCGCGTCGTCGTCGACACCCAATCCGGCGAATACGTCGAGCGCGCGAAGGACTGACCCCCTCGTCATGGCAACCCGTTCCGCTCTCATCAACGTGATGGCCCGCGCCGCCGAAAAGGCGGGGCGGGCCCTCGTGCGCGACTTCGGCGAGGTCGAGCAGCTCCAGGTCTCCCGCAAGGGGCCGTCGGATTTCGTGTCGAACGCCGACATGAAGGCCGAGAAGACGCTGCGCGACGAACTCCAGAAGGCACGGCCCGACTTCGGTTTCCTGCTGGAGGAGGCCGGCGCCTCCAAGGGCAGGGACGAGACCACGCGGTGGATCGTCGACCCGCTCGACGGCACCACCAACTTCCTGCACGGCCTGCCGCACTGGGCGATCTCCATCGCCCTGGAGAAGAACGGCGAGATCGTCGCCGGCGTGGTGTACGAACCCGTGCACGACGAGATGTTCTGGGCCGAGAAGGGCGGCGGCACCTTCCTCAACCATAAGCGGCTGCGCGTGTCCGAGCGGCGGCGGCTGGAGGATTCGGTGGTCGCCACCGGCATCCCCTTCAAGGGCCGCCCCGGCCACAAGAAGTTCCTGGCCGAAGCCGAGGCGATCATGACCGAGGTCGCGGGCATCCGTCGCTTCGGCGCCGCCTCGCTCGACCTCGCCTACGTGGCGGCCGGCCGCTACGACGGCTATTGGGAGCGCGGGCTGTCGCCCTGGGACACGGCGGCGGGCGTGCTGCTGGTGACCGAGGCCGGCGGCTTCGTCGGCGAGATCGGCGGCGGCCGCGACCCGGTGCACGGCGGCACCATCCTGGCCACCAACACGCACCTCAACATGCCGCTGGCCAAGCTGCTGCGCTCGGTCGAGCGCAAGCAGGCGGCGCCCGCCCCGGCTCCAGAGGCCCCCAAGGCCGGCTGATCCGCCGACCGGCCGACGTGGTCCTAGGCTAGACCGTTGGGGGAGAACCGTTCTCTCCCCCGCGTCGGGAATTGTCGCTACACCGATCGATGGGCTATGGTGCGGCGTCAAACCCGTGTAAAGGGTTAGCCACGCTGTCCACCAGAGGGTGTTCCGGTCGCATGAACCGAGTTCGCAACACGCGCGTGGGGTGGCGGTCGCCGCTCCGCGCGCAGGCCGTCACCGCCGCCCTGACCGGGATGGGGGTGCTCGCCGTTGCGCTGGTGGCGCCGGCCGCCGCGGCCCCCGCTCAGGGATCGGCGACGCTGACGCTCGAGAACGCCGTGCCGATGCCGGTGCCGCCGCCGCCGCGGCTGCCGACGCAGAAGTCGGTCAAGGCGCCGCAGCCGTTCGCCGCGCCGCAGCCGATCGAGCCGCCGCCGCTGCCCGACCTGACGGCCGGCCCGCCGGTGG
>NZ_LGQZ01000156.1 GCF_003116015.1 Azospirillum sp. TSO22-1
CGTTCTCCGCCGAGCCGTCGTCGTCCGTGGCGAAGTCGATCACGTCGTTGCCGGCGCCGGCCAGGATGTAGTCGGCCCCGGCGCCGCCGATCAGCGTGTCGTCCCCGCCATTGCCGTACAGGGAGTCGCTGCCGGCACCGCCCATGAACCGGTTGCCCCCGTCGTCGCCGATGAAGGCGTCGTTGAATGCGGTGCCGATGAACGCCTCGATACCGACGAACTGGTCGCCATAGGCATCACCGCCGTTGGCGCCCGTCGCGAGGTTGACCGTCACATTGCCGGTGGCACTGGCGTAGCTGGCGGTGTCGCTGCCCGCCCCGCCGTCCAGCGTGTCGGCGCCGCCGCCGCCGGTCAGCGTGTCGTCCCCGCCGCCGCCGGTGATCCGGTTGTTCTGGGCGTTGCCGGTGCCGGCGAAGGCGCCGGTGCCGTCGAATGTCAGGTTCTCGACGTACGGGGTCAGGCTGTAGGCGTTCAGCGTGGTGCGGACGGTATCCGTGCCCTCGTTGTTCGCCTCAACCACGGCCTCACCGGCCGTCTCGACGTAGAAGGTGTCGTTGCCGAGCCCGCCGATCAGCGAGTCGACACCGGCGCCGCCATCCAGCGTGTCGTCGCCGGCCCCGCCGCTCAGCGTGTCCGCACCGCCGCCACCGAAGAAGCTGTTGGCGCCCGCGTCACCGGTGAAGCTGTCGTTGAAGGTCGAGCCGGAGAAGACCTCGACGCCGATGAACTGGTCGCCCGCCGCGTCGCCGCCGTGCACGCCGGTGGCGAGGTTGAGCGTCACGCCCGCCGTCGCCGTGGCGTAGCTGACGGTGTCGCTGCCCGCGCCGCCGTCCAGCGTGTCGGCCCCCGTCCCACCGTCCAGCGTATCGTTGCCGCCGGCGCCGATCAGGGAATCGCCGCTCGCGCCACCGAGGATGCGGTCGGCGCCGGAGGAGCCAGTGATGGTGTCGCTGCCCGCCCCGCCGTCGATCTGCCCGATTCCGCTCAGCGCCACGCCGGTGAAGTCCAGCGCGTCGGCCAGCGCGCTGCCGGCGATGCCGACGCCGCTGTGACCGCCGGCCGAGATCGCCTCGACGCCGCTCAGGCTCTTCAGGCCGATCACGGTGCCGTCGGCGCCCGCCTGGATGGTGTCGCTGCCGGAGCCGCCGGTCACCGCGTCGAAACCGTCGCCGGTGCCCGACACCAGGAACAGGTCGTTGCCCGCCCCGCCGTCCAGCACGTCGTCGCCGGCCCCGCCGGTCAGCGTGTCGGCCTGGGCGCTGCCGGTCAGCGTGTCGTTGCCGCCCAGCCCGTTCATCGCCCAGCGGTCGAGCGGCGCGGCGGCGGTGCTGCCGACGTCGTCGCCGGCCGTGCCAGTGTAGGTCTGCACCTCCACCACATTGGTCACAGCGATGGTGAAGCTCTGCTGGGTGGCCAGACCACCGGCATCGGTCGCCTGAACGATGATGGTGTGGCTGGTCGCCGCTTCATAATCGAGCAGCGAGCCGTTGGCCACGCTGACCACGCCCGTGGCCGCGTCGATGGCGAAGCGCCCGCCCGCGTCGTCGGTCAGGCTGTAGATGACGACGTTGCCGTCCGGGTCGGCAGCCAGCGCGGTGACGCCAACCACGGTGCCGGTCGTGGCGTTCTCCGCGACCATGTTCGCGGCCGGGTCGGCGTCGGCCGGGGCGGCCGGCGCGGCGTTCAGCACGACGGTCCCATCATCGAACTGCAGCCGATCGATGCCGGACAGGTTGGCGGTGTCACCCGTTGCGATGTTCACCACCACGCCGGGTTGGGTCAGGTCGTAGTCGGCTTGGCTTCCTGCGAAGACGGCGGTGTCCAGCCCGTCGCCCCCCGTCAGGGTGTCGTTCCCGCCCAGGCCAAGGAAGAGATCGTCGCCGGAGGTGCCGATGAGCGTGTCGGTGCCGGAGGTGCCGGTGATGGTGCTGGGCATGGGGAGGTCTGCCTTGAAGCCGGAGAAAGGACGAACGCCGCCATCACGCGCGGCGAGCCTGGCGCGGGAGGGGAGGTCGGGGGTGGAAAAGCCACGTCAGGTGCAAGCGGAGGCGCGTACGCGGCGGGTCGGTTGCCGGTCAGTCCGGCCGGCGACGCACCACGCTAAGGTGGAACGCGCAAGTATGGTCCGGTGCTGTTTGAGAGCATACACCGCCTGCGACGGGCTATTTCACGAAGCTTAAGATTATTTGCGCGGAATGATGACACAGGCGCATGACATTACAACGAATTTTTGAGAATGCGACGAAATGAACAATTATTCGAAACCGAAGCTATTGGGTCTGAGTGGAATTGCATTCAATGGACAAGCGCTGCTGGCCGGCATTCCGCTCATCATTCGGGGGCTTCGGCCACGCGGTGCTCGCGAACGGCAAGGAGGTTGTCTCACTGGTTGCAGCGGAACGAACATCCTGATCCCGGTTTCCGGCAGACGCCGCACCGCATCGTGCGGTGCTCCATACGGACGTTTGTGCACCGATCCGTTGGACGCTGGAAGCAGTTGCGGACCTCACGGACGCGCGGGGCCGTCGGCATGATGCTGCATGTCGGCGCTTCATCTTTTTCGCGCCCCGCATTGCAAAGGTCAGTCGTATTGTGGAAGCGTCGGGATCAGGTCGGTCATATCGTGGGATCCGGGCCACACGGATTCACAGAGATTGTTCCTTCTCAATAGATTAGCTGGGTCAGTCTCAGTGTGGTCCGACATCTGTCCGCCGCAGCCCATTTTCTGCGGCTATTGGCAGCGCCACAGGAGGAGCACGGCGGCGGATGTCTGAGCTATGTGTGACGCGCCAAGCGCCAGACCGGAAAGCCGGTGTCGTCCTCGTCCTTCACGATGGCGTTGCGTTTCCTGAGTTTTGTAAGTGAGTTGCCCACGGAGCGGACAACGGACGCATAGGCGTCCCGGTCGGACAGCGCGAACCCTCTCGTGGCCATCACGGCGGTGGTCAGGTCGGAGGATGCCATGCCGCGCGGATTGTCGCGCAGCGACTTGAAGCAGGAGACGCGACAGTTCCGACTGACGGAAGAGACGGGTGGTGGGACCGCGACGCCGGCCGGCAGTCGCGGAAAGCTGAACGTCCGGCGCAAAAAGGCGGATTGTGCCTTCTACGCTGGCGATGGCCAAGCGCGTGGTATCAAGATCGTGCTGCAGCATCACCACGCGATCGAGCAACTCGGTGCGCTTGGCCACCAGGGCGCCAACCAGATCCGCTTCGTGCATCTTCGTAGCCCAGGGTTCGCGGGATACGATATTCTAAGGAAAGCAACGCCCGCCTAGGAAGATTGCGTGGTGGTGTTTGCTCCATAAGACCGTGAAATCCGTGACTCAATCCGCGAAATCCGTGCGGAAATGGTGACCGGAACCCCTCCCCTACAACGTCCAGAACAAGACCGCGATCAGCCCGACATACGCCGCCGCCTTGCCCGCCACCGCCAGCCGCTCCCGCGCGCCGCCGCGCCGCCCCGTCGGGTCGGGCGGCGGGAAGAAGTCCGGCAGGATCATCTGCAGGCGTGGGAACGGCACCGGCGGGTAGGCGCTGGCCGGCAGGAACAGCGGCACGCCGGCCCGCTTGAACGGCACCAGCAGCAGCATCCCCGCCGCGAAGCCGCCCAGGTGCGCACCCCACGCGGTGTCGCCCGGCGCCGCCTCCGGCATCAGGGCCATGGTGATGTTGGCGGCGATGTCGCCGGCCACCACCACGCCGGCCGGCAGCAGCACCGGGAAGCGGAACAGCACCAGCACCAGGATCTTGGCGTGCGGGTGCAGCAGCAGGTACGCCCCCATGACGCCGGAGATCGCCCCGCTGGCCCCCACCAGCGGCCGCATCGGCTCGGCGGTCAGCGCCCCCTCGGTCAGCGCGCCGGCCGCCGCGCACAGCAGGAAGAACGCCAGGTAGCGCAGGTGGCCCAGCGCGTCCTCGACGTTGTCGCCGAACACCCACAGCGCGACCATGTTGGTGGCGAGGTGCACCCAGTCCCCATGCACCAGCACGTGCCCGACCAGCCCGCGCCAGACGTCCCAGGTGGGCAGCGGCCCGGCCAGATCGACGGTGCCGTAGAAGTAGGCGGGCACGAAGGCGAACGGCTCCGGCCGGATGCCGGACACGAAGGCCAGCACGCAGAGCACGATCAGCCCGCGGTTGACGACCGCCATCGGCACGCGCCGCAACGGATTGCCGCCTCCCAGCACCAGCGCCATGCCCACCTCCTGTTTGGCGATATGGTGGCGCCCCCGCTCTTTTGCTAAACAGCAAACTCCGCTTTTCGAAAGGACGCGCCCCCGTGACCGAACTCGTGACCGAACCCACCGCCGCCCAGGTCGCCACGGAACTGAAGACGGTCCGCGACTTCATCCGCTACGGCGTCAGCCGCTTCACCGAGGCCGGGGTGTCCTACGGCCACGGCACCACGACGGCGTTCGACGAGGCGGTGTTCATGGTGCTGGAGGGCCTGCGCCTGCCCATCGACCAGCTCGACCCCTACTACGACGCCCGCCTGACCACGCCGGAGCGCCAGAAGCTGGCCGAACTGCTGCACGCCCGCGTGTCGACCCGCAAGCCGGCTCCCTACCTGCTGAACAAGGCCTACATCCAGGGGATCCCGTTCTACGTGGACGAGCGGGTGATCGTGCCGCGCTCGTACATCGGCGAGCTGCTGTTCTCCGACCTGTTCAGCGGCGAGGGCGAGGGCGACGACCTGACGCTGGTCGAGGACCCGACGGCGGTCGCCCGCGTGCTCGACCTGTGCACCGGCTCCGGCTGCCTGGCGATCCTGGCCTCGACGGTGTTCCCGGAGGCCGAGGTGGACGCGGTGGACCTCTCCGCGCAAGCCCTGGAGGTGGCGAAGCGCAACGTCGCCGACCACGGCGTGGGCGAGCGCGTGCACCTGCACCAGGGCGACCTGTTCGCCCCGCTGAAGACCCGCAAGTACGACGTGATCATCACCAACCCGCCCTACGTCGACGCCGACGCCATGGCCGCGCTGCCGGCGGAGTTCCGCACCGAGCCCCAACTGGCGCTGGCCGGCGGCCCCGACGGGCTGGACATCGTGCGCCGCATCATCAAGGAGGCGCCGAAGCACCTCACCCCCGAGGGCGGCCTGCTCTGCGAGTTCGGCACCGGCCGCGAGATCCTGGAGGCCGAGTACCCCGACCTCGACTTCCTGTGGCTGGAGACGGCGGAGAGCTTCGGCGAGGTGTTCTGGCTGACCCGCGACCAGCTCAAGAACGCGTAACCGCGCCCTCCAGCGCCCAGCCGTACAGCGCGACGACGCCGTCGCGCCCGCGCAGCGGCTTGGGCGGCAGCGCCCGCCAGCCGCCCGCCTGCGGTTCCTCGCCCGCCGCCGCCAGGGCGTCGTGCGAGGCGACCAGCGGGACGCCGGCGGTCTTCGTCTCGTCCTGCAGCCGGGCGGCGACGTTCACCGTGTCGCCGACCACGGTGTACTCCAGCCGCCCGCCGTCGCCGACCGCGCCGCAGAACACCGGCCCCCAGTGCACGCCGATGCCGATGCGCACCGGCTCATCCCGGTTCTGGTTCCAGTCCGCGACCTCGCGCAGCAGGGCGCGGGCGCAGTCCAGCGCGTCGCGCGCGGCGTCCTCCCGCGGCTCCGGCACGCCGAACACCACCATGGCGGCGTCGCCGATGAACTTGTCGATGACGCCGCCGTGCGCGTCGGCGGCCACCGCCACCCGCCGCCGGAACTCGGTGAGGAACAGCCAGAGCGACGACGGGTCCAGGCTCTCGGCCAGCGTCGTGAAGCCGCGCACGTCGGTGAACAGCACCGCCACCTCCTGCCGCCGCCCGGCGCTGAGGATCGCCGTGCCGTGCTCCGCCAGTTGCCCGGCGATCTGCGGCGGCAGGTAGCGGCCGAGGTTGACGCGCCGCTCGCGCTCCAGTTCGACCAGCCGGCGGTCGGCCTCGACGCGGGCGCGCAGTTGCACGCGCATGGCCTCCATGGCGCGCAGCAGCTTGCCGGCCTCGTCGCGCCGCTCGCTGGCCAGCGGGTCGTCGAGGTGGCCGGTGGCGATGGTCTCGGCGGTGGTCACCGCCGCCTTCAACGGCCGGACGATGTCGCGCGACAACACCAGCGCCACCGCCGCCCCGGCGAACAGCACGGCCAGCCCGGCCGCCAGCGTCAGCCACAGCCCGTCCGCGGTCTGCCGCCGCACGTCCTCGATGAACAGGAAGCCATCGGCCTTCGCCGTCTCCACCGCGACGTCGAGGGTGTCCTGCATCTCGTGGCCCAGCGGGTGGATGCTGACCGCCCCCGCCGCCCGCGCCGCGTCCCACTCCGCCAGCAGCGCCGTCACGCGGTCGAGCTGCGCGCGCATGCCGGCGCTCGCCGCGCGCCGCCGGGCCACGTCCAGATCCTCCTCCAGCAGCGCGCGGGAACGGATGTAGCTCTCCTTCGCCTGTTCCACCGTGCCCGGTTCCGGGTGGGCGAGCATACGCTGCGCCGCCACCATCTCGCGCAGGTCGGACTGCGCGACGCGGGCAAAGTCGATGGCCTGGAGCGGCTTGTCGTACAGCTCGACCGCCAGCCGACCGATGGAGTCGACGGTGGCGAGCCCCACCGCGCTGCCCAGCGCCGCCAACGCCAGCACCACCACGAAGCCGAGCGTCAGCTTCCAGCGGATCGGCGTATCGCCGAGCCAGCGGTGCAGGGCGTTCACTTGACCACGACGGTCAGGCGCATCTTGGGATGGATCTGGCATTCCACGTCCACCGTGCCGGGCTTGCGCAGCACCACCGCCTTGTGCTCGCCGGGATTCTGGGCGCCCAGGTTGAACTCGGCGCCCGGCGTGGCCGAGAACATGTTGTGGGCGAACGGGTCGGCGTTGGTGAAGGCGACCGTGTCGCCCGGCCGGATCGCGATGGAGACGGGATGGAAGGCCTTCTCGCGCTGCTCGATCACGTACTCGCCGCCCAGCGCCGGCGTGGCCGCCAGCACGGCGGACAGCGCCACCCCGATCCTGGCCCCCGCGACATCCATGGCGCGCCTCCCGCATGTCCTTTCGCGTACGATACCGCCGGGAGGCGGATCTTTGCAAAGGGGCGCGAGGGCATGGACGGGTATAGCCCCTCCCCTGCGCAGCGGGGGAGGGGTAAGGGGTGGGAGCAAGTGGCTCCGCCCCTTGCAACCCCGGCAGGGGCCTCTAGGCCCCTGCACCCCGTTACTTTTCGAGATCCGACAGACGCTCCGCCGCGCGCAGCAGGCGCTCCCACTGCACATCCTCCACCAGCGCGTTCGCCGTCAGCCCGAGTCCGGCCGCCCACAGCCCGAGCGCCACAACGACGGCGTAAGAAAACTCCGTCCCGAAAACGTGGAGGTACATATACGGCAGGCTGCCGAGCAGCCCGGATTGCGGGTTGAACCCGCTTGCCCACGGATAGGTCATCAGCGGCACCACCACACCCCAGACCACCAGCAGTTTTCCGAGACAGCGCATGGGAAGTCAGCCTAGTTGATGGTGTTGACACCATGATACATGGATTTTCACCTGCCTGTCACTATGGCCAACGCATTCCACCCGAACGACAGTCCGGGCATGGATCGCACGCACGAATTTGGCCAGATGCTGCGCACCCTCCGGGACGCGCGCAACCTCTCGCAGGAGGATCTTGCGGAGGTAATCGACCGTGCAGTTTCATCGGTTTCCAATCTGGAAACCGGCAAGTCTCTTCCAAAGCTGGAAACGCTGATCCGGCTCAGCGAAAAGCTGGACGTTCCGCTACGCGAACTCGTGAACGTCTTCGATCCAACAGAGCCGGGCGACCCTGAACGCATCACCTTGGAAACGCGCCTGCTCGACACCACCCGCCGTCTCAGCGTCCGTGACCTGAAGATCGTCGTCGAGATCGCGAACGCCTTCCCGCAGGAACGCTAACCCCCTCCCCCGCCCAGCGGGGGAGGGTTGGGGTGGGGGCACCAGCTTGCCGCCTCGGGTGCAAAGAGGCGTTGGTGCCAAACACTGCCCCGAATCGTCATCCCCGCGAAGGCGGGGATCCAGAGCCGAGCCGCGACAGCGGCGACATGACTCACACGGCTCGCGGACGCGAGCACTGGATCCCCGCCTTCGCGGGGATGACGGCCAGCAACAGCGCATCCCTGCGCAACGGCATCCCTTGACAAAATTCCTATTTTGTGAACAGGATGGCCCCATGCGCGACGACGAAGGCCGAGATCGAAGAGAACGAACAGAACACCCTCTGCACAGTGTTTCACGGTGTTCCATAGCGTTCCATCCAGCCGGGATCCAAGGGCCTGCGGCCCTTGGTGGAGAGCGCGAGAGGCGGAGCCTCTCGCAGGCGCGTGAGCGCCGACAGCACCCTCACCCTCCCGCCCTACGGGCGGGCCCCTCCCTCTCCCCAGAGGGGAGAGGGGATTGGTGACCGCCCTCCTCCCGCCCAACGTTGCGGGGTGGTTCCGCTCCCGCGGGTGGGAGCCGCACGCGCACCAGCTCGCCATGGTGGAGGCTGCGCACTCCGGCGAGTCCGCGCTGCTGATCGCGCCGACCGGCGGCGGCAAGACGCTGGCAGGGTTCCTGCCCTCCCTCATCGAGCTGTCCGAGCGCCCGCGCGAGGGGCTGCACACGCTCTACATCTCGCCGCTGAAGGCGCTGGCGGTGGACGTGCAGCGCAACCTGGAGGAACCGGTGGCAGAGATGCGGCTGCCGATCCGCACCGAGACGCGCACCGGCGACACCCCGGAGGCCAAGCGGCGGCGCCAGCGCGCGCACCCGCCGCAGATCCTGATGACGACGCCGGAGAGCCTGGCGCTGCTGCTCTCCTACGCCGACGCCGGCAGCATCTTCAAAGGGTTGCGCTGCGTCATCGTCGATGAGCTGCACGCGCTGGCCGGCACCAAGCGCGGCGACCTGCTCGCCCTCGGGCTGGCGCGGCTGGCCCGGCTCGCGCCCGGCTGCCGGCGCGTCGGGCTGTCGGCCACCGTCGCCGAGCCCGATCGCCTGATCGCGTGGCTGTCGAAGACCGGGCGGGCGGATGGCGGAGACGTCCGGCTGATCCAGGGCCGGGCCGGCGCTGCGGCGGACGTGGAGATCCTCGTCACCAGGGAGCGTCTCCCCTGGGCCGGCCACATGGCGACGCACGCGCTGAAGGAGGTGCACGCGCGCATCCGCGGCCACCGCACCACGCTGGTCTTCGTCAACACCCGCGCCCAGGCGGAGATCGTCTTCCAGGAGCTGTGGCGCCTCAACGACGAGACCCTGCCGATCGCGCTGCACCACGGCTCGCTGGCGGCCGAGCAGCGGCGCAAGGTCGAGGCGGCCATGGCGGCGGGCAGGCTGCGGGCGGTGGTCGCCACCTCGTCGCTCGACCTCGGCATCGACTGGGCGGCGGTGGACCTCGTGGTGCAGATCGGCGCACCGAAGGGCGCCAGCCGGCTGGTGCAGCGCATCGGCCGCGCCAACCACCGGCTGGACGAGCCGAGCCGCGCGTTGCTGGTCCCGGCCAACCGGTTCGAGGTGCTGGAGTGCCGCGCGGCCATCGACGCGGTGCGCGCCCACACGCTGGACGGCGAGCGCGAGCGCCCCGGCGGGCTGGACGTGCTGGCGCAGCACGTGCTGGGCATGGCCTGCGCCGCGCCCTTCCACCCGGACGATCTCTACGACGAGGTGGTCACCGCCGCGCCCTACTCCGGCCTCGACCGCGACCAGTTCGACGACGTGGTGGACTTCGTGGCGACCGGCGGCTACGCGCTGGGCTCGTACGAGCGCTTCCATCGGCTGAAGCGGCGCGAAGACGGGCGGCTGGCGGTGTCCGGCCTGCCGGTGGCGCGGCAGTACCGCCTGAACGTCGGCACCATCACGCAGGAGGCGATGCTGCGCGTCCGCCTCGCCCGCGGCCCGGTGCTCGGCGAGGTGGAGGAGTATTTCGTGCAGGGCCTCACCCCCGGCGACACCTTCCTGTTCGCCGGCCAGCTCCTGAAGTTCCTCGGCGTCAGGGAGCTGGAGGTGCAGTGCGCCCGGGGAGGCACCGGCGACCCGAAGGTGCCCGCCTACGCCGGTGGCCGGCTGCCGCTGACCACACAACTGGCCGAGCGCGTGCGCGGTATGCTGTCCGACCCCACCGCCTGGGGCGCCCTGCCCGACGCCGTGCAGGAATGGCTGCGCCTGCAGCGCTGGCGCTCGGTGCTGCCGAGCCGCGACGGGCTGCTGGTCGAGACTTTCCCGCGCGGCGGCAAGCGCTTCCTGGTCGCCTACGCCTTCGAGGGGCGCAACGCGCACCAGACGCTGGGCATGCTGCTGACCCGGCGGATGGAGCGCATGGGGTACGGCCCGCTCGGCTTCGTCGCCACCGACTACATCCTGGCGGTGTGGAGCCTGCGCACACCGAAGGACATGCAGGCGCTGTTCGACCGCGACATGCTGGGCGACGACCTGGAGGCGTGGATGGACGAATCCTCCATGCTCCGGCGGACCTTCCGCAACGTGGCGCTGATCACCGGCGTCATCGACCGCCGCCATCCCGGGCAGGAGAAGACCGGGCGGCAGGTGACCTTCAGCTCCGACCTGATCTACGACGTGCTGCGCAAGCACGACCCCGGCCACGTGCTGCTGCGCGCCACCCGCGCCGACGCGGCCGGCGGCCTGACCGACGTGCGCCGCCTGTCCGACTTCCTGGCCCGCGTCGAGGGGCGGATCACCCACAAGGACCTCGACCGCATCTCCCCCCTCGCCGTCCCCGCCATCCTGGAGATCGGCCGCGAGCGCGTCGACGGTTCCGCCACGGACGAACTCCTGGAGGCGGCGGCCGCCGAGCTGGTCGCCGAGGCGATGCCGGAACTGGGCCGCGACGGCGGCGCGCAGGGGAGCCTGCTGCTGTGAAGTCGCAAAGATATTCGTGCCCGCACGGCCGCGATTCAGGCATACTGTGGCGGATTCCAAGACACAGAAGACCCGGCCATGGCCCTCAAGGTTCGTGAAGACTACCGCACGCTGACCGGCCCCGAGAAGGCGGCGATCCTGATGCTGTCGCTCGGCGATGAGCACGCCTCCAAGCTGTTCTCGATGATGGACGACGACGAGATCAAGGAACTGTCCCAGGTCATGGCCAACCTGGGCACCGTCTCGGCCAACATCATCGAGCGCCTGTTCGTCGAGTTCGCCGAGCAGATGTCGGCCACCGGCTCGCTGGTCGGCACCTTCGACAGCACCGAACGCCTGCTGATGAAGACCCTGCCCAAGGACAAGGTCGACATGATCATGGAGGAAATCCGTGGTCCCGCCGGCCGCACCATGTGGGACAAGCTGGGCAACGTGTCGGAGCAGGTGCTCTCGAACTACCTGAAGAACGAATACCCGCAGACCGTGGCGGTGGTGCTCTCGAAGATCCGCCCGGAGCACGCCGGCCGCGTGCTCACCCAGTTGCCCGAAAGCTTCGCCATGGAGTGCATCATGCGCATGCTGCGCATGGAGGCGGTGCAGAAGGAGGTTCTGGACGACGTCGAGCGCACGCTGCGCACCGAGTTCATGACCAACCTCGCCCGCACCAGCCGACGCGACAGCCACGAGATGCTGGCGGAAATCTTCAACGGCCTCGACCGCACCACCGAGCACCGTTTCATGGCGGCGCTGGAGGAGCGCAACCGCGACAGCGCCGAGCGCATCAAGGCGCTGATGTTCACCTTCGAGGACCTGTCGAAGCTCGACCCGTCCGGCGTCCAGACGCTGCTGCGCAACGTCGACAAGACGAAGCTGGGCACCGCGCTGAAGGGCGCGTCGGAGACGCTGAAGGACCTGTTCTTCTCCAACATGTCGGAGCGCGCGGGCAAGATCCTGCGCGAGGACATGGCGGCGATGGGCCCGGTGCGCGTGCGCGACGTGGACGAGGCGCAGATGTACATGGTCCAGCTCGCCAAGGACCTCGCGGCCCGCGGCGAGATCGTCATCTCCGAGGGCGGCGGCGAGAACGAGCTGATCTACTGAGTTGCTCCGCCTCCTCGACGTTCCCCTCGTCCCCGACCCGTCCGGCGCCCTGTGGTGGCCGGAGGAGCGGCTGCTCGCCGTCGCCGACCTGCACCTGGAGAAAGGCTCGGGCTTCGCGGCGCGCGGGCGGATGCTGCCGCCCTACGACACCCGCGCCGCCCTCGACCGCCTGGCCGAGGCCGCCGGCCGGCTGAAGCCGCGCACCGTGCTGTGCCTGGGCGACAGCTTCCACGACCGCCGCGCGGCCGAGCGCATGCATGACGCCGACCGCACCCGCCTCGCCGCGCTGGTGGCCGCCGTGGACTGGGTGTGGATCGCCGGCAACCACGACCCCGACGCGCCGGCCGGCCTCGGCGGCCGGGTGGCGGCGGAGGTGCGCACCGGCCCGCTGACCTTCCGCCATGAGGCGGAGCCCGGCGCCCGCGGCGAGGTCTCCGGCCACCTGCACCCGGCCGCGGCGGTGCTGCTGCCCGGCCGGCGGGTGCGCGAACGCTGCTTCGCCACCGACGGCGTCCGGCTGATCCTGCCGGCCTTCGGTGCCTACGCCGGCGGGCTCAACGTGCTCGACCCGGCGGTGCGGCGCCTGCTGCGCACGCCGTTCCAGGTCCATCTGATCCGCGGCGGCAAGGTGCACGCCTTCCCGCACAGCCGCCTCTCGCCGGACTCCTGACCACCGGTGATCCGGCCGGACGGGCCTCGCGTATAAGCGGTCAGCAACCCTGTCTCCGGTGCCCATGAACCGCCCCATCATCGTCTGGTTCCGCCGCGACCTGCGGCTCGCCGACAACCCCGCCCTCGCAACCGCGGCCTCCGGGGCCGGCGCAGTGGTGCCGGTGTTCATCCTCGACGACGCCCTGCCCGGCGCCGCGGCCCGCCGCTGGCTGCACCGCAGCCTGGAGGCGCTGGCCGTCGGCCTCGCCGCGCTGGGCTCGC
>NZ_LGQZ01000128.1 GCF_003116015.1 Azospirillum sp. TSO22-1
TGTACTGGTCGGTGCGGTAGCCCAGCGAGATGGCGCGCGGCTCGTTCTCGCGGATCGCCTTCAGCACCTGCCCGAACGGCGAATGCACGGTGCGCCAGATCAGCGCGAAGCCGAAGACGAACACCGCCAGCACGAAGAAGTACATGCTCAGCGGCTGGTTGAGGTCGATGACGCCGAGCAGGTGGCCGCGCGGCACCGCCTGAATGCCGTCCTCGCCGCCGGTGAACTTCAGCTGCAGCGCCATGAAGAACACCATCTGGCTGAGCGCCAGGGTGATCATGGCGAAGTAGATGCCCTGGCGGCGGATCGCCACCCAGCCGAACAGCAGGCCGAGCACCGCGGCGAAGGCGGTGCCGAGCAGGATCGCCAGCTCGGGCGGCAAGCCCCAGACCTTGGCGGAATGCGCGGTGACGTAGGCGGCCCCGCCGAAGAACGCCGCGTGGCCGAAGCTCAAGAGGCCGGCGAAGCCGATCAGCAGGTTGAAGGCGCAGGCGAACAGCGCGAAGCACAGCACCTTCATCAAGAACACCGGGTACAGCACGAACGGTGCCACCCCGGCCAGCAGCAGCCCGGCGCCCACCAGCAGCGGCAGGCGGCTGGCGGCGTCGCTGGAGGTACGGCCGCCCAGGACGGCCACATTGGTGTCGGCAGACATGGCTCAGCGCTCCCGTCCGAAGAGGCCCGCGGGCTTGATGAGGAGGACGATCGCCATCACCACGAAGATGACGATGTTCGAGGCTTCCGGATAAAAGACCTTGGTCAGCCCCTCGAGCAGCCCCAGGCCCAGCCCGGTGACGATGGCGCCGAGGATCGAGCCCATGCCGCCGATCACCACCACCGCGAAGACGATGATGATCAGGTTGGAGCCCATCAGCGGATTGACCTGGTAGATCGGCGCCGCCAGCACGCCGGCCAGCCCCGCCAGCGCGACGCCGAAGCCGTAGGTGGCGGTGATCATCACCGGCACGTTGATGCCGAAGGCCTGCACCAGCACCGGGTTCTCGGTGGCGGCGCGCAGGTAGGCGCCGAGCTGCGTGCGCTCGATGGCATACCAGGTGCCGGAGCACACCACCAGCGAGGCGACGACCACCCACGCCCGGTAGTTCGGCAGGAACATGAAGCCGAGGTTCTGCCCGCCCTTCAGCGCGTCCGGGATCGGGTACGGCATGCCCGAGGAGCCAAACTGGTGGCGGAACGCGCCCTCCAGCATCAGCGCGATGCCGAAGGTCAGCAGCAGGCCGTAGAGGTGGTCCAGCTTGTACAGCCGGCTCAGCATGGTCTTTTCCAGCGCCACGCCGAACAGCCCGACCAGCACCGGCGCCAGCAGCAGCGCCCACCAGTAGCCCACCCCCGCCCACTGCATCAGCATCCAGGCGGCGAAGGCGCCGACCATGTACTGCGCGCCGTGCGCGAAGTTGATGACGTTCAGCATGCCGAAGATGACCGCCAGGCCGAGGCTGAGCAGCGCGTAGAACGAGCCGTTGATCAGACCCAGCAGGAGCTGTCCGAAGAGGACCTGGGGCGCCACCCCAAGCAGCTCGAACATGATCCGACCCTCCCTGTTGTTTAGGTTCTTGTTGTGGCGACACTTGCCCCCTCCCAACCTCCCCCCGCTTCGCAGAGGGAGGAGATTTCCCTCCCCTGCGAAGCGGGGGAGGGGTCAGGGGTGGGGGCAAGTCTCAAGCCAGCGCTTACTTCACCAGCGGGCAGCCGCTCTCCTTCGGATCCAGGAAGGCCTGCTCCGCCGGGATGGTCTTGACGATCTTGTAGTAGTCCCACGCCCCCTTGGACTCCGCCGGGGCCTTCACCTGGGCCAGGTACATGTCGTGGAACATGCGGCCATTGGCGGCGACCTTCCCCCGGGCGAACATGTCGTCCACCGGCAGTTCCTTCATCTTCGCCGCCACCTTGTCCGGATCGTCGGAGCCGACCTCCTTGACCGCCTTCAGGTAGTGCTTGACCGCCGAGTAGACGCCGGCCTGCACCATGGTCGGCGCCTTGCCGCCGTTCTTCGCCATGAACGCCTTCGACCACGCCCGCTTGGCGTCGTCCTGGTCCCAGTAGAAGCCGTCGGTGAGCAGCAGCCCCTGCGCCGCCTGCAGACCCAGCGCGTGCACGTCGGTGATGAACAGCAGCAGGCCGGCGAGGCTCTGACCGCCCTGGGTGATGCCGAACTCGGCGGCCTGCTTGACGGCGTTGGTGGTGTCGCCGCCGGCGTTGGCCAGCCCGATCACCTGCGCGCCCGAGCCCTGCGCCTGCAGCAGGAACGACGAGAAGTCCGAGGTGCCCAGCGGGTGCCGCACCGCGCCGTTCACCTTGCCGCCGAGCTGCTTGACCATGGTGGTGGTCTCGTTCTCCAGCGAGTGGCCGAAGGCGTAGTCGGCGGTCACCATGTACCAGGACTTCTTGCCCTGCTCGACCAGCGCGCGGGCGGTGCCCGCGGCCATGGCGTGGTTGTCGTAGGTCCAGTGGAAGCCGTAGGGCGAGCAGCTCTTGCCGGTCAGGTCGGTGGAGCCCGGGCCGGACATCAGGAAGATGCGCTTCTTGTCCTTGGTGATGCCCTGCACCGCCAGCGCTGCGGCGGAGTTCGGCACGTCGGCGACGACGTCCACCTTCTCGGTGTCCACCCACTGGCGGGCAAGGTTGGCGGCGATGTCGGCCTTGTTCTGGTGGTCGCCGACGATGATCTCGATCTTGGCGCCGCCGATGGCGTTGCCGAACTCCTCGGCCGCCATGCGGGCCGCGATGGCCGAGCCCTCGCCCGCGAGGTCGGCGTAGATGCCCGATCGGTCGTTCAGCACGCCGATCTTGACGACGCTGTCGGACATCTGCGCCTGCGCGGCGCCGGAGGCCAGGGCGGTGCCCAGAGAAGATAGCGCGACGCCGGCCAGAAGAATGGTGCGCATGGTGTGTCTCACTCCCTCGTTGATTTGCTTGATCGGTTCCTTCCTCGGCCGCCGTCCCCGCGAAGGTGGGGATCCATGCTTCCCGAAAGAGCACGCGGCGCGAGGTGTGGATCCCCGCCTTTCGCGCTGGCGCAGCCAGCGCTGCGACAGGCGAATGCCCCAGGCATTCGCCGGGAGCCTTCGCGGGGATGACGACAAAAGAAACAGATGTCCGCGGTCCGCTACACCCCCAGATACTCGTGCAGCTTACCCATGTTGGCTTCCAGCTCGTCGTTGGGGATCATGTCGACGATGTGCCCCTCCTCCATCACGTAGTGGCGGTCGGCGATGGTGGAGGCGAAGCGGAAGTTCTGCTCGACCAGCAGGATGGTGAAGCCGCGCTGCTTCAGTTCGCGCACCGCCACGCCGATCTGCTCGATGATGACCGGGGCGAGGCCTTCGGTCGGCTCGTCCAGCAGGATCAGGTTGGCGCCGGTGCGCAGGATGCGGGCGATGGCCAGCATCTGCTGCTCGCCGCCCGACAGCCGGGTGCCCTGCGTGCTGCCGCGGCCCTTCAGGTTGGGGAACAGCGTGTAGATCTGCTCGACGGTCATGCCGCCCGGCTTGACCACCGGCGGCAGCGTCAGGTTCTCGTCCACGCTCAGCGAGGCGAAGATCCCACGCTCCTCCGGCACGTAGCCGATGCCCAGCCGCGGCACTTTGTGCTGCGCCAGCCCGATCAGCTCCTGCCCCTGGAATTTGATGGAGCCGGTGCGCTTGGACACGACGCCCATGATCGAGCGCATGGTGGTGGTCTTGCCGGCGCCGTTGCGGCCCAGCAGCGTGACAACCTCGCCCTGCCGCACCTTCAGCGACACCCCGTGCAGCACGTGGGATTCGCCGTAGTAGGCGTGCAGGTCCTCGATCTCCAGCATGGCGGTGGTGGTGAAGGCGCCGTCAGGCATGTCCGGTCCCCATATAGGCTTCCATGACCTGCGGGTTGCGCGAGACCTCGGCGTACGGCCCTTCGGCCAGGATCTCGCCGCGCCGCAGCACGGTGATGGTGTCGGAAAGGTCGGCGACGACCGAGAGGTTGTGCTCGACCATCAGGATGGTGCGGTTGGCCGACACCCGCTTGATGAGCTGGGCGGTGCGGTCGATGTCCTCGTGCCCCATGCCGGCCATCGGTTCATCCAACAGCAGAACCTCGGGATCCAGCGCGAGCGTCGTGGCGATTTCCAGCGCGCGCTTGCGGCCGTAGGGCAGCTCTGCGGCGAGGTGCCCGGCGTAGTCGGTGAGGCCGACGTCGCGCAGCAGTTCCTCGGCGCGCTCGTGCAGCCCGTGCAGCGAGGTCTCGGAGCGCCAGAAGTGGAAGCTGGTGCCGAGCGGCCGCTGCAGCGCGACACGCACGTTCTCCAGCACGCTGAGGTGCGGGAACACGGCGGAGATCTGGAAGGAGCGCACCAGCCCCATGCGGGCGATGTCGGCCGGCTTGGTGGCGGTGATGTCCTTGCCCCGGTAGAGGATGGCGCCGCGCGTCGGCGCCAGGAACTTGGTGAGCAGGTTGAACACCGTGCTCTTGCCGGCGCCGTTCGGGCCGATCAGCGCGTGGATGGTGCCGCGGCGGACCCGCAGGTTCACGTCCTTGACGGCGACGAAGCCCTTGAACTCCTTCGTCAGCCCCCTGGCCTCTAGAATGGTGTCGTGGTCCATTCGGATCCTCTTCTCTCTGCCGTTCCCGCCAGCGCCCCGGACCCTGGACCGTGCCGAGGGGGTGGCACGGTCCATGCGCGGTCCGCCGGCCGGGGGAGCCGAAAACGAACGGACCACGCGCCGGTCCGGGAGACACGCGAAGCGCTCGCGGGAACCCTCCCTGCGTCGCCTTTGCCGGCGGGCGGAACCGCCCGGCCGGTGACGACCTTGGCGCATTCATCTGCACACGGTGTGCCAAATCGACGCAGGCACGGCGGGAATGGCTGATTGTCAGGGATTCGGACGGAATCCCCACCCTCCGGCGAGGCCCCCCTCGGCCAGAAGTGTCGGATCGCCGGACGCCGAGTGTCGGGGATGCCGGACACTCCACATTCGGTTACCCTCGTGGGGGAGCGGCGGCGGGAACTCGGACCGCCACTGCACGGTTCCAGTCACGGCGTTTCGCAGGAGCAATCCGATGCAGCTGAAGGTGCTCGCCCTTGTCCTTGCCGGGGGGAAGGGAACCCGGCTGATGCCGCTGACCCAGGAACGCGCCAAGCCGGCCGTGCCCTTCGGCGGCAAGTACCGCATCATCGACTTCGTGCTGTCGAACCTGGTGAATTCCGGCGTCTATTCGATCTACGTGATGACCCAGTTCAAGAGCCAGTCGCTGATCCAGCACCTGCGCGACGGCTGGCAGTTCGGCGGCATGCTGAACAATCAGTTCATCATCCCGGTCCCCGCGCAGATGCGCTCGGAGGGGGAGGAGTGGTACCGCGGCACCGCCGACGCCGTGTACCAGAACGCCAACCTGATCGAACAGTCGGAACCCGACCTCGTCCTGCTGTTCGGCGCCGACCACGTCTACCGCATGAACGTGCGGGCGATGATCGAGTACCACATGCAGAAGGGCGCCGACGTCACCATCTCCGCCCTCCCCGTCGACCGGAAATTCGCCAGGGACTTCGGCGTGCTGCAGGTGGACGCGGAGAACCGCATCACCGGCTTCATCGAGAAGCAGGCCGACGCGCCCACCATCCCCGGCCAACCGGACTGCGTGCTGGCCTCCATGGGCAACTACATCTTCTCGCGCAACTGCCTCCTGCAGATGGTCTACGAGGACGCGCAACGGCCGGGCAGCAGCCACGACTTCGGCAAGGACATCCTGCCGCGGCTGATCGGCTCCTCGGCGATGTTCGCCTACGACTTCAAGACCAACCGGATTCCGGGGCAGGTGGAGAACCAGCCGGCCTACTGGCGCGACGTCGGCACGCTGGACGCCTATTACGAGGCCAACATGGACATGCGGGCCATCGACCCGCCCATCGACATCTACAACCGCGCCTGGCCGCTGCGCACCGCCGGCTATTCCGACCCGCCGGCCAAGTTCGCCTTCGACGACGAGGGGCGGCGCGGCATGGCGATGGATTCCATCATGGCGGGCGGCTGCATCATCTCCGGCGGGACGGTGCGGCGCTCGGTGCTGGGGCGCTTCGTGCGCGTGCACTCCTACGCCGAGGTGGAGGACAGCATCATCTTCGACAACGTCGACATCGGGCGCGAGTGCAAGGTTCGCCGCGCCATCATCGAGAAGAACGTCCGCATCCCGCCCGGCACGCGCATCGGCTACGACCCGGAGGAGGACGCCCGCCGCTATCACGTCACCGACACCGGCATCGTCGTGGTGGGCGGCCCACGCTCGCCGGTCAACTTGACGGTGATGACGGTTTAGAGGTGGAGAAAGGGCAGGAAGGGCACCCCACCCCCTGCCCCACCCCTATCACCATTGCCCTGCTTCCCGCCGCCGCCGTCCGGCCTTAGCCTTGACGGATGTCCGCGCAACCGCTTGACTGCGATCACGGATCCGGAATTCCGAAGGTAACGGCACGATGACGCTCGACGAACCGCTGAAGGGTCTGCGACTGCTCGTGGTTGAGGACGAGGCGATGGTCGCCATGATGCTGGAGGACATGCTGGGCGACCTCGGCTGCGAGGTCGTCGGCCCGGCCGGCAGCGTGGCGCGCGCCCAGGAGTTGGCGCAGGGGGAATCGGGGCTGGCGGCCGCCATTCTCGACGTTAATCTCGGCGGCCTGCCGATCTATCCGGTGGCCGAGACGCTGAAGGCGCGCGGCGTGCCGTTCGTGTTCATCACCGGCTATGGTGCGGCCGACCTCGACGACCGCTTCGCCGACGCCCCCACCGTGCAGAAGCCGTTCAGCATGCCGGCGCTGCGCGACACCCTCGTGAAGGTACTTGCCTAGGGAGACGACTACCCGGCCATGCGCCAGCGGCGCGGGCGCTGGCCGAGGCGGTCGACGCGGTCCATCAGCTCGCCCACTTCGATCGCGTCGTCCAGATGACCGTAACGCGCCAGCGTACGGGCGTAGGTGGCCAACGCGCCGATCACGGCCCGCTCGTCGGTGACGCCGTGCGCCGGCTTGCCCGCGCGGTCGACAATCAGAACGCCAAGCGCCGCGAGCGCCTCCGCCACGTCGGTGACGGCCTGGGTGAGTGCCGCGTCGTCGTCTTCCACGACGTTGAGGACCGGCTCAAGGACGTCGGCGAGCGCGGTGCCGTCGGTGGGCCAAGTGCTGCTGCTCATGATCCGTCACTCCGGGAGGTTCCCAAAAGGGCTCTCCTTTATTTCCTTTGACAGTCAGGGGGCCGCGATCAGGGCCTCGATACCAAGAACACCCCAGAACGCCATTCAGCCCCGGCGCCTACCCGAAAGAGCGGCAGGCGCGCACCGTCGCCGCACCACGGGCATCGGTGACGGTGCCGAATGCCGCCAGGGGCTTTCTTGAATGGGCGCCCCGAAAGGGGGGCGCAAGGGATGGCGGGGATATCTTTGGGGGTGCATGAGGAGTCCGCGTCGCCCCGGTCAAATCGACGCACACCCCATGAATTAACTTATTTTCAGTTAATAGACCTCTGAAACACCCCCATTTCGCCAACCCGCATTGCGCTACATCAATGCGCTCATTGGTATGACCACTTAGAAGCCCTGCAACCGAAAAACAACGGGTGCTCTCTGGAGGACGCTCAAGATGTTCCAGGTCCGTTTCCACGGGCGTGGCGGGCAAGGCGTGGTCACCGCCGCCGAAATGCTCTCTGTCGCCGCCTTCAAGGAAGGCAAGCACGCCCAGGCTTTTCCCAGCTTCGGGTCCGAGCGCACGGGGGCTCCCGTCGTCTCCTTCTGCCGCATCGACGACAAGGAGATCCGCCTGCGCGAGCCCATCATGGTGCCCGACGCGCTCATCATCCAGGACCCCACCCTGTTCCATTCGGTGGACGTCTTCCAGGGCCTGCCGGAGACCGGCTACGTGCTGATCAACTCGGCCCGCGGCTTCGACGAGCTGCACATCGCCGACTACATCGCCCGCTTCCCCAAGGGGCACGCGCACTGCGTGCCGGCCAGCGACATGGCGCGCGCACACGTCGGCCGGCCGCTGCCGAACGCGGCGCTGCTCGGCGGCTTCGCGGCGGTGACCAAGCAGATCAAGATCGAATCGGTCCTCGCCGCCATCCGCGAGACTTTCCCCGGCAAGATCGGCGAGGCCAACGCCCGCGCCGCCACCGCCGCGTACGAACACTGCCTCGTCTGATCCGGGAGAACGCAGCATGCTGAAGCAGGTCGAAGGCAGCCACGCCATGGCGGAAGCCATCGCGCTCTGCCGCCCCGAGGTCGTCTGCGCCTACCCCATCACCCCCCAGACCCACATCGTGGAAGGGCTGGCGGAGCTGGTGCGCGACGGTCACCTGAAGAACTGCGAGTACATCAACGTCGAGTCCGAGTTCGCGGCGCTGTCGGTCGCCATCGGCTCCTCGGCGGCCGGTGCCCGCACCTACACCGCCACCGCGTCGCAGGGCCTGCTCTACATGATGGAGGCGGTCTACAACGCCTCCGGCCTCGGCCTGCCCATCGTGATGACCCTGGGCAACCGGGCCATCGGCGCGCCGATCAACATCTGGAACGACCATTCCGACGCCATGTCCATGCGCGACGCCGGCTGGATCATGCTGTTCGCCGAGACCAACCAGGAAGCCGTGGACCTGCACATCCAGGCCTTCAAGCTGGCCGAGGAGCTGTCCTGCCCGGTCACGGTCAACGTCGACGGCTTCATCCTGACCCACGCGGTCGAGCGGGTGGACATCCCCGAGCCGGAGCAGGTCGACCGCTTCCTGCCGCCCTTCGAGCCGCAGCAGGTGCTGGACACCACCGACCCCGTCTCCATGGGTGCCATGGTCGGACCCGAAGCGTTCACCGAGGTGCGCTACCTCGCCCACCACAAGCAGATGGTGGCGCTCGACCGCATCCCGGAGATCGCCAAGGAGTTCAAGGAGATCTTCGGCCGCGAGTCCGGCGGCCTGGTGCGCACCTACCGCGCGGAGGACGCCGAGACCATCGTCGTCGCCATGGGCTCTGTCATGGGCACCATCAAGGACACCATCGACGAGATGCGGGACGCCGGGCACAAGGTCGGCGCCCTCTACATCGGCGCCTTCCGTCCCTTCCCGCTGGAGCAGGTGCGCGACGCGCTGCTGGGCGCCAAGCGCGTGGTGGTGCTGGAGAAGAACCTCGCCGTCGGCATGGGCGGCGTTCTGGCCAGCCACGTCCGCATGGCGCTGCGCGGCCACCACAGCCGCGTCTACACGCTGATCGCCGGCCTGGGCGGCCGTCCGATCACCCGCGCGGCGATCCGCGGCTTTCTGGAGAACGTCGAGAGCGAGCCGCACTTCGACCTGCACTTCCTCGACCTCAAGCGCGACGTGGTGGACGCCGAGATCGCCCGCATGGGCGAGACGCGCCGCTCCGGCCCGATCGCCGAGAACATCCTGCGCCACATGGGCGCGGACGCGCAGAACGTGCTGTGAGGGAGGACGCGACCATGTCCCAGACCGTCAAGTTCTACCAGACCGGCACGCTGACCGTCGGCAACCGCCTGCTCGATCCCGAGACGCGCACCGTACAGTCGTCCGAGGACCGCTCGAACGCCATCACCTGCGGCCACCGCGCCTGCCAGGGCTGCGGCGAGGCGCTCGGCGCCCGCTACGCCATCGACACGGCGATGAAGGCGACCGACGGCAAGGTGATCTGTGTGAACGCCACCGGCTGCCTGGAGGTGTTCACCACCCCCTACCCCGAGACCTCGTGGCAGGTTCCCTGGATCCACTCGCTGTTCGGCAACGCCGCGGCGGTAGCGACCGGCGTCGCCGCGGCCATGCGCGTCAAGGGCAAGGCGACCACCCGCGTCATCGCCCAGGGCGGCGACGGCGGCACCACCGACATCGGCTTCGGCTGCCTGTCCGGCATGTTCGAGCGCAACGACGACGTGCTCTACATCTGCTACGACAACGAAGCCTACATGAATACCGGCGTGCAGCGCTCCTCGGCGACGCCGCCGGCGGCCCGCACCGCCACCACGCCGGCGGTGGGCGAACAGCCCGGCAACGTCTTCGGCACCGGCAAGAACGTGCCGCTGATCGCCATGGCGCACAACATCCCCTACGTCGCCACCGCCTCGGTCGCCGACCTGCACGACCTGGAGCGCAAGGTGACCAGGGCGATGTCGATCCGGGGTGCCCGCTACATCCAGATCATGGTGCCCTGCCCGCTCGGCTGGGGCACGCTCAGCCACGACACCATCAAGCTGGCGCGGCTGGCCATGGAAAGCGGCATCTGGCCGCTGTTCGAGGCCGAGCACGGCGTGGTCACCGCGTCGCGCGCCATCCGCCGGAAGGTGCCGGTGGCCGAGTACCTGAAACCGCAACGCCGCTTCGCCCACCTGTTCAAGGCCGACAACCCGCACGCCGCGGAATCGCTGCGCCGCTTCCAGGCGATGGCCGACGAGAACTGCCGCCGCTACAACCTGATCCGTGACGAGGAGGTCGCGCAATGACCATCGACCGTCCTGGCAACCGCCCCTTCGCCATCACGCTCGACGTCGGCACCTCGCTGGCCAACCGCACCGGGTCCTGGCGGACGGTGAAGCCCGTCTACAACGACCATCTGCCGCCCTGCAACAAGCAGTGCCCGGCCGGAGAGAACATCCAGGCGTGGCTGTTCCACGCCGAGGAAGGCAACTACAAGGCCGCCTGGGAGCAGCTGGTGCAGGACAACCCGCTGCCCGCCATCATGGGCCGCGCCTGCTATCACACCTGCGAAAGTGCGTGCAACCGCGCCCAGCTCGACCAGCCGGTGAGCATCCATTCGGTGGAGCGCTTCCTCGGCGACCTCGCCATCCGCGAGGGTTGGAAGGTTCAGCCCGGTCCGGCGTCCGGCAAGAAGGTGCTGGTGATCGGCGCCGGCCCGTCGGGCCTGTCGGCCGCCTACCACCTCGCCCGCCTCGGCCATAAGGTGACCATCGCCGAGGCCGGCCCGAAGGCCGGCGGCATGATGCGCTTCGGCATCCCCAGCTACCGCGTGCCGCGCGACGTGCTGGACGCCGAGGTGCAGCGCATCCTCGACATGGGCGTCGAGCTGCGCCTGAACACCAAGGTCGACGACATCCCCGCCGCCATGAAGGCCGAGGGCTTCGACGCCTGCTTCGCCGCAGTCGGCGCGCATCTGGCGAAGCGCGTGGACATCCCGGCCGGCGGCGCCGGACAGATCCTCGACGCGGTCAGCGTGCTGCGCAGCATGGAGGTGGGGGCCGAGGCGCCGAAGCTCGGCCGCCGCGTGGTGGTCTACGGCGGCGGCAACACCGCCGTGGACGTGGCCCGCACCGCCAAGCGCCTGGGCGCCGAGGAAGCGGTCATCGTCTACCGCCGCACCCGCGAGCAGATGCCGGCGCACGACTTCGAGGTCGAGGAGGCGCTGGAGGAAGGCGTCGCCCTGCACTGGCTGCGCACCATCAAGAGCATGGACGAGGGCGAGCTGCTGGTCGAGAAGATGGCGCTCGACGAGAACGGGTGGCCGCAGCCGACCGGCGAGTTCGAGAAGCTGGAGGGCGACACGCTCATCCTCGCACTCGGCCAGGACGTCGACACCACGGTGATCGAGAAGGTGCCGGGCGTCGAGGTCAACAAGGACCGCACCATCAAGGTCGGCGCCGATCTGCAGACCGGCTATCCCGGCCTGTTCTGCGGCGGCGACATGGTGCCGTCGGAGCGCACGGTGACGGTCGCCGTCGGCCACGGCAAGAAGGCGGCCCGCCACATCGACGCCTACCTGCGCGGCACGTCCTACGAGCCTACGGCCAAGCGCCCGACGGCCGAGTACGACCGCCTGAACCCGTGGTACTACACGGACGCCCCGCAGACGGTGCAGCCGACGCTGGACCTGCTGCGCCGCCAGACCACCTTCGACGAGGTCAAGGGCGGCCTGGACGAGCACACCGCCCTGTTCGAGGCGCGGCGCTGCCTGTCCTGCGGCAACTGCTTCGAGTGCGACAACTGCTTTGGCGTCTGCCCCGACAACGCGGTGATCAAGCTCGGCCCCGGCAAGCGGTTCGAGTTCAACTACGACTTCTGCAAGGGCTGCGGCGTCTGCGCCGCGGAATGCCCCTGCGGCGCCATCGACATGGTGGCGGAAGAGGTGTGACCAAAGTCCCTCCCCCGCCTCCGGCGGGGGAGGTTAGGTGGGGGCAACGGCGTATCCGGGAGGCGTGGATTCTCGGAGGCGCTGTTGCCCCCACCCGTCACCGGTCACCCGCAAGTCGGGCGACCGCGTTCCGCCTGCGACCGCCTGCGGCGCTCGTTGCCTTCGGCACCGGCTCCACCCCCCAGCGGGGCTGGGGAGGGGTAAAATGAAAAGAGGCCGGGCGGCGCTGCATCCGCCGCCCGGCCTGAGTTCCGCACCCCGCGGGGGACGCAATGGTGCGGCGGACTCCTCAGAGAGCGTCCTTCAGGTCCGGCAGCGTCTTGAACAGATCGGCCACCAGCCCGTAGTCGGCGACCTGGAAGATCGGCGCCTCCTCGTCCTTGTTGATGGCGACGATCACCTTGCTGTCCT
>NZ_LGQZ01000011.1 GCF_003116015.1 Azospirillum sp. TSO22-1
GGTCGCCCGCAAGTCGGGCGACCGCGCTCCGCCTACGATCGCCTTCGGCGCTCGTTGCCTACGGCACCGGCTCCACGCCCCCGCCGGGGGCGGGGGAGGGCAAAACGACGTCATGCCGCCTTGATGGCGCTCAGGAACCGTTCGACCTCGCCGCGCAGGCTGTCGGCCTGCCGGGTCAGGGCTCCCGCCGCGCCGAGGACCTGGGAGGCCGCGGTGCCGGTCTCGTCGGCGGCCTGGCTGACGCGGGCGATGTTGCCGGTGACCTCCTGGGTGCCGGCCGAGGCCTGCTGGACGCTGCGGCTGATCTCGTGCGTGGCCGCCGCCTGCTCCTCGACCGCGGCGGCGATGGCGGTGGAGATCTCGTTGATCGTCACGATGGTGCCGCTGATCCCCTGGATGGCGTCCACCGCACCGCCGGTCGCCGTCTGGATCGCCTGCACCTGGGCGGCGATGTCCTCGGTCGCCTTGGCGGTCTGGCTGGCGAGGTTCTTCACCTCCGAGGCGACCACGGCGAAGCCCTTGCCCGCTTCGCCCGCACGGGCGGCTTCGATCGTGGCGTTCAAGGCCAGCAGGTTGGTCTGGCTGGCGATCGAGCTGATGAGCTGCACCACCTCGCCGATGCGCTGCGCCGCCTCGGACAGGCCGCGCACGGTGTCGTTGGTGTGCGTCGCCTGCTCGACCGCCTGCCCGGCGATGGCGGTGGAGCGGGAGACCTGACGGCCGATCTCCTGGATCGAGCTGGCCATCTCCTCGGTGGCGGAGGCGACCGTCTGCACGTTGGCGGAGGTCTGCCCGGCCGCGGCGGAGGCCGCCGCCGCCTCGCCGCTGGCGTGGCGCGCCACCTCGGCCATGCTGCGCGCGGTGCTGTCGAGCTGCCCGGCGGAGGCGCCGACCGTCTCCAGCGCGCCGGCCATGGTGCCCTCGAAGTCGCGGACCAGACGGTCGACCGTCTCGGTGCGGCGCTGCTTGGCCCGCTGCTCGGCGGCCTCGGCGGCGGCGAGGCGTTCGGCCTCGATCAGGCCGTCCTTGAACACCTGGACGGCGCGCGCCATGGCGCCGATCTCGTCGCCGCGCTGCGTGCCGTCGACGGCGACGGACAGCTCGTGCTGCGCCAGCCGGTCCATGGTGCCGGTCAGCGCGCGGATCGGGTCCGACACCGCCCGCACCAGGAACAGCCCGGCCGCCAGGCAGATCGCCACCGCCAGGCCGAGCGCCGCGAAGATCCAGATCTTGCCGGCGCCGTAGGCCTGCTCGCCGTGGTTGGCGGTGGCGCGCCCCTCCTCGGTGTTGTGGTCGACGAGTTCCTTGAGCAGGCCGGCGACCTTCAGGAACGCGTCGCGCGACTCGCCGCGGAAGACACGGCCGGCGTTCTCGTTGTCGTTGGCGCGCGACCGCGGCAGCAGCTTGTCCGTGCCGATGGTGCGGTAGGCGTCCCAGGCCGCGGCGAACTGCCTGTAAAGCTCGGTCTCGCGGCCGGGGGACAGCGCCTCGCGCTCGAAGCGGGTGCGGAGCGCGGCCATCTCGTCGAGCAGCGTGGCCATGCGGCCCTCGTAGGTCTGCATCTCCTGCGGCGTGGCGGCGAGGATGTGCGAAGCCTCCTGGATGCGGAACTGCTGCGCCGCCGTGTCGAGGGCGCCGATCATGCCGACGCTCGGCAGGTAATCGTCGCGGATCAACGCCGCGTCGTGGTTGAGCACGCTCAGCCGCTCCACCGCGAACAGGCCGAGCCCGGCCGTCACCGCCAGCACGCAGGCGAACACCGCCAGCACCTTGGCCCGGATCGACAGGGTGCTCATGCCTCGCCTCTTTCGCTGATGTCTCGAGTCGAATTCATAGCCGTGGTGCCGCAAGGACGCTGCGCCGTGCCGTCGCAGCCGATCTCGTACGCCATTGTTTCCAACTCTCCCTGTCCAGGGTCTGCGCGTTCAGAGGCCCGGCCTGATACCAATGGTTCGGCGCCGTCTCACGGGAAGAATACGCAGGTATGCGGCGATTGGATTGCCGCATTTGTCATAATTACAAAGAATTCACAAAAGCCGTTGGCCGCCGCTATTCGTGTGTGGTTAATCGCTGGTTTATCCCGGCGCGTAGACGGCCAGCAGGACGCTCAGCGTCACCACGCTGAGCACGGTGGAGACCAGGATCGCGGCCGAGGTGCGCTCGATGTAGATGCGGTACTGCGTCGCCACCACGAAGGTCAGGGCACCCGTCGGCAGCGCCGCCAGGATCATCGCCGACGCGGTCCAGAACGGGTCCATCGGGAACAGCGTGCGGATCAGCAGCCAGCACAGCAGCGGGTGCGCCAGCAGCTTCAGCGCCACCACCCAGGCGATCTCGCCGGCGGGAGCCCGGATGTCGCGCGTCGCCAGGAACAGGCCGATGGCGACCAGCGCGCAAGGGCCGGCGGCGGCGCCCATCAGCTCGCAGAAGGTGACGATCGGCTGCGGCACCGAGCCCTGCGGCAGCAGCAGCGACCACGTCACGCCCGCCGCCGTCGACACGATCAGCGGGTTCTTCGCCACCGCCCTGCCGACGTCCCCGAGCGCCTTGCCCAGGCCCTGGCCGTGGCTGGCGGCGAACTCCAGCCAGATCACCGCGATGCCGACCATGATGGCGCTCATGATCACGGTGGCGAGGATCGCCGGGGCCAGCTTGTCCGCGCCGAAATAGGCGATGAACAGCGGGATGCCCATGTAGCCGGTGTTGGAGAAGCAGGCGGTGAGCCCCTGCATGCACAGGGTCTCCGACTTCTCCTTGTGCAGCACGCGGCCCAGCAGCGCGCCCAGCGCGTAGACCATCAGCATGGAACCGAGGAAGGCGCCGATGAACGGGCCGTTCAGCAGCTCGGCCAGCGGGCGGCGGGCGGTGCCGAGGAACAGCACCGGCGGCAGCGCCATCCAGTAGACGAACTTGTTCAGCGCCTCCGACGAGGCGGAGCCGAGCAGCTTCGCCTTGCCCGACAGATAGCCGGCCAGGATGATGGCGAAGACGGGGAGGACGACGTTGACGACGACGGACATGCGCGACGAAGGTAGGGGACGCGGCGGCGCCTGTCGACCTGCGCAAAGCGCCGCCCAGGCTTGACGGCGCGCGGGTGCCGGGCAAGATTGCGCGTACCCGCTTCCCAGGAGCTGCAATGCACGACCATCACCGCGCGCTCATCTACGTCATGGTGCTCGTCTCGGCCTCCGACGCCGACATGACGGACCTCGAGCTGGAGGCCATCGCGGAGAACGTCCGCTACCTGCCGATCTTCAAGGACTTCGAGACCGATCGGCTGTTCGCCGTGGCCGGCGAGTGCACCAAGCTGCTGGACGACCCGAACGGCCTAAACAAGACGCTGGAGCAGATCAAGGCCTGGCTGCCGCCCAAGCTGTGCGAGACCGCCTACGCCGTCGCCTGCGACATCGCCGCCGCCGACGCCACCGCGTCGCAGGAGGAACTGCGCCTGCTGGAGTTGCTGCGCCACAAGCTGGGCGTCGACCGCCTGTGCGCCGCCGCCATCGAGCGCGGGGCGCGGGCGCGGCACATGCGGCTGTAAGAGGGGCGGCTCCGACCATGAGCGACGCCACCGCCGAACAACGTCCCGACCTGTCCGGCCGCACGGTCGGGCTCATCGGCCTCGGCCTGATGGGCCGGCCGATGGCGCGCAACCTGGCGCGCGCCGGAGCGCGCGTCGTCGTCCACAACCGCAGCCGCGGCCCGGTGGACGAGCTGGCGGCGGAGGGCATGGTCCCGGCCGCCGACCCGGCCGGCGTGGCGCAGGCCGCCGACACGCTGATCCTGATGCTGACCGACACCCCGGCGGTGGAGGCGGTGATCGATGCGCTGCTGGGCGCGCTGACATCAGGGCATCTGGTTATCGACATGGGGACGACCGCCGTCGGCGCCACCCGCCGGCTGGCCGAACGCGTGCGCGCCGCCGGCGCCGAGTGGGTGGACGCGCCGGTCTCCGGCGGTCAGGTGGCGGCCGAGGCGACGACCCTCACCATCATGGCCGGCGGCACGGAGACGGCGTTCGCCCGCGCGTTGCCGCTGTTCCAGGCGCTGGGCCGCCGCATCACGCACGTCGGCAACACCGGCGCCGGGCAGATCGCCAAGACCGCCAACCAGGTGATCGTCGGCCTGACCATCGGCGCCGTGGCCGAGGCGCTGGCCCTGGCCAAGGCGGCCGGTGCCGACCCGGCCAAGGTGCGCGAGGCGATCCGCGGCGGCTTCGCGGAATCGCGCATCCTGGAGCTGCACGGCGGCCGCATGGTGTCCGGCGACTTCGCGCCGGGGGCGCGGGCGACGACGCAGCTCAAGGACCTGACGCAGGCCGAAGCGCTCGCCGAGGAGGCCGGCATCGACCTGCCGGCGGTGTCGCTGTGCAAGGAGCTGTACGAGCTGCTGGTCGACAAGGGCGACGGCGGATTGGACCACGCGGCGCTGTACCGGCTGTTTTCCTGACGCGCCGGGGTGGGGGCAACGCGCTCAGCACCGGCTGTACATTGCCGCCCAGAAGTTGCGGTTCGGCAGCGGATCCTCCGCGCGCTTCTCTTTCAAGAACCGGCCGCCGAGGAGATACGCTTCGCGTTCCCCCTCGGCGCGGCAGCGGAAGCGGCCGTAGGCGCCGTTCACGCGCTGGACGTGGTGCACCAGTTCGTGCAGCAGGCGCTCCTGGAACAACGGGTCGTCGAGCGGCCGGTCGTTCACCACGTAGACGATGCCGCCGGTGCCGCCCTCCATGTCGTAGAGCGCCCAGATCCGCTCGTCCACCTCCGGCCGGCCGTAAGCGGAGAGCTGCGCCTCGGCGTAGTACTCGGCGGTGATCTCCCGGGCGGAGACCAGACGCACCTCGGGCCGCGGGATGCCGTCCACCCGGTATCCCGTGTGCGCCCCGATCCACAGCAGCAAGGCCGCCACCAGCTCGCCCATCGCCCGCACTCCCGCGTCCATCCTGGAAGATAGACGCGGGACGGCGGGCGGCAGGGGGCAGGGCGGCTATTTGTCGAGGTGCTCGGCGATCAGCAGCTCGGCGATCTGCACGGCGTTGAGCGCGGCACCCTTGCGCAGGTTGTCGGCGACGCACCAGAAGGACAGGCCGTTGTCCACCGTCGGGTCCTCGCGCAGGCGGCTGACGTAGACCGCGTCGTCGCCCGCCACCTCGACCGGCGTGATGTAGCCGCCGGGCTCGTGCCGGTCCATCACCGTCACCCCCGGCGCCTTGCGGAGCGCCCGGCGCGCCTGGTCGGCGGAGATCGGGTCGGCGAACTCCACCGTCACCGCTTCCGCATGGCCGATGAACACCGGCACGCGCACGCAGGTCGCCGTCACGCGGATCTTCGGGTCGAGGATCTTCTTGGTCTCGACCACCATCTTCCACTCTTCCCTGGTGGAGCCGTCGTCCATGAAGACGTCGATGTGCGGGATGACGTTGAAGGCGATCTGCTTGGGGAAGATCTTCTCCTCGATCGGGTCGGCGACGTAGATGGCGCGGGTCTGCGAGAACAGCTCGTCCATCGCCTCCTTGCCGGCGCCGGACACCGACTGGTAGGTGGACACCACCACGCGGGTGATGGTGGCGATGTCGTGCAGCGGCTTCAGCGCCGTCACCAGCTGGATGGTCGAGCAGTTCGGGTTGGCGACGATGCCCTTCTTCCGCCAGCCGGCCAGGGCCTGCGGGTTGACCTCCGGCACCACCAGCGGCACGTCGGGGTCCATGCGCCAGTGGGACGTGTTGTCGATCACCACTGCGCCGGCCGCCGCCGCCTTCGGCGCGAACTGCGCCGAGACCTTGGATCCCGGCGAGGACAGCACGATGTCGGTGCCTTTGAAGTCGAACTTGGCGAGGTCGCGCACCTTGAGGATGTCGGTGTCGCCGAACGACACCTCGCGGCCCGCCGACTTCTCGGAGGCGAGCGCCACGACCTCGTCGGCAGGGAAGTCGCGGGCGGCGAGCGTGGCCAGCATCTCGCGTCCCACATTGCCGGTGGCGCCGACGACGGCAACTCTGTAGCCCATGGCGAAAGGTCCTGTGATGGAAGTGCAAGAGCGCTTGACCTATGCGCTTTGCGTCGGAATTGCAACGGGCGGCGCGCTGTGCGACGGTGGACTTCGCACCGTTCCATCAGAATCTTGCAGCGACGTATGGCCATTCCGCTCGAGGACATCATCGCCAAGGCGATCAAGGACGCCGACAAGTCCATCTTCAACGAGGATTACACCAAGCAGGCGCGCGCCGTGGTGGCCGCGCTGAAGAAGGCCGGCTACGAGGTGGCGCCCGTCAAGCCACCCCCCGGGCTGGTGGAGTGGGCCAAGGACAACATCCCCTTCGGCCGCCTGCGCCCGACCGAGCTGATCGTCCAGATGTACTCGATGATGGTCGAGAACGTCCGGCGCTTCGACAAGTAACCGGCAGGGAGGCTCCGTCATGTCCGACTTCTCCGGCGGTGACCCGGGCGAGGAAGGCCGCGCGGCGGCCGAGGCCTGCCTGGAGACGGCGACGCACCTGCTGACCGCCGGGCGGGTGGGGGAGGCGCAGGCGTTCCTCACCCAGGCGGTGCAACTGCATCCGCCGTCGTTGGCCGCGCTGGCGGAGAGCGAAGGGGCGCCGCTGCGCGCCATGGCCGCGCGCACGCTGGTGATGCACAGCCCGCGCGGGCCGGAGATCGCCCGGCCCTGCGCCATCCTCGGCCCGGCTGGTCCCGAGCTGGACGCGGACACCGAGGCGCTGGTGCGCGGCATCTTCGACCACCACCAGCGCCGCTTCGAAGCCGGTGCCGCACCGCCGCTGGCCGGCCTGTACGACGGGGCCGCGCCCGAGGGCTTCGGCCGGGGGCGGCGCACGCTGGTGGTGATGACCGAGCGCATCCACGGCAACCCGGAATTCATCGAGAACGACGTCTTCCACCACGTCGCCCGCAGCGCCGCGGCGTATGGGCTGGACGTGCGGACCTTCGCTGCCGACCGGCTGACCTTCGACACGCCGAACCGCGCCGCCTGGACCGATGCCGAGATCGCCCAGGCCTGGGCCGACCTGCAGCGCACGGTGACGGAGTTCCGCCCGGAGCTCGTCGTCATCCAAAGCGACTGGCCGACCGAGCGGACGCTCGATCTCGCCTGGGCGCGCCGGTTGCGGGGGAACGGCTGCCGGGTCGTCGTCGTGCTGGGCGACGTGTACGACACCGAGTTCGACTTTTTCGGCTTCTGGGCGCCGGAGGCGGACGCGCTGGTCTATTTCAACAGCGAGACGACGCAGCCCCTGCGCTCCGGGCACGCGGAGAAGGCCTTCCCGGCGCACGGCCTGCCGATGGACGCGGCGCTGTTCGCCGGCCCGGAGGAGGACCCGGAGAGGGGAAAGGAGTTCGACGTCGCCGTCATCGGCGGCAACACCCGCAGCCGGCGGGAGATGCTGGTGCTGCTGCAGGCCTACGGCGTCGAGGTGGCGGCCTGCCTGCACCACCGCCTGACCCGCAACGCACCGACGCTGGAGCAGTACGGCCTGCTGACCCGCAAGGGGAAGCTGACGCTCAACACCGGCCGGGTCGAGAAGGCGCGTGCGCTCAGCATCGTCACCGGGCGCTGCTTCGAGGCGGTGCTGGCCCGCACCGTGCTGCTGGAGGAGGCGGGGAGCCGGCTGTCGGATTTCCTGCTGCCCTTCGTGCACTACGTGCCCTTCGCCAACACCGACCAGCTGGTGGGCTTCGCCCGCTTCCTGCTGAAGAACGGCGACTATCGGCGGCGCATCGCCGACCAGGCGTTCGACTGGCATCACCGCCAGTTCGGAGCGGATCGCTTCTGGCGGGCGCTGCTGGGGCGGCTGTTCTGAGCTGTTGCAGCGGCTCCCAAGCCTCGGCGCAACAGCCTATGACCGCCCCTTGTTGTGCGCTGCAACGCTGGTAGTACCATCGACATTTGAGCCAGCGTTTCCAGCGCTTTGCGCGTATAGGCGCAAAATCGTCATGGTCAAGCCCCCGTCGTTGACTCGGGAAGTCCGGAGGGGTAATTCAATGCGCCAATCAGGACGCCCCCGTTCTTTTCCGTCTCCGCTTCACCCGCCGCGCGGCGCTTTCTTCCAGCGCCCGGCAGCCGATCAGAGGACGACCCAATGGCAAACGGCAGCAGTCGGCCGCTTTCACCGCACCTTCAAGTCTATCGCTTCCAGTGGACCATGGCGCTGTCGATCACGCACCGCATCACGGGCGTGGGGCTGGTCCTGGGCACGCTGCTTCTCACCTGGTGGCTGGTCGCCGCCGCCGCCGGGCCGGAGGCCTTCGCGAAGGCGCAGAAGTTCATCGGCTCGGGCATGGGCCTGCTGCTGCTGTTCGGCTGGACCTGGGCGCTGTTCTACCATCTGGGCAATGGCATCCGCCATCTGGTGTGGGACGCCGGCTACGCGCTCGACCTGAAGAACGCCGAACTGGGCGCCTACATCGTTGCCGGCGCCTCGCTCGGCCTGACGATCCTCGCCTGGATCGTCGGTCTGGCGGTGTGGTGAGGAGATAAGAAAAAATGACGACGCACTCGGCCAAGAACCTCCGCTCGCCGCTGTCCGAAGCCCGCGGCCTCGGCTCCTCCAAGTACGGCACCGAGCACTGGTGGCACCAGCGCCTCACCGCCATCGCGCTCGTTCCGCTGACGATCTGGTTCGTCATCGCGGTGATTTCCCATCTGGGCGCCGATCACGCGCAGTTCACCGCCTGGCTGAAGGGCTCGCCGCTGTCGGCGATCCTGCTGATCCTGACCGCGGGGGTCACCTTCCACCACGCCCAGGGCGGCATGCAGGTGGTCATCGAGGACTACGTCCACGTCGAGTGGCAGAAGCTCGCCGGCATCATCGCCGTGAAGTTCCTCTGCTACGCGCTGGCCGCGGCCTGCATCTTCGCCGTCCTCAAGATTTCGTTCGGAGCCTGACGCGCCATGGCGAACGCCTATCAGATCATCGACCACACCTATGACGTCGTCGTCGTCGGTGCCGGCGGCGCGGGCCTGCGCGCCACCTTCGGCATGGCCGAGAAGGGCCTGAAGACGGCCTGCGTCACCAAGGTCTTCCCCACCCGCTCGCACACCGTGGCGGCGCAGGGCGGCATCTCCGCCGCGCTGGGCAACATGGGCGAGGACGACTGGCGCTACCACATGTACGACACCGTGAAGGGGTCGGACTGGCTGGGCGACCAGGACGCCATCGAGTACATGTGCCGCGAGGCCATCCCGGCGATCATCGAGCTCGAGCACTACGGCATGCCGTTCTCGCGCACGGCCGAGGGCAAGATCTACCAGCGCGCCTTCGGCGGCATGACCGCGCAGTACGGCAAGACGCAGGCCTACCGCACCTGCGCCGCCGCCGACCGCACCGGCCACGCCATGCTGCACACGCTGTACCAGCAGGCGCTGAAGCACGAGGCCGAGTTCTTCGTCGAGTACTTCGCGCTCGACCTGATCATGGACCAGGACGGCGCCTGCCGCGGCGTCATCGCCTGGAACCTGGACGACGGCACCATCCACCGCTTCAACGCGCAGCTGGTGGTGCTGGCGACCGGCGGCTACGGCCGCGCCTACTTCTCCTGCACCTCGGCGCACACCTGCACCGGCGACGGCGGCGGCATGGTGATGCGCGCCGGCCTGCCCATGCAGGACCTGGAGTTCGTGCAGTTCCACCCGACCGGCATCTACGGCTCCGGCTGCCTGATCACCGAGGGTGTCCGCGGCGAGGGCGGCTACGTCACCAACTCCAACGGCGAGCGCTTCATGGAGCGCTACGCGCCGTCGGCCAAGGACCTGGCGTCGCGCGACGTGGTGTCCCGCTCGATGACCATCGAGATCCGCGAGGGCCGCGGTGTCGGTGAGCACAAGGACCACATTCACCTGCACCTCGAGCACCTGCCGCCGGAGATCATCCACCAGCGCCTGCCCGGCATCGCCGAGACGGCCAAGATCTTCGCCAACGTCGACGTCACCAAGGAGCCGATCCCGGTGCTGCCGACGGTGCACTACAACATGGGCGGCATCCCGACCAACGTTCACTGCGAGGTGGTCCGCCCGACCGCCGGCAACCCGGACGCCACCGTGCCCGGCCTAATGGCCATCGGCGAGGCGGCGTGCGTGTCGGTGCACGGTGCCAACCGCCTGGGCTCCAACTCGCTGCTCGACCTCGTGGTGTTCGGCCGCTCCGCCGCCAACCGCGCCGCGCAGATCGTCGAGAAGGGCAAGGTCAGGGACCTGCCGGCCAACTCGGCCGACTTCGCCCTCGACCGCCTGGACCGGACGCGCAACGCCAAGGGCGAGGTCCGCGTCGCCGACCTGCGTCTCGAGATGCAGCGCGTGATGCAGAACAACTGCGCCGTCTTCCGCACCGGCGAGGTGCTGGAGGAGGGCAGCAAGCTCATCGACCAGACCTTCGCCAAGAAGGGCGGCATCGGCATCTCCGACCGCTCGATGGTGTGGAACTCGGACCTCGTCGAGGCGCTGGAACTGGACAACCTGCTGTTCCAGGCGGTCGGCACCATGCACTCGGCCCGCAACCGCACCGAGAGCCGCGGGGCGCATGCCCGCGAGGACTACCCGGACCGCGACGACACCAACTGGATGAAGCACACCACGGTGGAAGTGACGGAGAAGGGCGAGGTTTCCCTGGGCGACCGCCCGGTGCACCTCTACACCCTCACCAACGACGTCCAGGTGTTCCCGCCGAAGGCGCGCGTCTACTAAGGCCCCGGCTCAGAAGGCAAGGAAGACAGACATGGTTGAATTCAACCTTCCCGCCAATTCGAAGGTCGGCGTCGGCAAGACGATCAACGCGGCCAACGGTGCGAAGCGGGTCAAGACGTTCAAGATCTACCGCTGGAACCCGGACGACGGGCAGAACCCGCGGGTCGACACCTATGTGGTCGACCTCGACAAGTTCGGCCCGATGATCCTGGACGCGATCATCTACATCAAGAACACCCTCGATTCGACGCTGACCTTCCGGCGCTCGTGCCGCGAGGGCATCTGCGGCTCGTGCGCGATGAACGTCGACGGCATGAACACGCTGGCCTGCCTGAAGGCGATCGACGAGGTGAAGGGCGACGTCAAGATCTACCCACTGCCGCACATGCCGGTGGTGAAGGACCTCGTCCCCGACCTGAAGCACATCTACGCCCAGCTGGCGTCGGTGAAGCCGTGGCTGCAGACCCAGTCCCCGGCCCCGAGCCGCGAGCGCCTGCAGTCGCCGGAGGACCGCGCCAAGCTGGACGGCCTCTACGAGTGCATCCTGTGCTTCTGCTGCTCGACCTCGTGCCCCAGCTACTGGTGGAACGGCGACCGTTACCTCGGCCCGTCGATCCTGCTCCAGGCCTATCGTTGGATCGCCGACTCGCGCGACGAGATGACCGGCGAGCGTCTGGACGCGCTGGAGGATCCGTTCCGCCTGTACCGCTGCCACACCATCATGAACTGCACCAAGGCGTGCCCGAAGGGTCTCAACCCTGCCAAGGCCATCGCCGAGATCAAGAAGCTGATGGTGGTCCGCCGCTGACCGGCGTATCAGTTCTGCACGACGGGAATGGGGGCCGCGAGGCCCCCATTCCTTTTTTGCGTTATCATCCCCGGCATCATGCTCCCACTTCCCGCACTCCACGTCGAACCCTCGGTCCTCCTCTTGTGGATGGACCTCGTCGGCATCTTCATCTTCGGGCTGACCGGCGGCACGCTGGCGGTGCGGCACAAGCTCGACATCTTCGGCGTGCTGGTGCTGGCCATGGCCTGCGCGCTGGCCGGCGGCGTGGTGCGCGACCTGATGATCGGCGCGGTGCCGCCCGCCACCTTCCGCGACGAGCGCTATCTGTGGTCGGCGCTGCTGTCGGGCGTGGCGGCGTTCTTCGGCCACCGCTGGATCGAGCGGGTGAGCCGGCCGGTCATGGTGCTGGACGCCGCCGGGCTGGGGATCTTCGCCGTGGCGGGCTGCCAGAAGGCGCTGGCCTACGGGCTGGCGCCGCTGCCGGCGGCGCTGCTGGCGGTGGTCACCGCCATCGGCGGCGGCATGCTGCGCGACGTGCTGGTCAGCGAGGTGCCCCGCGTGCTGCGCGAGGAGATCTACGCCGTCGCGGCGCTGCTGGCGGCGGTCGTCGTCATTGCCGGCACGCGGTTCGGCCTGCCGGAACTGCCGGTGGCGGTGGCCGGCGCGCTCGCCGCCTTCGTGCTGCGCCTGGTCAGTGTCTGGCGGAACTGGAGCGCGCCGCGCGCCCCCTGGTCCTGATCTTTGGAGTCCTAGCGTTCCGTCGGGACCGAAGGCTGGATGTCGCTGTCGGGCGTCGGCGCGTCGCTGAGGCCGGGGCCGGGCGTGGCGAGGTCCGGGTTGTCGGTGGCCGGCTTCTGGCTGCCGGGCGACGGCGCATCGGTGTTTTTCGGCGGGGCAGGGCGCAGCGGGCGCGGCGCCGGGGTGAGCGACATCCAACCCATGGGAAACCTCCTCGAACGATCGGGACGAAACCACTCAACACGGCAGATGGGCTTTTGGTCGCCGTTGACCGAGTGCGCTGAGGGGGTATCCTCTGTCGACGGGGGTTCGTCACCAAACGTCAAAGCAATGGGAGGAAGCCATGGCCGGGCACGGCACCGGAGGAGGAGCAGGCGCGCTCACCTACGTCAGGGGCGCCTGGCTGGAGGGCAACCCCGGCCTGATCGGGCCGATGAGCCACGCCATGTGGCTGGCTTCGCTGGTGTTCGACGGCGCCCGCGCCTTCGAGGGGGTGGCCCCCGACCTGGGCCTGCACTGCGCCCGCGCGGTGCGTTCGGCGCAGGCCATGGGGCTGAAGCCGATGCTCACCGCCGGCGAGATCGAGGAGCTGTGCTGGGACGGCATCCGCCGCTTTCCTCGGGAGACGGCGCTCTACATCCGGCCGATGTTCTGGGCCGAGGACGGCTTCGTCGCGCCCGACCCGGACAGCACGCAGTTCGCGCTGACCATCAATGAATCGCCGATGCCGCCGGCCGGCGGCTTCACCGCCTGCCTGTCCACCCGCCGCCGCCCGGCACCGGACATGGCGCCGACCGAGGCCAAGGCCGCCTGCCTGTACCCGAACGCCGGCCTGGCGCTGAAGGAGGCGCAGGAGCGCGGCTTCGACAACGCCATCATGCGCGACCCGATCGGCAACGTCGCCGAGTTCGCCACCGCCAACCTGTTCATCGCCAAGGACGGCACGGTGCACACGCCGGTACCGAACGGCACCTTCCTGAACGGCATCACCCGCCAGCGCGTCATCGGCCTGCTGCGCGACGCCGGCGTGACGGTGCACGAGCGCACGCTGACCGTCGCCGAGGTGATGGCGGCCGACGAGGTGTTCTCCACCGGCAACTACGCCAAGGTGGTGCCGGTCACCCGCGTCGAGGACCGCGACCTGCAACCCGGCCCGCTCGCCAAGCGCGCCCGCGTCCTGTACTGGGAGTTCGCGCACTCGTGAGTTCTCCTGTGATTTCTGGGCGCCGGACGCACCTGGACGCCACGGCGGCCGGGTGCATGGTCCTGCTGTGTGCCCTGTGGGGCCTGCAGCAGGTCGCGATCAAGGTCGCCAACGCGGGCGTCTCGCCGATCCTGCAGGGCGGCTTGCGCTCGGCCGGCGCGGTGCTGCTGCTGTGGGGGTGGTCGACCCTGCGCGGGCAGCGGCTGTTCGCCCGCGACGGGGCGCTGCTGCCGGGTATCGTGGCGGGGCTGCTGTTCGCGGTGGAGTTCCTGCTGATCTACGTCGGGCTGGCCTACACCAGCGCGTCGCGTGGCGTGCTGATCCTCTACACCGCGCCGTTCTGGACCGCGCTCGGCCTGCACCTGACGGTGCCGGGCGAGCGGCTGACCCGCATCCAGGGCGTCGGGCTGGCCTGCGCCTTCGTCGGCGTCGCGGTGGCTTTCACCGACGCGCTGCGGCTGCCGACGTGGCGGGAGCTGACCGGCGACCTGATGCTCCTGCTCGCCGGCATCCTGTGGGCGGCGACCACGGTGACCATCCGCGCCACCGCGCTGATCCGCGTGCCGGCGGCCAAGACGCTGTTCTACCAGCTCGGCATTTCGGCCCTGGTCCTGCCGCTGGCGTCGCTGGCGGTGGGGGAGCCGGGGATCGTGAACCTGACGCCGGTGGTGGCGGGCAGCCTGCTGTTCCAGACGGTCGTGGTGGCGTTCGCCAGCTACCTGACGTGGTTCTGGCTGATCACCCGCTACCCGGCGTCGCGGCTGTCGGCGTTCTCGTTCCTGACGCCGCTGTTCGGCGTGCTGGCCGGGGGCGTGCTGCTGTCCGAGCCGATCACCCCGGCGCTGATCGCGGCGCTGGCGCTGGTCGCCGTCGGCATCAACCTGGTGAACCGCAAAGCGGCGCCGCTGCCGAAGCGGGTGCCGGAGCCGGCCGGGGCGGGGACGGACTGACTGGCGGAGGAGAGCGTTTTAAGGCACCCTGTGGTGGTATCTCCGAGGGGTGGGCCATGCAGTTCCGAGAACGCCGCCGCGTGATCCAGGTGATCCGCACCACCTACGACCCGACGCTGAAGCGTGGCCGCTCGACGCTGCTCGGCACGCTGGACAAGGCCGCCCCCGCCATCACCGACGCGCTGCGCATCGCCTGCACGGCCGACGAGCTGGAGGAGGTGAAGCGCTTCCTGGACGGCCGGCACGCGGTCGGGGCGGACACCCTGCCCGAGCAGATGCGCAAGGCGGCCGCCTATTTCCGCAGCCACCACGACGCCGCCGCGCTGACCTTCGCCGCGGAGGTCCGCGGCGCCTGGGACGAGTTGAAGGAGGCGATGCGCGAAGCGGGATTCTCCAAGGAGAAGCTGCGCAAGGCGGCGAAGGCGCTCAAGGAACCAGCGTAGCCGCGTTCCGGTGGTGCGCCAGCGTTGCGCATAAGCGCGTCAGCCACCCATCCCCAGCGACCTCATCGGCCTTCAGCCCCGCTCGCCGCCGCACTGCACCCAGCCGTGCGTCCGCCGCCAACCTCTGGTGAACGCGCCGTGCCGCCTCGCGGCTGAGCACCTCCGCCCGTCCGCGCCCGCCGAGCATCGCCACGCGCGCCACCGTGTCCGGGAGCGGGCCGTCGTAGCGGCGGTGGAGGTCGTCGATCCGGTCGAAAACGGGCAGGGGACACGCCATGCGGGCCACTGTGGGCTCGCCGGCGCATCCATGTCAAGGAAAATTATCCTAGGATGATTTTACTGGCTCGCCCACACGATGCGGGCCATCCAGGCGACCTCGTTGCGCGGCAGCGAACGGTCGGGGTGGGCGCGGTTGATGGACATCAGCTCGATCTTGTTGGCACTCTCGCGCACCAGCTGCTTGGCCATCACCTCGCCGCCCTTGGTGCGCACCACCACGCGGTCGCCGCGGCGGATCTGCGCGGCGGGGGAGACGATCACGGTGTCGCCGTCGCGGTACACCGGCTCCATGCTCTCGCCCGACACCTCCAGCGCGTAGGCGTGCGGGTCGCCCAGGCTGGGGAACAGCAGCTCGTCCCAGCCGGCGCCCACCGGATAGCCGGCGTCGTCGAAATAGCCGGCGCTGCCCGCCTGCGCATAGCCGATCACCGGCACCCGCTGCACCGTGCCCGGCCCCGAGGTCTCGCCGATCAGGCTGACGAACTCGCCCAGCGAGGCGCTGGTCGCCTCCAGCACCTTGGCGATGCTCTCGGTGGACGGCCAGCGCAGCTTGCCGTCGCCGGTGGTCCGCTTGCTCTTGTTGAACGTGGTCGGATCGAGGCCGGCGCGCCGCGCCAAGCCCGAGGCGGACAGCCCGTTCTGAGCCGCCAGCCGGTCGATCGCCCGCCAGATGTCCGAATGTTTCAGCATGGGACCATAGTCTCACAAACCGATCTTTCCGTCCCTAGGATCATATTCATAAATTCCTTGACAGAGGAATATAAACCGAACATAAGGGGAACGTCTGTTCCACTTCGCCGCGAGTGGACGGGCGGGGTGCCCGGCTTCGGCGAATCGGCCTCCGCATCGGCAATTCCGCGGCCCGCATTCCCTGGAGATGTCCTTGATGACCCGTGCGCGCATTTCCGTTCCCCGACCGACCGACTCGCCCGGCGGCGTCCCCTTCGGCAGCGCCGAGGAGGCGTGGTTCTGGTCGGTCCAGGCGCAGGAGGCGCGGGCCGAGGGCGCGCGCTGCGCCGCCGGCCTGGGGCTGGTGCCGCGCCCCTGCGAGCCGTTCGACGTGATGCGCGCGGTGGACCGGCTGTACCGCCAGCGCCGGCTGGTGCGCGACCACCTGCACGTGCTGGTGCACTACGGCCGCCGCCTGATGCCGCCCGACCCCGACCGCTTCCGCGAGCAGCGCGCCAGCGTGCTGTGGCGCGAGGCCTTCGACCACATCGGCCCGCTGCTGCGCGACAAGGGCATCGTGCAGTGAGCGCCGCCGGCACCACCGCCGCGGCATCCCAGCCCGGCGCCTGGGTGGTGTTCTGCGGCCAGACGGAGCTGTGGTGGCTGCGCCTGCTGCGGCCGGGGTTCCGCCACTGCTTCGTGGCGCTGCACGACGGCCGGCACTGGGTGGTGGTCGATCCGCTGGCGCCCTTCACCGACGTGGCGGTGCTGGACCTGCCGCCGGCCTACGACCTGCCGGGCTGGTTCCGCGCCCTCGGCATGACCGTGGTGCGGGCACGCCTGCGCCGCGGCCTCGCCCGGCCGGCGCCGTGGGGCCCCTTCACCTGCGTGGAGGCGGTCAAGCGCGTCCTCGGCCTGCACGCCCCCTTCGTCCTGACGCCCTGGCAGCTCTACCGCCGTCTGACGCGGCCGGGCGGCTGACGCTCCTTCCCACCAAGCCCCCACCGGGAGACCCCCGCATGGCCAATCTCTTCTCCGCCCCCCGGCCACCGGCGCCGCCACCGGCGCCGCAGCCGGTATACGTTCCACCTCCGCAGCCGGCTCCAGCCCCTGTTCCGGCCCCCGCCCCGGAGCCGACGCCCGTCCCCGTCCCGACGCCCGTCCCTGCACCGGTTCCGGCCCCCGCTCCGGCGCCGGACCCCACGCCACCCGCCCCGGCACCGCAGCCGGCGCCGGCTCCCGCGCCCCAGCCGGAGCCGCCCTGGTGGGTGACCAATCCGCCGCCGCCGCCGGCCCCGGCTCCGGTGGTCGAACCGCCCGCGGCGACGCCCACCCCTACCCCCACGCCGACCCCGGCCGAGCCGGACCCGGCGGCGGTGGAGAAGGCGGCGGAGGCGGCGATCCAGCGCCGGCCGCGCAGCCGCAGCGGCACGGTCGCCACCTCATGGCGCGGCGTGCTGAACCCGGACGCCGTGGTGCCCGGCCGCAAGCGCCTGCTGGGGGAGTGAGTCATGGCGCAATCCCCCAAATCCAAGGCCCCCGGCAAGGCCGATGACCCTTCCGCGCTGGTCGAGCGCTTCCGCGCCGCCAAGGCGCGCCGCTCGGTGTGGGAGGCGCACTGGCAGGACTGCTACGACTACGCGTTGCCCAACGGCCGGCCGTTCAACCACGCCGGCACGCCCGGCGAGCGGCGCGTCGACCGGCTGTTCGACGGCACCGCGCCCGACGCGGTGGAACAACTGGCCGCCAGCCTGCTGTCGCAGCTGACGCCGCCGTGGTCGAGCTGGTTCGGCTTCGTGCCCGGCCCCGACCTGTCGGATGCCGAGCGCGACCGCGTCGCCCCGATGCTCGACCGCGCTGCCGGCATCGTGCAGTCGCACTTCGACCGTTCCAACTTCGCGGTTGAGGCGCATCAGGCGTTCCTCGACCTCGTCACCGTCGGCACCGCCAGCCTGCTGATGGAGGAAGCGGCGCCCGGCGAGGCCTCCTCGCTGCGCTTTACCGCCGTGCCGATGGCCGAGGCGGTGCTGGAGGAGGGGCCGCACGGCCGGCTCGACGCCACGTGGCGCGGCAGCGCGCTGACGCTGGCGGAGATCGGGCGCCGCTTCCCCGGCGCGGCCCTTCCCCCCGGCGTGCGCCGGCGCGGCGAGGACGACCCGGACGCCCGCTTCGACGTGGTCGAGGCGGTGCTGCCGGACGGCGTCGCCTATCGCTGGACCGTCGTGCTGGATGCCAGCTCCAGTGGGGGCAGCGAGGAGGCGGTGACGCTGGCCGACGGCCGCTTCGCGCAGTCGCCGTTCGTCAACTTCCGCTGGCTGAAGGCACCGGGGGAGGTCTACGGCCGCTCGCCGGTGATGAAGGCGCTGCCGGACATCAAGACCGCCAACAAGGTGGTCGAGCTGGTCCTGAAGAACGCCTCCATCGCCGTCACCGGCATCTGGCAGGCGGACGACGACGGCGTGCTGAACCCCGCCGCCATCCGGCTGGTGCCCGGCACCATCATCCCCAAGGCGGTCGGCTCGGCCGGGCTGACGCCGCTCGCCAACCCCGGGCGGTTCGACGTGTCGCAGCTGGTGCTCGACGACCTGCGCGCCCGCATCCGCCACGCGTTGCTGGCCGACCGGCTGGCGCCGCTCAACGACGCCCGGATGACCGCCACCGAGGTGCTGGAGCGCTCGGCCGAGGTCGGCCGGCTGCTGGGCGCCACCTACGGGCGCTTGCAGGCGGAGCTTCTAACGCCGCTGCTGCTGCGCGCCGTGTCGATCCTGCGCCGCCGCGGCGAGATCCCCGACTTCACCGTGGACGGCCGGCTGGTCGAGCTGCAGTACCGCTCGCCGCTCGCCCAGGCGCAGGGCCTGCGCGACGTGCAGGCGACGCTGCGCTGGCTGGACACCGCGCAGCGCCTCGGCGGTGGCGCGCTGGAGACGGTGGACGCCGCCGCCACCGCGCGCTGGCTCGGCGAAGCGTTCGGCGTTCCCGCCAAACTGATCCGCGCGCAACCCGCGCCGAAGCCGGCGCCCGGTCCGGCGGAGGCGGCCCATGGCTGAGTGGCCCTGGTCCCCCGCACCCCCCGCACCGATGGCTGATGACGACCCGGCGCCGAGCTTCGCGCGCTGCTTCGCCGGGCCGGACGGCGCGCGGGTGGTGGCCGCGCTGCGCGCCATGACGGTCGAGCGAACGCTCGGCCCCGACGCCTCGGACGCGGCGCTGCGCCACCTGGAAGGCCAGCGCGCGTTGGTCGCCACCATCCTCGCCCTGGCCGCCCGCGGCCGCGGCGAGGCCCCCTGACATGCACAAGGAGATCCCCATGGCCGACAATCTGCTGACCGCGCCCACCGCTGGCCCGGCCGGCGTGCCCGACAAGTTCCTCGACCCGCAGACCGGCGCCGTGCGCGTCGATGCCCTGGTGAAGTCCTACCAGGAGCTGGAGCGCCGGCTGGCGGCCGCCCCCGCCGTCCCCGCCGCCCCGGCCTCGCCGGCCCCCGCATCGCCGGACGGGTACACCATCGCCTGCGACCACGGCCTGTTCGAGCCGTGCCCGGAGATCAACGCCCGCCTGCACACCGCCGGCTTCGCGCCGGAGCAGGCGCAGCTGGTCTACGACCTCGCCGCCGAGCGGCTGATGCCGCTGATCCAGGAACTGGTCGCCGAGTTCCAGGCCGACCGCGAGGTGCAGCGCCTCGTCCAGCATTTCGGCGGCGAGGAGAAGTGGCGGGCGGTGTCGCGCCAGCTGCTCGCCTGGGCGGCGAAGAACCTGCCGGCCCCGGCGGTGGACGGGCTGTCCACCACCTATGAAGGGGTGATGGCGCTGTACCGCATGATGACCGGCTCCGAGCCTTCGGCCCTGGCCCGCGGCGACACCCCGGCCGAGGGCGGCGAGACCGAGCTGCACACCCTGATGCGCGACCCGCGCTACTGGCGCGACCGCGATCCCGGCGTGGTGGCGCGGGTGACCGAGGGCTTCCAGCGGCTGTATCCCGGGGGGCGGTGACGCGCTCATTCCCCCACCCCGACCCTCCCCCGCTGGGCGGGGGAGGGAGTGGAAGGCGCCTGAATCCCCTCCCCCGCCCAGCGGGGGAGGGTTAGGGTGGGGGTTCCAAGATTCGATGTTGCTAATTTGAAACGAAAGCGGCAGTTTCCGTTACAGGAAGCTAACTGGTCCCCCGCGGCGGTGCATGGTTCTGCGTCGGAAGATCCGCTGGCTGACTCTGTTCAGCCTGTTCGGCTGCCTCGCGGCGGCGGTCCCGGCCTATGTGCTGTTGCAGCTCGGCCTTTTCCCGTTCCTCATCTTCGCGGCCGGCGCGCTGGCCCTGGCGTGGCCGGCGTCGGGGCTGCTGGCCGAGCGCATGGCGCGGCTGATCGACCATGACGAGCGGCTGACCGGCATCATGCGCAACGTCGGCGAGGCCATCGTGCTGGTCGCCGACGACGGCACCGTCGAGGAGCACAACCCCGCCGCGGAGTCCCTGTTCGGCCGTCCCGACCTCGACGGCGCGCCGTTCGCCGCGCTGTTCGCCGAGGCCGAGCGCGGACGGGTGGCGGCGCTGCTCGTCGCCGGGATGCGCGACGGCGCCTCGGTGCAGGAGCCGGCGCTGGGCGTCGAGCGCGCCGGGGTGCGGATCGAGGCGTCGCTGGCGATCTCCTGCCTCGACGTGCACGGGCGGCGCAGCACCATCGCCGTGCTGGCCGACGTCACCCAGCGCCTCAGGCACGAGCGCGAACTGCTGCGCCTCGCCACCCGCGACCGGGTGACCGGCCTGCCCAACCGGGCGATGGTCGAATCGCTGCTGGAGGCGGCGGTGGAGGAGGCGCGGCGCGCCGGCACGCGCTTCGGCGTGCTGTGCCTCGACCTGTCGCGCTTCAAGCTGATCACCGACACGCTGGGCCATCAGGCCGGCGAGCGGCTGCTGATCGAGGTGGCGGCGCGCATCCAGGCCGCGGTGCCCGGCATCGACGTGGTGGGGCGCATCGGCACCGACGACTTCGCCGTGCTGCTCGACCACCTGCCGGAGCCCGAGCACGCCGCCGCCCTCGCCCGCACCGTGCTGGCGGCGTTCGACGACCCGGTCGACCTGGACGGGGCCGAGCACTATGTGCGTCCCTCCATCGGCATCGCGCTGTTCCCCGACCACGCCGACGACGCGGCCGAGCTGATGCGCGCCGCCGACACCGCGCTGTACGCCGCCAAGCGGCAGGGCGGCCGGCGCTGGGCCTTCTTCCGGCGCGAGATGGCCGACCAGGCGCGCCGTCATCTGGCGCTGGACCGCGACCTGCGCGCGGCGCTGGCGGCGGGCGAGTTCCGGCTGGTCTACCAGCCCAAGGTGTCGCTGGCCGACCATGCGCTGGAGGGCTTCGAGGCGCTGCTGCGCTGGGAGCGGCCGGGGCATGGCGTGGTGTCGCCCGGCGAATTCATCCCGGTGGCCGAGGAGACCGGCTTCATCGTCCCGCTCGGCGACTGGGTGCTGGAGGAGGCCTGCCGGCAGCAGCGCGCGTGGCTGGAGCGCGGGCTGGAGCCGGTGCCGGTGGCGGTCAACATCTCGCCGCGCCAGCTGCGCCAGCGCACGGCGGTGGATTTCCTCGCCACGATCGCCCGCCACGGCCTGCCGCCGGGGCTGATCGAGATCGAGATCACCGAGGGCGCCGTGGTGCAGGACATCGACCACGCGCTGTCGGTGCTGGCCGGCCTCAAGGCGGTGGGCATCCGGGTGGCGGTGGACGACTTCGGCACCGGCTACTCCTCGCTCAGCTACCTGAAGCGGCTGCCCCTGAGCACGCTGAAGATCGACCGCTCCTTCGTCGCCGGGGTGCCGGGCGGGCGCGAGGACTGCGGCATCGTCTCCACCATCATCGCCATGGCGGACATGCTGGACCTGGACGTGGTCGCCGAAGGCGTCGAGCGGCCGGAACAGGCGGCCTTCCTGCGCCATCACAACTGCCTGACCGTGCAGGGCTGGCTGACCGGCCGCCCGGTCCCGGCCGCGGAAGCCGCCGAGCTGCTGGCGGTGCGGCTGAAGCGGACGGCGTAAGCCCGTCCCGCGCTACAGGGTCCCCACCGCCTCCGGTTCCGCGCCCGCCCGTGCGGACCGCAACGCCGCCAGCACCTCCGCCTGCCCGAAGGGCTTGCCGAGCACCGGCAGGCCGCCCGGCACGCCAGCGGCCAGCGCCTCGCTGTAGCCGGTCATCAGCACGATGGGCAGCGCCGGCCGGCGCTCGCGCAGGCGTTGCGCCAGTTCCAGGCCGGACAGGCCGCCTTCCATGACGATGTCCGAGAGCACGGCGTCGAACGCCTCGCCGGCGTCGATCCGCGCCAGCGCCGCCGGGCCGCTCGGCACCCAGGAGACGCGGTGGCCGGCGGCGGTCAGCATGTCCTCGGTGGTGCGGGCGACGTCGGGGTTGTCCTCGACCAGCAGGATGCGGCCGGCGGCGTCGGCCATAGCCTCCGCGGTGCGCCGTACCGGCCGGACCGGCGGCTGCACGGCGCGCGGCAGGTAGAGCGTGAAGGTGGTGCCCTCGCCCAGCCGGCTGTCCGCCGTCACCGCGCCACCCGACTGCCGGGCGTAGCCCATCACCTGGCTGAGGCCCAGGCCGGTGCCCTTGCCGACCGCCTTGGTGGTGTAGAACGGCTCGAAGATGTGGCCGAGGTCCTCGGCGCGGATGCCGGTGCCGGTGTCGCGCACGCGCACCGCCACGTAGTCGCCACCGAGACCAGGGCCGCCGCTGCGTCCGGCGGTCAGGGTGACGTTCTCGGCGCCGATGTCCAGCCGGCCGCCGCCGGGCATGGCGTCGCGGGCGTTCACCGCCAGGTTGACCAGCGCCACCTCCAGCCCGTCGGGGTCGGCGAAGATCGGCCAGACCTCGGCCGGAACCGCCAGCGTGACGGCGATGTCGCCGCGGGTCGAACGGGAGAGCAGCGTCAGCAGCTCGTCCGCCCGGTCCTGCAGCAGGAAGCTGACCGGTTCCTGCGGGCTGCGCCGGGCGAAGGCGAGCAACTGGCGGGTCAGCGCCTCGCCGCGCTGCACGGTGGCGAGGATGGCGTCGGCGTAGCGCACCACCCGCTCGGTGTCGTGCGGCCGGTTCCGGATGGACTCGGCGCCGCCCTGGGCGATCATCAGCAGGTTGTTGAAGTCGTGCGCGACGCCGCCGGTCATGCGGCCCAGCGCCTCCATGCGGCGGCCTTCCTCCAGTGCCGTCTCCTCGGCGCGGCGGGTGTGCATCTCGCGCGCCAGCACCCACAGGAAACTGGCGACCAGCAGCAGGCTGAGCACCGAGCCGCCGGCCAGCAGCCACACCGAGCGGACGAACGGCGCCGTGTACATGTCGCGCGGGATGCCGACGTGCACCGACCAGAAGCTGTCGGGCAGCACGCGGTAGGCGACCTTGGTGGCGTGGCCCTCGATGGTGCTCGGGCCGTCGTACAGCCCCTTGGCGGCTGCTGCCCGCGCCGCCAGGGCGCCGTCGCTGGCCTTGCGGCCGATGCGGTCGGGGTTGCCGCCGCGGCTGGTCGCCACCACGAACCCCTCGGCATCGACCACCGCGGCGATCCAGCCCGGCGGCAGGCCATAATCCAGCAGTCCGCGCACGCCGTCCGGCATTACCACCGCCGACAAGACGTAGGGCACCCGACCGCCGCGCAGCACCGGCACGCGGATGGCGAAGGCGAGGTTTTTCGGCCCGCGCAGGATGTGGCCGATCGTCGGGCGGCGGGTCTGCACGACGCGGGCGTGGCTGTCCGGCTCGATCACCTTGCCCGGGCCGTTGCCGATCACCACGGGGACGTCGACCAGCCGGTTGCCGTCCGGGTCGCTGAGGCTGAGCACGCGCCATAGCGGGCGGTCCTGGCGAATCCGCTCGGCCAGCTTGGCGAACGCCGCTTGGTCGACGTCCCCGTCGAGCATCGGCGACTGCGCCACCGCCCGCAGCACCTCGACTTGCGCCGCCAGTTCGCGGTCAAGCAGGGCGGCCATGCGGTCCACCTGCTCGAAGGCGTCGTCGCGCATCTCGTCCTGCTCGTGCAGCAGCCAGGCGGTGCTGAGCGCGGCCGACAGCACGACCAGCGGCAGCAGCGCGGCCAGGACCAGCAGGATGAGGGGACGGCGGCGGTTCATGAGGCCGGTGCCATGGGTCTGGCGAATGAGGGCGGGGGCGCCGGGCACCAGCATAACCGCAACGCGCGAGGAATCCTATTGGGCTACCCGTGACATCGCATCCGGCGGTCTTGGAATTTTTTCCTTGACGCGAAGCGCCGCTAGTTCTATATATGTTCTCGTCAAGGCCCGAGGTGCGTCTCCCCTCCACCCCGGTCCGCGACGCTTCCGCATCCCCCGATGCACCCTGGGAAAGGCCGGCTGGACAACCCGCAAGGGCCCGGCCGGCCTTTTCTTTTTGCGCACGCCCGCGGCCGGGCGCGTGGGCCCACGCGCGCCGACAACCGATGGGGCGGGTGCGCACCTCCCGACACTTCCATTCCTCTTCGTCCGGAAGGAGCGTATTCCTATGTCCACATCGGTCGCCCAGGCTTTCGTCAAGCAGTTCGAGCGCGAAGTCCACGAGTCCTACCAGCGCATGGGCTCCAAGCTGCGCAACACGGTGCGCAGCAAGAACAACGTCCAGGGTGCCTCGACCGTCTTCCAGAAGGTCGGCAAGGGCACCGCCATGGTGAAGGCGCGGCACGGCACGGTGCCGGTCATGAACCTCGACCACGAGCCGGTGGAGTGCCTGCTCGCCGACTACTACGCCGGCGACTGGGTCGACAAGCTGGATGAGCTGAAGACCAACATCGACGAGCGGCAGGTCATCGCCAACGCCGGCGCCTATGCGCTGGGCCGCAAGACCGACGAACTGGTCATCGCCGAGCTGGACAAGTCCACCGTCTTTGCCGGCACCGCCGCCGACGGCCTGACCAAGGGCAAGGTGCTGGAGGCGTTCGAGCTGCTGGGCGCCGCCGACGTGCCGGACGACGGCCAGCGCTACGCCGTGGTCGGCTGGAAGCAGTGGAGCCAGCTGCTGGGCATCGACGAGTTCGCCAGCAGCGACTACGTCGGCCCCGACGAGTTGCCGTGGCGCGGCACCCAGGCCAAGCGCTGGCTGGGCACGCTGTGGGTGCCGCATTCCGGCCTGACGCTGAGCGGCAGCGTGCGGCTCTGCCATTGGTACCACAAGACCGCGGTCGGCCACGCCGCCGGGGCCGACGTGAAGACCGACATCACCTGGCACGGCGACCGCGCCGCGCACTTCGTCAACAACATGATGAGCCAGGGTGCCTGCCTGATCGACCAGGGCGGAGTCGTCACCCTGCGCTGCCTCGAATAGGGGCGTACCGCAGGCTGACCGACGGCGGGCGCCCCTGACCGCATGCGGACCGATACTCCGGTCCGGCGGCGGGGGCGCCCCGATGCCCTGACCTTTCCCAGGAGATTCCCCATGGCCTTCCTTTCCAAGGACCTGAGCGTCCTCGCCTACGCCAACGGCTTCACGCTCTGGCACTACACCACGCCCGACGCCGCGACGGCGGTGGACGGCAGCGGCTACTTCAACGGTGCGGCCGACATGCTGCGCGTCGGCGACATGGTCCTCGCCAACGCGGGTGGCGGATCGGGTGTGCTGGTGATCGCCAGCAACGCCGGCGGCACCGTGGACGCGACGAATCTGACCGCCTTCGGGACGACGAACAGCGACTGAGCGCAATCAAGCCCTCCCCACGCTCCGCGGGGGGAGGGAGGGGTCCCAGGCGAAGCCTGGGGTGGGTGGGGGCAGCGGCCTGCGGGATAAGCCGTAGCCCCCACCCTCCCGCTTCGCGGGTCCCTCCCTCCCCCGCCGGGGGCGGGGGAGGGACAGAGATCCGAGGACTCCCCATGGCACTCACCGCGATCGGGCTGTGCAGCCGGGCGCTGCTGAAGATCGGCGCCACGCCGCTGACATCCTTCGACGAGGGCACGGCCGAGGCGGAAGTGGCCGCCGCCCTCTACGCGCCGACCCGCGACGCGCTGCTCTCGGCCCGCGCCTGGAGCTTCGCCACCGCGCAGGCCGCGCTGCCCCGCCTCGCCACCGAACCGGTGGCCGACTACGCCCACGCCTTCCAGCTGCCGGCGGACTTCCTGCGCGCGCTGTCGGCCGGTGCGGCCAGCCGCGGGCGCGGGCTGGACTACCGCATTTCCGGCCGGGCGCTGCACGCCGCGTCCTCGTCGGTCGTGCTGACCTACGTGTACCGCCCGGCGGAGGAGGACTTCCCGGCCTTCTTCGACCAAGCGCTGATCGCGCGCTTGGCGGCCGAGTTCTGCATCCCGCTGACCGAGAACTCGTCGCGCGCCGACGGCCTGCACCAGCTGGCCGAGGCGGAGTTCCGCCGCGCCCGGCTGATCGATGCGCAGCAGGACGTGCAGCCGGGCTTCGAGGACTTCTCCCTGATCGAGGCGCGCGGGTCATGAGCCGGGTCCGACAGGTGAAGACCAACTTCACGGCGGGCGAGATCTCGCGCCGCCTGCTCGGCCGCAAGGACCTGCGCGCCTACGACAACGGGGCGCTGACGCTGCGCAACGTCTTCATCCACCCGACCGGCGGCATCACCCGGCGCTCCGGCCTTGCGTTCGTCGATACGGCGCGCGGCGCCGGCCGGCTGGTGGCGTTCGAGTTCAACACCGAGCAGACCTACCTGCTGGCCTTCTCCGCCGGCAAGATCGACGTCTACCGCGACGATGCCCGCGTCGCCACGGTGGACGCCCCGTGGAGCGAGGCGCAGCTGAGGCAGATCGCCTGGACGCAGAGCGCCGACACGTTGCTGGTCTGCCACCCCGACGTGCCGCCGCGCAAGCTGACGCGCACCGGGGCGGATGCGTGGACACTGTCGGACTGGGCCTACGTGGCGGAGGACGAGGCGGTGCGCCTGCCGTTCTACCGCTTCGCCGACAGCGAGGTGACGCTGACCCCCAGCGGCACCACGGGCGCCGTCACCGTCACCGCGTCCGCCCCGGTGTTCGATCCGCTGCACGAGGGCACGCGCATCCGCATCAAGGGCAAGCAGCTGGTGGTCACCGGCGTCGCCTCCGCCACCTCGGCGCAGGCGACGGTGAAGGAGGAGCTGCCGAACACCACCGCCACCGTGAACTGGGACGAGCAGGCGTTCAGCCCGCGCCGCGGCTGGCCGGTGAGCGCGGCGTTCCACCAGGACCGGCTGGTCATCGGCGGCGCGCGCGACCTGCCGAACCGGTTGTGGCTGTCGCGCTCGGCCGACCTGTGGAACTTCGACCTCGGCACCGGCCAGGACGACGAGGCCATCGAGTTCGGCCTGCTGTCCGATCAGGTGAACGCCATCCGCGCGGTGTTCTCCGGCCGCCACCTGCAGCTCTTCACCTCGGGTGCGGAGTACATGGTGACCGGCGACCCGCTGACGCCGCGCGCCATCCAGCTGAACCGGCAGACGCGCATCGGCTCGCCCATCGACCGCACCATCATGCCGCGCGACGTGGACGGTGCCACCCTGTTCGTCTCGCGCAACGGCAAGGAGATCCGCGAGTTCCTCTACACCGACACCGAGGCGGCCTATCAGGCCAACGACCTGGCGCTGCTCGCCCGGCACATCGTGCAGAGCCCGCGCGACCAGGATTTCGACAAGCGCCGCCGGCTGCTGTTCGTGGTGATGGAGGACGGCTCCATCGGCGCGCTGACCGTCTATCGGGCCGAGCAGGTCACCGCCTGGACCCGGCTGGCGACGGACGGCGCCGTGCGCTCCGTCGCTGTGGTGGGCGACGACGTCTACGTGCTGGTGGACCGCGCCGGCACCTGGACCGTCGAGCGCTTCGACGACACGCTCAACACCGACTCCGCGCTGGTCGGCAGCAGCGGCGCGGCGGTCTCCACGTGGTCCGGCCTCGGCCACCTGGAGGGGCGGCGGGTCGCCGTGCTGGCCGACGGGACGGTGCGCGGCGAGGCCACCGTGGTCACCGGCCGCATCACCCTGGAGTCGCCGGCCAAGGAGGTCGAGGCCGGGCTGACCTACACCCACGTGGTCGAGCCGCTGCCGGCCAACCTGCTGGGGCAGGTGGCGGACGGCGACTTCGTCCGGCTGGTGGAGGTCGGCTTCAAGCTGGAGGATACCGCGGCGCTGCGCGTCGATCTCGGCCGCGGCCTCTTCGACATGCCGCTGCACCGCCTCGGCCCGCAGCCCGCAAGCGGTTCGCCGCCGCCGCGCGTCTCCGGCGACCGCCGGATGCGCGCGCTGGGCTGGCGGCGCGACAACGACAAACCCCTGTGGCGGATCGAGCAGGACGCGCCGCTTCCCTGCACCCTGCTTTCCGTCACCATGTCCTTGAAGGTGAACGACTGATGGGCGCACTCAGCTCCGTCGTCAGCGCCGCCGTGCCCGTGGCCACGTCCGCGCTGACCAACTACCAGCAGCAGCAATACCGCACGCAGACCAACGCGGCGGACTACCAGTACAAGGCGCAGAGCGACGCCGCCGACCGCGCCTACGAGCAGCAGCAGCTGGAACGCCGCTACGCCGAGGAGCGGCAGGCCCGCCTGGAGGCGCAGCAGCAGGCCGAACGCGAGCGGCAGCTGCAATGGCAGCGCGAAGACCAGCTGCGCCGCGAGGACCAGGAGCGCGAACGCCAGGCCCAGGCCGAGGCGGCCGCGCAGCAGGCCGCGCAGCGCAACGCCGACATGGCGTGGCTCACGCAGTCGCAGAACCTCGAGGCGAGCCAGCTGCGCGCCCGCCGGGACGCCGAGTTGCAGGCCGCCGACGCCGATGCACGGACCCGCGTCGCCACCATCGCGCAGCAGTCGGCCGAGGACGAACGCCGCCGCCGCGACGCGCTGCGCCGCGCCGTGGGCCGCACCCGCGCCGACCTCGGCGGCCAGGGGGTGAGCGCCGCCGACGGCTCGGGCGAGGCGATCCTGCTCGGCCTGGTCGGCGACACCGAGGCGGAGAGCGGCGCCGCCGCCCAGGCCGACCGGTTGAAGCGCCAGGCGATCCAGCAGGAGCTGGACAACACCCGGCGCCGCAACCTGCTCGAACAGGCCCAGCTGGCGCAGAAGCAGCGGCTGGACTTCATGAGCAAGTTCTTCTGACGGCGGTCGCCTCCGACACGCCTTGCGCTTTTCAATTCGTCATGCCCGGGCTTGTCCCGGGCATGACGATGAAGAGGGTGGGTGACTGAACTCGACCCTTGGGAGCCCCCATGCCCACGACCATCCAGATTCCGCGCGGCACGCCGCGCGTGCAGTACGTCGCCGACGGCGCGGTGGCGGCCTTCGCCTTCCCGTTCCCGATCTTCGCCGCCGCCGACCTCCAGGTGTTCCTCGGCGTGGCGTTGCAGTCCACCGGCTACACGGTGGCCGGTGCCGGGGCTACCGCCGGCGGCACGGTGACCTTCGCCGCGCCGCCCGCCTCCGGCACGTCCGTCACGCTGCGCCGCCGCGTGCCGATCGAGCGCACCAGCGACTTCCTGGAGAGCGGCCCGCTGCCCGCCAGCACGCTGAACAAGGAGTTCGACGTGCTGACCGCCGGCCTGCAGCAGGTCTCCGGCGACCAGGAGCTGATGCTGCGCTACGCCGACACCGATCTGCCGGCCAGCCCGGTGCTGCCCGGCCGCGCCACCCGGGCCGGCAAGCTGCTCGCGTTCGACAGCACCGGCAACCCCACCGTCCGCCTGCCGGTGGACGAGGAGGCGCTGTCCACCTACGTTCCCGGCGGCTCCGGCGCCGTGCCGCGGCCGATCCGCGAGAAGCTGGGCGACGCCGTCTCGGCCAAGGATTTCGGTGCGGTCGGCGACGGCACGGTGGACGACACCGTGGCGATCCAGGCGGCGCTGACCTCCGCCCAGGCGGTGTTCCTACCTCCCGGCGCCTACCGCGTCAGCAACACCATCACCGTGCCCTATGGCAAGACGCTGTCCGGCGCCGGCCAGTCGTCGATCCTGCGGGGGGCGGGCAACGGCTTCGACCTCGTGCACCTGCCGGACGGCTACGCCACGCTGCGCGACCTGCGGCTGGAGAAGGGGCTGGCCGGCGTGCGGCTGTTCGGCCGCGACGGGCCGTGCGTGCAGAACGTCCTCAGCGACCTCACGGTGTGGGAGTCCGTCTATGGACTGATCCTCGACGGCTACAATTCGCCCGACCGGCCGACCTACTGGAACAACATCGCCCGCGTGCTGGTCGCCCGGCCGTCGATCCATGGCGTCTGGCTGACCAGGAGCGGGGCGGGGGACTCGCCGAACGCCAACCGCTTCCACTGCGTGCGCGTCTACTCGCTGTCGGCGCCCATTTCGGGAAGCGGCTTCTACGTCGAGCACGGCAAGTACAACAACGCCTTCGTCGACTGCGAGGCCAACCTGTCGACCATGGCGCACTCCTGCTTCCGGGTCGGCGCCGACACCGACAAGAACCTGATCGTCAACCTCTACTGCGAGACGCTGGGCGGCGTGCCCAACGTGGTGCTGGAGGCCGGCTCGGTGGAGACCGGCATCGTCAACCTGTTCTCGGCCAGCGCCGGGCCGGCGATCCAGGACCTGTCGGGCGGGCGCTACACCGCGCACAACGCCGGCTATCCGGAGAAGAACCGCCTCGCCACCACCCGCGTCAGCCAACTGGTGGTCGAGGCGCTGCGCTACGACACCGAATACGTCGAGCCCGACGCCGGCGGGCTGGTGGAGCTGGACCTGACCAGCTCGGTCTATCTGCTGAGTTCCTACGGCGGGGCGGTGGAGGCGCGGCTGCCCGGCGCCGGATCCGCCAACGGCCACGCGGTGACCATCAAGAAGACCGACGCCTCGGCCAACCCGGTGACCATCACCGAGGCCGGCGGCGCCGGGCCGGACGGCCGCAGCGTGGTGCTGGGCAGCCGCTACGATTTCGTGACCGTGGTCTCGAACGGAGCGGGCTGGTGGATCGTCGCCGGCAACAGCCTGCCCGGCAACGCCGCCTACACCGAGACCCCCGGCCTGTTCGAGCCCGACCTGACGCGCGGCCTCTATCTGGTCAGCGCCTGGGGCGGCGCCGTCGAGGTGCGGCTGCCCGCCCCCAGCGCGGCGCACGCGGTGGGCCGCACGGTGACCATCAAGAAGGCCGACCAGTCCGGCCGCGCCGTGACCGTCACCAAGCAGGGCGGCGGCGGCCCCGACAACGAGGCGATCCCGCTGACCGGTTTCGGCCACGCCGTCACCGTCATGTCGAACGGGGCGGGGTGGCACATCATCGGGCGCAACCCGTGACGGAACCGCCTTTGACGTTCCGCGACTTCGTCGACGCCTGGAACGGCCTGCAAGGCCAGGGCACGCCGCGCCACCATCGGACGATCGTGCGCTGGCTGGCGGCTCGCGTCGGCGGTGGCGACCGGCGCCTGCTGCTGATGGCGTTCCGCGGGGCCGGCAAGTCGACGCTGGTCGGCCTGTTCGCCGCGTGGCTGCTGCGCACCGACCCGAACCGCCGCCTGCTGGTGCTGGCCGCCGACCTGCGGCTGGCCAAGAAGATGGTGCGCAACGTCAAGCGCATCATCGAGCGCCACCCGCTGACCCAGGGCATGAAGCCGAGGGAACGCGACCAGTGGGCGTCCGACCAGTTCACCGTGGTGCGGAGCCTGGAGCTGCGCGACCCCTCCGTGCTGGCGGCGGGCATTGACGGCAACATCACGGGCACCCGCGCGGATGTGGTGATCTGCGACGACGTCGAGGTGCCGAAGAACGCCGACACCGCCCCCAAGCGCGAGGAGCTGCGCGAAGCCCTGCGCGAGATCGACTATCTGATGGTGCCGGATGGCGTGCAGCTCTACGTCGGCACGCCGCACAGCTACTACACCATCTACGCCACCGATCCGCGCGCCGAGGCCGGCGAGGCGCTGCCGTTCCTGGAGGGGTTCCGCCGCCTGACCCTGCCGGTGCTCGACCGCAGCGGCCGGAGCGCCTGGCCCCAACGCTTCCCGCAGGAGCACGTCGCCCGCATCCGCAAGCGCTCCGGCCACGCCAAGTTCGAGAGCCAGATGATGCTGCGCCCGATGCCGGCGACGGCGACGCGGCTCAACCCCGACGACCTGCGCCGCTACGAGGGCGAACTGGTGCTGCACGCCGCGCAGAACGACACGCTGCTGACGCTGAACGGCGTGCGGCTGGTGTCGGCCAGCGCGTGGTGGGATCCGGCGCTGCTGCGCACCGACGAGGACGGCCGCACGGGCGGCGACGACAGCGTGGTGGCGGCGGTGTTCTCGGACAACGACGGCAACCTCTACCTGCACCGCGTGCTCTACCTGGGCGTCGATCCCGACGACCCGGCGACCGAGGCGGAGCAGCAGTGCCGGCAGGTCGCCCGCTTCCTGCGCGACCTGCACCTGCCCGGCGTGCGGGTGGAGGGCAACGGCCTCGGCGCCTTCCTGCCGGCGGAGCTGGAGAAGCAGCTGAAGCTCATGCGGATCGGCGCCGCGGTGACGCGCGAGAACTCCAAGCGCTCGAAGGCCAGCCGCATCATCGAGGCGTTCGACGCCCGCCTCGCCGGCGGCCGCATCTTCGCCCACGCCGGCGTCTGGGACACGCCCTTCGTGCGCGAGATGCGCGAGTGGCGCCCGACCGGCCGCCAGCGCGGGCACGACGACGCGCTGGACGCGGTGGCCGGCTGCATCCTGTCCGAACCGCTGCGCGTTGGCCCGGCCCCGCCGCCCGCCCATCGCCCCGACTGGCGCCCCGGCCCGCTCGTGGCGCCGAGCGAGTTCGCGGTCTGACGCCCCCTTTTCGTACCCCGACATCGGAGAGCATCATGCATGAGACCCTCGACGTGGTCTGGTGGATCACGGCCGTCGAGCTGCCGGTCATGGGCGGCCTGTTCTGGCTGATCGTGCGGCTGCGCAAGGAGGCACAGGACGCGGTGGAGGCGCTGCGCCAGCGCGCCGAGACCGCCGGCGCCCAGGTGCGCGAAAGCCTCGCCGCCTACAAGCTGGAGGTCGCCAAGACCTACGTCTCGGTGAGCACGCTGAAGGACGTGGAAAAGCGCCTCACCGACCACCTGCTGCGCATCGAACACAAGCTGGAGCGCGCCTGCGCCGACGGCGGTGCGCGATGAGCCGCCCGACCCTGATCCCCGTCGCCGACGCCGCCAGGGCTCCGGCCCCGCCCACCCCCGGCGGCACCGGCGAGGAGGCGGTCGACACCCTGGCCCGCACCCTGTGGGGCGAGGCGCGTGGCGAGCCGGTGCGCGGCATCGAGGCGGTCGCCGCCGTCATCGTCAACCGCGTGCGCGCGGCGGAGCGGCGCGGCGGCTTCTGGTGGGGCGGCAGCGTCGTCGCGGTCTGCCGCAAGCCCTACCAGTTCAGTTGCTGGAACGCCGACGACCCGAACCGGCCGCAGCTGCTGGCGGTGACGGCGGCCGACCCGGTGTTCGCCACCTGCCTGCGCGTGGCGCGGCGCGCGGTGGCCGGGCTGCTGCCCGACCCGACCGGCGGCGCCACCCACTACCATGCCCTCGGCCTGCATCCCGACTGGGCGGCGGGACACACCCCCAGCGCCGAGATCGGCCGGCACCTCTTCTACACCACGACAGAGTGATCGTGGCACAAAGGCGCCTTCACTCCGCGGCCTTGATCATCGCCAGATAGATCTTCCAGGCGGCTTCGACCGACACGCCGCCGGCCCGGGCGCCGGCGGCCAGCATGGCGGCGGACGGCTTCAGCGGAACGGTGGCGCTGGTCGGCTCGGCTTGGCCCAGCAGGCCCGTCAGCGACTCGCTGGTCAGCGCACGGTCCTTAGCCACAATGCCCGAAATCGCGTTCATGTCCGGTCCTCCAGAAAGATGCCGGACACACAGCAAGCGCGGTGCCAACCGCCGCCGGGCTGCAACCATTCCGGAAAGCGCCGGAAATTGTTGAATTGGCGGTGGTATCCCAGTGACGCGTCGCGACGGCGGGCGCGACATATCTGCAAAATGCTGCATCGCATTTGTTGCGCGCGTCGCATTTTGCAAAGCACACCGCCGCCCCCCTGGCCGGGGCCAGGCCTTTCGGGTAAGGTCCGCGCCGGCCCGACCGAGGGAAATCGTATGACCGAGCGAATCATCTATCACATGTGCCGGGCCGAGGAATGGCGGCAGGCGATGGAATCCGGCTCCTATCCGGGCTCCTCGCAGGACGCCGCGGACGGCTTCATCCATTTCTCGACCGCCGCCCAGGTGGTGGAGAGCGCCGCCAAGCACCGCGCCGGCCAGGACGGGCTGGTGCTGCTGACGGTGGACGCCGACGCGCTGGGCGAGGATCTGTGGTGGGAGCCGTCGCGCGGCGGCCAGCTGTTCCCGCACCTCTACGCCGCGCTGCCGGTGCCGGCGGTGCTGCGCGCCGACCCGCTGCCGCTGGGCGCCGACGGCCGCCACATCTTCCCGCCGCACGTCTTCGACGAGTCCGCACCGTGATCGACCTCTTCCCCATCGCCGGCCGCATCCTGCGCTCTTTCGACCCGGAGACGGCGCACACCCTGACCGTCCTGTCGCTGGCCACCGGTTTCGGTCCGGTCGACCGCGAGCTGGACGACCCGATCCTCAAAACGCGCGTCTGGGGCCTGGACTTCGCCAACCCCGTGGGCCTAGCCGCCGGCTTCGACAAGAACGCCGAGGTGGTGGACCCGATGCTGCGCATGGGCTTCGGCTTCGTCGAGGCGGGCAGCGTCACGCCGCGCCCGCAGCCCGGCAACCCCAAGCCGCGCCTGTTCCGCCTGACCGGGCAGGGCGCGGTGATCAATCGCATGGGCTTCAACAACGGCGGGCTGGAGCAATTCGCCCGCCGCTTCGAGGACCGCCGCGGCAACCCGGACCGCGCACCGGGCATCGCCGGCGCCAACCTGGGCAAGAACAAGGACACGGCGGAGGCCGCCGACGACTACGTGCTGGGCGTGCGCCGGCTGGCGCCGTTCGCCGACTATCTGGTGGTCAACGTCTCCTCGCCGAACACGCCGGGCCTGCGCGCGCTGCAGGGGCGCGAGCCGTTGCGCACGCTGTTGGGCCGCGTGCTCGACGCGCGCGCCGCGTGCAATCTCGCGAAGGCGCCGCCGCTGCTGCTGAAGATCGCCCCGGACCTCACCGATGAGGACAAGGCGGACATCGCCGCGGTGGCGCTGGACTCGGGCATCGACGGCCTCGTCGTCTCCAACACCACCATCGCGCGGCCGGACTCCATCCCCGAGCGCTTCAGGGGCGAGGCCGGCGGCCTGTCCGGCAAGCCGCTGTTCGGCCCGTCCACCCAGGTGCTGCGGGAGATGTACGGGCTGACCGGCGGCAAGCTGCCGATCGTCGGCGTCGGCGGCATCGCGTCGGGCGACGACGCCTACGCCAAGATCCGCGCCGGCGCCTCGCTGGTGCAGCTCTACTCGGCGCTGGTCTACGGCGGTCCGGCGCTGGTGCGGTCGATCAAGCGCGACCTCGCGGCGCGGCTGAAGGCGGACGGCTTCACCAGCGTGGCCGATGCCGTAGGGACTGGCGCGGTGGGAACGGAATTGACGAAGCGGTAACCCTGCTGTTCCACTCTGGGGCCATGACGCTCCTGACCCACATCGTCTACGCGCTCGCCTACATCGTCGCCGGCGTGTCGGTGGGCGCGGTGCTGCCGTTCCTGCGGCCGGAGACGGACCCGCTGGTCGCCTGGATGGCCGGCGGCATGGTGGTGCTGGCCGGCGTCCTCGTGCACGAGGTGATCACCCGCTTCGACCGCGAGCGCACGCTGAACAAGCGCTTCACCCGCATGCTCGAGGCGATGGGCACGCTGAACGAGGAGCTGACCCGCCAGCACGCCGAGATGGACACCATCCGCACCGACATGGAGCGGGTGCGCCAGCTGGGCGGCGTCGCCGGCTACGACACGGTGATGCAGGAGGTGAAGCTGCTGCAATCGCTGGTCGGCCGGTTGCAGGAGAAGCGCCCCCCGCCCCGTCCCCCGGTGCCGCCGGCCACCGCCGGGGCGCCGCCGAAGGCGCGGCCCACGGTGGAGAGCGGCGGCGCGGTGCTGCCGCAGGCGCCGCAGGTGGCGGCGGTGCCGCCGTCGTCCGGCGACCTGGACGACGCCCGCGTGCTGGAAACGGTGCGCGACGCGCTGCGCGCCGACCGCATCGACATCTATCTCCAGCCCATCGTCAGCCTGCCGCAGCGCCGCCACCGCTTCTACGAGGTGTTCTCGCGCGTGCGGGCCAGCGACGGCGCCACCATCAAGCCCGACCGCTACCTCGCCATCGCCGAGCGCGAGGGGCTGATCGCCACCATCGACAACCTGCTGCTGGTCCGCTGCATCCAGCTGATCCGCGAGACCGAGCGGCGCCAGCACCAGATCGGCTTCTTCTCCAACATCTCGCCGGCCACCATCGGCGATGCGGAGTTCATGAAGCAGTTCCTGGAGTTCATGGCGCAGAACCAGACGCTGGTGCCGAAGCTGGTGTTCGAGCTGGGCCAGGACGACATGCGGGCCGGGCAGGCGGTGACCCAGGCGATCCTGTCGCAGCTGGCGCGGCTCGGCTTCCGCTTTTCCATGGACCAGGTCGGCGACGTCGCGGCGGTGGACGTGGACGCGCTGGCCCGCAACGACTTCCGCTATCTGAAGCTGGACTGCGCCCGCCTGCTGGCCCCCGACGCCCGCGCCCGCGCGCCCGGCCTGCTGAAGCGCTGCAAGGAGCACGAGATCGACGTGATCGTCGAGAAGATCGAGACCGAGAACCAGCTGATCGAGCTGCTCGACCTCGGCGTCGATTTCGGCCAGGGCTACCTGTTCGGCGAACCCCGCCTCAGCCGCAAGCCGGGATGATGCGGACCGCGCCCCCGTCGACTCGGGCGCCGGTCAGAGCGTGTCCCGGTTCGCGCCGAACCGGGACACGCTCTGAGTTTTCGATAAGACGAGCAGATTCACGCTCCCGGACCTTCGGTCCGTCCGCGATCTGCTCTAATCGTCCAGCGGGATGGCGTCCTGCAGGGCGCGGCGCAGGCGGGACGACGGCTTGACCTCGCTCGCCTCCCCGAAGCCGGTCGGCTGCTTGGGCACCGCCGAGCGGAAATAGCTGACGATGAAGACGCGGATCGAGGCAGTGAGGTTCGCGTCGCCGCGCCGCCGGTCGATCATGGTGCACAGCTCGTTGAGCGTGCAGCTCTCACGATCGCAGATGTCCTTCAGGGAGTCCCAGAGCAGCGGCTCCATGCGCAGGCTCGTCCGCCGGCCGCTGACGGTCACGTTGCGGCAGACCAAGCCCGGCTTGTCCTTCCAGCCCTCCGCTTCCGCCATCGTGCCTTGAGCCTCTCCTGTTCCCACGCGGGCTCCACCCGCAGCCCCTATACATCCATTTGTATGATCGGAATGCAAGTGGGCGTGTGTGCTCCTGGGTCATTTTCGACCGCCGGTCGCGTCGATGACGCCCCGATCCTGACCCCATCCGGAGCACTGCGGCGCGCGCAACATATCCGAGTATGCGGCTGGGCCGGATCCGGAGCGGTGCCGGTCGAAAAGCCGCTTCCCTTCCGCACCGCTTCGCGGTACCGCTTTTGATGATGGGTGGGCGGGCGAAAAAGCCTTGCGCGGCAACGGAACGAGGTGGGTGATGGCGCGACCGGCGGCGTGGCGGATGACGGCGCCTTGGGTGGTGGCGTTGGGTATCGGGCTGACGCTGGCTGGACCGTCGCAGGGCGCCGATCCGGCGCCGGCACCGACCCCCGCCGCATCCCCCCTGGCCGACACGGTGCGGCACGAGGTCGCGCGGCAGGTGCCGCCCTCCTGGCGGGTCGACGCGGTGATGCTGGAACCGCCCGAATCGGCGACCGGGCCGCTGCGCGTCGCGGCGCGCCTCAAGCTCGCCAAGCCGACCTACGTGGTGGACGGCCGGGACGGCCCCTACGCCTTCGTCCTTCCGGTGGCCGAGGCCGGGGCCGAGAAGGTGCTGACCGGCATCGCCACCACCGCCAAGGCGCGCGACGGCAGCTTGGCCGTGAAGCTGGAACTGCAGAACCCGGAGGTGCTCGACAGCCTGGGCAAGCCGGCCGAGGAACTGCCGGGCAAGGTGGTGGTGGTCGGGTCCGAGGAGGCCAAGGCGGTGCGCGCCAAGCTGGACGCCGAGGCCAAGCAGCGCCTCGCCGACGAGCAGGCCCGCCGCCAGCGCGAGGAGGAGCTGCTGACCGAGCAGCGCGCGGTGGCCGAGGCCGAGACCGAACGCCTCGCCGGCGAACGCCAAGCCGTGGAGGCGCGCGCCGCGCTGATCGGCGAGGTGCGCAACCGCCTGCTGTCCGGCGACCGGGGGACGCGCGTCGCGGTGTACGAGGCGGTGCTGGGCGGCAACGATCCGGCGCTGCGCCAGTTCGCGGTGGAGGCGGCGCTGCAGAGCCGCGACCCGGTGCTGGCCAACCTGGCGCTGAAGGACTGGATCGCCCGGCGCAAGACCATCCCGGTGCTGCTCTACGCCACCAAGGAAGACCCCAACAGCGACACCGTGCTGCGCAACCTGGGTCCGCTGACCATCGAGGTGGAGGGCTTCGCCGCCGTCAACGGCGCCTTGCAGGGCAAGATGGGGGCGCCCGGCTACACCATCGCCGCGCCCGCGGTGGCGGTCGGCACGCTGGCGCAGACCGAGCTGACGGTGAACACCTACGGCTGCAGCCTGACCCTGCGCCTGACCGAGCATCGCACGCTCGACGGTCTGTACCGCTGCCAGACGCTGCCGACGCTGGTCGCGCGCGTCACGCTGGACTGACGCGCGATGCGCCGGCAAGCCCTGCTGCTCACCCTGGCGCTGCTGGCCCTGCCCGCTGCGACGGTGCGGGCGCAGACAGCGCAGGCACCGGCCGACCGGCTGACCCCGCGCCCGCCGCCCGCCGCCGTGCTGCCCAAGGCGACCCCGGTGCACGCCGAGCCGAAGGGCCGCGCGCCGGCCGGCGTGGCGGTGCTGCAGCCGCTGCCGGCGGTGGCGCCGCCGCTGTCGCCGGTCGTGGTTCCCGGCGAGGCGCCGGCCATTGCCGCCGCGGCCCCGACCACCACTCCGGCCGCTCCCGCCGCCCCCCCGCCGGCACCCGCGGCCAAGCCGAAGGCCGTCGCCGAGGCGCCGAAGCCGGAGCCCGCCAAGCCCGCGGACAGGAAGCCCGCCACCCGCACCGTCTACGCCAAGGAAGGCATCTACATCCGCGCCACGCCGAGCCGGAAGGGCACGGTGCTCGACACGCTGGAGGAGGGCGAGGCGGCGCAGGTGCTGCCCGACAAGGCGCCGGAGGAGGGCTGGGTGCGCATCGCCCGCAACGGCCGTCCGGTGGGCTGGGTGTCCTCGTCCTTCCTGACCGAGCGCCGGCCGAAGTAGCGGCGGACGCGTCAGCCCTTCCGCAGCTTCGCCGCGTCCTGCATGAAGCCGCGCCAGACCTCGGCGGGGACGGAGCCGCCGCTGACGCCCTTCATCGGCGCGTTGTCGTCGTTGCCGACCCACACGCCCACCGTCAGGCCGCCCGCGACGCCGTCGGCAAAGCCGATGAACCACGCGTCGCGGTAGTCGTTGGTGGTGCCGGTCTTTCCGGCTCCTCCCTTGATGAACGCCGCCCGCCCGGTGCCGGTGGTCATCACCTCGCCCAGCATGGACGTCATGACCGCCGCGGTGCGGGCGTCGAGCACACGTTCCGCCGGCGCGCCTGGGTAGGCGTAGACCTCGCGGCCGCGCGGGTCGAGGATGCGCTGGAAGGCGTGCGCCTCCACCTTGGTGCCGCCGTTGCCGACCATCGCATAGGCCTGGGTGAGCTGGAGCAGGGTCGTCTCCGCGTTGCCGAGCGCCAGGCCGAGGTTGGCCTCCAGCGGCGTCTCGACGCCGAGGCGGCGGGCCATCGCCACCACCTCGTCGACGTGCCCGGCGGTCAGCCGCGCCGAGGCGGTGTTGACCGAGCGCGCCAGCGCCTGCCGCAGCGTCAGCTGTTTCGGATACGCGTCGTCGAAGTTGCGGATCGAGCGGCCGTCGGCGAAGGCCAGCGGCGAGCCGTCGATCATGCTGTCCGGTGTCAGCCCGCGCTCCAGCGCCGCCAGGAAGACGAACAGCTTGAAGGCCGAGCCCGGCTGCCGGCGCGCCTGGAGCGCCCGGTTGAAGTGGTCGTGCCGCGCCGCCGCGTCGCGCCCGCCGACCATCGCCAGCACCTCGCCGCGGTCGTTCAGCGCCACCAGCGCGTACTCGGCGTCGCCCAGGCGCTTGGCGTTGCGCTGGGCGGCGCGCTCCAGGCTGCGCACGGCGGCGGCCTGGAGGTCGCGGTCCAGCGTGGTGCGCACGGTGAAGGTCGGCCCCGGATCGGTGTTCCCGCCAAAGCGGGCGGCGTGGAAGCGGCGGAAGCGGGCGTTGGCGGTCTCGCGGAAATGGCCGGCGATGCGGACGCCCAGCCCGTTGGTCTCGGCCAGGTCCAGCGTCTGGCGCTTGGCGGCTGCCGCCTGCTTCCCGGTGATGAAGCCGGCGTCGGCCATGGCGTCCAGCACGATGCCCGCCTTCTCCTCGTTGCGTGCGCGGTCGGCGAACGGGTTGAGGCGCGACGGCGCGGTCAGCGAGCCGATCAGCGCCGCCGACTCCTTCAGCGTCAGCTGCGCCGCCGGATGGCCGAAGTACAGCTTCGCCGCCGCATCGACGCCGTAGGCGCCGAAGCCGAAATAGACGCGGTTGAGGTACAGGTAGAGGACGGTGCGCTTGCCGACCTTCTCCTCGAAGTCCTGGGCGCTGATGATCTCGTAGGCCTTGCGCTCCCAGCGGCCGTAGTCCTTGAAGAAGATGTTCTTCATGGTCTGCTGGGTGAGCGTGCTGCCGCCCTGGCTGAAGCGGCCGGAGGTCACCGCCACCGACAGCGCCCGCGCCAATCCGAAATAGTCCAGCCCGTCGTGCTCGAAGAAGCGCCGGTCCTCCTTGGCGATCAGCGCCTGGAGCAGGTGGCGCGGCATCTTTTCGATCGGCACGATCTCGCCGTAGTTCTCGCCGACCGAGCCGAGGAAGCGTCCCTGCCGGTCCAGGTAGCGCACGCCGTCGCCGCGGTTGAAGGCGGCGATCTCCCCGGCGGATTTGAAGGTCTCGCCGAACAGCTCGACCGCGGCGGCCGGCCCGGCGACGGCCAGCGGCACGGCGAGGGCGAGCAGGGCGGCCGTCTTGCGGAGAAAGGAGGGGAGGGGCATCGGCGGCATCGTGGCGGAAGACGCCGCAGAGGTCGGGACCAGGTGGGGGTTCTACAATGCACTACCACCTAATTTCAGGCAGGCGCCGCCGGCTTGCCGTCATGCTTCAGCAGCGTCCGGACGTCAGTGGTCGTGCCGTCCATGAAGCGGACGGTGGGGTTTGCGTTGCCGGTCCAGCCGACCAGGGTGATGGAGTCGTTCTCGCCGAACCGGAGTCGGAGCGTGTCGCCCTCGACGACGGCGCGGATCTCGGACGCCTTCATCGGGCTGTCGAGCCGCACGGTCACGTTTGTGGCCGGATCGGCGGCGTGAACGGTGTCGTGGCCGTCCCCGGCCTGGAAGATGATCTGGCTGGTCTCCGCACCGTCCGCAGGGCCGGCGATGGTGATGTCGTCGTCGCCGCGTCCAGCTTCGACCACGCTTCCCGCGCCGGCGGTGATACGGTCCTTGCCGCTGCCGCCGCGGACGAGGCTGTGCGTGCCGGCCGTGATGGTGTCGTCGCCATCCCCGCCTTCTGCCCAGGCATGCCCGCCCAACTCGATGTGATCGTTGCCGTCCCCACCCTGCGCGATGCCACCGTCGCCGCCCTTGATCGTGTCATTGCCGACCCCGCCCAAAGCGCGGCCGTAGGCGCCGACCTGGATGCCGTCGTCACCGGCTCCGCCGGTCGCAGTGCTGCGATCCCCCGCGACGATCACATCGTTGTCGTCTCCGGCCAGAACGGCGGAACGCTCGCCGGCAACGAGCGTGTCGTTGCCGTCTCCGCCGTCCACCCGCGAATTGTCGCCCGCCGTGACGACATCGTTGCCGCTATCGCCTGCCAACCAGGACTGATGGCCGCCGACGAGGGTGTCGTTCCCGCTGCCGGCGAACGCCGCCGAGCGGTTGCCGACGGTCAGCGTGTCGTTGCCGGCCTCCCCGTGGGCCACCGACCGGTGACCCGCCACGACGGTGTCGTCACCGCTTCCGCCGATGGCTCTGGCCAAGTCGCCGAGGACCAGAGTGTCGTTGCCGTCTCCGCCGTATGCCCGCGAGCGGTCGCCGACGACGATCCTGTCGTCGCCCTGGCCGCCATCGACGGCGGCGTGCGTGCCGGCCAGCAGCACGTCGTCCTGCTTGCCGCCCTGCAGCCGCAGGCGCGCCTCGTCCTTCAGAGTGAAGCGCGTTTCAACGGTCGGCGTGGTGCTGCCGTCACCGCCTTCCAGTCGCAGCCGCGTTTCCATGTCGAAGGTGTAGCCGCCCGGCATTTCGGTGCTTCTGACGATGCCGATGGTGCTGTTCCGTTCCGTCGAAATGACGAAGACGGTGTCGCTGGAGGATTTGACGCCGGTGATGGGCTGCGCCAAGGCGCGCGCGGTGGGAAGCCAGCGGGGGTCTTCGGGCGCCCGTCGCAGCGCCACGTCGCGCAGCTTTTCCAGAACCGAGATGAGATCCCTGATGCGTCCGGCGTGGGAGGAGATCTCGACGCTGTCCCCGCCGTAGGAACGGGGGGAAGGCAGGACAGACATGGTGCCGGCAGGGTGGCGGCCGCCCGGAGTCCACCAGGGCGCGGAGCCGCTCATCACCCCGTCGTTGCGGATCGTTGCCATTTTGGCCTCGCAAGGGGAGAGTTTTCCCGCTCTATTCAACCCTAGGGTAATTAATGAGTCCTTAAGGCGTGGAACGCCGCCGGGTGACGGCAACAAAAAGCCCGCCATTTCCGGCGGGCTTCCTGCCGAGCATCGGACCGCTCAGCAGCAGCGGTTCACGCCGCTCCATTTGCGGTCCAGCTCGCTGGCATAGAACTCCTCGCGGCTCAGTGGCGGCACGTCCCGGTGCAAGCGGTTGTGCCGCTCCAGATACCGCTCGAACGCGTCGTCGCCGGTGATCTGGCGCAAACCCTCCCAACCGGCACGCAGGACGTGCAGCATGACCCGGCCTCCGCTCAATCGTCGCCGCCGACGGGGTGCGCCTCCCAGGGGTGCTCGCTCAGCGGCGGCACCGGTTGGCCGTTGAGATGGCGCAGCGAGAGGCGGGCCGCCTCGATGATCACCACCCACAGCACCGCCACGAAGAACACCGTCAGCGCCGCGTCGAGCCGCTGGTTGAAGATCAGCTTCGGCGCGGAGGTCAGCGCCGGGCCGGTCAGCGTGCCGGCGGCCAGCTTGGCGGCCAGCGCGTCGGCGCCGGCCAGGAAGCCGACGCGCGGGTCGGCGGAGAACAGCTTCTCCCAGGCGGCGTAGGTGGTGATGACGGCGATCACCGCCGTCGGCGTCGCGGTCACCCAGGCGTACTTCGCCTTGCCGGACTTCACGAAGATGACCGTCGCCACGGCCAGCGCGATGGCGGCGAGCATCTGGTTGGAGATGCCGAACAGCGGCCACAGGATGTTGATGCCGCCCAGCGGGTCGATGACGCCGATGTAGAGGAAATACCCCCACGCCGCCACGAACAGGCCGGAGCTGAGCAGCGTCATCGGGTACGACCGGGTGTTGGCGAACGGCTTCCAGATGTTGCCCAGCAGGTCCTGCAGCATGAAGCGGCCGACGCGGGTGCCGGCGTCCACCGCGGTCAGGATGAACATCGCCTCGAACATGATGGCGAAGTGGTACCACAGCGCCAGCATCGACTTGCCGAAGGCGCCGGCGAAGATGGTCGCCATGCCCACCGCCAGCGACGGCGCGCCGCCGGTGCGGGCCAGCAGCGAGGTTTCGCCCATGTCGCGGGCCAGCGTGTTCATGGTCTCCGCGGTGACCGGGAAGCCCCAGCCGGAGATGGTGGCAACCGCCTTCTCGACGGTCCCGCCGACGATGCCCGCCGGCGAGTTGATGGCGAAGTAGACGCCCGGGTCGAGCACCGCGGCGGCGATCAGCGCCATCAGGCCGACGAAGCTCTCCATCAGCATGGAGCCGTAGCCGACCATGGGGATGTCACGCTCGTTGGCGATCAGCTTGGGCGTGGTGCCCGACGAGATCAGCGCGTGGAAGCCGGAGATGGCGCCGCAGGCGATGGTGATGAACAGGAACGGGAACAGGTTGCCGGCGACCACCGGGCCGGTGCCGTCCATGAAGCGGGTGAACGCGGGCATCTTCATCTCCGGCTGGAGGACGACGACCGCGAACGCCAGCAGCATGATGGCGCCGATCTTGATGAAGGTGGAGATGTAGTCGCGCGGGGCGAGCAGCAGCCACACTGGCAGGATGGCGGCGACGAAGCCGTAGCCGATGACGAACATCGCCAGCGTTGTGCCGTCGTAGTCGAACCAGGCGCGCAGCGGGCTGTGGTCGAGCCAGCCGCCGCCCGCCGTCGCCAGCAGCAGCAGCGCCAAGCCGATCAGCGAGCCCTCCAGCACCCGGCCCGGCCGGATGTTGCGCATGTAGACGCCGACCAGGATGGCGATCGGGATGGTGGCGAACACGGTCGAGGTGCCCCACGGGCTGTGCTTCATGGCGTTGACCACCACGAGGCCGAGGACGGCGACGATCAGCACCATGATCATCAGCGTGCCGAGCAGCGCCGCCGAGCCGGCCACCGGCCCCAGCTCGTCGCGGGCCATCTGGCCCAGTGTGCGGCCGTCGCGCCGCGTCGAGCAGAACAGCACCACCATGTCCTGCACACAGCCGCCGAACACGGCGCCGGCCAACAGCCACAGCGTGCCCGGCATGTAGCCGAACTGCATGGCCAACGTCGGGCCGACCAGCGGGCCGGCGCCGGCGATGGCGGCGAAATGGTGGCCGAAGGTGATCCAGCGGTGCGTCGGCACGAAGTCGCGGCCGTCGTTGATCCGCTCCGCCGGGGTGGCGCGCGTCTCGTCCACCACCATCAGCTTCGCCGCGATCCAGCCGGCGTAGAAGCGGAACGCCAGCGCGTACACGCCGGCGGCGGCGCCGATGAACCAGATGGCGTTGATGGTCTCGCCGCGGTTCAGCGCGATGCCGCCGAGTCCGGCGGCTCCGAGGACGGCGACGGCGACCCAGATCAGAGGCCGCAGTTTTTCGGGCATGATGTCACCTCGTGAGTGCTCCCCGGCGGGGAAGGGCGCGGCGGCGGGCATCGCTGTGCGGGCGCGCGCTCTTCCGGGCGGGATCCGTGTCGGCCGGCAGGGTCGAAGGCACGGCGTCGTCATGCGCGTGGCGGTCGAACGGCTGCCGGGAAGTGGCTGATGCTACCGCCGTGCCTCGGCGTGATACATGCGACGGCGCGTCGCATACTAGAATATCAATGTGCGGATCGTCCGGAGGTCGGAGCGATTCCCTCCCCCGGCGGGGTTGGGGGGAGGGGATTCAAACAAAAAGCCCGCCGTCTCCGGCGGGCTCTTTTTGAAGCAGGCGGTGAACCGCGGTCACTTCGGCGACAGCACCATGATCATCTGGCGGCCTTCGAGCTTGGGCATCTGCTCGACCTTCGCCAGTTCGTCCAGGCGGTCGCGCACGCGCATCAGCACGTTCATGCCGATGTCCTGGTGCGCCATCTCGCGGCCGCGGAAGCGCATGGTCACCTTGACCTTGTCGCCTTCCTCGAGGAAGCGGGTCGCGGCGCGCATTTTCACGTCGTAGTCGTTGTCATCGATGTTCGGCCGGAGCTTGATCTCCTTGACCTCGATGATCTTCTGCTTCTTGCGCGCCTCGGCGGCCTTCTTCTGCTCCTCGTACTTGAACTTGCCGTAGTCGAGGACCTTGCAGACGGGCGGCTCGGCCTGCGGGGCCACCTCGACGAGGTCGAGGCCAGCCTCCTCCGCGGCCATCAGAGCGTCGCGCAGCGAAACAATGCCGACCATCTCGCCGTCGGCGCCGACGAGACGGACGGAACGCGCCGTGATCTCCCGGTTGATCCGCGGTCCGTCGCGGGTCGGGGCGGCTTCCTGTGGTAACCTGGCTATGGAACCCTCTCCATGGTTATGGACCCCGTCCGGCGGGCCCCCGGCTCAGCGGCGGGCCCGGCGAACGGCGGTCAATCAGAATGGCGAATCGAAGCCACGGTCCCCGGCCGGGGACCGCGCCTCTTCAGTAAGTTTATTGACTGCGGCGTCAAGGGCAAGAACTTCCTGATCCTTACCGCCGAGGTACCGCATCGCCACCGTCCGCTCCTCCGCCTCGCGGCGGCCGACGACGACGATCACCGGCACCTTCTGAAGGCTGTGCTCACGGACCTTCAGGTTGATCTTCTCGTTGCGGACGTCAAGCTCGGCCCGGATTCCACGCGCCTTGAGGATCTTGTGGACCTCCGCCGCGTAGCCGTCGGCCTCGTTGGTGATGGTGGTCACCACCGCCTGCACCGGGGCCAGCCACAGCGGGAACTTGCCGGCGTAGTGCTCGATCATCATGCCGATGAAGCGCTCCAGCGAGCCGAGGATGGCCCGGTGCAGCATGATCGGCCGATGTTTCGCACCGTCCTCACCGATATAGTGAATGTCGAGCCGTTCCGGCAGGTTCGGATCGTACTGCAGCGTGCCGCACTGCCAGGTGCGGCCGATGGCGTCGGTCAGGTGGAACTCCACCTTCGGGCCGTAGAAGGCGCCCTCGCCCGGCAGTTCCTCGAACTCCAGCCCGGCCGAGCGCAGCGCGCTGCGCAGGCCGTCCTCGGCGCGGTCCCACAGATCGTCGGACCCCGTGCGGACGTCCGGGCGCAGCGCCAGCTTCACGTCGATCTTGTCGAAGCCGAGGTCCTTGTAGACGCCGAGCTGCAGCTTGAAGTACTCCGCCGCCTCCTCCGGCACCTGGTCCTCGGTGCAGAAGATGTGCGCGTCGTCCTGGGTGAAGGCGCGCACCCGCATGATGCCGTGCAGGGCGCCCGACGGCTCGTTGCGGTGGCAGGAGCCGAACTCGGCCATGCGGATCGGCAGGTCGCGGTAGGAGCGCAGCGCGCTCTTGAAGATCTGCGTGTGGCCTGGGCAGTTCATCGGCTTGACGCCGAGCTGCTTCTTGCCCTCGTCCGCCTCCACCTTGAACATGTTGTCGCCGTACATGTCCCAGTGGCCGGACGCCTTGAACAGCGAGCTGTCGATCAGCTGCGGCGTCTTCACCTCGACGTAGCCGGCCTGCTCCAGCCTGGTGCGGATGTAGGTCTCGATGGTGCGGTACAGCGTCCAGCCCTTCGGGTGCCAGAACACCGAGCCGACCGCCTCCTCCTGCACGTGGAAGAGGTCCATCTCCTTGCCCAGGCGGCGGTGGTCGCGCTTCTCCGCCTCCTCCAGCATGGTCAGGTAGGCCTTCAGCTCCTTCTCGTCGCGCCACGCCGTGCCGTAGATGCGCTGCAGCATCGGGTTGCGGCTGTCGCCGCGCCAGTAGGCGCCGGCCACCTTCATCAGCTTGAAGGCGGTGCCGACCTTGCCGGTGGAGGGCGCGTGCGGGCCGCGGCAGAGGTCGAGCCAGTCGCCCTGGCGGTAGACGCTGATCGCCTGGTCGGCGGGGATCGCCTCGACCAGCTCGGCCTTGAAGTGCTCGCCGTGGGTCTTGAAGTAGGCGACGGCGTCGTCGCGCGTCCACTCCTCGCGCACGAGGGGGGCGTCGCGCTGGACGATCTCGCGCATCTTCGCTTCGATCTTCGCGAGGTCGTCCGGCGTGAACGGCTCGTCGCGCGCGAAGTCGTAGTAGAAGCCGTTGGCGATCGCCGGGCCGATGGTCACCTGGGTGCCGGGGTACAGCTCCTGCACGGCCTCCGCCAGCACGTGGGCGGCGTCGTGGCGGATCACCTCCAGCGCGTCGGGGTGGTTGCGGGTGACGATCTCGATCCTGACGTTCGACGTGACGGTGGTGGTGAGGTCCTTCACGGTGCCGTCGATCTTGACGGCAAGAGCATCCTTGGCCAGACGCTGGCCGATGGAGGCGGCGATCTCCGCCCCCGTGACCGGCCGGTCGAATTCGCGCACGCTGCCGTCGGGCAGCGTGATGGCAATGCTGGACGTCACCGGATTCACCGTTCGCTTCCGTTGTTCATGCGGGTCCGACTCGCGCCGGAACGCGCGAGACTCTAAAGGCGTCGCGGTGCAAGTCAAGTATGGGGGTTGAAATGAGGGTATTGCCCCCACCCTAACCCTCCCCCGCTTCGCAGGGGAGGGAACTCCGCCGCTCTGCCCCCTCCCCTGCGAAGCGGGGGAGGGTTAGGGTGGGGGCAAGCGGCCCTTACGCCGCCTTCACCCCATCGAGGAACCCATGCACCAGGTCGCGCAGCGAATCGGCCTGGGCGGACAGGCCGGACGCCGCGTCCAGCACGTCGCGAGCGGCGCCGTCGGTCTGGCGGGCGGCGGCGTTGACGCCGCCGATGGTGACGCTCACCCGCTCGGTGCCCTGCGCCGCCTGCTGGATGTTGCGGGCGATCTCGCCGGTGGCGGCGCCCTGCTGCTCGATGGCGGTGGCGATGGTGGTGGCGATGCCGTCGATGCGGGTGATGACCTCGCCGATCGAGCGGATCGCCGTCGCCGTGTCGGTGGACACCCGCTGGATGCCGGCGATCTGCTGGCCGATGTCCTCGGTGGCGCGGGCGGTCTGGGTGGCGAGGTTCTTCACCTCGGTCGCCACCACGGCGAAGCCCTTGCCGTGCTCGCCGGCCCGCGCCGCCTCGATGGTGGCGTTCAAGGCCAGCAGGTTGGTCTGGCTGGCGATGGAGTTGATCAGTTCCACCACCTCGCCGATCTTCTCGGCGGCGTCGGTCAGGCCGCGCACCTGCTGGTCGGCGCGCTGCGCCTCGCCGACGGCGTGGCGGGTGATCTCGGTGGAGGTGGCGACCTGCCGGCCGATCTCGCCGATCGACGCCGACAGCTGCTCGGTGGCGGTGGCGACCGCCTGGACGTTGGCCGAGGTCTGCTCCGACGCGGTCGCCACGTCGGCGGCGCGGCTGGTGGTGTCCTGGGCGGTGGCGGTCATGCCGTTGGCGGTGCTGCGCATCCGCTCGGCCGAGGTGCGGACGGTGGCCAGCACGCCGGTGACCTCGCGGTCGAAGCGGTCGGTCAGCGCGACGATGGCCTGGGAGCGGGCCAGCCGCTCCTCCGCCGTGCGCTGCTGTTCCTGCGCCAGGTCGCGGGCCTGCCGCATGGCGTCGCGGAAGACGCACAGCGCGCGCGCCATGGCGCCGATCTCGTCGCCGCTGTCGGTGTCGGGCACGGCGGCGTCCAGGCGGCCGGCGGACAGCTCCTGCATGGACGCCGTCATGCGGCGGATCGGGTTGACCATCATGCGGATGGCCAGCACGCTGGCCAGCAGGATGGTCAGCGGGATGCCGACCGCCGGCACCGCGATCAGCAGCCGGCTCATGGTGGTCTGGAACGCTTCCAGCTCGGCGCTGAGGCGGGCGATGGTGGCGTTGTCGGTCTCCGCCTGCTTCTGCAGCAGGACGTTCAGCGCCTGCCGGTTGGCGCGGTTGGCATCGTTGTCGCCGTAGCTGCGCGCCTCGGGGATGGAGGCTTCGCGGCTGAGGCGGACCAGCTCGGTGCGGAAGGTGATGAACTCGCGCACCTTGGCGGCGATCTCCTGGTTGTGGGCGCGTTCGGCGGCGGGGGTGATCGCCGACCACTCCTTCATCAGGCGGTCCATGCCGGCCAGGTTCTTGAGCAGGGGCGGGGCGTACTTCTCCGCCTCCTTGCCGTCGCGCGCCATGTAGATGCCGCGGGAGTCCATCACCACGGCCAGCACCAGGCCGTTCATGCGTTCGCCGTCCATGGCGCGGGCGGAGGCGTTGGTGATCTCGTCGACGTAGCCGTCGTAGGTGCGCATCGCCTGCACGCCCAGCGTCGCGATGGCCACGGCGATCAACGCCAGCGCGGTCACCACCATGCCGAACTTCCGCGAGATCGGAAGATCCTTGAGAAGGCGCATGACTCCCCCCTTTATGACCTCTGGCCTAGGCTTCCCGGCTAGGGCCTTTTGTATTTATCGTGACTTGGGAATTCTAAAATTCCATGAACGACTATGCGTCATGCCAAATCTTGCCCGCAAGGGGGTGTGACAAAAAGGCTATCGAGGTCTTCACCGTCTTTTCACGATGTGGAATTTTGCCGCACCGCGAAGGTTGAATATTGCCGAGTATCGGCAATGGCCTTACGCGGCCAGCAGCTCCGCGTACACCGCCAGGGTGTCGGCGCACATGCGCTGCTTGGTGTAGCGCTCGGCGACGAAGGCCTGGGCGTGGGCGCCGATGGCGGCGCGCTGCCCGGCCGTCATCGACAGTGCCTCGTCCAACGCCTTGGCCAGCGCGTCGGCGTCGTCCGGCGGCACCACCCAGGCGGTCTCGCCGGGCAGCACGGTCTCCTGCCAGGCGCCGATGGCGGTGACGATCACCGGCTTGCCCATGGCCTGCGCCTCGACGATGACGCGGCCGAAGGCCTCCGGCTCGCGGGAGGCCGAGACCACGACGGTGGACAGCATGTAGGCGGCGGCCATGTCGCTGCAGTGGTCGGTGATGTGCACCACGCCGGCCAAGCCGGCGCGGCGCGCGCGCTCCTCCAGCTCCTGCCGGTAGCCGGAGCGCCCCTGGTCGGAGCCGACCAGCAGGCACACCACGTCCTTGCGGCCCAGCTTGGCCAGCGCGTCGATCATCACGGTCTGGCCCTTCCAGCGGGTCAGCCGGCCGGGCAGCAGGATGACCGGCCGGTCCTCCGGCAGCCGCCATTGGGTGGCCAGCTGGATCAGGCGGGCGGTGGTGACGCGTTCCGGCGCGAAGATCGCCGGGTCGTAGCAGCGGTGGACGAGGCGGACGGCCGCCGGGTCGACGTCGTAGTTCTTCAGGACGTGGTCGCGGATGAAGCCGGAGATGGCGATGACCCGCTCGCCGCGCGCCATCACCGAGTTGTACCAGCGCTTCAGCCCGTTGGAGAAATTGTACGGCGCATGGAAGGTGGTCATGTAGCGCGCGCCGGTGCGCTGCGCCGCCATCCAGGCGCTCCACGCCGGGGCGCGAGAGCGGGCGTGCACGATGTCCACCCCGAAGTCGCGGATGATCTGTTCCAGCCGCCCGGCGTTCTTGCGGATGACCAGGGGGTTCTTGCTCTTCAGCGGCAGCGTGATGTGGGCGACGCCGGCGCGGTCCAGCTCGCGCACCATGGGGCCGCCCTCGGAGGCCACCAGCGGCGTCGCCCCGGCCTCCGCCAGCGCCAGCGCCACGTCGATGCAGCCGCGCTCGGCCCCGCCGGTCACCAGGTTGGGCAGCACCTGCAGGATCACCGGCGGCCGGCGGCCGGGCTGGCGGAAGGCCGCTGATCCCCCCGTGGGCGCATTGCCCGTTGCGTCGGCGGTGGTAAGGTGCGGATCCAGAATCATGATGCCCGAAACGCGAATGTGGTGAAGCCATGAGCGAACGCGCGCACGCCCCGGCGGGCGGGCACAATAGCCTGACCCGCGGCGAGGCCACCATAGCCTATCGTCACACCCCCTCCTCTCGGCCCGGCGCGTCGCCGGGTGTGATGTTCTGCGGTGGCTTCATGTCCGACATGACCGGCACCAAGGCGGTGGCGCTGGAGGCCTGGGCGGCGATGCGCGGCCTCGCTTACACGCGCTTCGATTACCAGGGCCACGGCGTCTCCAGCGGCCGGTTCGATGACGGCACGGTCGGCGTGTGGGCCGAGGACGCGCTGGCGGTGCTGGACCATGTGACGCAGGGGCCGCAGATCCTTGTCGGCTCCTCGATGGGCGGCTGGATCGCGCTGCTGGCCGCCCTGCGGCGGCCGGAGCGGGTGGCCGCGCTGGTCGGCGTGGCGCCGGCCCCCGACTTCACCGAGGATCTGATCTGGGATGCGCTGGGCGACGACGTCCGGGCCACGCTGCTGCGCGATGGCGCGTGGTGCCGCCCGTCGCAGTACTTCGACGATCCCAAGCCGGTGACGCTCAAGCTCATTGAGGACGGGCGGCGGCACCTGTTGCTGCGCGCCCCGATCCCGTTCGCCGGCCCGGTGCGGCTGCTGCACGGCATGATGGACGCGGACGTGCCCTGGCAGACCAGCCTGCGCCTCGCCGATGCGCTGGTGGGGACCGACGTGCGGGTGACGCTGGTGAAGGACGGCGACCACCGCCTGTCGCGCGACGCGGACATCGCGCTGCTTTGCCACACGGTGGGCGAGGTGGCGGACGAGTTGGCGCCATAGGGCGAAGCTATCGCTGCGGTCCGGATTCGCGATTGGACCGCGCGAGCCGCGGCCGGCACTCTCCATCTGCGGCATTGATGGAGGGGGCCATGGCCAAGACGTTGAGCTTTGCGTGCGTGCACTTCACGGTGGCGTTCACCCTGGGCTACCTGATGACAGGCAGCGTGGCGGTGGGTGGTGCGGTGGCGCTGGTCGAGCCGCTGTGCAACACGGTGGCCTTCCACCTGCACGAAAAGGCCTGGGCCTGGCTGCGCGAGCGCCGCGCCGGCGTGGCGGCGGAGCCGGCGATGGCCGCTGCGTAAGGTGCGTTCGGCACCTCAAAACAGGGGCTTGCGATCCGCCGCGGGGATGGCTATAAACGCGTCCTCCGCGGAGGGGTGGCCGAGTGGTCGAAGGCGCACGCCTGGAAAGTGTGTATACCCCAAAAGGGTATCGAGGGTTCGAATCCCTCTCCCTCCGCCACGAATTTAGCCCAAGCAACTGGTTTGCTGTCGCTTTCGCCTTTAGGTGAGAATTGCGGCTTATAAGTGAGAGTGCGACGCGCATAAGTGAGACGAAACCGCACTCTCCGGATCGGATTTCCCAAAGTCTTCCAACGAATTGATGGGGTGGTCGGGCGCCTCTGAGGAGTCGCGCGGCCTTCAATCCGTAATTCGTCGTCTCAATCCTGAAATTCGGATTCTTCTCGCCTAAAGGGATCACCGTCAGGATGGAGTCCTTCGGGACCGAATCACGCGGTGGTGTGCGGCGCGAAGCATGTGGCGACTGTCCGGACGTCTCCGCGACAACGGTGCCGCCGACCCGGATCATGGGGCCTTCCGGTCCAACGTTCGGGAGCCCTGGGGATGCTGCCAGCCGCCGATGACCTCTGGCCGGGGCGGCCGCCCCTTCTGGAGGATGAGTCTTTTTCCTCCTGGTTCGCTCGCGTTGCCGCCGCCAACGGTCTGCGGCCTGCCGAATTGTACCGGCTCGTCCAGCCAAGCGGTGGCCTCCGTCCACGGGACCTCGACCGCTACGGCGACATCCATCTGCTGGGCGCCATGGCCGACAAGACCGGCGTTTCCAGAGAGGCTCTGGAGCAATCCACCTTCCGCCGCTGGGCCGGATGGGCGTTCGAGCGGGACGATGGCTTGGTCAAGCTGGACTGGCTACCGCCGGCCGGGCGGGAGAAGGCAAAGCGGTGCTTCGGCCAGCAGGTATGCCCGTCATGCTTGGCAGAAGACACCACTCCCCACCTGCGGCTGGAATGGCGCCTATCCTTCCTAACCGTCTGTCCGATGCACGGGCACCTTCTGCTCGACCGTTGCCCCGCCTGCAACGAGCCGTTCAGCATTCTGCGCCAAGAACGCCGGGAAGGCGTCTGCTGCTGGTCCTGTGGCGCCGACGTGCGCCGCTTCACAGGGGATCATCCGCCTGTCGATCCGATTCCGGTGCAGCAGAACCTGCTGGACACGCTGAATCAGGGATGGCGGACGCTGGGCAGCTACGGCCCCGTCTATTCGTTCGCGGCTTTGGAGATACTGGCGCTGATCGCCCGCCGGATCGCTGGCGGCAAGTATGCCTATGGGCTGAGGGAATGGATCAGCCTGCACGAGCCCCGGCTGTCCCTGCCGCCCGAAACCTTACCACGGGTTCATGACTGGGCGTTGCTGACTCCGAGGGCCCGGTGCGTGCTGGTTGCCATGGCGCATCACCTGCTCGGCGACTGGCCTCACCGCTTCATAGTTGCGGCGCGGTCTGTCGGGATGGCGAGCTCCTCCGTGTACAATCCGTCTAATGAGTACGTGCCCTTCGCCTACGCCCATGCCGTCGAGTGGCACCTGAAAGAGCCTCACAAGTTTGGAGCCCGCTACGAAGTAGCCTCTGCCAAGTCTGTTCTGGAGCGGCATGGCATCAAGCCGACCTACCGGAACTTGAAAGAACTGGTCGGCACCAAGCTCGCCGCCATGAGCGAAATGGCGGAGCCGGTCGGGCAGGCCACTCCTTGGGGGCAGGGGCGGTACTGGAAGCTCGACGGTGTCTCGGCCGAGGTGAAGGAGGCCGCGCGTCACGCGGCCCATCGATCGGGCGAAAATGTCGCGGCTTGGCTAGATAAAGTATTGCGGAAGGAGTTGAAGCTACCAGATATGCGGTTATCCTAGTTTCGCGGGAGGGGTTGCGTATCGGATATTCCACTGGTTGTAGCTGTGGGGTCGTTCCATGTCGGTCCGTAAAATCGGGCTCTGTTACCGAAGCGTCGGTGGTCGGGTGCCCATGGGGGCTGGCCGGGCGGCCGTCATGGTCGAATCGACGTTGGAGCGGGACTTCGCCCTTCTACAGCGGTTCGACCCGGCCGTTGCCGGCATCGAGGAGCAACCGGTGCGCATCGAGTACCGGGTCGGCCAGGGAACCAAGCGCCACTACGTTCCGGACTTTCTCGTGACCTACCAGGACGCTGCACGGCCGACACGGTTGGTCGAGGTCAAGTACTCCACCGACCAGCACCTGTTGACCGGATCTCTGGAAGAGCGATTCGCCGCGGCCCGAGATTACGCCGCCGAGCGCGGCTGGGTCTTCGCGCTGGTGACCGAGAAGGAGATCCGCACCCCAAGGCTGGAGAACGCGACTTTCCTGCTTCCCTTCCGTGACCGGCCGCCAGATCCGGCATTTCGCGACCGGATGCTCGAGGCGACGGGCCGGGAACCGGTCACCGTGCAGGAACTGGCCGATCTCGTCGCCGGCGATGCCGGTGACCGCGCGCGGGTGCTGCCCAGTCTGTGGGCCTTGGTCGCGCGCTTCGAGATCATGGCGGACCTCGACCAGCCGATCACCATGCGGACCGTGCTTCGGCGGCCCAGGAGAGGAAGCGCATGACAAAGCGGTTCAGCTACAGTCCTGGCGCGGCCGTGAAGCACCAGGGGCGCTCTTGCACCATTTTGGAGGCGGTCACGGCCTCGTCCGTTCTGATCGAGGACGCTGAGACGAAGGAGACGCAGGTGGTGCCGGTCTCCCAGCTGTCGTATCCGGATGGTCAGGAGAAGGCGGAACCGAAGCGGCTCCTGGACAGCCTTCCCGACGACGATCTGGCCGAGGCGAAGCGTCGCTTCGCCATCATCAAGCCGCTGGTCCGCTGCGAGCGCCGCAGCCACGAGGACGTGAAGTGGGTGGCCGAGCAACATGGAATTGGGCTTTCCACGCTCTACCGCTGGATCAAGACCTACGAAGGCCGGCGGCTTATGTCCGACCTCGCTCCGCGGCGTAAGGGCAGGGCCATGCCCAAGCGCTTGGATCCCGCCATCGAGGCGGTCATCGAGAGCGTGATCAAGGAACTCTACCTGTCCAAACAGAAGGTCACCGGCGAGGAGGTGATCATCGAGGTCCATCGTCGCTGTCGGGTCGCCAAGCTGACCAGGCCGGCCGGAAGCACGATCCGTGATCGCCTCCGGGCGGTGGACCCCAGGGAGAAGGTGCTGAAGCGCGAGGGCAAGAAGGCGGCGCGCGACAAGTTCGGTTCGGTGAAGGGGGAGTTCCCCGGTGCCGATTCGCCGCTCGCCGTCGTGCAGATCGACCACACGCTGCTCGACATCATCGTGCTGGACGAGGAGATGCGTCTGCCGATCGGCCGCCCCTGGCTGACGCTGGCCATCGACGTCTTCAGCCGCATGGTGGTCGGCTATCACTTGTCGCTGGACCATCCGAGCGCCTTCGCCGTGGGGTTGTGCCTGTGCCAAGGCATGCTGGGCAAGGCGGCGGAACTGGAGCGACTCGGCATCAAGGGTGAGTGGCCGGTGTGGGGCAAGCCCCGCATGATCCACTCCGACAACGGTAAGGACTTCCGCAGTTACCTGATCCAGGACACGCTGGACCAGCATGATGTACGCTACGAGTTCCGCCCGCCCAAGACCCCGCACTACGGCGGACATATCGAGCGGCTGTGCGGCGCGCTGGGCAAGAAGATTCACGCGCTGCCCGGCGCCACCTTTTCCAACCCCAAGCAGCGGGGCGAGTACAAGTCCGAAGCCAAGGCAAAGATGACGCTGGAGGAGCTTCGGAGATGGCTCCTGAACCGTATCGTTGGCATCTACCACAACAAGGTTCATGAGGGGATAGGCTTCCCACCGCTGGCCCGGTGGAACGAGGGTATCGTCGGCAGCGACCGCATGCGCGGCCGTGGCCTGCCCGAGCCGATTCAGGACCCGCGCCGCCTCCGTCTGGACTTCCTACCCTTCATTGAGCGCACGGTACAGCCTGAAGGCATCGTCTGGGACAAGATCTGGTACCGCGACCCGTTGCTCTCCCAGTGGGTGCGGGCCGATGAAGGGCGCCGCCGGCGAAAGTTCAAGGTTCGGCGCGACCCAACCGATATCTCGAAGCTCTACTTCCTCGACCCGAGCCTGGGTGACTACGTGGAAATCCCCTATAGGGACTATGGCCGCCCCTCAATCTCGCTGTGGGATTACCGGGCGGTCGAGGCCTACCTGCGGCGCCAGGGCAAGGCGGCGGAGAACGAGGCCGCCATCTTCGAAGCCTACGAAGAGATGCACCGCATCACGGCCGAGGCGGCGCAGCACACCAAGCGCGTGCGCCGGGAGCAGGCCAAGCGGGCAGAGTTGCGCAAGCATCGCGCCGCCCTGACGCTGGATCCGCCGCAGTCGCCAGAACCGGTGGCGCTGAAAACGCCCCCACCAAAAACGCCCCGTCAGCGCGAGGGACATCTGGCACTCGTGGTTGACAACGAGCAGCGAACGCCGGCCAAGCCTTCGACCTCCGCAACGGACTTCGACTTCGACGACAGTGAGATCAGGACGGGCGTGGAGGAATGGTGATGCATCTTGAGCCGTTTGCTGGGGGCGGTTCGCTGGAACTGGGAATGTCTGCCGAAGACATCGCTACCCGGATTCGCCGGATCAGGAGCCCCCGCTACGTTGAATACGACACCGGAACGGCCGTGCTCGACCGGTTGGCTTGGCTGTACAACCACCCCAACGTGCCGAGACCGCCTTGCAGCCTGATCTATGGCGATACGAACAACGGGAAGACGGCGCTCGCCTACAAGTTCGTGCGGGACCACAGCCCCAGCGAAGACAGTCCGGATTACGGCAAGCGCCCGGTGGTCTACCTCCAATCTCCTCCGTTCGCCGACGTGAACGGCTTCTACGACGCCATCCTGCGCGCCCTGAAGGCGCCATACCGTTCAACCGCCAGAGCCCAAAGCAAGTGGGACCAGCTTCTGGTTCTTCTCGGCGCGGTGGGGACGCGGGTGGTAATCGTGGACGAGGTCAACAACCTGCTGGTTGGCAAGGTCGACCAACGCTCGATGGTGCTGAACAGCCTCAAGAGCCTGAGCAACGAACTGAAGATATCCGTCGTCGCCCTGGGAACCCAGGATGCCGTGCGCGTCTTTCAGACCGACCAGCAACTTGGCAACCGGTTCGAGCCCATGGGGATTCCCCGCTGGGCGGTGTCCAACGAATACGCCGTGTTCATTGGGCGCTTTGCCCAGGGGCTGCAGCTGAAGCAGGAAAGTAGCTTCCGCTCAAAAGAACTGGTTGGCCGGATCCACCGCTTGGCCGAAGGACTTACGGGCGAGACCTGCAAGCTGCTCGCTCTGGCGGCCGAGATGGCGGTGCAAAGCGGCCGGGAGGTCATCGACATGGAAACGCTGGACCAGATGCCTTGGGTGATGCCGAGTGAGCGGAGGAAGGCGGCGCGGTAAATCTCACCGCCTGGGGCTTGTGGCGTGTCCCATGAAGTGAGGCTTGGGTCGTATAAAATGAGAACGGGCGGGGCCGCAAGGTGCCGCCCGTTCTCATCTTATGGGTAACACTACCTAAGCGGAAGCGTCTGGGTTGTAAGCCTCGGCTGGGAGCTGCGGCGATTGCCGGTTGACGTTGGCGTTCAGGCTGCGGACGCTGCGGCAATGTTCCAGGGCAGCAGGTCGGCGATGCCGTTGATCGGGTGATCAGCGATGCGGCCGAGGACATCGCGCAAGGTGCTGGCGCTGACCTGTTCGGAACCACCCGGCGCCGTTACTCACTGGACGGGCCGGGCGCTGGCCAAGACGGTCGGCATCAGCCTGCGCGCCGTTCAGCGCATCTGGGAGGCCAAGCGCGCACGATCCTCCGGTCCAACGATGACGCTGACGGTCTGAGCCATGCCGACAGAATCGCACGTCGGCGCCGCTCTATGAATCCTATGTCTGCGTCAATGCACTAGCGACTTTCGATCGAGGTCTCCGTGGGCAGACCGGCAGCCATCCAGGAGGTCTGCCCTCCGCGATACCACTTCACGTTGGTATAGCCCAAAGCCACAGCGCGCAGAGAGGCGTTGTACGACAGCCAGCACTGGGCACTCAGGCAGAAAAACACGAGCGGCTTTCTACGGTCACCTGCGGTAAGGGTGTTCAGGCGCTCGGCCATACGGACCTGCACCCGGTCGTTGAGGTTCTCGCCCAACCCCGCACCGTTCAACCAGAGTGCCGTGGGAATGGTGGCGTGGGCGCCGCCTCCGAGCACGTCGATGAGCACCGCGTCGGGGCTCGAGGCGATCAGCGACAGCACTTCTCCGGTCGTGATCGTTTGTGCGCCAGGCACCACGATGGGGGTTTTGCTGTGATAAGCTCCTGTGAAAACGCTATCGCGCGGTGGCACCTCCCAATTCACCGTTTCATCAGCGTAATTGCTGCCTGTTAGGACGATCTTTCCGAGTTGGGCGCGGTCGACCGGTGCCGTCGTCTGGCATCCGCCGAGCACCGCGGCGGCCAAGCTGACGAGGATGATGAAGATGCGGGGCATGGTTTACTCGCAAAAGCCGTTGATGACCCAGCGAAAGGCGCCATCAGCGGCACGCTGGCATTGGAGGGTGACGCCGCGGCAGAGGGGATGTTCAGTGATCGGCATTCCGCACGCCGCGGACGGACCACTCATGGAAACTGGAAAGAACGACGCCGTCGTGCCGCCACCTTGCGTGTCTGTGTAGTACACCCGAATCATCCGTTGCGTGGCAGCAGGCTTTGCTTCGTCGGCCGGACTGCCTTCGGGCAGCGGTACACGACTGGCACCTTCGATGGGCGCCTGGGTAGACGCCAACGTACCTGCATCGAGAGGAATCTGAGGAGGTGCGTCCATTGCGAGCGCGCCGGTCCTCATGGACAGCACACACCAACCGGCTAGGAGTAGATGCCGGAGCGTTGGACGTGCAAGGGCGGTTGGGTCGGCCATCGTGATTCTCCGGCGCAGAATGTGGCTGTCCTTCGCCGTCAGCCGGTTGAGCCATCGTTTCCGAGCGATGGCATCCGCGAGCATCGAGCGACTTCAGATATATCTTATGGTGATCGGAACGGCAACACTGTGCCATCCAGCGGATGGTCAACGTTGCCGTTCAGTTTGGCGCCATCTTGCGAGATCTGCGCGTCGCCAATAGCCTCTCCCAGGAGGAACTGGCCTATCGTGCAGGCATGAGTGTACCTTACCTCAGCGACCTGGAGCGCGGGCGGTCGAATCCGTCGCTGGCGATGATCGTCGATCTCGCTCTGGCGCTCGGCGTTCATCCGTCCCAGATGCTGGAAGCGTTGAAGATCGACGCCGCCGGGCAGCCGTCCCGCCGCAAGCGTCCCAAGGAGTGAGCGGTTCGGCCCGCCTACGCCTTCTCTGGGGGCTCTTCGGCGGGCCGGTTCCCCACATCTCCTGCACCACGCCCAGGGACGTGACCTGACCCGCTGCACCCCGCTTGTGTCCACATCCGACCGCAGGAGCATGCCGCGGGTGGGGACACGACCCGTTGACCAAGGACCATTCTGAAATAGCTCATGTGGGATGGTGCATTGCGATGAGCTTCCAAAATTGCATAATTAGACCGGTCATCTGCGCCGCATGTGTATGTTCTAAGAGTGTCTTCGAGACAACGCTGCGGTGGGCTTATTACTATAAGAGCAGTATCAACCATTTTCAGTCGGTCTTCGCCTTGTAGAGACGGCTTTGGGAGATACCAGAATGGCCAGTGAACAGAAGCAATCCAAAGCTAAGGAAATTCTGGCGCGCTCCGGCGTCGGCAATCCCCCGCGTGACGACGACATGCTGCATGCTGAGGCTCCACCTGAGGCGGGAACAGAGCCGCAGTCGCTGGTAGACATGCTGCGTCAGAACGTTCCGGAGGCCGACTTCGACTTCGAGCCGCCTCGGCTCGGTGATATAGTGACTGACACATCGGAGGAGCCAGAATGACCAACGAGAAGCGGAAGCCTGCTGGCGCGTTGGGCGTGAAGAACATCGCTGACAACTTTGACGCTCCTGATGCCGCCATCGTCGCCCTCTTCGAAGGCGAGGCGGAGTTCCCGAAGGGGCTGAGCACACAGGATGGAGAGACCCTCAGTACGACGGCGGCAGCCCCTCCGAAGGATGGCGAAGCCATTCGATAAGCGGAACGCAATCGATGGTGCAGAACGGGGCACCGGATTTGAGAACATTGATCATGGGCTGACTGGGCGCAACGGCCCCGACGCACTATGTTGCGACCATTGTCGTACACGAGCCCTGGTCATGCAGCGTCGTCGCAGCGAGGAGGCCTTGGCTTTCCGCTAGGTAGTCACCTAGCGGAGAAAGGCCATGTTCAGAATTCGCCGTGTGCCGGTCCCTGGCACTGGCAAGCCGCGTCTTGGGCGTCTCGTCGGCCAGATGCGGCGCTATCCACGAACGCTTGCAGAGCTGCGCTGGTCCGCAGCAGCCGAGGTAAACGATGACAGTGTGCGGATCTCCGGGCGACTACGCCGGCCGCCTACGGCATGGGATGACCAATGGCGATCCGATCGCGGGCATCGAAACTGGAAGCGACAGCGCCGACATCAGTGGAGGGGGTGATGAGCAAGGTACGCATCCGCTGAGCGCCGCCTTGGCAAGGTAGAGTGCGGCGTCCGAGGTTTGCGGGGCGCGTCATCGCGCGGACGCAAACGAGTGGCAAACGTCATGGCTTACCAGCGTGTCGAGGTTCTGACGGGGACGGAGCGGCGGCGGAACTACACGCCGGCGGAGAGGGTGCGGACGGTCGAGGAGGCGTTCCGGCCCGGCGTGGTGGTGACGGAGGCGGCCCGCCGGTTCGGCGTGCACGAGAGCCTGCTGTATCGTTGGCGGCGGTTGATGACGGCCTCCGGCACCGCCGTGGCCGAACCGTCCACCTTTGTCGCGGTGACCATCACGCCGGAACCGGTCGCCACCGAACCGCCAGCGCCGGAACCTCCTGGATCATTGCCGCCTCCGGTGATGCCGGCCGCGCGCCCTGCGGCGATCCTCGAGGTCATCCTGCCCGGCGGGCGCGACTGCGCCTGGAAGGGCCGGTCGATCCGGCCTTGGCGGCGGCCGTCGTCGGCGCCCTGGCATGATCCCGGTGCCGAGCGGCGTGCGGGGCTGGCTGGCCAGCGGCCACACCGACATGCGCAAGGGCTGGGCGAGCCTGGCGCTCCAGGTTCAGGAACGGCGGTAGTGTCTCAGTTTGAATTTCCGGTAGCCTGCCTAGCGCGCTTGATGTTTCTCGCGACGCCGACCGCCACGTCAATGTCGCGAAACCACAAGCCGTCGATGTAAGCGATAGCGTCCTCGAACCGGAGGAAGACGGCGATCTCGCTGAACGTATGCAGCGGTTCGTTTGGGCCAGCTTTCTGTCGCGGCTTGTACTTGGCTACCGTGCGCTCTCCAGAGCGCCCCTCGATGGCGTTGTCATATGCCGATACGATTGCGTTCAGAAACCCCTTGAGTTGAGGGTATGCATCCTCAATCTCCCTCATCTGACGCTCGAAAGGGTCAGACGCGCGGACAGCGAAACGAAGCCTTATGCCGTCGCCCATTCCGGAAATTCTTCTTTGTCGTAAAATGTAATTGCGTGTCCGGCCGGCTTAACAGCTTCAAGCCATTTAGACTTAAACCAGTCCGCAATAAGCTCAATATCAATAGGCTCCTCCGAGTTCTCTCCTCTCGGAATGCCTTTTTCGTTCCTCACAATAGCCCAGGGGGTTCCCGGTAGATGCGTCAACCCCACCAATGTTGGGGCGTCGAACTTGGAGAACACGTCATAGACGAGCCGTATCATTCCGAGAACGGACTCGGACAGAGTCGATCCCAGTCTGGTGTCAATAACCGCCGGGCTCACAGGCCCATCGCCGAACCGCTTGAGGCGCCGATAAACGCTGGGAAGGGCCGGCCCGAACTTCCATGCTTGGAAATTCTCATCAAAAAGCGGGGCGTCCACCAATGCCAAGTGCAGCCCCTCCAGAAAATACAGCATCTTCTGGATTTCCAACGGCGTTAGCGGCTTATGGGCCTCAATGCCCAAGCCGATAAAGCAGTCAGTGGCTTCACGAACAGCGTCGCTCATAAGGCGAAGAATCGCACTTTCGGGGGGAAGAGGCAACCGCAAACGGGGCGAAGCCGTTAAGCTACCGCCTCCTTCTCCCGCTTCTTGTACGGCCCGCGCTTCTTCGGCGGCTCCGCCCGTGCATCGATGGCGATGGCGATATCCTCCATGCTCCACAGCCGATCCGTGACGCCGGCCGCCATGGCGGGGGACACTTTCAGGCTCTTATGGATGCGGGTGAAGTTGTAGAACATGAAGTAGAGCGCCAGCGCGTGGATGTGGTTGTCCCGCTTCTTGGAGAAGGCGTTGGTGAGGCGGGTGAACCGGCGCATGCTCATCCGCATCGTGAGGTTCTGGCGTTCCACGTAGGACGTGGAAACGTGCTTCAGGTCGGGGTTGCCCTCGACCTTCTGTTTGCGGATGCCGGTGCACTCCGCCGGGCTGTAGCGACCCTTGTGAGCCTCCGGAATGTCGCCGGAGAGCTTGATGAGTTGGGCGAAGTCCACATCCCCGCCGAAAGCCCCTTCCACCGCCTCCAAGTACGCCTTGTGCCCATCGGTGGTGAGCTGCACTCGGTTCGCCAGCCGGCCGCACAGGTCGTCCATGAGCGCGATGGGGGACTGGCCGGAGCGGTCGCCCACGAAGTAGGAGACGATCATCTTCGTGTCGGCATCCAGCGCCGTCCAGGCCCACACGTCGACGGCATCCTCGCCAGCGGCCTTGGCCTTTTCGACGTTCTTCTCCTTGGCGTAGCAGAATGACCAAATCTCATCGCACTGGATGCGGCTGGCGCGCACGTTGCGCACCAGTTCGTCATGCAGCGCGAGGCAGGTTTCCCCCGCGTCTACCAGCAGCTTGGTCACGGTGTTGATCGACACGTCCGTCACGCGGGAGATCGACCGCATGGACGATCCCTCGCACAGCATGGAAAGGATCTGGACGCGCTTGGCGAGAGGAAGCTTGTTCATGGCTGTAGTGTAGGTGGTCAGCACTCCTCTGCCAAGCAAAAAGTTCATTTTCACGGCAGTGCCACGGGGTTACTGCCGGTCTCCTATTGAATTAGCACCACCACTATCGTATGGATAGGCGGAAATCGGCGGCACGCGGCGCGCTCGGTGGCGGTGTTTGGCGGCAGCCGGAATGACGGAGAGCCGGGCAGTGAGCAACAGTCGCGAAATGAGAAGGCTTGCGGCAAAGTGGCAGCAACGTACTGGCTGGCCGCAGTTCCTCGAGTCGCTTGAGATTACTGGGCTGCGTGGGTGGGACGGGCAGAGGGTTCCATTTGAATTTCCGATTGTCGCTCTAGTGGGCGAAAATGGAACAGGAAAAAGCACTGTTCTACAGTGCGCAGCGGCTTCGTACCGGCCGACCAACAACGCACCTCCAGAACGGGAATCTTGGTTTGCCTCTGACTTCTTCCCAAAAACAGTTTGGGAAGACCCCCGTGGCGCCAAGATAGTTTCCACGGTGCGGCAGGGCAAAGAGACGAAACCCTATGATGTCCGCCTTCCAGGTGAGCGCTGGAGAGGCAACCCAGAGCGGCCCCAGCGTAATGTTAGTTACATCGATTTGCGTCGCATTCAGCCAATTTCCGCGAGGATTGGCTATAGCAAACTCGCTAAAGAAGCGAGGCTTGAGAAATCCGCACAACATTTTGATAAGGACCGACTTGCCCGCTTTAGCCAGATCATGGGCTGGCCATACGAAAGCGCAAGAATTGCTGTGACCGATGCTTCCGAAGATAGAAAGGTGCCCGTGTTCGGTCAGCAAGGGGTAATTTATTCAGGGTACAATTCAGGCAGCGGACAAACAACAATCGCAGAATTTTTGCAGGTTGATCCTGAGCAATATGGCCTAGTGCTAATTGATGAAATTGAGACATCATTGCACCCAAGGGCTCAGCGTCGCCTTATCCGCGACCTTGCTGCGCTTTGCAAGGAGAGAGAGCTTCAAATAATACTTTCAACGCATTCCCCTTATGTATTGGCGGAACTACCGCTAGAAGCCCGCCTTTACCTAATGCAGGGGCATCGTGGGAAGCACATTATGGCGGGCGTAAGCCCAGAGTTCGCTATGTCCAGAATGGATGAGTATCCCAATCCTGAATGTGACCTATATGTGGAGGACGACCGCGCACGCACAATGCTGCGTGAAATAATCGTCTGTCACAGCAAAGGACTGGTTGAGCGCTGCTTGATTACAACGTACGGAGCCGCGAGCGTTGGGCGCAATCTAGGAATTATGGCATTCCAGAAGCGCTTTCCTCGCCCCACTGGAGTGTTTTTGGATGGCGATCAGTCCGAATCTCCTGGGTGCAGCCTACTTCCTGGCGGCGACGCACCGGAGCAGGTTGTGTTTGAAGACCTGAAGCGTAAGAATTGGGGGAGTGTAGCTGATCGAGTTGGCCGGCAGTTCTCAGATGTCGCTGATGCGTGCTCGCAGGTTATGTCGCTAACGGATCATCACGAATGGGTATCCGCTGCTGCATCACGACTGACATTGTCGGGAGACGATCTTTGGCGCCCAATGTGCGCAGAATGGGCGCGGCTATGTTTCGGCGGCATGGACGCCACAAGGTTTATTCAGTCGATATCTGACCTGATGCTAGCAACGCCTACCTCTATTTCTTCTCCCATCGTGCGCTTGCCGCTTTTTGAGCAATCTCGCGACGCGTTTGAGGATCAAGAGCAGATGATCTAGCCGCCGCCCCTTTTTTGCCTGCCTCACGCTTGACCGAGTCGGCGCCGTCCGTAGATTGGGTGCTCTCCTCAATCTCTCCGGTAGCAATCTTCGCCACCATGATGGCGGCGCCGATCACGTCGCCAGGGCGCTTCTGGCCTTGGGGTCCTTTAGGCATCGTACCTATCCGTCTTCGTGGGCCACTTCTCGGCGCGGCGCAGCTCTGCCTCAATGTGCGCGTCTGCGTCGCGCCCCTTTGCAAGCTCCCGGTCGCGCCACGCAAGGTCTGCTTGCGTCAGCAGGTGGAGCCACGGAGGGTCGGGCGGGAAATCGGACATCGGCAGGGCTTCCCTGTGCTATACTTTCCGCTAAGCATATAGCACCGGAGGCGGCGGGGCGACACCCGGTCAAGCCACGTCAAAATTCAAACTGAGACACTACCCGCGGTAACGCGGGATGTCCGCTTCGGGTTAGGATAGTGTTGAAAAACTCTCTGGCGAGTGTTTCGCAGCCGTTTCTACGCAATAATGCGCTGTTCTGCCGGCCTTCAAAGCGATATCACTGCGCAATACAGTCAAAATAAGACGGAAAATTTCTCGCTCTGCTGGGTCCGGGAGTTTTTCAACACTATCGGTTAGCAGGTCGGGATAGAACTTGGTGTCATGGACATTCGCGGCGGTTCAGATGCTGCTCAAATGTGGAAATCGCGACTGATCCCTCGTCGGCCAAGGATCCAACCCGTTTGATCGCGCCGGCGGGGACGTCCCGTCCACGTTCTGACTAACGTCGCGCCGCCTTCCGTCAACGATCCGATTGCCAGCATCGCGCGAACACGCCATTGTCGCAAAGAAATGTCGAAGGCGATTAGCGGGCGCCCGCCCGCGTTCGCCGAACCCTTTCTCCGCGCCTCGCCAAATAATCGAAGGTTTGACTAGCGCATGTCCGAAACCGAAACAGCGTTCAGGTTCCTACTACAAAATGGTACGCAGCCGTTTCGGCCTTCGACGTGCTTCATCGTCGCCGACCCGAAAGTGATGGATCGCAAGATCTGGAGCCTCGAACTGGATCGCCCTAAGGACGCCGAATGGTTCTTCCAGATCGATGACATCAAAGATTGGATGCTTCACAGCGCGGAACCCGTGCGGAAGATGTACTATGACAGGAGAGATCCGCGCACTCCTTTCCGGGAATTGGATCGCGACGAGGTATTTCGCGAATATTTGCGGAAGATTCTCGACAAGCTGCCCGTCGAATATCGGCAGCGCCGCAAATATGCGCTGATGCCGTCCATCGGCGACGACAAGACGCGTACCCGTTATAGAGATGCGCTCGAAGCGGCGTTGCCGGACGTCACGATCATCCCGGAACCCGAGATGGTGGCGGAGTATTTCCGACTTCTGAAGCGCACGCTGAAACTCGAGAGCGGCGCGAACAACGTCATCTTGGTGATCGACGTGGGCGCGTCGACAGCGAACATGACGTTGGTCGTCAGTCGACGGGATCAGGCCATTGTCGACGTCGACACAACAGGTGCCCAACGCGACCAGCGCATCCGTGCGCTCAGGGGCGACAGCGTCGATCATGCCGGGCGGTGGGTCGACAAGCAACTTGCACAGGCACTGGGCGTCCTAGAACCACGCGCGGACAAGGACCTCGAGAGTCGTGATCGCGTTCTCAGAGCGATCGAGAGGGCGAAGGTCAGCGCGAGTCAGACCGGAAAAGATGCGCCCGTTGAAATCTCTCCGGGCGACGCATCTATGGTCATCACCCAGAAGATGCTGCGGTCCGTCTCCAAGACCCTCGCCGGGTCCCTTGGGCAACTGTTCCAGAGGTTATGCGAGCGACTGTACAACAACCATACAAATACCGACTACGCGCGAAGGATAAGCAAAGCCCGCTTAAGCGAGCGTGAGGTAAACGGCCCAGGTGACGCTTACCGTCTCATCGACTTCATCCTTCTTGCCGGAGGAACGAGTCTACTCCCTGAATTTGAGGAAGCGATACTTTCTGCGTTCTTTCCCGATCGCCATCGGCCGAAGGTGCTTCGCGTCGGCACGTCCTTTGCAATCGCCGCCGCAGCCGGCGGTCTTGCTCACAGGCTCCACAACTATGCCCCACCCCGGCTCCGGGACTCAGACGAACAGGGTGGCGCCGTCGTCAAGCCAGCCTTGGAATCGACACTGCCGTACCCGTTGCTCATCGGCATCAAGCAAACAGCGGAGTCTGAGGAGCAGTTTACTATCCTAGATCCCAACGATCCGTTTATCGATGACGGCGGAATGAGGCCCATCGAAGGCCTTCCCCCGCTGGCGGCAGGATCGCGTCCGAAGATGCGGTTGGTGCCCGGCGGAGCGGCTGGCGTGGAGGCACGCAAAGGGCGCAACTTCAAGGCGCTGGAAGTCCTACAATCTCCAGGCAAGATGAGTGTCCATTGGGATCCAGTCCGGCAGCGGGCGACCGTTCATTCCGATCAGGTGCGCGATACGAAATCTACGCTCTGGATCGACGCAGCCCCACACCGCAAACGTGAAGAAGCGGCATTAAATCCATTCGATGGCGATCTTAAGCCCAGTACGTTGGCGGTCGATCAGGCGGAGGATGTAGTTCTCGACCTCGGCATGTCCAAGATCGTCGCCCTGACCGCGGATCGCGGCTGGGTCTCGGCTGAGGAACTCGAACGCGTCGTGAAGGACGGGCTTGATGAAGAGCAACTGATCCCGGCTGATAATCAGCCGAAGGAAGCTCCTATCATCGTCGAGGTAGGTAGCCAAGGGTTGCAGGACGATCGCTCGGAGCCATGGTCCGACCTGGAAACGACCGATCGACCATCGATCTCACACGGCGCAGTCGAGGAAGAGCGAGCGGTTGATGTTGAAAAAGGCGATCAGGATGGTGACGTCCCAGACGAAGAATCGTCAGTTGGACCGGAGCGACCGGCAAGCACCGCACCCGCCGGAGGACCAGATCCAAGACAGGATCGTGGCTCGGACTGGGGCACGCGGATTCCGGATGCGCAATTTTCATACGCCCTGGAGAAGCTCCGCGACTCGCTGAAATCGGCCGCTCCGCATCAGCGTTTCGACGACATCATCGTCGTGCTTCTCGCACTCGCGGTGCGCCCGATCGTGCTCCTCGCGGGCCCGCCTGGTTGCGGAAAGTCGACCCTCGTCCGGACGATTGCACGGATCCTTGGTATGGAGTCCGGCAAGACGTTCCACGAGGTTGCCGTCCAGGCGCATTGGGAAAATGACAGCCCGCTCTTCGCCGAAAAGGGACTGCTGTTTCGTCTTCTAGAAGATCAAAGCCAGTCACACATCGTTTTGTTTGACGAATTCAACCTAACACGTCCGGAATACTATTTGTCACGCATGTTTTACGCCTTGGATGGCGGTAGAGGCGCGATGACCCCGGACACAAGGATCGCGCCATGCCGCGTCCTCGGGACGATGAACATCGATGATTCTTCGCGGCCACCTTCGCCGAAGGTGATCGACCGGTGTTTCCTTCTCGAACTTGAACAAGTGGATTGGGATGCCGAGAGCCCCGTCGGGCTGCCCGACTTCGGTTCGATCCAGCCACTTTCGGGGCTTCCGGTCGCGACGGTCGATGGTGCGACTACTGATCCACGGATCAACGAGGTGTTACAAGCCCTGCACAAAGCTGTTTTCGAGCACGATTTGAGACATGACCTCCTTCCATCCCGACGAGCGCTCTCGGATATCAGGGCCCTTCTTGGTCTCCATCATCGATTGGATCTCAAAGGCAAGGATCTTCTCAGCCGAGACGATCTGGTCGATCGGGTTCTGGCAAGCCGTGTCCTCGTCAAGTTGTCCGGTGCCTTTGATCAGGTTCAGCCCGCTCTGGATGCTCTGGATAAAGCCGTAGACGGAATGGAAGAACTGCGACGAACCCGCCGTCGCCTCAAGCTGGCACGGCAACAGTCCCGTCTCGGATTTGTGTCTCCATGGCAGTAGTGGGCTCCATGATCGAAGCTGTACGCGTCATGGGCGAGGACGGCGAGTACGTTCAGTACGCGTGGAAGTCGACCTCGTGGTACGGTATCCGCGACGATCGTCCGTACCTCGACATTCTAGTCAGGGGATACGGTGCTCAATCGGGGGATAAGACTACTAAGCTCGAAAAGCTCACCGACCCCGCGCCGGAGGGGGCAAGCTGGCAGCGCTGGAATTTTGAGCAGGAGATAGCACGCGATCGCCGCTTTGGCGAAATCTCGCTGTCCCTCAAAGTCCCCGAAGACGCCGTATTACGATGCTACATCGTTCCGACGGCGTTGCTCAACTATCGTGACGTCATCGCCATGATCGAGGACATCGAGTCTGAACTCGGCGTGAACGCCACCTGGGACGTAATCGACCAGCGCCCTGATCGAGCGTGGAGCCGTAGAGGCAACAGCGGCGGACATATGGCTGTCCAGGAACTCGTCAAACACGTCAAAGACGAACTGCAATTCGCGGATTCGATCCGTCGAGATCCCTTCTCCGAGTTAGGGCCCCGGTCGAGACGCGATATCCCGCTGCCGGAGAATGCGATCGTCTCCCATTGGGCAGCCAAGAGGCACGACATGCTCCGGCGGTCGGGCGACGAGGTCGCTGAGGAGCTGCAACTTTTGAAGGAGAGAGTCGGGAGGAACAATCCGGACGGTAGGTTGCCGGAGCTTCATAAATCTACTGAGCGGTTAGGCGGACTGTTGCGCGAGATCGCTGGGCTGAAGGGAATGCTGTCCCGTCTTTGCAGAGACGGCGAACTGCAAACCGGTATATATCTAGGTCCGATATTCCAGCGAGACCATCGTCTGCGTCATCTACTACGTGCGTTCGCACCCCGCCTTTCAGAAGCTATTTCGACGGTGGAGTCGGCCAGATCGCACTATCCTCCTATCTATCTGAATAGATTGTGGGAGCTTTGGGGGGCGGTCTGGCTCGCGAAGGAGTTCAGACGATGGGGCTTCGCCGGTTCCTGCTTCCTCAACCCGGTAAACAAATTGCATTCGTGTTCATGGAGATTGCAGCGGGACGATGTCGTTCTCGAGTTGGACTACGAAGCTCACCCTACGTTCATAGACTACACCAATATTCCTCCCGTTCATCAGCGCGGAATGCCGGTGCTGGAATGGGCAGCCATGCATCAGAAATTCGACAAGGACCGACCGTATTTCGGATCGGAGGAGAAATGTTCTCCGGACTATCTAATCAGGATCACGACGCCAGCGGGGCGGTTTCTAATGATCGGTGATGCATGTCTTGCCAGCCCGCAACATCATGCGGTGAAGAGGCCCCAAGATGCGAAGGCCCATACCGTAGAAAAATACAGGCGCACCGTCGGGTGGGTTACGCAAGGCGAGGTGATCAGATGTCATCCGATGGGGGGCTTCGTCTTGTTTCCTCCACCCTCAGAGTCTTGGGCTTATCTCCACCATATCCAAGGAGTAGAGGATTGCACGCTCCTCTCTCCAAGCCCGCTTGGAGACAAGGCAGCGAGCGAAAGATTGGCCAACCTGCTGGTTGCGATTTCGCCCGACGTGGTGATGCGTCCGACGTGAATGCCGAGACGGCGCTGCCGTCGGTCCAACATGCAGCTCTCGACAGGCACCCACACGTATGTGGACGGCCTCGGTGTGGTTAGACCGGGGGGTGGGTACGGGACGCCGGGGCTACAAGATCTTGAGCATCATCCTGTCGACGAGGGCCTTGGCCGCGACCCGGTTCGCCGCGCACTCGTAGACGAGTTCGAACAGGTGCTCGTACATGGCGCGCTTCTCCACCGGAAGCCGCGCCATCGGGCTCTCGGCTGGGCTCCGGTCCGCGAGCGTGTCCAACTCTCCGCGGAGTTCCTCGACCTTCGGCCGGAGCCTCGCCTCCGCCTCGGCGGCCAAGTCCTCCATGGCTGCGATCTTGGCCATGGGGGCGATGGAACGCTCCACCTCGGCCACCATGGCGTTGCGCGCCGCCTCGCCCAGCGTCCCCTGGGCGAGGATGGCCAGCTTCTCCCGGGCCACGGTCTCGTGGAACTCGAACTCGCGGAGCCACTTCCGCTTGGCCGACGACGTGCGGCACCGCTTGGCGATGTCGCGTCCGACGGGCGACAGATGGTTCCGCAGGTTGCGAAGGTGGACCGACTCCTCGTAGTTGTCGCGGCGCCCGTTGGGCAGGATCCGCGGGTCGAGGACATGGACCTCGCCCACCGTCCAGCTGTTGAACCGCGGTTCCGGGAACAGGTCCTCGGCAAGGTTATGGCCGCCGACCTGGATGTCGCCGGACCTGAACCTCAGCCCCTTCACCAGCGCCGCGCTCGGGATGGCTCCCCGGTAGCCGTGGTGGAGCAGCCAGCCTACGGCGGCCACGCCGCCGTCCTGTCCCGGCAGCTCCTTGAACTCGACGTCGGTGAAGGCGTCGGGCTTCCCGTCGTCGGCCTCAAAGGCGTCGCGGTGGGGACGGACGAGCGGCTCGCCGCCGTTGACCCGGATCTCGATGGCCCCGGGGGCGGTGTGCCGCCGCAGGAACGCGTCTATCTTGGCCCCGAGTGTGAACTCGGGCGAGAACGGCACCGGGGACACCTGCGACAGGTACTCCGACACGGTGCCGGCGTCCAGGATGGCGTCGTTCCGATGCCGGATGATGCCGCCCATCTCGACCTCGAAGAAGCGGTCCGGATACCGCGCAGGGTCCGCGGCCTCGCCCAGGTCCACGATATCGGCGACGAACTGCGGCAGTCCGGCGGCGTACTCGGCCGACCGGAGCAGTGACTTGAGTTTGGCGCAGTCCCACCGGATCTCCCGCACCGGCTCGCCTGCGGCGGCCCGCGAGCGGAACGTCAGCTCCCGGCAGTAGGCAAGCCCGGCTAGGCGGCCCACGCCCCGGAAGCCGCGCGCGCCGGTGCCGCGCTTGGGGCTAGCGCCGATGGCCGTCATGCGGGCCGCGAACGTGTCCGCGGGAACACCGGCCCCCGTGTCCCTGATCCTGACGGTGCGCGCGCCCGGGTCGATGGTGACCGCGACCTGGGGCTCCGCCGGGTCAGGCGGCAGTCCCGCCTCCACAGAGGCCGCCAGGGCGTCGGCGGCGTTCTGGACGTACTCCCGGTAGACGGTGAGCGGGTCCACGTACATCGCGGAACTGAGGAGCTCCAAGATGTCCTTGCCGACCACGACGTCGGTGCCGTTCATGCTGCGGCCATCTCCAGGTCGTCGTCGAGCCCGGCGTCCTCGACCATCTCTTCCGCCGGCACGGGCGGCGCGGCCTTGGCCTGCCTGAGTTCCCTCGACTTGCGGTCGCAATCCTCCTTGCTCATCGGCACGTAGTAGGGAAGGATCCGGCGCAGGGCCGGGTTAGCGGTCATGGCGCCCAGCCCGGCAATGCCGCTCGGCGGGCAGGAGGAGAGCAGGCCCAGCAGCTCGGCCCGGTCCTCCGGCGTCAGGCGGCGCGCCTCGGCCGCGAACTCGTCGCGCACCGCCTGGCCGCCACCCGACTCGAACCAGTCCCTGAAGAAGATGTAGTCGTGCGGCATGAACAGGATCTCTTCGAACTCCGCGGCCGTGGACCCGAAGGCCCTGGCGAAGAACTCCGGGTTGCCGCTCACGATGCCGTGGGTGGCCTGTAGGATGGTCTGCACTGAGCGGAGCTGGTAGCGCGTCCACCTCTCGCCCACGTGATTGCGGTCGGTCCGGTCGACGGGCTGGTAGCGCATCGGGAACGACCAAATGCGTATGCCGAGCTCCTCGTTGAGCCGCACGTTCAGGTGCATGCGCGCGAACAGGTCGGCCGGGCTGTCGTGGAAATTGAACAGCATGTAGTTGGAGAGGTCCTTCATGCCGAACTCGTGCGCGATGCGGACCGATTTTTCGTACGGCTTCCGCAGGCCCATGTGGTCGAAGGCGATCCGCAACGGGGACAGGCAGATGGTCGACAGCTCCTTGAGATACATCGGGTCGCCGGCGAGGATGCGGGCGTCGACCCCCTGGTTGAAGTCCACCCGCCGGAGCGACCCGACGCGCTCATGCTCGCGCTTGAGCTTCTCGCCCGGGGTGAAGCCCAGGTCGCGGATCTCCGCGATGATGTCCCGAAAGCGGGCCGACGCGGTGATGTTGTTGTCCATCAGGACCAAGTCACGTTTCGGCCCGTAGATCTTGTCCACGGCGGACACCAGAGACGTGAGGGACGTGGCGTCCCGTTGCGGCCCCTCGAGGACAGGCACGCCGCAGAAGTGGCATTTCCGGATGCAGCCGCGGCTCGCGTAGCCGAAATAGGCGTCCCGGACAGGGTAGCGGTACTTCACCTGCTCCAAGATGCCGTAGTCCGGCACGAGGTCCTCGATCGGCGTGCCGGCCCGGTCGTCGGAGTAGAGCTCCTCCGCGAAGTCGTCCAACTGCAGCGAGACGGCCGGGGCCTTGTCGAGGAGGCCCTTGATGAAGCGGATGCCGTGCCAGCGCCGCTCCGACTTGAAGCGGTCGTGCGCGAGGGAGGCCGCGATGCCGCCGACGAAAACCTTTTCCCGCTGGCCGTTGGCCGCCTTGACCGCGAAGTCGATGGCGTGGGCGGTCCGGTCGAACTCGAACGAGAACAGGGTGGCCACATAGACGCGGTCCCAGCCCATCGAGAGGACTGACTTGTCCTCCCCCTTGATGAAGCGGACGTTGTCGTTCTTGCCGCGCGGCCCATGGTACTGGGCGATCTTCATCAGCCCGAGCGGGGGATACTTGTTCCGGTAGCCCGGCTCGATGAGAAGAATGTTGCGTCCCGTCACCACCGCCCCCGTGTCCACGCCGCGGATCTGTCGCCAGTGTCCATCGGCCCGTCAACCCTTCCTGGCCCGCTTGGCCTTGAGCTTCCTGTTCACTTCCTGCGCGGCCTTTGTCGCCAAGTCACCGCCGCAGACCTTGTGCACGACGTCCATGACCAGCCTCAAGATTTTTCGCTCGTCGCGGTTCAGGGAGCTCTCGTCGATCAGCGACCGGGGCCCCTCCATCAGCTTCGCGCGGCGGGCGGCGCCCTCCTCCTTCTTGCGGCGCAGGGACTCGGCCTCCTCCGCCGTCCGCTCGGCCGTCATGGCCTTGTCGATCCGCTCCTCCTGCTCGCGGAGCCTGTCGATGGCCTGGGCGCGGAGGGCGTCGGTGGCGAACCCTTGGGCGGCCTCCCTGTCCACGGCTTCGAACACCATGTCGGCATCCCGCTCCACCAGGTCGGCCCCCCGCCGGCGCTCGTCCACGTTCTGGTAAACGCGCTTCACAAGCGGGCGTGCCCAGTCGATGAGCGTCCTCTCCGCCTCGCGCCACGCCTCGTTGTCCTCGAAGAAGTCGCGGCGCGAATTCGGGATGATGTCGGTGTCCAGGATGTGGACTTCCCCCGAATAGTACCCGTTCATCCGGAAGTAGGACTTCTGCACCTTCTCGAAGACGCGCGAGAACGTCCTGTGGTCGCCGATCAGGATGTTGTTCGACCGGAGCCGGATGCCGCGCACGTCTTCGGACGTGATCACGCCCTTGAGGTCGCGCGCCGTGGACAGCCAAGCGATCCAGCGTGGGGGATCGGACGGGTCGACGCAGGTTTCGATGCCCACGATGTCGACCCGGTTGCCGATTTTGTTCCCGGCCTCATGGTAGGTCTTGTAGGGCTTCCTGACCGCCTCCTCCCGGCCGTTGGCGAGGAGGGTGAGGTTGATGGTCCGCCGAGCGCCGTGCTCCTCCAGGAAAGGGTTGATCTTCGAGTGGCCGTAGACGAACGACTGCATGTTGAACTCGACGGGAGCCACTTGGCGCAGGTAGGCGCGGACCTCCTCGACGTCCAGGAAGAGGCATGCCCGGGGGTTCACGCCGACCAGCTTGACCTCGAAGAACGGCATGCCGGGCTTGCGGTCGACAAGGCGGTGCGTGGTCATCCGGCCCAGCAGTGCGGCCGCGGTCTCGTTCTCGGCTGTGCGCGACGTGGCCGAGATGCTCCTCCGGATGCCCGCGGCATCGAACACCAGCTCCGTGGCCTGCGCCTCGTCCTTGTAGGCGGTGGAGAAGACGAGCTTTTCGCAGTAGGCCAAGCCGGCCAGGCGACCGATGCCGCGGAATCCGGCGTCGTCGCCGACCCTCTTCTTCGAGGCCCCGATGCTCAGCAGCGTCGTCCGCGCCTCGGCGGCCGGGATGCCGAGGCCGTTGTCCCGGATCGCCACCTCCCGCTTCTCGGTGTCGATGCTGACCACCACCTCCCCGAAGTTGGGCTTCAGGATCTCGGCGCGTTCGGCCCGTCGGATGGCGTCGTAGGAGTTCTGAACGTACTCTCGGAGCGCGTCGAGCCCGTCCGGGTACATGCCTGTCGTGAGGACGTCCAGGATGCGAGAGCCAATGACGATGTCGTCCATGGCGCCCTCACTTCCCGCCCTTGGGCTGCGCGTAGGCCGGGCGCGGGAAGTTCACCTTCACAGTGGCCGACGTGAAGACGGGATGCTGGATCATCAGGGTGCCTTGCGGCAGGCGGGTGAGGGACGCCTGCTGGGTCTGGTTGAGCATCCGATATTCCGACGCCTTCTTGATCTCCACGGCGGACGTCCGGCCAAACACATTGGTCGCGCAGTTGCCGATGACACGGTCATGCACGCCGGAACGGAACTGCTCCGCACCGAACAGGACGATGCCGAGCGAGCGGCCGCGCTCGGTGATCTCCAGCAGGGTGTCGGTCAGGGAGCCGCCGCCCTGCTTGGGGGCGTATTTGTTCAGCTCGTCGGCGAAGATAACGACCCGGCCGATGTCGTGCTGGTCGTCCTGCTGCTCCTCGGAGCCGCCCAGCTTGGCCGCGATGATCTGCTCCAGGATATCGCCCACGACCAGGGTCTGGAGGTAGTCGGGCAGCGGCTCGATGTCGATGACCACGACCTTGCCCGGCCCCAGGTGCTTGAGGACCTCGGCGGTCGGGCACTGGCGGCGCTCCTTCGGGCGGCTGCCCGCCACTTCAGTGAAGATGTCGTTCTTCGTGCGCGTCCTGAGCAGGCGGTAGAACTTCCGCCAGGACTGCACCGTGATGGCCCCGGGTTTTGGGCCGCTCCCCTTGGCCGCGGCCTTCGTCTTCTCCGACAGCAGCTCCCGCAGGGTGCTCCAGTTCCCCACATCCTTGTCCTCGGCGACCTCGGCCGCACAGTCCTCCATCGTCCGGGTGCCGTCGTCGATGTCGGTCAGCAGGAGGGACAGCTTCTGCTTCCCGTAGGCGACCGGGTAGATGTAGTGGTGGCAGGTGCCGGCCGCGAGCTGCCGCTTGTGGACGTCGCGCGGCACCTTGGAGGCGTTGTAGGCCAGGGACTCGCTGTCGGCGTAAGGGTAGAAGTAGGAGACGTTCCCGAATGGCTTGGGCTCCAGCCCGCACTTGCGCCAGTTCGCCTGGTCGGCCTCGGACAGGTCCTCGGGCTTGGCCGGCTCGTCCAGGGAAAGGAGATCGAACCCCTTGACGTTGAAGATGACGAGGGAGACGTCGTCCGGGCGGCGCTGCTGCAGGGCGCTGCACAGGAACATGGCGTAGCTGGTCTTGGTCGCCAGGCCGGAGATGCCGGCGATGTTGAGGTGGGCGCCTTCCGGCCCGATCAGGTAGTTGCCCTCGAAATCGACGACGACCTCCTGGCCGTTCGACATCCGGAACCAGCCCGCCGGCACCGGATGCCGCAGGCTGAGCAGCCCCAATGCCTTGCGGATGCCGTCGGAGTCGGCCCATTCGACCGGGGCGCCGTTGCGGATCGGCATCTCCAGGTCCTGGTCGTTGTACAGGATCTCGGCGTCGGCCACCGTGGTGCCGATCCGCTCGTTGCGCGGCTCCGCCGCCACGTCGCCGAAGTCGGACGACACCCAGTCGGAAAGGTATCCGGCGCTGTCGGTGAGGTACCGAAGCTCGGTGATGATGGCGTAGGTGTGGCTTCCCTTGATGTGCCGGATCATGACGACGTCAAAAGGCTTCAGCACCATGTCCTTTTCGACCCAGAACTGGACACTATTCGTGGTCGATGGGTTCTTCTCGGTCGCGACGACCCGGCCGATAATCTCAGGCATTAAAGCAGTCCCTTGAAGTATACGTCTGAGAGGAACCCCGATTTGAGGTAGCTTTCCGTCAAGTGGATCGGGTAGAGGTGGTTAGCCCAGCGGTTGTCGGAGCCATAGGGGGTGACATTGCGCTCGGACAGGATCAGGGCAGACAGGTGATCGACCCTGTCGCCGTTTAGTCCGTCGTCGGTTTCGCTTCCGTTGGCCAGCACCTCGACCTTGACAACCCCCGCCAATGGGCTGCTCATCTTCTGCCGCGGCCGAATTCGCAGATACCAGACACCCAAGATCTTGGCGTACGCGTCGTCCCCCGCCTTGAACACGGGTGTTCGCTGGCCGAACTCCAACTCCTGGAGGATCGTCCCAAGGTGCTTCCCGCCCTTCATTCCGGCGACGGGTTGGCTTGGCGTGAACGACTTGCTGACCCCGACCATGTTGCCAAGCTGGCCGATGGGGAACTTGTTCCGGTCGAGCACTTCCTTCCTGAACTGCAGGCTCCCGTCGATAACGAGCATGGCGTCGTCCCGTAGATCGCGGTTTGCCATCATGCTGGCGACGGCGCCCAGCTCAAGGTCATGCATCAGGTCCAGAATCCGCTTCGTCCCCTTGTTGATGTAGTCCTCGCTGGCATTCCCGCCTGACGATCCCGCCTCGTAGTCGGCGATCTGGAACTGCACCTTCATGCTCGTGGACAAGGCGTCCCGCATGGCCTGCTGGTCTGGCCCGTCGATGGTGTTCGGCAACACCAGGATATTCTCGTACCGGACGTACTGGCGCATGGGCGACAGCGAACCGTCTTCGCATCGCTTGAGGACGGCGACTCCGACTTGGCCAGCAAGGACTGGAAAGTATCGGCCGTCTGTGAGGATGATGTCAGAAAACCTGAATACCCGTCGTGAACCATCCATGAAGTATGTGAGGATGCTCGGGGTCTTCTCATCGACTCCCGTTGTCGGCACCGTGCGGATAGTCCTGTTCTCGGGACTCTCAAACAGCTTTCCTCGAATGCGCTGGTCGCTCTCGCTGTATTCCGAATACGGGTCTTCGTCGAGATTACGCTTTTCGTGGACTAGGCACTTGAAGCCAGATCCATCGAAAACATCCCTCATAACGTCGCTAATGGTCTTCAGAGGCATGGGATATCGGCCGCAAGCCATAGCTGTGCAAACACTAAAAAATGAGTGCGAAATTTAGACGCTATTCCGCGGAACGATCAAGCGCCGCGTGAAGTGAGACGGCGATTTTCGGATAACGCCTGTGGCGGTCACCGCCCGCTGTCGTGGTGGTCGCGCAAGATTCCGCCTTTCCAGCTTACCCGATATGGCGGCTCGGAAAGTAACCAAACGCTGGCCCTAGGCTACCCATAGCCTTTCTCATGCATAATCGGAGGGAACTCAAAGGTCCGCTCCTGGCGGATAGTGTTGAAAAAGTCGGTATTGCCCGTGGTCTGAAGTGCTGATTCAATTCTCCCTGGCAGGAGGAGGACGCAGCGATGATGGGCGAGCGGACGGTGATGCAGGAGGCGCTGTTCTATGAGTTCAGCCTCGAACGCCATGTCCCGTCGGACCACCTGCTTCGCTCGATCGACCGCTTCGTCGACCTGTCCGGCCTCCGTGCGCATCTGCAGCCGTTCTACAGCGCGATTGGGCGCCCCTCGATCGATCCGGAGCTGATGATCCGGATGCTGCTTATCGGCTACTGCTGCGGCATCCGCTCGGAGCGCCGGCTGTGCGAGGAGGTGCATCTGAACCTCGCCTACCGCTGGTTCTGCCGGCTCGGCCTGGAGGGCGACGTTCCGGACCACTCGACCTTTTCCAAGAACCGTCACCTCAAACGCATTCTGGGGCTCGACCGCCCGCGACGAGTTCCACCTCGCCGTCGCCCAGAACCTCCGCAAGCTCGCCAAGCTCATCCCCATGCCGGAGCTCAGGCCGGCGTGAGGGGGCCGGTGCCTGCTGTTCTGTCCTCGCGATCGGCAGAGCGGTACTCGATCAGCGCCCGACTTTTTCAACACTATTGGCGCAAGGCGGACGGTCTCACCCTTTGGGAAGGAGCGACAAATTCAAGCAGCCTTCGGCAAACCCGGAGCTCAGCACCGGATGGATATGCACAACAAGAAGAATTGTGCTTCGATTTTGAATCTACCTTCCGTTGAACATATGATGCCGGAAGCGGCGGGGCGGCTGGTCCTGAACCGAAAATTTGCTCCAGTTGGCAGGCGACTTTTCGGGCGCGTTTCCATCCCGTGAGGAGGAGAGCGCCATGCGGAAACGGTACACGGAGGAGCAGGTCAGGTTACTTTGTCGCGGCCTGGGCTTGTAGACGGGCGAATCTATCTTGTTTATAGGCGATATTCATGGATCCATCTCGGGAATGACCAATATTTGCTCCCATCTATATTATGCACGACGGCGAGGCCGTTGGGCTGTCGCTCTCATCTATGTCCGAAACCGACATTTGCTTGGGCATTTTCGTTTAAGCGATGTTTGTAGCCCACGCTTTCCCCCACATTCCGATGCGGTTTGTGGCGTGCGTCGGCGCACTCTAGCGGACTCATGTATAGCCCGACCACGTCATGGACCCGCTCGGCGAACTGCGGATCGCGGGGGAGCTTGAGCGACCCGATGCTCCTCTGCCGTCGTGGCGCGTGCCATCCAGCCGCCGCGCGGCCCGCCTACTGACGAGTGACCCAACCATGCTGAGCCGTGCCGACCGCCGTTTCATCGACACCGTGCGGGCGGTTGCGCCAGACCTCCGTGAGGTGGCGGACCTCATCAACGACTTCGGAAAACTCCTCCGCGACAGCGCTGCGCAGCTTCGCCCAAGGTCTGGCCGCCGATCTCGACGCGCTGCAAGCCGCTCTCCAGGAGCCCTGGAGCAATGGTCCGGTCGAGGGGCAGATCAATCGCCTGAAGCTGATCAAGCGCCAGATGTTCGGCCGCGCCAAGTTCGATCTGCTCCGTCAGCGCGTCTTGTGCACCGCCTGACGACTACGGCGCCAGCCGTTACTACGGCCCTCGCCACTTCAGCACCGGATGTGCGGATGAACCAAAGTTGCACGCCGAAACACAGAGAAGGGCCGTTTTGTCTGGCCCAGCCCGGCCACTGAGCAGGTTCGGCTCTCTTCGAGGGACGCTGCCCGAAGTTGCGGCAGCAAGCTTGAAATCCGCGAGCGCAATCAGTCGCTAAGCCGTGATGCCTCTTCCAGTCGAAGTCGTGCGGTGGTAACCCCAGTCAAGCGAAGACGGCCGACATGACGCCGGCGGGATTACGCATCAGGTCTTCGAACTTCATGAAGTAGAGGCGGTTCTGTTAGCGTTTGAGCCGCCCCATCCTGGTGCGCTCAGGCCGACGGGAAGAGCAGCGATGCGGGCGGCGGGCGGCGGCGGCACGGCGGCCGGGATGGCCAGTGCCAGCACCTCCCCGCGCTCGCGCAGCACGAGGCGCCGCCCATCCAGGGCGTCGAGCGCGGCCTCCGCCTCGGCGGCGGAGACCGGCCGGCCCTGCGTCTCTTCCAGCCGGCGGCGCACCGCTTCCGTCGAGCGGATGTCGTCGCAGAACCGCGCCAGATCGGCCAGCGACCGGTCGAGGCGCAGCCATTCCGCGGCGGCGGCCGGCCGCCGGTCCCACACCATGAGCCCGTCGCCGTCGGCGAAGGCGAGCAGGGCGCCGCGCCCATCCGGCCGCATCCATGCCTCGACGGCGGCGAGCGCGGGCGCGCAATGGTCGAGGGTACGGCCGTCGGCGAAGTCGAACTCGTAATGGTAGGCGCGCTCCGCCAGTGCCCGGTCGTCTAGGCCGGGGTGCAGGCAGCGGTAGACCGGGTGCGGCCGCACGTTGGCGACGCCGTAGCGCTCGGGCCCGGTGAACAGCGGGCTGTGACGGGCCAGCCGCACGCGGTAGCTGTTGCGCGGCGGCGTCAGGTGGGTGATCGCGGGGATCAGCGCCGCCATCCGCGCGTACTCCTCCCGCGGTTCGCCGGGGAAACCATAGAGCAGGTTCCACAGCGGCTGGATGCGCAGCTCCTGACACCATTTCAGCAGCCGCACGTTCTGCAGCATGGTGCAGCCCTTGCGCATGTGGCGCAGGAGCGGTGTGCTCAGGCTCTCGATGCCCGGCTGCAGCAGCCTGACGTTGGCCCTGGCCAGCGCCTCGACCTGGGCGCGGCCGAGGTTGGATTTGGTTTCGTAGTAGATCGGGATGCGGATGCCGGCCTCGGCCAGCGCCGGCACCACGCTGTCCAAATAGCCGACGTCGATGATCTGGTCGACCGCGCGCAGCAGCGTTACCCCGCGTTCGGCGTAGCGGCGCGCCAGATGCTGGATCTCGTCGACGGCGCGGGCCGGCGACTTGCTGCGGAACGCCAGGCTCGACCCGTTGAGGCCGCAGAAGATGCAGTGGTTCTTCTGCCCCCACCAGCAGCCGCGGGCCGTCTCAAAGGTGAGCTGCGGCCGGATCGGGTGGGCGACGGTGGCGATCTGGTCGAAATAGTCGTCGAAGTCGGGCACGGCCGTGTCGTCCAGCGCGCCCGGCGGGGCGTTCCAGGCGGCGGGCGCGCGGACGGCGCCGGTCGCGGCCTCGCGCACGCTGACGCCGGGCTCGGCCGCCGGTTCCCGCCCCTCCAGGCAAGCGGACAGGTAACGCGGGAAGTTGTCCTCGGCCGGACCGGAGAACACGGCGTCGACGAACGGGAATTGGCGGAGCAGGGCGTGCCCGGCTTCGGCGTCGCAGTTGGGGCCGCCGAAGACGACGCGGGTCGCCGGCGCGCACTCCTTCACCCGCCGCGCCAAGGCCAGCGAGGCGGAATCCTGCTGGAACAGCGTGGTGAAGCCGACCACCGGATAAGCGGCCCAGTCGAACGCCGCGGCGCAGTCCTCCACGAAGACGGTGGCGGCCGCCTGGAGCGCGGCGACGCGGCGCTTCAGCCCGGCGTCGTCCGGGTCCAGACGGGCGGTACCGTCGGGGAAGTTGGCGCGCCAGAAGGCGTCGGTCTGCGCGGGCGTGGGCGGCCCCCACAGGGCGGCGCGGAAGATCCATTCGCCCAGCAGGAAACCCGCGCCCTGCGCGATCCGCTGGTACAGACGGTAGCCGGCGCGGTCGACGAAGCGCAGGCCGAGATAGGCCACCTCGGCGCGCCGCCCGGTGCGCTCGAGCGTCGCCTTGAGCAGCGACAGTCCGAGCGAGGGCAGGTGCGGCGCGCCGAAGGGCATGGACAGCAGCAGCGCGTCGGCCCGCCGCTCCCGCCCGGCTGGGACCGCGCCGGGAGGCACGGCCGGCCGGACGGGAAACGGGATGGGATCACTCCTCCTCGTCAAGGCACTCGCCGTCGGCCAGGAACTCGGCGAAGCAGAAGCCGGCACCGCCGCCCTCCACCGTCAGCTCGCGCAGCGCGCCGTCGGCCACCAAGCCGCGCAGCACCGCCCGAACCGGCAGCGCGGCGTTGTTGGCGTCGCTGAGGAACAGAGTCGTCTCGACCTCGAACGAGCCCGCCGGACGGACGATCTCCGGGCTGGACAGCGTCAGTTCGACCGGGCCGGCGTCATAGCCGCTGAGCCGGGTGCCGGTGAAGGTCGCGGTGCGCAGCGTCAGACCGGCGGAGGACCGGTGGCAGCGCACGGTGCCGGCCATGGTGAAGGCCGAGGTGCCGCATTCCGAACTGATCAGGCCGGTGCCCGACAGTTCCAGGCAGCCCAGCCCCGGCACGGCCGGCAGGCGGGCCGCCTCGGCGCCGTACAGGCTCAGCTTGACCTCGACGCGGCGGGCCTCCACGGCCGGGGCCGCGGCGGTCTCGGACAGGGTACGCAGGGCGGTCGTCATGATTCACACCTCCTCGAAAGCGACGGCGTCGGTGGGATGGGGGGCGGAGTCCGGCGCCGTCGTCCGGCAAGCCGCCTTTGGGGTCACAATCTCGATCATGCCCGGCGGCAGCGCCGGGGCGGTCGCGCCGGGTTTCAGCACGATCAGGCCGAGCAGCTTGCCGTCCTCGCGCAGCAGCAGGCCGCGGCGGGATCCTTCATCGAGGAACTGGCGGTGCACCACCGCGCCTGCTTCGGGCCCGAGGATCGCGGCGAGCCGCCTCGCCACCTCGGCCTCGGGCCGGATGGCGTCGGCGAACAGGAAGGCGTCGCGCAACGCCCCGTCGAAGGCGGTCCAGCGCGCCGGCTCGCGCCGCGCGTCCCAGACCACCAAGCGCTCGCCGTCGTCGAAGCCGACCAGCGGGCCGCGGTGCGGCGCCTCCATCCAGCGCCGGGCCGCCTCCAGCGCCGGCCCGGCATAGGACAGGTCGCGGCCGTCGGCGTAGTCGAAGTCGAAGCGGTAGCACAAGCCGGCCCGATCCTCCTCGGCCACCGGGTAGAGGTGGGCGAAGGCCGGCGGCGGGCGCAGGTTGGTCAGGCCGTGCCCCCGCGGGTCCATGAAGTAGGGGCTGAAGCGGTCGAGCCGGATGCGCCCGGCGTTCTTCGGCGGCTGGAGGTGCACCAGCAGCGGGATGATGTCGGCGGTCGCCGCGTAGTGCTCCGGCTCCTCGCCTGGGAAGCCGTACAGCAGGTTCCAGATCGGCACCACGCCCACGGCCGTGCACCATTTGAGGATCTGCACGTTCTGCAGCATGGTGCAGCCCTTGCGCATCAGCCGCAGCACGGGGGTGCTCAGGCTCTCGATGCCCGGCTGGATCATCTTGGTGCGGGCCTCGGCCAGGGCCTGCACCTGGGCCAGGGTCAGGTTGCTCTTGGTCTCGAAGAACAGCGGGATGCCGCCGGCCGCGGCGCGCAGGTGCGGCAGCACCTCGGTGAAATAACCCATGTCGAGGATCTGGTCGGCGGCGCGCAGCAGCACCGCGCCGTGCGGCGTGCCGTAACGCGACGCCAGGTGCGCGATCTCCGCGACGGCGCGGTGCGGCGACTTGCTGCGGAAGGCCAGCGTCGAGCCGTTCAGCCCGCAGAAGCGGCAATGGTTCTTCTGCCCCCACCAGCAGCCGCGGGCCGTCTCGAAGTTGACGTGCGGGCGCACCGGATGGCTGATCGACGGGAGCTGGGCGAAGTAGTCGTCGAAGTCAGGGTAGGGCAGGGCGTCCAGGTTTTCCACCGGCGCCGCCCAGGCGCGCGGCGGCACCGGGGCGCCGGTCGCCGGGTCGCGGCGGATGATGCCCGGCGCGTCGGCCGGCTCCGCCCCGGCCAGCACCGCTTCGGTGAAGGGGGCAAAGGTGTCGTCGGCCTCGCCGGAGAAGGCATAGTCGACGAAGGGAAAGGCGCGCATCAGCGCCAGCCCCATCTCCCCCTCGCAGTTCGATCCGCCGAAGACGACCGTCGTCGCCGGCGCGCGCTCCTTGATGCGCCGGGCCAGTGCCAGCGAGGCGAGGTTCTGCTGGAACAGGCTGGTGAAGCCGACGAACCGGTACGCCGTCCAGTCGGTGTCCGCCGCACAGCCCTCGATCCAGGCGGTGGCCTGCGCCTGCAAGGTGCCGACCAGCCGGCGCAGGTCGGCGACGGTCTCGCCGGGCAGCAGGTCGGAGGTGGAATCGGCGGCGAAGGCGTCCCAGAACGCGTCATCGTCGGCCGCCGACGGCGGTCCCCACAGCGCCGGCCGGAAGATCCATTCGCCGAGGTGACGCAGCCCGCCCTGCGCGATGCGCTGGTAGAGCCGGTAGCCGATCGCCTCGACGAAGGGCAGATAGCCGTAGCGCACCTCGACCGGCAGGCCCCGGCGGGCGCAGGCGGCTTTCAGCAGCGACAGCCCGAGCGACGGCATGTGCGGCAGGCCGAACGGCATCGACAGCAGCACGCCGTCCGCTCTCCACCGCCCCGAACCCCCGATGCGCGCCGGTTCCGTTACCACAGTCCCCGCCCTGCGAAAGTAAAGGTAACGGAATGCTAGGGATGCAGCGCACGGGAGTCCATAATAAAAATATGGAAACAGCAAGAATATCTAAGTATGCGCCGGTTAATTCCATTATGTATATAATGATACGCTATAAAATTATCTGTGGATTCGAGATGCGTGGCGTGATTGCTCACCGGGTTGGCGCCCCGACGTTCAGGCGATAGCGAAGGTCCCATCGACCAGGGAGCGGATGGCGGTCCAGGCGGACTGCCCTTGTCGGCGCGCCGTCCCGGTCACGGAGCGATACCCGGCGTGGATGCCCGGCCCTCAGTCGGAGCGGAAACCGTTGGTCACCTTGCGGAACACGACGGACGGGCGGATTTCCTGCTCGCTGCCGTTGTTGGTGGGCGGCACGCGGCGGTCGCTGAGGAAGACGAAGAACTTGCCACGCCACGCCTTGATCTGGAGTTGCAGCTCGCGGCCAAGCTCGGCCGCATACGACATGGTTGGAGGCAGGCATTCGTGGGAGGCGGGTTTGCCGGAGGGGCCTGTCATCGGCGACCGGATCGCGGCGGCGCTCAATGCGGCGCGCGCCAACATGCATCACCACCGCTACTACGCCGCGATGCAGGAGTTCCGCCTTGCGGAGCAGCTCATCCCCGAGTCGGTCGGGGATGCTCCCGTTCCAAGGCCGAGGCCTCCCGCGCGCCTGCAATCGGCCACAGCGCCGATGCTGCGGCGCCTGATCCTGACGGGTGCCGTGATGCGCCTCGCCCGGCACGTCCCTTCACGACAGGCCCTTTCCGACAGCAGGCCCCGCCTCGGGACGGCGCCGCATGCGGCAGTTCGTCGCAAGCGTTCACGCAAAATAGATAAGTTACGGGCCGCCCCCCGCGTCATCATTGCGACGAACAATACGCCGCCCGCGTAATTTTCTTCTTGGCCTGACTGAAGCGACGCGCGGAAGGCTGATCCGGGGTTGGTTTGTCGAAGGGGGCCGCCGTTTCATGACCATTAGGATCACTCGCCGCCGCGCCATCACGGTTCTTGCTGCCGCCGCCGGTCTGCCACTCCTGATGAGGGCCGGCGGTGCACGCGCCCAACTGGTACGGTGGGAGGGCACGACGCTCGGCGCTCCCTCGGCCATCCAGCTTTACCACCACGATGAAACGGCAGCCCGCGCCGCCATCCAGGACGGGTTGAAGGAACTGGCCCGGCTGGAGGGGATCTTCAGCGTCTACCGCGCAGACTCGGCGCTCTCGTCCCTCAACCGCGACGGCATCCTGACCAATCCCCCGGCGGAACTGGTGGAGTTGCTGGGCCACGCGTTGACCCTCGCGGCGGCCAGCGACGGTGTCTACGACCCCACGGTGCAGCCGCTGTGGCAGACCTATTTCCGCCACTTCACCGCCGCCCGCCCGGACCCGGACGGCCCCTCGCGCCGTGACCTGGACGCCGCCCTGGCGCTGGTCGGCTGGCGCGGCGTCGAGGCGTCGCCGGCACGCATCGCCTTCGCCCGGCCGGGCATGGCGCTGACGCTGAACAGCGGCGCCCAGGGCTACATCACCGACCGGGTGGCCGCCGTGCTGCGCGGCCACGGCTTCGAGAAGATGCTGGTGGACATGGGCGAACCGCGGGCGCTCTCGACCAAGCCGGACGGTTCGGCCTGGCGCATCGGCATCGCCAACCCGGCCGACCCGTCGAAGGCCGTCACCGAGATCGACGTCGTCGACCGCTGCGTCTCGACCTCCGGCGGCTACGGCACGCTGTTCGACGACGCCGGACGCTTCACCCACCTCATCGACACCCGCACCGGCGCCACCGCGCCGGCGATGCAGAGCGTCTCGGTGGTGGCGGAGACGGCGACGCGGGCCGACGGCCTGTCCACCGCCATGCTGATGGTCGCCCCGGAACGCCGGCAGGCGCTGCTGCGCGCCACCGGCGCCGAAATGGCCATTTACGCAACTCCGGACGGCGTCACCGCCACGGTCAGGGCGTGACGGGAATGAACGGAGCGCTCGGCGCCTCCCCCGACGTCGACGACGCCGGCCGCGGGCTGTCCGAAGGGTTGGCCCGCGTGGTGGCGGTCGAGGGCGGGCGCGTCTGGCTGGAGCCGGAAACGGTGTCCGGCTGCGGTGGCTGCGCCTCGGCCATGCTGTGCGGCACCAAGTCGGGCAACAGCCGCCGGATGGCGGCCAAGCGGTTCGCCTTCCCCGACGAGCATGACCTGCGCGTGGGCGACCGGGTGGTCGTCGGGGTGGAGGACGGGGCGCTGCTGCGCGCCGCCGCCACCGCCTACGCGCTGCCGCTGCTGCTGCTGTTCGCCGGCGGGCTGACGGCCAAATGGTCGGGCGGCGGTGACGGGCCGGCGGCGCTGGCGGCGCTGGCGGGCCTGGCGCTGGGCTTCGGCCTGGCGCATCTCCGGGCGCGCCGGCTCAACCGGCTCGGTCTGCTCTCGCCGCGGTTCGTGCGGCGGGCACCGCCGGCCACCGATGCCTGCCATCAAGAGTGACGGAGGGGAACGGGGTTCATGCAAGAGACATTTCTGCTGATCGTCAGTGCGGCTCTGGTCAACAACGTCATCCTGGCACGCTTCCTCGGCCTGTGCTCGTTCATGGGCGTCACCACCCGGGTGGAGACGGCGGTCGGCATGGGCATGGCGACGACCTTCGTCATCACGGTGTCGTCCATGGGCGACTGGGTCATCGAGGCCTTCCTGCTGAAGCCGTTCGACCTCGGCTATCTGCGCACCGTCACCTTCATCCTGGTCATCGCGGCGGCGGTGCAGTTCACCGAGGCGGTCATCCGCAAGGTGTCGCCGACCATGTTCCAGCTCCTGGGCATCTACCTGCCGCTGATCACCACCAACTGTGCCGTTCTGGGCGTGACGCTGCTGCTGGTGGAGGGTAAGTACGGCTTCATCGACGCCACGCTGTTCGCCTTCGCCTCGTCGCTCGGCTACAGCCTCGTCATGGTGCTGTTCGCCGGCCTGCGCGAACGGCTGACGCTGGCCGACGTGCCGCCGCTGTTCGCCGGGCCGCCCATCGGCTTCATCACCGCGAGCCTGCTGGCGCTGGCATTCATGGGCTTTTCCGGCATCAGCGCCAACTAGGAGGGGACGACATGTTGCTTGCCGTCGGAAGTCTTGCGGCGATGGGCGTCACGCTCGGCGCCGTTCTCGGGGTCGCGGCCCGCCTCCTCCGCGTCGAGGGCAATCCCCTGGAGGCCGAACTCCAGGACCTACTGCCCGGTTCGCAGTGCGGCCAATGCGGCTACGTCGGTTGCGCCCAGGCCGCGGCGGCGCTGGCCCGCGGCGACGCGCCGGTGACGCTGTGCCCGCCCGGCGGCAAGGCGGTGGCGGAAAAGCTGGCCAAGAAGCTGGGCGTCACCGCCGACCTGTCGGAGCACGAAGACACCGGCCCCGAATACGCCCTGATCAACGAGGATTTGTGCATCGGCTGCCTGCGCTGCATCGGGGAATGCACCGCCGACGCCATCATCGGAGCCCCCAAGCAGCTCCACACCGTGATCCCCGACAACTGCCACGGCTGCAGGAAGTGCTTCAAGACCTGTCCGACCGAGGCGATCACCATGTGCAAGGTCCCGGTGACGCTGGGTAGCTGGCACTGGGACAAACCGCAGGCGGCAGCCCCCGCCGCCGACAACGTTCTCGACAACGCGCATTGAGGAGCGCCGCCCGATGAAGCTCTTCCCCGTCCGCGGCGGCGTCCATCCCGAGTACCGCAAGGAGCGCACCAGCGAGAGCCCGATCGTCGCCCTGCCGCTGCCGCGCGCCCTCTACCTGCCCCTGCAGCAGCACATCGGCGCCCCGGCGGCGCCGGTGGTGGCGGAGGGCGATCTGGTGAAGAAGGGGCAGCGGCTGGCCGACCGCATCGGGGCGGTGTCGGCGCCGGTGCACGCGCCCACCTCCGGCCGCATCGCCGCCATCACCGATTTCGCCGCCCCCCATCCCTCGGGCCTGCCGCAACCGACCATCGTGCTGGAGCCGGACGGCGCGGATGCCTGGACCGACGACCTGCCGGCCCCCATCGCCGATCCCTTCGACGCCGATCCCGCGGCCATCCGCGACCGCGTGGCGTGGGCCGGCATCGTCGGCATGGGCGGGGCGGCCTTCCCCTCCGCCGTCAAGCTGCAACTGGGCACCGAGCGGGCGATCGACATCCTGCTGATCAACGGCGCGGAGTGCGAACCCTACCTCACCTGCGACGACCGGGTGATGCGCGAGCACGCGGCGGAGGTGATCGACGGGGCGCGGATCATGGCGCGCGCCCTGGGCGCCAGGCGCGTCGTCATCGGCATCGAGGAGAACAAGCCGCAAGCGCTGGAGATCGTCGGCAAGACCATCGCCGGCCTGGGCGCCGGCCTGGGCGCCGGCCTGGGCGACGTCTCGCTGGCCGCGGTGCCGGCGCAGTACCCGATGGGGTCGGAACGGCACCTGACGCAGGCGATCATCGGCCAGGAGACGCCGGCCCGCAAGCTGACCGCCGACCTGGGCGTGGTGGTGCACAACGTGGCGACGGCGCGGGCGGTCCACCACGCCGTGCGCTTCGGCCGCCCGCTGCTGGCGCGCGTCGTCACCGTCGGCGGCGGCGCCGTCAAGGACGCCAGGAACGTCGAGGCGCCGCTGGGGGCGCTGGTGTCGGATCTGGTGTCGTTCTGCGGCGGCCTGAGCCGGCCGCCGCAGCGCCTGGTCAGCGGCGGGCCGATGATGGGCCAGCCGCTGCCGTCGCTCGACGTGCCGGTGGTCAAGGGCACCTCCGGCATCCTGGCGCTGACCGCGGAGGAGACCAACGAGCGGCCGTCGCAGCCCTGCATCCGGTGCGGCACCTGCGTCACCATCTGCCCCTGCGGTCTGGTTCCGGTCGAGATGGCGGCCTACATCCGCAAGGACAACGTCGAGGCGGCGGCCAAGCTCGGCGTGCGCGACTGCGTGTCGTGCGGCAGCTGCTCCTACGTCTGCCCGTCGCACATCCCGCTGGTGCATTACTTCAACTACGCCAAGGGCCATCTCAACGACCTCGACCGCGAGGCGCGCAAGCGCGACCACATCAGCACCCTGGTCGAAACCCGCCGCGCCCGCCTGGAGAAGCTGGCGGAGGCCAAGCGCGCCGCCGCCGCCGCCCGCAAGGCCCAGCAGGCCGCCCCCACCGCCGACAGCGAGGCCCGTGCATGACCACCGCCTTCACCGACAAAAGCGGGCCGTTCACGCACGCCCCCACCAGCGTCCAATCGACCATGACCACGGTGCTGGCGGCGCTGGTCCCGGCCACGCTGTTCGACGCCTGGCTGTTCGGCTGGCCGGCGATCTTCCTGTTCGTCGTCACCATCGGCTCCTGCCTCCTCATCGAGGCGGCGTGCCTGTCGATGGCCCGCAAGCCGTTGCAGCCCGCGCTGACCGACGGTTCGGTGGTGCTGACCGGCTGGTTGCTGGCGATGAGCCTGCCGCCGTGGGCGCCGTGGTGGGTGGCCGTCATCGCCGCCCTGTTCGCCGTGGCGCTGGCCAAGCACGTCTTCGGCGGGCTGGGGCAGAACGTCTTCAACCCGGCCATGGTCGGCCGCGTCGCCGTGCTGGTGTCCTTCCCCGTGCAGATGACCGCCTTCGTGGCGCCGCATCCGCTGTTCAGTGCCGGGGCGCCGGGCTTCCTCGACAGCCTGCGCATCACCTTCGGCAGCGGCACGCTCGACAGCATGACGGCGGCCACGGCGCTCGGCCACATCAAGACGGAACTGTCGCGCGGCATTCCGGTCGGCACCTCGATCCAGCAGGTTCCCGACCTCCTCGACATGGCGCTGGGCGTCCACGGCGGCAGCCTCGGCGAGACCTCGGCCCTGCTGATCCTGGCCGGCGGCGCCTACCTGCTGTGGAAGCGCATCATCTCCTGGCACATCCCGGTGGCGATGATCGGGACGCTGTTCGTGCTGGGCACGCTGTTCCACGCCGTGTCCCCCGACCGCTTCACCGGCGGCCTGTTCCACGTCACCTCCGGGGCCACCTTCCTCGGCGCCTTCTTCATCGCCACGGACTACGTGACCTCGCCGGTGTCCAAGCAGGGGCAACTGGTCTACGGCATCGGCTGCGGCCTGCTGACGTGGATCATCCGCACCTTCGCCGGCTATCCCGAGGGTGTGGCCTTCGCCGTCCTGCTGATGAACGCGCTGACGCCGATCATCGACCAACACGTCCGCCCGCGCGTCTTCGGCCGCACCCGCAAGGGCGATCCTCTGCCGATCAAGGGGGGCAAATGACCACGCAGCCGACCTGGCTTCACGCCGCCGTGCTGGGCGCCTTCTGCACCGGCTTCGGCGCCATCCTCGCCCTCACCGACGTGCTGACCGCCGACGCCATCGCCGCGCGCGCGCTGGAGGACAAGCAGAACTCGCTGGCGCAGGTGATCCCACCCGGCCTGCACGACAACAACCCCGTCACCGACGCCATCACCCTGACGGGCGAGCACGGCAAGCCGCTGACCGTCTACCGCGCCACCAAGGGCGGCAAGGTCACCGGCGTCGCCTACGAGATCCTGGGCTCGGGCTACGCCGGCGAAATCCGGCTGATGCTGGGGGTCGACGCGGAGGGACGCGTGCTCGGCGTGCGGGCCACCCAGCACAAGGAGACCCCTGGCCTCGGCGACAAGATCGATCCGGCCAAGGGTGACTGGATCACCCGCTTCTCGGGCCTGTCGCTGGACTTGCCGCCCAAGGACAAGTGGAAGGTCAAGAAGGACGGCGGCCAGTTCGACCAGTTCTCCGGCGCCACCATCACCCCGCGCGGCGTGGTGGGCGCCGTGCGCGAGGGGCTGGCGTTCTTCGCGTCCCACAGGCCCCAGATGGTGGAGGTGCGCTGATGGCTACGGATTACCGGACGATCGTGCGCGATGGGCTGTGGGACAACAACGGCGTCCTCGCCCAGTTGCTGGGCATGTGCCCGACCATGGCGATGACGACCAGCGCCACCAACGGATTCGGCATGGGGGTGGCGACCGCCGTGGTGATGGCCGCCTCCAACCTGCTGGTGGCCACCTTCCGCGGCTACATCACCCAGGAGGTGCGCATCCCCGTCTACATCCTCATCGTCGCGGCGATGGTGACGCTGGTCGACCTGACGATGAACGCCTGGATGCATGAACTCTACAAGGTGCTGGGCCTGTTCATCCCGCTGATCGTCTCCAACTGCCTGCCGCTCGGCCGGCTGGAGGTGTTCGCGGCCAAGGAGCCGGTGCTGCCGTCGCTGATGGACGGCCTGTTCATGGGCATCGGCTTCACGCTGGCGCTGACCGCCATCGGCGCGGTGCGCGAGATCATCGGCTCGGGCACGCTGTTCGCCGACGCCTCGCTGCTGCTGGGGCCAGCGTTCAAGTTCCTGGAGATGAAGGTGTCGCCGCTCGACTCTGGCGTGCTGGTGATGATCCTGCCGCCGGGCGGCTTCCTGGCCGCCGGTTTCATGGTCGTCGGCAAGCGGCTCCTCGATCTGCGGGCCGGCAAGGCCATCGCCACCGGCCCCGCCGGGCATTGCGTGTAAGGCGAAGGAGATCCGCCGATGAAGGTTTCGGTCGTTTACGCCCTGCCCAAGCGCCACTCCCAGCAGACCCTCGAGGTGCCCGAAGGCATCAGCGTGCGGGAGGTCATCGAACGCTCCGGGCTCCTGAAGCAGTTCCCGGAGATCGACCTCGAGACCCAGCGTGTCGGGGTGTACGGCAAGGTCATCGCCCTCGACGCTCCGGTCGAAGAGGGCGCGCGGGTGGAGATCTATCGCGCCATCACAGTCGATCCGGCCGTGGTGCCACGCCGCAAGCAGGCCAAGGAGTCCTGAGGACTGCGTAAGCGCCTGTCACCGTTCCCAACGAGGAGCCGATGGGAAGAACACTGTGATGGAGGTGCCGCAAGCGAAAGCGTAGCTTTCCGACCCCAACGCCGAGTTGAGGAGGACGAGCATATCGGATGTTAACACTTCCAAGGGGCAGCGGTTTAGTCACGTCTACGTTCAGCGTGGCGCCCTGCACATGACAATGTTCGGGCGCGGCGGCGGATCAAAATGCTTCTTTCGGATGTGACGTCCGACATCCTGAGCAGCGCTATGGCGGCCGCAATTCCAAAACTGCGTCAGAGCCAAGGTTGCACGTCGAAACACAGTTAAGGAACCGCCTCCAACCTGCGCCCATACCCCCAGCCGGCCGGCTCTCGGACGCCCAAGGCGAGGACGAGGCCACCGAGCCCGACGGCCACGAACGCGCAGACTGGAACCACGCCGATTCCGTTGTTCGCAGCCAGCGAGCCGACCAGCACGGGCGTCACCGCCCCGCCGATGATTTCGCCGCATCCCACCACGATTCCCGTGGCGGTGGCGGCGAGCGGCCGTCCCACGGCTCCGCCGGTCAGCGGCCCGACGGTCAGCGCCGTGGCGCCGGCGCCGGCCAGGCTGGACAACAGCAGCAGCGCGAACAGATAGACGACGTCCGGGCCGGCGAACGTGAACAGGCCCAGGGCGACGAGGTGCAGGACCGCCGAAGCGAGCGCCACGCGCTTGTAACCGAAGCGGTCGCCCAACGCCGGCACCGTCAGCATGCCGATCACTCCCCCCACCCCCAGACCGGACAGGACGAACCCCATCTGGTCGAGCGGGAGATGCAGATGATCGGTCAGGTAGTTGGGCAGCAGCGCCGCCTTGATCGTCACCGCCGACAACCAGCAGGCCATCGCCAGGGCGTTGGCGACGATCGCCGGGCGCCGCACCACCGACCGCCAGGACACGCCCGGCCCAAGCGCCCGCCCGGCGTCCGCCGGCGCGGGCTCGGAGCGCAGGATCCGCTTGAGGCCGTACGCCATCAGCACGCCCGGCGCGGCGGCGATGACGAAGATCCAATGCCAGGACGGCAGGACCTTCAGGAGCTGCGTGGCCATGATCGGCGCGATTCCCAGGCCGAACAGCGCCATCGCCATGTGCAGGAGCCCGACGTTCAATCCCACCCGGGTCGGCTTCGACACGCGCATGGCGGCGACGATGCCGGCGGGAACGAAGGCCCCCTCGGCGAAGCCCATCAGGGCGCGGATGATCAGCAGACTGCCCAGGCCGCCGGCGACCCCGCTCAGGGCGACCAGCCCCGAAAACGCCAGCGCCGCGGGAACCAGCACCGCCTTCACCCCGATCCGGTCGGCCAGCCGTCCCATGAAGATGGCGGAAAGCCCCCACGTCAGCGCCAGCGATGCCGAGATCAGCCCCATGTCCTTGTAGGTCAGCCCCAGATCCTTGGCCATCACCGGGAACAGGGGCATGATGATGAAGCGATCCAGCCCCACCAGACCCAGGCCGATCGAGAGGATGAAGACCGCCCTGACTTCATAGCCGGCGCTGCCGGCAGGGCGAACATCATGTGCGTTGTTTGTCATCTGCACGCCTTTTTCCGGTCATTGTTCCGCTGATGGATAGAACCACGCGTAGTACCAATCGCACGCCGCTTCGATCTGCGCCTGGATGCGGGGCGGAACGTCGTGGCGACGGGGCGGGACCAACCGGTCCCGCCGCCGATGCGGGTATTTGAAGCGGTAGTGGCTGTCGCTTTCGTGCGGCGCGACGGCCAGCGTCTTCCAGTCGATGTCGTGCGGCGGCAACCCCAGCCAGGCGAAGACGGCCGACATGACGCCGGCGGGATTGCGCATCAGATCCTCGAACTTCACGAAATAGAGGCGGTTCCGCACCTCCTGCGGCAGGTCTCCGACGGCCCGGATCGACGCCAGCGGCGCACCGATCACCTTGTCGCCGGCGAACAGCTGGTCGGCCCGGCCGAGGCGGTCGAAGTCCGCCAGATGGTCGGCGAAATCCAGCAGGATCGTCTGCTGGTGCTGCGCTTCGATGGAGCCGTAGATCTGGCCGAGTTCGCGGATGGGGATCAGCAGGCGCGCGTCGGGGTCGAGATGTAGCAGCAGGTCGATGCTGTGCAGCCACCCCCGGTTCTTGTCCACCACCACGCTCTTGCCCGACGCCGCGTGCCAGCCGTGCAGGAAGCCGCGCATGGCGTTGCGCAGGTTGGCGTAGGACCGGTCGAACTGCGCGTCGAGCTGCGCCAGCATGAAGTCGTCGTCGCTGAGGAAACGGCGCAGCATGAGCAGCGCGTTGCACAGCGGCGAGCTGTGTCCCTCGCAGTCGACCTCGGGATGCTGCGCCAGCAGCTGGCACAGCAGGGTCGATCCCGCCCGCGGCAGTCCCGCGATCCCGATGAACGTCGGCGGCATGGCGGCGGCTCCCCGGTTCAGACGGCGGGACGCCGCGGCGACGCGGCGTCCGCCCGGGTCGGCGGAAAGGCGGCGGCCAGCAGCCGTCTCTGGATCTTGCCGGTCGCCGTGCGGGGCAGCGCGCTCGCCAGCACGTAGTGCACCGGGGCCAGCGGCCCCAGCTTGGCCTGGGCGTACGCCTGGACCTCCGCCAGCCGCCCGGCGTCGGCCAGCACCAGCGCCGCCGACAGGAACGCCTGGCCGTCGGCCCTGGCGTGCACGAAGGCCCCCGCCTCGCGGACGGCGGGATGGGCGCACAGGGTCCGCTCGACGTCCTCGGCGTCCACCATCGCGCCGCCGACGTTGATCATGTCGTCCACGCGCCCTTCGATGTAGAGCAGCCCCTCCGCATCGACATGGCCGCGGTCGTTCGGATGGAACCAGCCGTCGCGGAACCGGGCCTGCGTCCGCGCCTCGTCGAGGTGGTAGCCGCTCACCTGCTGCGTGGAGCGGATGCGGATTTCGCCGACCGTCCCCGCCGGAACCGGTGCGCCGGCCGCATCGATCACCTGGACTTCGGCCCAGGCGGAGGGGGCGCCCACGGTTTCCGGGTGCCGCTCCAGCATGTCCGGCGTCGCCAGGGTCGCCACGCCCGCCTCCACGGCGCCGTAGGCGACGTAGACGTTCGGGGTCAGCCGCCGGCGCAGCGCCTGCAGCTGCTGGGCGTTCAGACGCTCCCCGACCACCCGCAGGCTGACCAGATCCGGGCAGGCGTTCGCGACGTTCGCCCCCACCAGCCCGGCCAGCAGGCTGGCCTGATGGGGAGAGAGATAGGCGTGGGTGATCTTCTGGGTGATCAGCGTCAGCAGCACGTGTTCCGCCGACGGGCTCATGGGGAACACCAGCGCGTCGGCATGGGCGAGGGCCCGCAGCGCCGGCCCGAAGCCGACGAAGAAGTTCAGGTCCATTTGCAGCACGCGCTTGAGCGAATCGCCGCCCGGCTCGAACGTCTGGTTGCGCCGCGCGACGTTGCCGTGCGTCCAGACCATCGCCTTGGGGTCGCCCGAGGTTCCCGAGCTGACCATGATGTGCATCGGGTCGTCCGGCGACGTCGGGTGGACGTCGCGGTCGGAGGGGCCGTCGGAGCGGAACTCCGACCGGTCCAAACCGATGAACGTCAGCCCGGCCAGGGCGAGGTCCCGGCTTTCCGACACCACGCAGGTCGCGCCGAATGTGCGCGCCGCCAGCAGGCGACGCTCCGCCGGCGCCGCCGGGTGCAGCGGCAGCGATACCGCGCCGACCTGCGCCAGCGCCAGCAGCGTCAGCAGGTGCAGCGAATGCCCGCTCATCGACACGCCGACCACCTGCCCGGGACGGATGCCCTGCGTGCGCAGGTGCCAGGCCAGTTGCCCGACGGCCTCCGCCGCCTGCGCGTAGGAGAAGACCTCTCCGGTGCGGGTGATGACCGCCGGCCGGTCGGGGTGGCGCCGAGCCGGCCGGTAGACCACTTGCGAAACGACGTTGCTCATGACGGCTCCCGAATCCAGGTGCAACGGTGTCCAGGCTCATCCACGCTCGGCGATGGTCATGTCGGTCCGCTGGCCATTGACGAAGACCGCCACGCTGATCGGCAACCCGCCGTCGGGAACATTGGCCGCGACGAACGTCTTGCTGTCGGCGTTGAAGCGGAGCCAGTTCGGCAGGGGGCTGCCTTCCGCCGTGGTCGCGGTGATGGTGACGTCGCCGCTGGCCCCGCCGGTCATCTGGTCCGGCAGCTTGAAGGTGAAGCCGCCGCTCTGGGTCATGACCTCCTTGGGGACCGACACGGTCACCACGCCGTTGCTTCCGGACGCCGCCGTCTGCAGCAGGTTAACCGATACGGCCGCGGTGATCGAGGCCGTCCGCTGGTTTTCGCCCGCAGCGAGCACGATCGTCGATGGCGCGCCGGGATTGCTGGTGCCGGTGGGCGTTCCGCTCTCCGCCGGGTTGTCCAGTGCCACCGTCACCACCGTGGTGGATGGCGAGACGACCGGCGTTGTTTGTGTTGTCGGCGAGGTCGTCGTGGTCGTCGCCGCCGGGGTGGTGGCCAGGGGGGGCGCCGGCAGGATGATGAGCGTGCCGTCCGTCGTGGCGAAGTCGTAGTTCCGTGCCGACAACGTGCCGACGGATGCGGCGATGGGCGCGGATCCGGCCGGCGTGGCGGTCCCGGCGCTGGTGGTGAGCAGAGGGGCGCCGCCGAGGTTGGCGCTGCCGGCGGCCTCGCCGTTGACGAAGCCGGTGATGGTATAGGTAAGTGCCGGGTTGTTGTCGCCGAAGAAGCGGCTCTTGTCGTCGGCCGTCACCGTCAGCCGCGCCTTGCCGACCGTCAGCGTTCCACTGGCGTAGGTGACGGCGTAATTGCTCGAGGTCAGGCCGCCGGGCGTGATGGCGTAGCTGCCGGCGTTGACCGCGCCCTGGCTGCTGCCGCCGTAGCTCAAGGTTCCGCCCAGAACCGACGTGCCTT
>NZ_LGQZ01000208.1 GCF_003116015.1 Azospirillum sp. TSO22-1
ACCACCCCACGCTCGCCGCCGCGTCGAGCAGCATCTGGCCGGCCGTCATGACGCCGGCACCGCCACTGCCTACAAAGGCTATGGTGGCCGAATCTCTGGACATGGGCTATTCCCTTCCAAGCGCCCTTCGCCGTCGGAATCATCGCGCGGTGATTCCGATCGCCGTATTGACGCAAATTGGTACCAGTATACGTATTTATGCGAAGCACTCAAGGGCCTTCGTCAAGGGGCGGGCCTGGGGCCACGGCGGCGGCGAGCCGATCGCCGTTGCCGGAACGGGGTGTGTCCACTATGTATGGTGTACTCGGATGAGGAATTTCCCTATACCACGCGGCTCCCGTCCCCTTAGCGTGATCGTCGACAGGAGTGCAGACATGCCGCCCCGGAACGCCGCAGCCGCCGAAGCGACGCTGAGCACCCGTCCGGCCGAGCCGTCCGACCTGCCGGTGGTGATCGCTCTTGACGCCGAGATCACCGGGCTCGCCAAGGAGCAGTACTGGAAAGAGCAGTACGAGTGGTATGGCAGGAAGCGCCTGGACCGCTTCTTCATCATCGCGGAAAGCGACGGCACGCCGGTCGGCTTCATCGTCGGGGAGATCCGCGCCTGGGAGTTCGGCTCGTCTCCCAGCGGCTGGATCTTCGCGGTCAACGTGAAGCCGGACGCCCGGCTGCAGGGGGTGGCGTCGCTTCTGGTCGACACCATCTGCGCGTGCTTCCGTCTGGCGGGCGTGAGCACGGTGCGCACGATGGTGCGCAAGGACCAGACGCTGCTGACGTCCTTCTTCCGCAGCCAGGGCATGCGGGCGGGGCCCTTCATCGAACTCGAAAAGAGCCTCTGACGATGAGACTGCAGGTAGCCACGCGCTTGGCGCTGTACGCCATCCTCGAACTGGCGTCCGATCCGGACCGGCAGTTCTCGGCGACCGAGATCGCCGACCGCTTCGGGATCTCGGTCAACCACCTGTCCAAGGTGCTGCGCTCGCTGGGTCGGGCCGGTCTGGTCGAGGCGGTGCGGGGAGCCGGCGGCGGCTACCGCTTCGTCGGCAACGCCAAGCGCATCACGCTCCTGGACCTCATCCGACTGTTCGAAGACGTCGACTCGTCCGGTGAGGGCGGGCGCGAGGCGGCGGACGCGACGCCCGAGGGCCGGGTTCTGGGCAGCGTCCTGGAAGAGATCGAGGACATCACCCGGGTGACGCTCAGTTCCATCTCCGTGGCGACCATGCTGAAGCTGATCGCGGCGGAGCGGCACCCGCAGCGGAAACCCGAGGGAGTCGTCCCGCTTTTCGGCGGCTGACCTCTTATCGAACACCATAGGGTCGTTCCTGGCGAATGCTGGCCGCGCGGCGGTGCGGCCGGCATTCGGCATGCCCTCCCGGACCCTGCAAGCGATGGTTGGAAAGGCTGATGATCGCAGGAGCGAAAAATGCGCTTGACCGTAAATAGGTAAATCGGTACTTCTATGCGTAATTGATGCGGGCAAGCCCGCGGCCCGCCCGGGACGGGGCGCGGCCCCACAAGGAACCCGAACACGGAGGAGACGAGCGTGTCGCCGCATCGTTGGGTGATGACAGCCGCGGGCGAACCGATGGCGCAGGTTCCGATGGATCCCGTTCCGGGACCGGGCGAGGTGGTGGTCCAGGTCGCCGGATGCGGCGTCTGCCACACCGACCTCGGCTATTATTACGACAGCGTGCGCACCAACCAGCCGCTGCCGCTGGCGCTCGGGCACGAGATCTCCGGCCGGGTAACGCGGGCGGGGGCCGGGGTCGAATCCTGGCTGGGCAAGGCGGTGATCGTCCCGGCGGTGATGCCCTGCGGCGAGTGCGACCTGTGCAAACGCGGCAAGGGGACGATCTGCCCGAACCAGAAGATGCCCGGCAACGACATCCAGGGCGGCTTCGCCAGCCACGTCGTGGTGCCGGCCCGCGGCCTGTGCCCGGTGGACGAGGCGCGGCTCGCCGCGGCGGGGCTGGAACTGGCCGACGTCTCGGTGGTCGCCGACGCGGTGACCACGCCCTATCAGGCGGTGCTGCAGGCGGGCGTGGCGCCTGGCCAGCTCGCCATCGTCATCGGCGTCGGCGGCGTCGGCACCCACTGCGTGCAGGTGGCCGCCGCCTTCGGCGCCACGGTGGTGGCGCTCGACGTCGATCAGGAGAAGCTGGAGGCGGTCGCCGGCTACGGCGCGGCGCGGACCCTCAACGTCCGCGAGTTCGACCCGCGCGCGCTGAAGAAGGAGATTGGCGCCTTCGCCAAGAGCCAGGGCCTGAGCCAGCGTGAGTGGGTGATCTTCGAGTGCTCGGGCACCGGCGCCGGGCAGACCACCGCCTACAACCTGCTGGTCCACGGCGCCACGCTGTGCGTCGTCGGCTTCACCATGGACAAGGTCGAGGTGCGGCTGTCGAACCTCATGGCCTTCCACGCCCGGGCGCTCGGCAACTGGGGTTGCCCGCCGGAGCTGTACCCCGCCGCGCTCGACCTCGTGCTCGACGGCAAGATCAAGCTGGCGCCGTTCATCGAGCGCCACCCGCTCAACGACATCAACCACGTCTTCCACGAGGCCCACGCGCGCCGGCTCAAGCGCCGCGCCATCCTCGTGCCGGCGGCGTAACGGGAGGAGACACCGATGAAGAACCACGACCTCGCCGCCTGCGAGTACAACGGCCCGGCACCAAGCGTGCTGTTCGAGAAGCGCCCGGCCCGCCGCCCGGACGGCAGCGTCGCGCCCGGCCTGTTCAACGCCTGGATCACGCTGAACAACCCGTCGCAGTTCAACAGCTACACCACCGAGATGGTGAAGGCGGTGATCCTCGCCTTCCGCGAGGCGTCGAACGCCCGCGACGTGGTGTGCGTGGTGTTCACCGGCGCCGGCGACAAGGCCTTCTGCACCGGCGGCAACACCAAGGAGTACGCCGAGTACTACGCCGGCAACCCGCAGGAATACCGGCAGTACATGCGGCTGTTCAACGACATGGTCTCGGCCATCCTGGGCTGCGACAAGCCGGTGGTCTGCCGCGTCAACGGCATGCGCATCGGCGGCGGGCAGGAGATCGGCATGGCCTGCGACTTCACCGTCGCGCAGGACATGGCCCGCTTCGGCCAGGCCGGCCCGAAGCACGGCTCCGCCCCGATCGGCGGCGCCACCGACTTCCTCCCCGTCCTGGTCGGCAACGAGCGCGCCATGGAATCGGGCGTGCTGTGCGAGCCCTGGTCGGCGCACCGCGCCTACCGCGAGGGCATGATCACCGGCATCGTCCCGGCGCTGAAGGTGGACGGCGCCTGGGTCGCCAATCCGCTGGTGTGGACCGACCGCTGGCTCGACGGGTACGGCCGGATCGTTCACGGCGAGGCCAAGACCGGCGACGCGCTGTCCGAGGGCAAGGCGCTGATGAAGCGCGGCACGGTGGACCTGTCGCTGCTCGACGAGACGGTCGAGGCGCTGTGCTCCAAGCTGCTGCTGACCTTCCCCGACTGCACCACCAAGACCATCGAGGAGCTGCGCAAGCCGAAGCTGGAGGCGTGGAACGCCAACAAGGAGAACTCGCGCGCCTGGCTGGCCCTCAACATGATGACCGAGGCGCGCGCCGGCTTCCGCGCCTTCAATGAGGGCACCAAGGAGGACCGCGAGATCGACTTCGTGGCGCTCCGTCAGGCGCTGGCCGCCGCCGCGCCGTGGACGCCGGAGCTGACCGAGAGCCTGATGCCGGCGGCGCGCGCGAAGGAGCCCGCGTGATGACCGGCTCCCCCCTCCAGGTCTGGCGGGAGCGCGACGGCCGCCTGCTGCGGCTGCGCCTCGCCCGGCCAAAGGCCAACATCGTCGATGCGGCGATGATCGCCGCCCTCGACGCGGCGCTGGCGGAGGCGCAGGGCGAGGCGCCGGTTCGTGCCGTGCTGCTCGACCACGAGGGGCCGCACTTCAGCTTCGGCGCCAGCGTGCAGGAGCATCTGCCCGAGAGCTTCAAGGGCATGCTGGCGGCGCTGCACCAGCTGGTCCTGCGCATGGTCGCCTACCCGGTGCCGATCCTGGTGTCCATCAAGGGCCAGTGCCTGGGCGGTGGGCTGGAGGTGGCGGCGAGCGGCCACCTGCTGTTCGCCTCGCCCGACGCGAAATTCGGCCAGCCGGAGATCGTGCTGGGCGTCTTCGCCCCCGCCGCCTCCTGCCTGCTGCCGGAGCGCATGGGCCGCGCGCTGGCCGAGGACCTGCTGTTCTCCGGCCGCAGCATCGACGCCGCGGAGGCCGCACGCAGCGGCCTGCTCAACGCGGTGGCGGACGACCCGGAGGCGGCGGCGCTGGCGTGGTTCGACGCGCACGTCGTCAAGCATTCGGCCTCGTCGCTGCGCTTCGCGGTGGCGGCGAGCCGGCAGGACATGGTGGAGCGGGTGCGCAGCAAGCTCGCCCACGCCGAGACAATCTACATCGACGGCCTGATGTCGACGCGCGACGCCGTGGAAGGACTCACGGCGTTCCTCGACAAGCGGGCCGCCCACTGGGAGGACCGTTGATGCCCGCAACCCCGAACAGCACCGCGGCGATCGTGCAGCGCTGCCAGGACCTTTTCGACGACCTCGACTTCACCGCCGCGCGCGCCTGGAAGGACGCCGCCCCTGGCCGCAAGGTCGTCGGCTACATGCCGGTTTACGTCCCGCGCGAGCTGATCCACGCCGCCAACATGCTGCCGCTCGGCATCCTCGGCGGCGGCGAGAACATGGAGGTCATCCACGGCGACGCCTACTACCAGAGCTACATCTGCCGCATCCCGCGCTCGACGCTGGAGCTGGGCATCACCGGCAAGCTGGATTTCGCCGACGGCATGCTGTTCCCGTTCGTCTGCGACGTCATCCGCAACCTGTCGGGCATGTGGAAGCTGCTGTTCCCGAAGGTCTACACACGGTTCTTCGACACGCCGCAGAACTACAAGGACGAGGTCGGCGGCAACTACTACATCGAGGAGTTGCGGGAACTCCGCGAGGGGCTGGAGGAGCTGGGCGGCGCCCGGATCACCGACGAGGCGCTGCGCGCCTCCATCGAGGTCTACAACGAGAACCGCCGGCTGGTCCGCGAGGTCTACGCGTTCCGCGCCGCCACGCCGTGGAAGGCCCCTTCGTCGGAGGTCTACCTGCTGATGCGGGCGGGCAACGTGCTGCCGGTCGAGGAGCACACGCAGCTGATGAAGGACTACCTCGCCGCCGTGAAGGCCGAGGACCGGCCGATGCGCGACAATTGCCGGGTCGTGCTGAACGGCGCCTTCTGCGAGCAGCCGCCGCTCAACCTCATCAAGTCCATCGAGATGGCCGGCTGCTACATCGTCGACGACGACTTCATGCTGGTGAACCGCTGGCTGCTGGACGATGTGCCGGCGGACGGCGACCCGCTCGCCAACCTGGCGTCCGCCTTCCTGCACCGCTCGGCCGAGACCTCGGCCAAGTTCCAGCCGGACGAGGGGGAGAAGGGCAAGTACCTGATCCAGTCGGTGCGCGAGAAGGGCGCCGAGGGCGTGATCTTCGCCGCCCCCAGCTTCTGCGATCCGGCGCTGCTCGAGCGGCCGATGCTGCAGGCCAAGCTGAAGGCGCACGGCATCCCGTACATCTCCTTCAAGTACGCCGAGAACTCCGGGCAGATGCAGCCCATCCGTGAACAGGCCGGCACCTTTGCCGACTCCATCAAGCTGTGGAGCGCCGCATGAGCACGCAAGACGTCATCAAAGAAGCCTCGATGCTGAAGCAGAAGGAGATGATCGCCAACAACTACGATCTTCTCACCAGCACCAGGGGCCACGGCCGCAAGGTGGCCTCCACCTTCGTTCCCGGCAACCTCAACGAGTTGATCATGTGCTTCGACATGCTCAACAACCTGCCGGAGATCAACGCCATCCAGAACGGGATGAAGAAGCTCTCGGGCGGCTACATCACCGAGGCCGAGAAGGGCGGCCATTCCGAGGACGTCTGCACCTACGTCAAGGCCGACCTCGGCATGATGAAGCGCGGCAACCTCGCCCCCAACGGCAAGCCGCTGCCCGACCCCGACCTGCTGCTGCTGAGCTACACCGGCTGCTTCACCTTCATGAAGTGGTTCGAGCTGCTGCGCGCCGAGTACAACTGCCCGACCGTCATGCTGCATGTCCCCTACCAGGGCGACGGCAAGACGACGCAGAACATGCGCGACTACATCGTCAAGCAGCTCAAGGAGGACGTCATCCCGACCCTGGAAAAGGTGTCGGGCGTGAAGTTCGACATCGACCGCCTGCGCGAGAACCTGCGCCGCTCGGCCAAGGCCGAGGACGATCTGGTGTGGGTGCTGGAGACGGCGAAGAACAAGCCGACGCCGATCGACGCCTACTTCGGCGGCGTCTACTACATCGGCCCGATCTTCACCGCCTTCCGCGGCACCGACGACGCGGTCGAGTACTACCGCCTGCTGCGCGCCGAGATCGAGGAGCGCATGCGCCAGGGCCTGGGGCCGCTGACGCCGGAAGGCGAGATGAAGGAGCAGAAGTACCGGCTGGTGGTCGAGGGGCCGCCCAACTGGACCAGCTTCCGCGACTTCTGGAAGATGTTCTACGACGAGGGCGCGGTGGTGGTGGCCTCCACCTACACCAAGGTCGGCGGCATGTACGACCTCGGCTTCCGCCACGACCCGGACCATCCGCTGGAGAGCCTCGCCGACTACTGCCTGGGCTGCTACACCAACCGCAACCTGCCGCAGCGCGTCGATCTGCTCGAGAAGTACATCAACGAGTACGAGGCCGACGGCCTGCTGATCAACTCGATCAAGAGCTGCAACAGCTTCTCCGCCGGCCAGCTGCTGATGATGCGCGAGATCGAGAAGCGCACCGGCAAGCCCGGCGCCTTCATCGAGACCGATCTGGTGGACCCGCGCTACTTCTCGGCGGCGAACGTCAAGAACCGCCTGGAAAGCTACTTCCAGATGATCGACCAGAAGCGCCGCGCGCTGGCTTCGGCCGCGTGATGCAGGGGGAAGGAAACGCACCATGAAGTGCTTCATCGGCATCGACCTCGGCTCCACGACCACCAAGGCGGTGGTCATGGACGAGACCTGCGCGGTGCTCGGCCGCGGCATCACCAACTCGCGCTCCAACTACGACACGGCGGCCGCGGTCTCCAAGCAGGAGGCGCTGATCGACACGCGCTTCACGCTGTTCCGCCGCGGGCTGTCGGACGTCTCCGGCCTGTCCGGCAAGGTGGACGGGTTCCTCGCCGACCTGGAGCGGCACTTCCGCCGCGTGCAGTTCGTCGAGCAGCTCAACGACCTGGAGGAGACCTGCGTGCGCAACACCGCGGGTCCGCGCTTCCACGGTCGCGAGACGGCGATCCACGAGACGCTGGCGCACGTCTTCGCCAAGCTGCGTCAGGAATCCTTCGAGATCTTCGCGCCGGGCGCCAAGCGCCGCTCCGACTTCTTCCGCGACATCGCCGGCTCGCGCTTCATGACGGTGGCGACCGAGGCGTGCAAGGAGGCCGGGCTGTCCTTCGACCTCGTGCTCAACGTCTACGACAAGTCGATCATCGAGGTGGAGAACCGGCCGCCCGGCGGCGCCATGGAGGCGAAGTTCCTCGCGGCGCTGGACAGCACGCTGACCGACGGCGCCGGCGTCGATGCCGAGGCGGTGCGCAAGCCGGTGAGCGCGGCGCTGGGGATCCCGCTGGAGGAGACCTACGTGGTCGGCACCGGCTACGGCCGCGTCCGCCTGCCGTTCCCCAAGGAGCACATCCGCTCGGAGATCCTGTGCCACGGGCTGGGTGCGCACATCATGTACAACGACACGCGCACCGTGCTCGACATCGGCGGCCAGGACACCAAGGCGATCCAGGTGGACCCCAGCGGCATCGTCGAGAACTTCCAGATGAACGACCGCTGCGCCGCGGGCTGCGGGCGCTACCTCGGCTACATCGCCGACGAGATGAACATGGGCCTGCACGAGCTGGGGCCGCTGGCGATGAAGTCGACCCGCTCGGTGCGCATCAACTCGACCTGCACGGTGTTCGCCGGGGCCGAGCTGCGCGACCGGCTGGCGCTCGGCGAGAAGCGCGAGGACATCCTGGCCGGCCTGCACCGCGCCATCATCCTGCGCGCCATGTCGATCATCTCGCGCTCGGGCGGCATCCGCGACCAGTTCACCTTCACCGGCGGCGTCGCCAAGAACGAGGCGGCGGTGCGCGAGCTGAAGAAGCTGATCAAGGAGAACTACGGCGACGTCACCATCAACATCGATCCGGACTCCATCTACACCGGCGCGCTGGGAGGGGCGGCCTTCGCCCAGCGGGCGGTGATGAACTGACAGGGGAGGAGACACCCATGACCATCACCGCAGGCATCGACATCGGCACCGGCTGCGTCAAGTCCGTGCTGTTCCAGTCGCAGGACGGCAAGACCGTCTGGCTCGGCCGCTCGCTGGAGCGCATCCGCCAGCGCGACCCCTACCAGCTCGCCGAGGAGTGCTACGACAACCTGCTCAGGGAGGCCGGGTTGAAGCGCTCCGACGTCGCCTACGTGGCGACGACGGGGGAGGGCGAGAACCTCGACTTCCACACCGGCCACTTCTACTCGATGACCACGCACGCCCGCGGCGCCATCTACCTGGAGCCGCAGGCCCGCGCCGCGCTGGACATCGGCGCCCTGCACGGCCGCGCCATCGCGGTGGACGAGCGCGGCAAGGTGCTGTCCTACCGCATGACCAGCCAGTGCGCGTCCGGCTCCGGCCAGTTCCTGGAGAACATCGCCCGCTATCTCGGCATCGCCCAGGACGAGATCGGCACGCTGTCCCAGCAGGCCGACGATCCGGAGAAGGTGTCCTCGATCTGCGCCGTGCTGGCGGAGACCGACGTCATCAACATGGTGTCGCGCGGTATCTCGGCGGCCAACATCCTCAAGGGCATCCACGTGTCGATGGCGGTGCGCCTCGCCAAGCTCCTAAAGGCGGTGGGTGCCGTGGACGGCGTGGTGCTGATGACCGGCGGTCTGGCGCTCGACGCCGGCCTGGTGGCGGCGCTACGCGAGGCGATGGTGACCGAGAAGATCAACCTCGACGTCCGGGCGCACGAGGACTCGATCTTCGCCGGCGCCATCGGTGCGGCGCTGTGGGGCGCCTTCCGCCACGAGAAGCTGTATGGCCGGCAGACGCTGGCGCTCGCCAGCTAGGGAGACCGACGATGGCCCTGTTGATCACCAACGACTGCATCTCCTGCGACGCCTGCGTGGCGGTGTGCCCGAACCAGGCGATCGCCCAGGGATCCTCGGTCTACCGGGTGGACCCGGAGCTGTGCACCGAGTGCGTCGGCGCCGAGGACGAGCCGCAGTGCCGCACCGTTTGTCCCGTCGAGTGCATCATCGACGATCCGGACCGTCGCGAGAGCCGCGACGCACTGCAGGCGAAGTACCAGCGCCTGCATTCCTGATGCGCTGAGCGTCCCCCGACAGACACTGGCCTTGCCGCCCCCTCCGCCCCATGTGGGCGGAGGGGTTTCTTCTGTGTGGCGACCGAACGGGGACCACCTCCCCTGGCGTGGCGACGCCAGGGGAGGTGGGGACGCGGCTTCACGCCGGGTCCAACGGCTTCGTGAAGCTGAGGCGTTGCGCCATGGTGAAGCCGTTGCGCTCGAGGAAGCGCAGCAAGGCGAAGTCGTTCCAGGCGACGTCGGTGATGATGCGCTCCACGTGCAGCGAGCGCAGATTGGTCAGCAGCTGCGACAGCAGAGCCTGGCCGACGTGCCGCGAGCGGTTGGCCGGATCGACGCCGATGGTGTCCATCACCGCGACCGGCTCGGTGCGCCCGAACTCGCCGAAATCGACGCGGGCCATGACGAAGCCGACCGGGGTGCCGTCCGCCTCCGCCACCAGCGACACCCGCACGCCGGAGTGCTTGAGCACCTCGTTGGCCTTGCGGGCGTAGTAGGCGCTGCGATCCTGACCGGTGATGTGGCGGTCGATTCGTACCAGCGCTGCCAGATCGTCCTCGGCCATGGAGCGGATGGCCACGCGGTCGCGCGCCAGCAATCCATCCTCGCCCTCCTCCTCGATCGGCGCGCCGACGCTGCGGTCGAGCAGCAGGCGCGGGGCGAGGCGGAAACCGGTTGCCGCGAAGAAGCCGATCAGGCTGTGCTCCGTCCAGTTGGCCTCGGTGCGCACGGCGGTCACGCCACGGCCGGCGAGGGTCTGCTCGAGCCCGCCCAGCAGGCGCTGGCCGATGCCCGAGCCCCGGGCCGTCGGATCGACGCCGATGGCGTCCAGCACGCCGACCGGCGCGGTGACGCCGAACTCGCCTGTCAGCAGATGAGCCAGCACGAAGCCCAGCACCTTGCCGTCCTGCTCGGCGGCCAGCCCGACGAAATCCTGTGGCGTGCCGGCGGAGGTGGCGAAGCGCTTCTCATAGAAGCCGCGCCGCCCGCGCCCGGTGACCGCCTTGTCGATTTCCACCATGCGCTCAAAATCCGCTGCGCCAAGCAATCGGATGTTCGGTCGTTCATGCATAGTTATTTCATCCTTTTTCAAGTTGTCGAGTTGGTTGGCGTTCAACAGAAACGCCAAATTTCAAAATAAAATAAAGGATATCATGGAATATTCATTCGAATTTCATTGATAAAATCTGGAGGATGTGTTTCCATTATGAGAATATGGAAGCGAAATGGCCTGGAGGTAGTCATGGGTGTGGATTGTTATCGCTTTGGCGGTCGGGTGGCGGTCGTCACCGGCGGTGCGCGCGGAATCGGTCGCGGCATCGCCGAAGCGCTGCGCCGGGCCGGCGCCGACGTGCACGTCTTCGACCGTGCAGCGCCGTCGGGCGAGGTGGGGGCGGCGGAAGACGGCCTGACCTTCCACGAGGTGGACATCGCCGATTCCGCCAGCGTCGCCGCGGCCGCGGCGCGGCTGCCGAAGCCGCCGGTTCTGCTGGTGAACAACGCCGGCATCACCCGCGACCGCAGTCTTCTGAAGATGAGCGACGAGGAGTGGCGCTCGGTGCTCGACGTCAACCTGACCGGCGCCTTCACCGTGCTGCGCGCGTTGGCGCCGGGCATGGTCGAGGCGGGTTACGGACGTATCGTCAACGTGGTGTCGATCAACGGGCTGCGCGGCAAGTTTGGGCAGGCGAACTACGCCGCCTCCAAGGCCGGGCTGATCGGCCTGACCAAGACGGCGGCGCGCGAGCTGGGGCCGAAGGGGGTGACCGTCAACGCGGTGGCGCCGGGCATGGTGCTGACCGAGATGACGCTCGCGCTCGCCCCCGAGGTCCGACAGAAGGCGCTCGACGAGGCGGTGCTGACCCGCCTGCCGGAGGTGGCGGACATCGCGGCGGCCGTGCTGTTTCTGCTGTCCGACGCCGCGCGCTGTGTCACCGGCGAGGTGATTCGCGTCGATTCCGGCCAGTACATCTGAGTGGGATGCCGGGTGGAACGGGGACGCTCCCCCACCGGGGAGCGTGACGGGGAAGGCCGTCTGCCCAAGCGCCTCGTTATCAACCGAATTCGCCGCTGATGCCATGGCCGGGAAGGCTCCGCGAGGAAGGGCTGCGGACCTCGATCATCGGCTCGGCAACCCCAATAAACGCATTGTGGTACTTGTTTACTTGTTTGTCCATGTGTATCATCCACCCACCTGCCGCACTTGCCCTGCCGTCCGCAAAAGGCATCAGGATATAAGGAGGACGCCGCGTGTCCGTTGCTCCGTTGATCGTGAATCGTCGCCAGTTCCTCGCAACCTCGGCTGCCGGTCTGGCGGTCGCCGGGCTGCCGCGCATCGCCATCGGCGCGCCGGCGCGCATCAAGGTCGGCCTGATGCTGCCGTACAGCGGCAGCTACTCGCTGCTTGGCAACAACATCACCGACGGCTTCAAGCTGCGGCTGGCCGAACTGGGCGAGAAGCTCGGCGGAGTCGAGGTGGAGTTCGCCCGGGTGGACGACGAGTCGGCACCACCCAAGGCCAAGGACAACGCCGCCAAGCTGATCGTCAAGGACAAGGTGGACGTGCTGGTCGGCACCGTGCATTCCGGCGTCGCCGAGGCGATGGTGCAGGTGGCGAAGGAGGAAGGCACGCTGACCATCGTGCCGAACGCCGGCTCCAACCGCATCACCCGCGAGCTGTGCGCGGCCAACGTCTTCCGCACCTCCTTCTCCAACTGGCAGGCCAATTTCCCCTGCGGCGACGTGGTGCTGAAGGACGGGCATCGCAAGGTCGTGCTGATCTCCTGGAACTACGCCGCCGGCAAGGAGA
>NZ_LGQZ01000211.1 GCF_003116015.1 Azospirillum sp. TSO22-1
GGGTCCCCTCCACCGGTCGCCCGCAAGTCGGGCGACCGCGCTCCGCCTACGATCGCCTTCGGCGCTCGTTAACTTCGTTACCGGCTCCACGCCCCCGCCGGAGGCGAGGAAGGGCAAAAAGAAAAGGGCGCCTTGCGGCGCCCTTTCCCGTTCACACCGCAAGGCCAAGCCTCACGTCACTCACCGCGCGGGCGGCGCTCGCGGCGCGGGCGGTCCTCGCGGGGCTCACGCGGCTCGCGGGCCTCGGCGGGAGCGTCATCCGCGCCTTCCGGACGGTCCTTCTTGGAGATGTCCTCGCCGGTGGCCTGGTCGACCTGCTTCATCGACAGCTTGACCTTGCCGCGGTCGTCGAAGCCGATGACCTTGACCTTCACCTCGTCGCCCTGGTTCACCACGTCCGACACCTTGCCGACGCGCTGCTGCGCCAGTTCGGAGATGTGCACCAGACCATCGCGCGAGCCCAGGAAGTTCACGAAGGCGCCGAAATCGACGACCTTCACCACCTTGCCGGTGTAGATCACGCCCATCTCCGGCTCGGCGACGATGCCCTTGATCCAGTCGATGGCCGCCTGCGCCGCCTTCGAATCGACCGCGGCCACCTTGACGGTGCCGTCGTCCTCGATGTCGATCTTGGCGCCGGTCTGCTCGACGATCTCGCGGATCACCTTGCCGCCGGAACCGATCACGTCGCGGATCTTCTCCTTCGGGATGTTGATCACGGTGATGCGCGGGGCGTTCTGGTTGACCGTCTCGCGCGCCCCGCCGATGGCCTTGGCCATCTCGCCGAGGATGTGGATGCGGCCGTCCTTGGCCTGGGCCAGGGCGACCTTCATGATCTCCTCGGTGATCGAGGTGATCTTGATGTCCATCTGCAGCGCGGTGACGCCGCGCTCGGTGCCGGCCACCTTGAAGTCCATGTCGCCGAGGTGGTCCTCGTCACCCAGGATGTCGGAGAGCACGGCGACGCCCTCGTCCTCCTTGATGAGGCCCATGGCGATGCCGGCCACCGGGCGGTCCAGCGGGGCGCCGGCGTCCATCAGCGACAGCGAGGTGCCGCACACCGTGGCCATCGACGACGAGCCGTTCGACTCGGTGATCTCCGACACCACGCGGATGGTGTAGGGGAACGCCTCCTTGCTCGGCAGCAGCGGGTGGATGGCGCGCCACGCCAGCTTGCCGTGGCCGATCTCGCGGCGGCCCGGCGAGCCCATGCGGCCGGCCTCGCCCACCGAGTACGGCGGGAAGTTGTAGTGCAGCATGAAGCTCTCGCGGTACTCGCCCTCGAGCGCGTCGATGATCTGCTCGTCCTGGCTGGTGCCCAGCGTGGTGACGACCAGCGCCTGCGTCTCGCCGCGGGTGAACAGCGCCGAACCGTGGGCGCGCGGCAGCACGCCGACCTCCGAGACGATCGGGCGGACCGTCTTGGTGTCGCGGCCGTCGATGCGCTTACCGGTCTTGATGACCGAACCGCGCAGGATGTCGGCCTCCAGTTCCTTGAACTCGGCGGAGACGTGCGGCGCCTCGGCGCCCTCGGCGACCAGCGCCTCGACGGCCTTGGCCTTGGCGGCGCCGATCTTCTCGTAGCGGGCCTGCTTGACGGTCTCGGTGTAGGCGGCCTCGACGTCGGCGCGCACCAGGCCGGCGACGCGGGCCTTCAGGGCGGCGCGGTCGTAGGCCGGGGCCGGGATGTCCCACGGCTCCTTGGCGCACAGCTCGGCCAGCTCGATGATCGCCTGGATGACCGGCTGGAAGTTCTTGTGGCCGAACATGACGGCGCCGAGCATGACCTCCTCGGTCAGCTCCTTGGCTTCCGACTCGACCATCAGCACGCCTTCGGTGGTGCCGGCGACCACGAGGTCGAGGTCGGAGCCGGACACCTGCTCCTGCGTCGGGTTCAGCACGTACTGGCCGTCGATGTAGGCGACGCGGGCGGCGCCGATCGGGCCGAGGAACGGGATGCCGGAGATCGTCAGCGCGGCCGAGGCGCCGACCATGGCGACGATGTCCGGATCGTTCTCCAGGTCGTGGCTCAGCACGGTGGCGACGACCTGGGTCTCGTTGCGGTAGCCATCGGCGAACAGCGGACGGATGGGACGGTCGATCAGGCGGCTGACCAGCGTCTCCTTCTCGGTCGGGCGCCCCTCGCGCTTGAAGAAGCCGCCGGGGATCTTGCCGGCCGCGAAGGTCTTCTCCTGGTAGTTGACCGTCAGCGGGAAGAAATCGACGCCCGGCTTCGGCGCCTTCGCGCCGACGGCCGTGCACAGCACCGTGGTCTCCCCGTAGGTGACCAGAACGGCGCCGTCCGCCTGGCGGGCGACCTTGCCGGTTTCGAGGGTGAGCTTGCGCCCGCCCCAGTCGATCTCTTTGCGGTAAACGTTGAACATGCTGTCTTTCCTTCCGTCCGACACCCCGTCAGGCCGGATTGCCTGCCCGGAGCCGGGGCCACCAGTCGTCAGACCCCGTATGAAATCGCGATGAACACGTGAGCAGAAACGACAAACGGCCGGACCCGGTCAACCCGGGCCGGCCGCCTGTCTCAGCGTACCGATGCTGACGGAGAACCCGCCGCACGCACATCCGTCCCGGTGGCGCCGCGTGTGTCCGGCGCCTGGGCGTGGGATGGGGTGGAGCGGGTTTTCACGGACCTCGTAACCTGGTGAGCCGGATTAGCGGCGCAGGCCCAGACGCTCGATGAGCGTGGCGTAGCGGCCCTGGTCCTTCTTCTTCAGGTAGTCCAGCAAGCGACGGCGCTGGCCGACCATGACCAGCAGACCACGGCGCGAGTGGAAGTCCTTCTTGTGGCCCTGCAGGTGCTCCGTGAGGTTGCGGATGCGCTCCGACAGGATCGCGACCTGCACCTCGGGCGAGCCGGTGTCGGCGGTGCCGCGGCTGTATTCCTTGATGAGTTCCTGCTTGCGATCGGGCGTAATCGACATCGTGGCTCCTATAATCTTAGAGGTTGATCACGCGCACCGGACGGACCTCCGCCCCCTCGACGCGGGCCAGCGCCACCGGTTTCCCGGCGAAAAGCGCAATGACGATGCCGTCCCCGCCGACCGCACCCCGGATCGCCGTGAGGCGTTCGAGGTCCTGCCGGGTGAGGAGCGCCACCGCTTGGCCGTGTCTCAGTCGGTGCGCTTCGGCTTCCGTCAGGGCCAGCGCCGGGATGTCGTCCAGCGCGGTCTCGATGGGAAGCAGAAGTCGTTCGACGGCCGCACCATGATCCATAGCGGCCAGTTCGTCCAGGGAAATTGCCGTGTCCAGCGTGAATCGCCCGACCCGCAGCCGGCGCAGCACGGCGACGTGCCCGACGGTGCCCAAGGCTTCGGCAAGATCGCGCGCCAGCGAGCGCACATAGGTGCCCTTGCCGCAGTCGATCTCGAACACGGCGTGGTCGGCGTCGGGCATTTCCACCAGCTCGAAGCGGTCGATGCGCACGCGGCGCGCGGCGAGGTCGACGACGTCGCCGTCGCGGGCGATGTCGTAGGCGCGCTCGCCGTCCACCTTGATGGCGCAGTACTGCGGCGGCACCTGGTCGATCTCGCCGAGGAACGCCGGCAGCGCGGCGCGGATCGCCGCCTCGTCCGGACGGGCGTCGGAGCGGTCGATGATCGCGCCCTCGCGGTCGTCGGTGGCGGTGCGCTCGCCCCAGCGCACGGTGAAGCGGTAGGTCTTCGCCCCGTCCATGGCGTAGGACACGGTCTTGGTCGCCTCGCCCAGCGCGATGGGCAGGATGCCCGTGGCGAGCGGGTCGAGCGTGCCGCCGTGCCCGGCCTTCTCGGCGTTGAGCAGGCGGCGCACCTTGGACAGCGCCTGGGTGGAGGTCAGCCCCTCCGGCTTGTCGAGCACCAGCCAGCCGTGGATCGGCTGGCCCTTCCGCTTACGCGCCACGCTTGCCCCCGCCGCCGTTGGCCGGCTCGTCGTGCACGCCGTCGGTCTCCTCGCCCTCCTCGAAGGCGTCATCGACGTCGTCGGACTCCTCGTAGCCGAGGTCGTCGGCACCCTCGGTGTCCTCCTCCTCGTCCCAGGAATCGTCCTCGTCGTCGGCGCTGCGGCCCTTGCCGAGGTCGCGGGCGACGTCGGGGCTGTGCAGGATGGCGTCGATGCGGCCGGCGTAGTCGAAGGAGGTGTCCGGCTCGAAGCTCAGCGTCGGCGCGTGACGCAGGTTGACGGCGCGCACGATCTGGCCGCGCAGGTAGGGACCGGCCCGGCGCAGCGCCGCCAGCATCTGGTCCATGTCGCCGCCGCCGAGCGGCGAGACGAAGGCGGTGGCGGCCTTGAGGTCCGGGCTGATGCGCACCTCCGACACGACGACGAGGTGACCCTGCAGGTCCGGGTCATGGAAGTCGCCGCGCTGCAGCACCGCCGCCAGCGCGTGGCGCAGTTCCTCGCCGACGCGGAGCATGCGTTGGGACGGCGCCTTGCCCGCACGGATGGTGGCGTGATTCTTCTTCGCCATGATGGTGTCTTTCGTCTTGCGGCCGCGCGACCGCCGCGGGAAACCGGCGACGGAGACCGTCACCGCGTTTCAACCATGTTCCCTCTTCCGTCATTCCCGCGAAAGCGGGAATCCAGCCGGTTCAGGCGCTTTGGCGGAAAGTCTGCACCCCCGCTTTCGCGGGGATGACCAAGGAAGAGGCTGATGAACGAAGGGGCCGCGGCGAACCGCGGCCCCCTTGGTGATGTTGGGCCGATCAGAGCACCCGCGCGACCTCTTCGATCTCGAAGGCTTCGATGATGTCGCCGGCCTCGATGTTGTCGTAGTTCTCGAAGGCCATGCCGCACTCGTAGCCCTCGCGCACGTCCTTGACCTCGTCCTTGAAGCGCTTGAGGGTCTTCAGCGTGCCTTCGTGGATCACGACGTTGTCGCGCAGCAGGCGCACACCCGCGCCGCGCTTGACCGTGCCCTGCGTCACCATGCAGCCGGCGACCTTGCCGACCTTGGTGATGTTGAAGACCTCGCGGATCGTCGCGTAGCCGATGAAGCGCTCGCGCAGCGTCGGCGACAGCATGCCCGTCAGAGCCGCCTTCACGTCGTCGATCACGTTGTAGATGATCGAGTAGTAGCGGATCTCGACGCCGTCGCGCTTGGCCAGATCGCGGGCCTGCGGGTTGGCGCGGACGTTGAAGCCGATGACCATCGCGTTGGAGGCGTTCGCCAGCGTGATGTCCGACTCGTTGATCGCACCCACCGAGGCGTGCAGCACGCGCACCTTGACCTCGGTGTTCTCGGCCGTGAGCTTCTCCAGCGAGGTGGAGATCGCCTCGATCGAGCCCTGCACGTCGCCCTTGATGACGACCGGCAGTTCCTTGGCCTCGCCCGCCTGGATGCGGCTGAACATGTCCTGCAGCGAACCGCGCGCGGACGCCGCGTTGGCGGCCTCGCGCTTCTTGCGCTGACGGAACTCGGCGATCTCGCGGGAGCGCGCCTCCGACTCGACGACGGTGAAGTCGTCGCCGGCGAGCGGCGTGCCGTTGAGGCCCAGCACCTCGACCGGGCTGGCCGGACCGGCCTCCTCGACGCTCTGGCCGCGGTCGTTGACGAGGGCGCGGACGCGGCCCCACTCCGACCCGGTGACGAACACGTCGCCGACCTTCAGCGTGCCGCGCTGGACCAGCACGGTGGCGACCGAGCCGCGGCCGCGCTCCAGCTTGGCCTCGACCACGACGCCCTCGGCGCTGCGGCCCGGGTTGGCCTTCAGCTCCAGGATTTCCGCCTGCAGGAGGATGGCCTCCTCCAGCTTGTCCAGGTTGCGCTTGGCCTTGGCCGACACCTCGACGGTCTGGATGTCGCCGCCCAGCTCCTCGACCACCAGCTCGTGCTGCAGCAGTTCCTGGCGGACGCGGTCCGGCTTGGCGTCGGGCAGGTCGATCTTGTTGATCGCCACGATGATCGGCACCTTCGCCGCCTTGGCGTGGTGGATCGCCTCGATGGTCTGCGGCATGACGCCGTCGTTGGCGGCGACCACCAGCACGACCACGTCGGTGACGTTGGCGCCGCGGGCACGCATCTCGGTGAAGGCGGCGTGGCCCGGCGTGTCGATGAAGGTGATCTTCGCACCCGACTCCAGCTGCACCTGATAGGCGCCGATGTGCTGGGTGATGCCGCCGGCCTCGCGGCTGACCACGTCGGTCTGGCGCAGCGCGTCCAGCAGCGAGGTCTTGCCGTGGTCGACGTGGCCCATGATGGTGACCACCGGCGGACGCGACACCAACGCCTCGTCGATGTCCTCGTTGCCGCGCAGGCCCAGCTCGACGTCGGCCTCGGAGACGCGGCGGACGCGGTGGCCGAACTCGCCGATCAGCAGTTCGGCGGTGTCGGCGTCGATGGTCTGGTTGATGTTGGCCATCACGCCCATGCGCATCAACGCCTTGATGACGTCGGCGCCGCGCTCGGCCATGCGGTTGGCCAGCTCCTGGACGGTGATGACTTCCGGCAGCACGACGTCGCGGGTCACCTTCTGGGTCTCCTGACGGGACAGCTGACGCAGCCGCTCCTTCTCACGGGCACGGCGGACCGCGGCGAGCGAGCGGGTGCGATCGCCACCGTCGTCGCTGAGCGCCTGCGACACGGTCATCTTGGCGCCGCCGCGACGGCGGTCGGCACCCGGGGCGGCACCGCCCGGCTTGCGGGCCGGGGCGGCCGGCGCCTTGGCCGGGCCCTTGTTGCCGCCACCGGGACGACCCCGGCTGCGGCCGCCGTCGTCCTCTTCCTCGTCGACGCGGGCGGGGGGCAGGCCGCCGATCGGCGGACGGGCCGACGGGGCTTCGCTGGTGGTGCTGGCCGGCGGGCGGGCGGCGGGCGCCATGCGCGCACCCTGCACGCCACGGTCGTCGGTGCGGCGGGCGGCGGGCGCCTCGGCGGCGCGGCGGGCCTCCTCGGCTTCCTTGCGCCGGGCCTCTTCCTCCTTGCGGCGGCGTTCGGCTTCCTCGGCCACCTGGCGCTCGGCCTCCTGGATGCCGCGCAGCTCCTCCAGCTCGCGCTGGCGCAGCGTCTCGGCGTCGAGGATCTCCGGCTCGTCGACCACCGGCTCGGGCGCCGGGGCCTCGGTCACCGCGGCCTCCGGCTCCTCGTAGATCTCCTCGGGCTCGTAGCGGCGCTGCTCGGCCTCGATGATCGCGCCGCGGAGTGCGCGCTCGCGGGCCTCGCGCTCCTCCTTGGTGAGCTGGCGCACGGCGCCGCCCATGACGTTGCGGCCGCCGGGGCGTCCACCGCCCGGCCCGCCGCGCATCGGCATGCCCTGCGCCGCCTGACGGGCGGCGGCACCGCCGTCGGCGATGCCGGGGACGGCACCCTTCTCGACGGTGCGCTTGCGCTTCACCTCGACGGTCACCGTCTTGGTGCGGCCATGGGAAAAGCTCTGCCGGACCGTGCCATCGACCGGCTTCTTCAACTCAAGCTTGCCCTTTCCGGAGGTGGTGCCACCGGCGTTGAGGTGCAAGACTTTCTTGTGGTCCTGGTCGTTGCTGTCGGTCATCGGATCCGGTCAGTTAAATACGTTGCTTGCCATGGTCCGCCGGCACCGTGCCGTCGGTCATTCCTTCAATGCCCCTGAGCCGGGCCGCATCGCGGCTCAACCCGTCGGCCAGCCGGCCAGCCGCTACGACGGCATGGACGGCGTGATCGCGTCCGAGCGCGGCGGCGAGGTCCGCCGACTCGAAGAGGTCCAGAACCGGCAGGCCCGGCGCCAGCGCCGTCACCTTACCGCGCTGGTCGGGCGACCCGTCGGCCGCCTCCAGCAGAAGCCCCGGCGGCGGTCCCTTGGTGCCGACGCGGCCGCCCTTCAGCGCCTCGCGGACCTTCTCGAACCCCGCCACCGCCTGGCCGGCGCGGCGCGCCAGCCCGATCTGGTCGAGGCAGCGCCGCCGCAACAGCCGCGCCAGCCGGTCCGCCAGATCGGCCGGCGGCCGGACGGCGCGCCGGGCGGCCTTGGAGAACAGGCCCTTGGACACCGCCTTGTCAAGCGCGGTGCGCTCGGCGGTCAGCCACAGGCCGCGGCCGGGCAGGCGCTCCTCCAGGTCCGGCACGACCTCCCCGTCCGGCGCGATCCCGAAGCGGATCATACCGTCCTTGGGCTGGACCGCCCCGGTGGCGATGCAGCGGCGAAGCGGACCCTTCTCCCGGTCCGCCTCGTGCGCCGGCTCGGCACCGTGGTCCGTGTCGATCGCGTCGGTCTGGCCTGCCATCCGCTGCGTCGCTTCCTCGAACCGTTACTCGGCCGCCGGCTGCGCGCCGCCGCCGGGAGCGGGCTGCGGCGCCGCAGCACCGTCGCCCTCGCCGTCGAACCAGTGCGCACGGGCGGCCATGATGATCTCGTTCGCCTCGTCCTCGGACGGGCCGTCCTTGCCGAGGATGTCGCGCAGCTCGTCGCCGGCGAGGTCGGCCAGGTCGTCCAGCGTCTTGATGCCGGCGTCGCCCAGCTTGACCAGCTGCGACGCGGTCAGGCCGGCCACCTCGGCCAGCGCATCCTCGACGCCCAGCTCGCGGCGCCGGACGTCGGCGCGGGCGTCCTGCTCCTCGAGGAAGCTCAACGCACGCTGCTTCAGCTCGTTGGCCACGTCCTCGTCGAAGCCCTCGATCTCGGCGAGTTCCTCGGTCTCGACGTAGGCGATCTCCTCGATCGAGCCGAAGCCCTCGGCGACCAGCAGGTGGGCGATCACGTCGTCCACGTCGAGGCCGTCGATGAACAGCTGCGAGCGGGTGCGGAACTCCTCGGTGCGGCGCTCCGACTCCTCCTGCTCGGTCAGGATGTCGATGTCCCAGCCGGTCAGCATGGTGGCGAGGCGCACGTTCTGGCCGCGCCGCCCGATGGCCAGCGACAGCTGGTCGTCCGGCACCACCACCTCGATGCGGCGGCCTTCCTCGTCCAGCACGACCTTGGCCACCTCGGCGGGGGCCAGCGCGTTCACCACGAAGGTGGCAGCGTCGTTGTTGAACGGGATGATGTCGATCTTCTCGCCCTGCAGCTCGCCGACCACCGCCTGGACGCGGCTGCCGCGCATGCCGACGCAGGCGCCGACCGGATCGATGGAGCTGTCGTGGCTGACCACGGCGATCTTGGCGCGGCTGCCCGGGTCGCGCGCCACGGCGCGGATCTCGATGATGCCGTCGTAGATCTCCGGCACTTCCTGCTTGAACAGGTTGGCCATGAACATGGGGTGCGTGCGCGACAGGAAGATCTGCGGCCCGCGGGCTTCCTCGCGCACGTCGTAGATGTAGGCGCGGACGCGGTCGCCGTTCTTGAAATGCTCGCGCGGCAGCAGCTCGTCGCGGCGCAGGATCGCCTCGGCGCGGCCGAGGTCGACGGTGACGTTGCCGTACTCGACGCGCTTGACCAGGCCGTTGACGACCTCGCCGATGCGGTCCTTGTACTCGTTGAACTGGCGCTTGCGCTCGGCGTCGCGGACCTTCTGGACGATGACCTGCTTGGCGGTCTGCGCGGCGATGCGGCCGAAGTCGATGGGCGGCAGCTGGTCGATGATGAAGTCGCCGACCTTGGCGTCCGGCTTGCGGCGCTGCTGCGAGGCCAGGCTCACCTGCGTCGCCTCGTTCTCGACGGTCTCGACGACCTCGAGGTAGCGGGCGAGGTGGATGTCGCCGGTCTTGCGGTCGATGCGCGCGCGGATGTCGTGCTCGTGGCCGTACTTCGAGCGACCAGCCTTCTGGATCGCCTGCTCCATCGCCTCCAGGACCTCGTCCCGGTCGATGTTCTTTTCGCGGGCAACCGCGTCAGCGACTTGCAGCAGTTCCATCCGTCTTACTTCCTGGACTGACCGTTGTTCTCTTCCCGGACCGGATGCGGTCCGGTCACCCCTGTTCCTGGCCGTCGGCGGCGCGGAGCAGCTCGTCCGTGATCACCAGCTTGGCGCGCAGGACATTGTCGAAGGCGACGCGCGCCAGGCCACCCTCGGCATCGAGAACGATCTCCTCGCCCTCGACGCCCTTCAGCGTGCCCTTGAAGCGCTTGCGGCCGTCGATCGCGAGGCGTGTCTCGAGCTTCGCCGTGAAGCCGGCGAAGCGCTCGAAGTCCTTGAGCCGGGTCAGCGGCCGATCGAGACCGGGCGAGCTGACCTCCAGCGTGTAGGCCCCGGCGATGGGATCCTCCACGTCGAGGAGCGCCGACACGGAGCGGCTGATGTCGGCGCAATCCTCCACGGTCATGGGGTCGCCGTCGGTCCGCTCGGCCATGATCTGCAGCGTCGGGCGTTGCCCGCCCAACAGGAGCACCCGCACGATCTCGTAGCCGAGGGCCTCGACCGAAGGGGTGATGATCTGCTCGATCCGACCGGTTGCGTCCATTCCACCAAGCCTGCCCCGGAGCGCGTCCCCAGGGGATTCCACACGCCAGATTAAAAAAATAGGTGCGCCAAGGCGCACCCGCAAAGCGTCCCGCCGGCCCGATCACTCGAGCCGCCAAGCCGTATGGGATTTCGGTTTCGAATATAGCCGTCTTTCGGCAGGCTGCAAGCCCTTTTCCCGGCGGAGGCAGCGTGCTGTACGCTGGGCAGCCTCCCGCGAACCGAGGAAGACCGCCCATGACCGTCGAACTCGCCATCCTCTCCGTCCGCCCCGGCCAGGGCGCCGCCTTCGAGCGCGCCATGACCGAGGCGACGCCGCTAATCGCCGCGACACCCGGCTTCCAGGGGATGGAGCTGCGGCCCTGCCTGGAGGCGACGGACCGCTACCTGCTGCTGGTGCGCTGGCGCTCGGTGGAGGACCACGAGGTGGGCTTCCGGGGTTCCGACCGCTATGCCCGCTGGAAGGCGCTGCTGCACCACTTCTACGAACCGTTCCCGACCGTGGAGCACTACGGCGCGCCGGTGGTGGAGGCCGGCGTGGCTACGCCGCCCGGGGCTTCCTGACGAAGCGCAGGAACACCGGCCGGCGCCCGGCCTCGATGGCCTTCTGCTCGTAGCGGGTGGGCGGCCAATCGGCGGGGCGCTCGCGCCAGTCGCGCGGGCCGCGGGCGGTCCACTCGAAGGCCGGGTGCTTCACCGTGTGCTCCAGCATCCAGCGCACCAGCCCCATGTCGTCGCTGGCCAACCGCAGCTCCGCCCCGTCCTTCAGCACGCGCGCCAGCTTCTCCAGGTTCTCCGGCCCGATGAAGCGGCGCTCCCAATGGCGCTTCTTCGGCCAGGGGTCGGCGAACAGCACGAAGGCGCGGCCGATCGACTCGTCGGGCAGCGCGTCGAGCAGCGGGCGGGCGTCATCCGGCAGGACGCGGACGTTGTCCAGATTCGCCTGGTCGACCAGCGCCAGCAGGCCGGCGACGCCGTTGACGAACGGCTCGGCGCCGATGTGGCCGACCGCGCGGTTGTGCTCCGCCTGCCAGGCGAGGTGGTGGCCGCTGCCGAAGCCGACCTCCAGCCACGCCTCGTCCACCGGGCGGGAGAACAGCGCCTTCGGGTCGATGCGCTCGCCCGGCTGCGGCACCGGGATGGTGAGCGCCGGCAGCAGCGTGTCGATCAGGCTGGACTTGCGCTTGCGCAGCGGCCGGCCCTTGCGCCGGCCGTACAGGCGACGGGTGGGGTCCTGGGCGGAATCCGGGGAAGTGTCTTCGGTCATCTCGGGTGCTCAAAAAAAGACGCAGGGGCCCGAAGGCCCCTGCGCTCGATACCATGATGCGCTTGCTATCAGAAGAAGGCGTTGCGCAGGTCGTTCACCAGATCGGTCTTCTCCCAGGAGAAGCCGCCGTCGGCATCCGGCTCGCGGCCGAAGTGGCCGTAGGCAGCGGTGCGCGCGTAGATCGGCTTGTTCAGCCCCAGGTGCGTGCGGATGCCCCGCGGGCTGAGGTTCACCAGCTGCTGCAGCACGTCCGACAGCCGGTCCTCGTCCACCTTACCCGTGCCCGCGGTGTCGATGTACACCGACAAAGGCTTCGACACGCCGATCGCGTACGACAGCTGGATCGTGCACTTGTCGGCCAGGCCAGCGGCCACGACGTTCTTCGCCAGGTAGCGCGCCGCGTAGGCGGCCGAGCGGTCCACCTTGGTCGGGTCCTTGCCCGAGAAGGCGCCGCCGCCGTGCGGCGCGGCGCCGCCGTAGGTGTCCACGATGATCTTGCGGCCCGTCAGCCCGGCGTCGCCGTCCGGCCCGCCGATCACGAAGCGGCCGGTCGGGTTGACGTAGAACGACGCCTCGTCGCACATCCAGCCCTGCGGCAGCACGTTGAGCACGTGCGGGCGGACGATCTCGCGGATGTCGGCCTGGGAGAACGCC
>NZ_LGQZ01000008.1 GCF_003116015.1 Azospirillum sp. TSO22-1
AGCTGGAGAACGTGCTGGAGCGCGCCGTCCTGCTCTGCGAGGACAACGTCATCACCAAGTGGGACCTGCCGCCCAGCATCACCGGCGCCAGCCCCGGCATGCCGGTGATGGCGGACTCGGCGCCGCTGGAGGCCGGCGGCTCGCTGAAGGACCAGGTGGCGGCGTTCGAGCGCAAGCTGATCCTGAACGCCATCCAGACGGCCGGCGGCGACCGCCGCGTCGCGTCGCGCAACCTCGGCCTCGGCCTGTCCACCCTGTACCGCAAGCTCGAAGAGACCTCTCCCGCGAGCAACGACGAATAAGGAAGAAGAATCATGAGGCTGCTCGTTGCGCTCTCCGTCGCCGGGCTTCTGGCCGCCGGCACGGCCCACGCCAACCATCAGGCCGGCCACGGCACGCCGGCCAAGACGCTGCCGGAGCTGACCAGGGCCGCCGAGCAGAACGACGCTGTGGCGCAGAACAACCTGGCGGTCATGTACGCCACCGGCTCCGGCGTGAAGCAGGACTACGGCCAGGCCGCCAAGTGGTACGAGAAGGCGGCCGAGCAGGGCTACGCCATCGCGCAGTACAACCTCGCCGCCATGTACGAGCACGGCATGGGCGTGTCGCGCGACCTGCGCGCCGCGTCGATCTGGTACCAGCTCGCCGCCGATCAGGCCGACTTCTGGGCGCAGTTCAACCTCGGCCGGCTGGAGAGCGCGGGCGAGCTGAAGAACATCGTCAGCGCCTACCGCTGGCTCTACCTCGCCAGCGAGGCGGACGACGCCGAGGTGCGCCGGGTGGCGGCGCCGCTGCTCAAGGAGGTTGCCGCCCAGCTCACCCCGACGCAGTCGGCCGAGGCGACGCGGCTGGTCACCGCCTGGAAGTCCCGCACCAGGAAATGAGCCGGGGACTGCGGCACCGGCAAGAACGGATTTGTGTGGAGAAGAGACATCATGGCTTGGGATGACAGCTGGCGCACCGGTCACAGCGTCTTCGACCTCGACCACAAGCAGCTGGCGACGCTGCTCGACCTGCTGGAGGATTCGCTGTCGATGCTGCCCGGCAGCGCCTATCCGGCCACCATGGCGCAGCGCCTGGTGGTCGAGGCGCGCGAGCATTTCCGGCGTGAGGAGGAGTACCTGCTGCAGCACCCGACGCCGCAGACCGAGGCCCACATCGCCATGCACGGCACCTTCGCACGGACGCTGGAGTCCCTGGCTGCGACGGTGGAGCGCGCCGACGTGCAGGCGGCGCGGACGCTGATCGGCACGGCGCACGCGCTGTTCGTTGAGGAACTGCTGCCGGCGGACGCGGCGATGGTGGCGTATTTCAAGGAGCGCGTGGCGGCGGGGTGACGTCGATAAGCCCCTCTCCCTTGACGGGAGAGGGGTTGGGGAGAGGGTGGAAAGCGTCACTTCCGCGGCCTCCGGCCGCTATCCCCCTCTCCCCAACCCCTCCCCCGCGAGGGGGGAGGGGCTTCGATCCGCTCACCGCCCGGCGGCGATCTCCGCCAGCCGCTCGGGCTCGTCGATCTCCACCGTGTAGGTGTCGGCCAGCCGGATCACCCCGCCGGAGCGCAGCTTGGTGAAGGTGCGCGACACCGTCTCGATGGTCAGGCCGAGATAGTCGGCGATGTCCGTCCGCCCCATCGGCAGTGCCACCCGCTGCGGCGCCTCGCCGCCCGCCGGCTGGCGGTCGCGCAGCAGCAGCAGCAGAGAGGCCAGGCGCTCCGGCACGCTCTTGCGGCCGAGCAGCAGCAGGCGCTCGTGCGCCGCGACCAGGTCGGCCTGCATGCGGGTGAACAGCTTGCGCGCCAGCGCCGGGCGCTGGTCCATTGCCGCCTCCAGGCGCGCGCGCGGCATGCGCACCAGCTTGGTCGCGGTCACCGCCTCGGCGGTGTGGGCGTACTCCGCTGCGGCGCTCAAGCCGACCATGTCGCCCGGCTGCAGGAAATCGACGATGTGCCGCCGGCCGTCGGCCAGCATGATGCTGATGCGCACCATGCCCTCGACCACGCGGTAGACGGTGCGCGCGTCGTCGCCCTCGTAGAACAGCGCCTCGTCCTTCTCCAGCGCCACCGTCTCGGCGCCGACCGGGAAGACGTCGTCGCTGATCACCACCACCGGGCCGACCGAGGGCGCCCGCGTCGGGAGCGCCGGCCGGCGGGCCTGGCGCAAGGCCGGAACCGGGGCCGGCATCGGCTGGAGGGGCGCGGGCTGGCGGAGGGCGGCGGTGTGCAGGGGCATGGCGCGTTTCCCTTTCCGAGAGCCACGCAAGGGGTGGCCGTCTAAGGTTCGAATGTATGGTTGACGGACGTTAACCAAATCCTAAGAAGCCCCGCCGCGGCGGCTGCGCAGAAGGGGAAGGCACGTCTCTTCCGGCTAGGCCCCGGCGCGGCGGTACCAGCCGGTGCGGTCGGCGGTCTTCAGCAGGTTCATGACCTCCGGCGACACCCACCAGCGGCAGCGGCGGCGCTCGTCGCTGGCGGTGGTCAGCAGGCGGTCGATCAGCCCGGACTCCTCGTCGCTGAAGCGCTGGCGCATGGCCAGGGCCTCCTCCACGAGGCGGATCAGCGCGCCGTCCAGCGCGGTCACCTCCAGCGGGTGGCCGATCAGGTCCATCAGCTCGGCCAGCTTGCCGAGGCGGGGCAGGTCGGCCGGCTGGCCGGCGGTCGTGAGGTCGCGGAACAGGCCGCTCAGGTGCTGGGCGATGGTGGGCTGCCACGGCTTGATGGCGGTGGCGATGCCGCGCGGCTTCAGGCGCGCCTTGAAGGAGGCGACATAGCGGATGCGCTCCAGCAGCGGATCGGGCGATGAGTAGCGGGTCATCGCCATCAGCCGCTGGCCGAGCGCCGGGACCAGCTCCAGCTCGACCGCGTTGATGAAGCGGCCGAAGGCGTCGCGGATGCCGGCCTGGTGGCGGTCGCTCTCGTCGATGCCCAGCGCGTGCAGGGCGTCGTACCAGGCGAACACGCACTCGGTCAGGACCTCGATGTCGCCGCTGCTCGGCGGCGTGCGGGCCGGCGCGCGGCTGAGGTAGTGCTCCTCGATCCACTCGCGGGCGACCTGGGCGGCGAGCTGGAAGTGCACGACGATGCAGTCGCGGACCAGCGTCTGCGGAAAGGTGTGGTGCACCTCCATCGCCGTGCCCGGGTGGCGCTTGGCGTGCAGGTGGGCGACGACCAGCAGCAGCGCGCCCTCGGCGCCGGGGCGGCGCTCCTCGGCGGCGGTGAGGACGTAGTCGGTCAGCGTGTCGAGGTCGGTGGCCGGGGCCGGCCTGGCGAGGTCGCGCCACGCCGGGGCGACGGTCAGCAGGAACTCCAGCGTGTCGAGGTCGGCCGCGGTGAGCGGCGGCGTGGCGCGGCAGCCGCGCGCCGCCAGCATCGACTTGCGCTGCAGGTTGGCCTCGGCGAGGAAGCGGGCGCGGGTCTCGGCCTTGGGTTTCACCGCGGCGATGATCGCCAGCGATTCCCGGCGCAGGTCCTCGGCGATGCGCTGGGCGGCCGGGGCGGCGAAGATCTCGTCGAGCGGCTTCTCGCGGCTCTGTTTGGTGACGGCGCGCTGGACGCGGTCGATGCTCGGGCCCATGTGCTGCGACAACGCGAACCACCACGCTCCGGCGTCGATGATGTGCATGCTGGCGGGCAGGCGGGTCTCGGCGCGGATGGAGACGTCGTCGCGCAGCAGGATCGGGTCGAACCAGCCGGTCCACAGGCGCCGCGCGTGCTCGGTGCGGCGGCCGTTCAGCATCTCCAGCAGCAGGCTGGCGACGTGGGGGCCGAGCGCCGGGTTGTCGAGATGGCCGTCGCGGATGAGCTGGTGCAGGCGCGCCTTCTGCTCGCGGTCGAGCGGCTCCAGCACGTCGCGGACGCGCGCGAGGTTCTCTTCGGCGAGCGGAAGGGGCGGGGGTGTGGGGCTCATGGCGTTCATCGTGCCTTCTCCCTGCGCCGGCTCGCCGGAACGCGGCGGCCTGCACACCGGGGGTGTAGCAACAATTGAGCCAATTTTCGGACAGCGGGGACGGGGCCGTTCGGGCGCGGTGGTGCGCTATGGCCGCGCTTCCGTTTCCGGGAATCGGGGAGGGGCTTTGTCGATTCCGGGAGGGGCGGCGCAGATTACGGCCGAGGCATCTTCCGCATCCCCTCCTTGTCCAGCCGCTCCGCCTCGGCCTTGGCGGCGGCGCGGGTGGGGGTCAGGAAGGCGCGCTCGACATAGGAGATCACCGCCTTGATCTCGGCGTCCGACAGCACCGCGCCCCACGCCGGCATCGAGGTGTTGGGCAGGCCCTGGCGGACCGCCTTCTCCAGCCGGGCGCGGTCCAGCTCGGCGATCTGGGTGATGTCGGTGAAGTTGCGCGGGTGCGGCTGCAGGAAGGCGCCGATCCAGTTCTTCGCCGTGCCGTCGGCGGCGTGGCAGAAGGCGCAGTTCTGGTCGAAGATCGCCTTGCCCTTCGTCTCCTGCTCGGTAAGGCCGGCGATCACCGGCGGCACGTCGTGGCTGGCGTAGGTGCTGGCACGGCTGATGGCGTCCACCTGCTCCTTGCCGCGCACCACCGTGCCCATGTGCGACAGCGGGAACGCCTCGATGGTCGGGTTGGCGGTGTTGCGCGGCTCGTGGCAGGTGATGCAGGCCTCGACGAACAGCGCACGGCCGGCGCGGGCCTTGTCGTCCAGCGTAGCCGGCGGCGTGTCGAGCGAGGCCTTGCCCTGCACGAACGGATAGGCGGCGCCGTACTTGGCGGCGTGGTCGGGCCAGCCGTTCTCCGGGGTGTGGTAGGCGGTGTTGTGGTTGCCGCGGCGGACGAACTCCTCCAGCACGAAGACGGCGACGTCGCGCCGCTCATAGGCCGAGAGGACGTTCCGGAAGCTTTTCATGCCGGTGCCGGGGCTGCCGTGCTCCAGCGTCGACAGGATCTTCTCCAGCGTCAGGCCGGGCGACTGGACGAAGTTGCGCGGCGGCGGGTCGAGCTGTTGCGCCGCCACCGTCCGCGCGTCGCCGCTGTAGCCGTGGCAGAAGTAGCAGCGGAAGTTGTAGACCTTCCGCCCGTTCTCGATTTCAGGCGCCGCTACGGCTTTTTTTTTGCGTCGGCGTTGGTGTCCGGGGCCGGGGCCGGAACCGGAACCGGCGCGGCGGCGTTCGGGGCCGGGGTGGCGCCGGGCGTCCATTGCGGGGCGGCGGGGGCCGCCTCGGGCTGGATGAAGGCGGTGAACACGTACTCCGCGACGTTGGCGATCTGCTGCTGGTCCAGCACCTTGGACCAGGCCGGCATCTCGGAGCCGACGACGCCCTCGCTGATCGCCTTGAACAGGGTGGGGCGGTTGAGGTCGGCCTTGGTCTCCGGCTGCTGGAAGTTGGCCGGGCGCGGGTTGATGAAGTAGGCGCGCGGACCCTCGCCGTCGCCCTGCTTGCCGTGGCAGGTGGCGCAGGTCTCCTCGAACAGGGTCTTGCCGGCGGCGCGGTCGCCGGCCAGCTGGAACGGCATCGGCAGCGACAGGTCGGCCGGGCCGACGCTGTGCATCAGCTTGGCGGTCTTGGAGCCGGTCTGCTTGCCGTTGTAGGGCGGCAGCGCCGGCGGTTGGGCGGCGCCGACCGGGCCGTGGCCGGAGGGCAGGGCGGCGTGCGCGGGGTTCTCCGCTTTGGCAACCGGGGCGTCGTCCTTCCCGGTTTCGGGAACGCCGGCCGGGTAGATGAAGGTGCCGCGGACGTAGTCCACGACCGCCGCGATGTCGCTGCGCGACAGCTTGGTGGAGAAGCCCATCATCGCCGTCTTCGGGCTGCCGTAGGTCACCGTGTTGATCATGTGGCGGCGCGACAGCTCCTTCGCCTTGGGTGAGGTGAAGTCGAAGGGCGAGGGGTTCAGGCTGTTCTTCGCCCAGGTGGCGCCGTTGCCCTTGTCGCCGTGGCAGACCGAGCAGGTGCGGGCGAAGATGGCGCGGCCGCGGCTGGCGTCCTCGGTCTGCGCCGGCATCATGAAGGCTTCCCGCATGTAGGAAACCACGGAGGACAGACGGTCCTCCGACAGCGCCGTCCAGCCCTTGCGGGTCGCCTCGCCGTGCGCCGTCTCCAGCCCGCGGAGCATGCGGTCGTATGGGAAGCGCACCACCGCCTGCGGCGTCGTGAAGTTGGGGATCGGCTGCGTCGAAGACGCCGCGGACGGCCCGTCCCCGGCGCCGCCCTTGCCGTGGCAGCCGAGGCAGTACGCCGTGTAGTCCTGCATGCCGGAGATCTTCTGCGACGCGGCCTTGCGGCTGTCGGCTTCCTGGGCGTGCGCGCTCGTCGTCAACAGGGACAGCGCGATGATTGCCAAGGACAGGGACCGCATTCTCTCGCTTCCTCACTTCGTGCCAGGGGCGCCGCAGCGGCACGGTACGCCCGGATCGGTCCCGTTTCTACAGCAAGAAGTGGGCCACGCACTGGCACGCGGGTTGCTTGTTTTTGCCCCAAATCGTCCCCGCGTCCATTCGCGGGAATGCGTGCAAACCCCGAGCGCAGGAATGGCCCCTTGACGACCTTCATGCGGATCGCAGCCGCCCTGCTCGCGCTCGGTGCGGTGCCCGCGCTGGCCGGAACGCTGGTGGGCTCGAAGCACGACCTGACCGCACTCAACATGCGCGCCAAGGTCGAGGCCATGACGGGGCTGGCGTTCAACAACTACCGCGACCCCTGCATCTACTGCCACCTGCCGGCCGACGCCAAGGCGACCAACGCCTTCAACGACGACGAGCGCTACAAGGACTGGAACCGGTACTTCTCCAACCAGGAGGACTACCAGCGGTACGAGAGCGCCTCGAACAAGGTGAAGCCGGGGCAGCTCGGCCCGCAGAGCCTCGTCTGCCTGTCCTGCCACGACGGCAGCATGGCGGTGGACATGGTGGTCTCGAAACCGGGCGGCTGGTCCACCAAGGACGACGCCCCGATGCACATGAAGCTGGACAAGGGCGGCGGCCTCGACCGCTGCACGCAGTGCCACGACGGTGTCACCGCGCACAAGATGGATCACGTCGTCATCGGGCGGAACCTGATGGACGACCACCCCGTCGGCATCAAATACCCCGGACTGTTCGGCAACGAGGAATACCATCCTCCCGGCCGGGACGGGACCTTCCGTAATGGCGTCAAGCTGTTCGACAACCAGGTCGAGTGCGCGACCTGCCACGATGTCCACCAGCCCGACGTCGTCCCCTTCCTACGCGTGGAGCAGAGCGAGCTATGCATAACCTGCCACAACAAATAGCCCGGCGTTTCGCCGGCTCCCTCCTGGCGGTGGCATTGGCCCTCACCTTGGGGGCTTGCGCGACCGAGCAGAAGAAGACGACGCAGCAGACCCTGGTGTGGCCGGCGCCGGACGACGCGCGCTTCTACTGGGAGCAGACCCTGACCGGGTCCGGCGACCTGATGGAGGAGACGCAGCAGCAGCGCCTGCGCCGCATGGCCACCGGCGAGACCACCGCCGGCCACGCCCTGCAGAAGCCCTGGGGCGTCGCGGCCTACGACGGCAAGCTGTACGTCGGCGACACCGTGGCGCGCCGCGTCCACGTCTTCGACCTGCGCTCCAAGAAGTACGCGACCATCGCCGACAGCGGCGTCGGCGCGCTGGCCAAGCCGCTGGACATGACCACCGACGGCAACGGCCTGCTCTACGTCTGCGACAACGCCGGCCGGCGCATCGTGGTGTTCGACGCGGAGGGCAAGTTCCTGCGCTCCATCGGCAACAGCGGCGCCTTGCAGCGGCCCAGCGGCGTGGCGGTCAACAAGGACGGCTCGCGCGTCTACGTGGTCGATACCGGCGGCGTGAACTCGGAGAAGCATCAGGTCGTCATGTTCGACGGCCAGGGCAAGGAGCTGGGCGTCATCGGCAGCCGCGGCTCGGCGCCGGGGCAGCTCAACCTGCCGCTCTCGGTCACCTACAACGTCGCCAACGACCATATCTACGTGGTGGACGGCGGCAACTTCCGGGTCAGTGAGTTCGCCGCCGACGGCCGGTTCGTCCGCGCCTTCGGCGACATCGGCCGCAACTCCGGCCAGTTCGCCCGGCCCAAGGCGATCACCTCGGACCGCGAGGGCAACGTCTACGTGACCGACGCGGCGTTCGGCAACTTCCAGATCTTCGACAAGGACGGCAAGCTGCTGCTCGACGTCGGCGGGCGCGGCGCCAGCGGCGTGGGGGGCGAGTTCATGCTTCCGGCCGGCATCACCGTCGATAAGTTCGACGGCCGCGTCTACGTGGTGGACCAGTTCTTCCCGAAGGTCGACGTCTTCCGCCCGGCCGGCACGCCGGAGGCCCGCGCCCCGCGCCCGGGCGACGCCACGCAGCAAGCCAAGAAGTAGGATCCGGCTTTCCCGGAAACGGGAAAATCAAGCGTCGCGACGGCCGCCCACCCCATGGGCGGCCGTTGCCGCACCGGTGGCACGATCATTGCGATCAAGTGGTTGCGACTGCCCCGCTACGGAGACACCCCGCCATGCGCACCCCATTGTTCGCCGCCGCCGTCGTCCTGCTGAGCGCCCTGACGCTGTCGGCCGCGCCCCTTTCGGTCGCCTGGGCCGCGAACCCGGCCGCCGGCAAGACCGTGTACGAGGCCAACTGCGCCGCCTGCCATGGCACCGACGGCACCGCCACCGTGCCCGCCACGCCGAACTTCGCCAAGCGCGAGCGGCTGGAGAAGCCGGACGCCCAGCTCCTCAACTCGATCCGCCACGGCCTGAACATCATGCCGGCGTGGCAGGGTCAGCTGAGCAACGACGAGATCAGCTCGGCGCTGATGTACATCCGCACGCTGGGCCGCTGAGCCCACGCGACCGGACCACGGGAGACGCCAATCGTGACGACGCTGCGCCGCCTTCGCCTGCTGCTCGCCGCCGGGGCCATGGCCCTGACGGCGATGGGCTCCGCTTCCGCCCAAACCAGGACGGCGTCTCCTGCCGTGATGGAAAGCTTCAACGTCGGCGAGCGGGCGTACGTCCGCTCCCTGGCGGTGGACCTGGGCCGCAACTCGCTGTGGGTCGGCACCTCGGTCGGCGTGCTGGAGGTGGACCTGAAGGGCAACGTGCCCAGGAACACCTTCACGCGCGAGCACGGCCTCGCCAACGAGTACGTCTTCGCCATCGGCGTCGCCCCGGACCGCAAGGTCTGGTTCGGCACCAACGCCGGCGGCGCCAGCACCTACGACAAGGACGGCGCGTGGAAGGTGTACTTCCCGATGCACGGCCTCGCCGACTACTGGGTGTACGCGTTCGCCTTCGACCGGAAGGGCGGGGCGTGGATCGGCACCTGGGACGGCGCCAACTACGTCGATCCGCAGACCGGCGCCTTCACCACCTACCGCAACGAGCTGATCAACATCTGGGTCTACGGCATCGACATCGACGCGCAGGGCCGGGTGTGGTTCGGCACCGAGGGCGGGGTGACCATGCACGACGGCCAGAGCTGGACCTCGTGGACGCACAAGGACGGCCTGGGCGCGGAGAACGCCGGCAACCTGCCGCGCAGCGCCAACACCGGCCTCGGCACCCGCTCGCGCCACGATCTGGCGCTGGAGGCGGCGGGGCAGGAGACCTTCAACCCGAACTACGTCTTCTCGGTCAAGGTGGACAGCACCGGCCTCGGCGTGTGGTTCGGCACCTGGGGTGGCGGCGTCTCGCTGTACGACGGAAAGTCCTGGAAATCGTTCAGCACGGCGGATGGTCTGGCCGGCAACGTCGTCTACGCGATCGCCCAGGACAAGGACGGCGGGATGTGGTTCGGCACCAACCACGGCGTCAGCCACTGGGACGGCAAGACGTTCGTGAACTACTCCAAGGCCGACGGCCTTCTGAACGACAACGTGTACGCCATCGCGCTGACGCCGGACGGCACCGCGTGGTTCGGCGTGCAGGGTGGCGTCAGCCACCTCCTCCACCGCAAGCAGTGATCGGAATCCAGTCCATGCGGAACGTCCTCATCGCCGCCGGCGCCGCCGTGGCCGTCGTCGCCGTGGGAGCCTACCAACTCGGCCGCCAGCAGGCGCCGGCCCCGGTCGCGGCTCCGGCCCCGGTGGCGAGCGCCCCGGCTCCCGTCCCCGCGCCGCCCATCCCGCCGGGAGCGCAGCCGCCCGCCGGCCACCCGGCGGTTCCCGCGGCCTCGGCGCCGCAGGCGGCGGCTCCGGCCAACCATCCGGCGCTGCGCGACTTCGACCACTTCCGCATGGGCAACCGCAACGTCAAGGCGCTGTGGGCCGACGGCGACACGCTGTGGGTCGGCTCCTCGGGCGGCGTCATCCGCTATTCGATCCCGGACGACAAGTACACCGTCTACGACAACAAGTCCGGCCTGCTGTCCAACGGCATCTTCTACCTGCAGCGCCACGGCGACGAGATGTGGGTGGGCACCTACGGCGGCGGCCTGTCGGTGCTGGACCTGAAGACCAACGCCTGGCGCGGCTACAACGTGCCGGAGGGCATGGGTGACGCCTTCATCTACGGCGCGCTGCGCACCAAGGGCGGCGACGTGTGGATCGCCACCTGGTCCGGCGCCAACCGGATCAAGGGCGGCCAGATGGACGACATCGACGCCTGGGAGCTGCACACCGTGGCCTCCACCGGCGGCGGCCTGCCGAACGACTGGGTCTACGGCCTCGCTGAGGGCAAGAACGGCGAGGTCTGGATGGCGACCGAGGGCGGGCTCGCCCGCTATCAGGACGGCAAGTGGGAGAACTGGACCCACGCCACCGGCCTGGGCGCCAAGGCCGAGACGGTGAAGGGCCAGGGCGAGCTGAACAACGACCCCGGCACCCAGTCGCGCCACCACGCCCAGCAGAAGCAGGAGCAGGGGCTGGGCGACGTCACCACCGCCTACAACCCGAACTACGTCATCTCCATCGCGGTGGACAACGACGGGCAGGTCTGGGCGGGCACCTGGGGTGCGGGGCTGTCGCGTTTCGACGGCAAGGACTTCAAGACCTTCACCGTCGCCGACGGCCTGCCGTCCAATCACATCTTCATGCTGAAGAAGGGGCCGGACGGCACGATCTGGATCGGCACCAACCGCGGCCTCGCGCGCTACGACGGCAAGGCCTTCGCGACCATCACGGAGCAGGACGGCCTGCTCGGCAACAACGTGTTTTCCATGGCCTTCGCCGGGAACGGCGAGGTCTGGGTCGGCAGCTTCGGCGGCCTGACCCGTTTCCGCAAGGGCCTCTGAAGCCCCTCCCCCCCTTGAGGGGGAGGGGTTTGGGGAGAGGGGGATCGAACGTCCTGGCCGCTTCGCGGCGCCACCCTCTCCCCAACCCCTCTCCCGTCAAGGGAGAGGGGCTTTGAAACGAGCGGCAGGAGCCAACTCGGATGATCACGGAAATCGGCCACTACGCGCTGATCATGGCCGTCGCGGTGGCGATGGCGCAGGCGATCGTTCCCCTGGTCGGCGCGCAGCGCGGCGACCGCGCGCTGATGGCGTTCGGCCGCAGCGCGGCGTTCGCGCAGCTGCTGCTGGTCGGCACCGCGTTCGGCGCGCTGATGCACGCCTACGTGACCAGCGACTTCTCGGTGGCGAACGTCGCCCAGAACTCGCACACCGACAAGCCGATGCTCTACAAGGTCAGCGGCCTGTGGGCGAACCACGAGGGCTCGCTGCTGCTGTGGATTACCATCCTCGCCGGCTTCGGCGCGGCGGTCGCCACCTTCGGCCGAAACCTGCCGGCCGGCCTGCGCGCGCGGACCCTGGCGGTGCAGGCGATGATCGCGGTGGGCTTCCTGCTGTTCATCCTGCTGACCTCCAACCCGTTCGAGCGGCTGGACCCGGTGCCGCTGAACGGCAGCGGCCTCAACCCGCTGCTGCAGGACCCCGGCCTCGCCTTCCACCCGCCGTTCCTGTACCTGGGCTATGTCGGTTTCTCCATCGCCTTCTCCTTCGCCGTCGCCGCGCTGATCGAGGGGCGGGTGGACGCCGCCTGGGCGCGCTGGGTGCGGCCGTGGACGCTGGCCGCCTGGACCTTCCTGACCGTCGGCATCGGCCTTGGTTCCTGGTGGGCCTACTACGAGTTGGGCTGGGGCGGCTGGTGGTACTGGGACCCGGTCGAGAACGCCTCGTTCATGCCGTGGCTGGCCGGCACCGCGCTGCTGCA
>NZ_LGQZ01000118.1 GCF_003116015.1 Azospirillum sp. TSO22-1
GGCAGGCGGGTCCTTTGGACCCGCCGAGAGCGGGGGAGGGCCGGGGTGGGGGCAATACGCCTGCGAGAACCCGCACCCACACCCTGCATGACGTCGTTCAGCGCTACGAACTGGTCCAGGATCTCGAATCCCTCGCGGTGTGGATCGACCGCGCCCGCGAGGGCGGCGTCATCGCCGTGGACACCGAGACCGACGGCCTCACCCCCGCCACCGCCAACCTCGTCGGCATCTCGCTGAGCACGGCGCCGGGGCTGGCCTGCTACATCCCGGTCGGCCACCGCTCCGCCGACAGCGCCGCGGGTGAACTGGCGCTGGGCGGCGACGGGCCGAAGCAGCTCAAGCCGGAGCATGCGATCGCTGCGCTGAAGGACGTTCTGGAGGACCCGGCGATCCTCAAGGTCGGCCACAATTTCAAGTTCGACCACCAGCTGTTCGCCCGCTACGGCGTGCGCGTCACGCCGACCGACGACACCATGCTGATGTCCTACGTGCTGGAGGGCGGCGCCCACGGCCACGGCATGGACGAGCTGGCCGAGCTGCACCTCGCCCACACCACCATCAAGTACGCGGACGTCTGCGGATCGGGGAAGACCAGGATCACCTTCGACCGGGTGGAGCTGGACAAGGCCCGCGACTACGCCGCCGAGGACGCCGACATCACGCTGCGGCTGTGGCACGTCCTGAAGCCGATGCTGGTCGACCATCATATGGTCACGGTGTACGAGACGCTGGAGCGCCCGCTCACCCCCATCGTCGCCGACATGGAGCGCGCCGGCGTGCGCATCGACCGCGCCGAGCTGCGCCGCCTGTCGCAGGACTTCGCCGAGCGGCTGGTGCAGCTGGAGGCCGAGGTGCACAAGCTGGCGCCGCGCCCGTTCAACGTCGGCTCGCCCAAGCAGCTGGGCGAGATCCTGTTCGACGATTTGAGCCTGCCCGGCGGCAAGAAGGGCAAGACCGGCGCCTACTCCACCGATTCCAGCGTGCTGGAGGGGCTGGCCGAGCAGGGGCACGACATCGCCCAGCGCGTGCTCGACTGGCGCCAGCTCGCCAAGCTGAAGAGCACCTACACCGACGCCCTGCAGGAGCAGGCGGACGCGCACGACCGCATCCACACCAGCTTCTCCATGGCGCTGACCAACACCGGGCGGCTGTCCTCGACCGACCCCAACCTGCAGAACATCCCCATCCGCAACGAGGAGGGCCGCAAGATCCGCCGCGCCTTCGTCGCCGAGCCGGGCTGCAGGCTGGTGTCGGTGGACTATTCGCAGATCGAGTTGCGGCTGGTCGCCGAGATCGCCGGCATCGAGGCGCTGAAGACCGCCTTCCGCGAGGGCATCGACGTGCACGCCATGACCGCCAGCCAGGTGTTCGGCGTGCCGCTCGACCAGATGACGCCTGATATCCGCCGCAAGGCGAAGACCATCAATTTCGGCATCATCTACGGCATCTCGGGCTTCGGGCTGGGCCGCCAGCTCGGCATCATGCCGGGCGAGGCGAACGCCTTCATCAAGACGTACCTGGAGCGCTTCCACGAGTTGAAGGACTGGATGGAGGCGACCAAGGCCTACGCCCGCCAGCACGGCCACGTCTGCACGCTGTTCGGCCGCAAGTGCTTCATCCCGGGCATCCACGACAAGAACGCCGCCCGCCGCGCCTTCGCCGAGCGGCAGGCGATCAACGCGCCGATCCAGGGCACCGCGGCCGACATCATGAAGCGCGCCATGACGCGGGTTCCCGCAGCGCTGGAGGCGGCGGGCTCAAAGGCGCGCCTGCTGCTGCAGGTGCACGACGAGCTGCTGTTCGAGGTGCCGGAGGACGGCGCCGGGGAGGCCGCGGCAATCGTCCGGCGGGTCATGGAGGGCGCCGCCAGCCTCGGCGTGCCGCTGGTGGCGGAGGCGGGGATCGGCAACTCCTGGGCGGAGGCGCATTGAGTGCTTTCCTGAGTCCCTACCCCAGCCCCGCTGGGGTAGGTTAGGAGGGGGCAGCGGCCTTTCCAACACGCCGTAGCCCCCACCCCAACCCTCCCCCGCCGGAGGCAGGGGAGGGAGCCTACCGCCCCGACACCATCCACGGCCGCCGCTGCGCCAGAAAGATGGCCGGGCGTTCCTGGATGTCGGTGACCACGAAGTCCAGCGCGATCCGCCCGCCCGGCGGCACGTCGCCGACGCTGAAGGCGATGCTGTCCAGCGGCTTCTGCACCACCCGCGCCACCCGGAACAGGTCGGCGTGGGCGTAGCGCTGGTAGACGCTGCCCTCGCCGAAGCTCAGGCCGTCGTCCTGGGTGCTCGCCTGCCCCAGCGGCTGCTGGAGCTCCACATCGTAGCCGGTCCACACGCTGTCGGTGCGGTTGATCACCACCTTGCGCAGCGCGTAGCCGAAGGGATGGTCGCTGCCGATGCGGTTGTGCGCCAGCCGGCCCGGCCACGCCTCCAGCGAGCCGCGGATGGTCAGGACCACCTGCTCCGGCGCGGTGACCTCCTCGACCACCACGAAGGGGTCCTCCGGCGTGCCGCCGCCGGAGGCGGACAGCAGGCGGAAGCCGCCCAGCTCGTCGCTGAAGGTCAGCCCGGCGACGGTGACGCTGTCGGCCCACGCCGCCGGAACGAACGCGAGCAGGGCGAGAACGACGACGCGGACCGCAGCCATGCCGCCCCCTTGTCCCGGCGACCCGATTGGTCAATGCCAAACATCGGTTCGGGAACAAGGGGTTGACACTCCACTTTCGAGGTAGCGTTTAGTCCAGGAAGATATCCGGCGCCAGCTCCACCCCCGGCGTCACCGCGTAGACGTCGAGGTCGGTCACCCCAGCCTCGCGCAGCACCTCGTCGTCGATGAAGAAGTTGCCGGTGCAGGTCCGGGCGTCGCGGGTCAGGATGGCGTGCGCGGCGTCGGCGAGGATCTCCGGCTTGCGGCAGTTGTCGAACTCCGCCGCGCCCTTCAGCATGGCGACGGCCGCCGTGCCGATGATGGTGCGCGGCCACAGCGAGTTGACGGCGACCCGCCCCTTGAACTCCGCCGCCATGCCCAGCGTGCACAGGCTCATGGCGTACTTGGCGATGGTGTAGGCGGTGTGGTGCTTGAACCAGCGCGGGTTCAGGTTCAAGGGCGGCGACAGCGTCAGGATGTGCGGGTTCTCCGCCTTCAGCAGATGCGGGATCGCCGCCTGCGAGCACACGAAGGTGCCGCGTCCGTTGACGCCCATCATCAGGTCCCAGCGCTTGGGCGGCGTCTCCAGCGTGCCGGTCAGACTGATGGCGCTGGCGTTGTTGACCAGGACGTCGAGGCCGCCGAACGCCTCCACGGTCTGCTGGATGGCGGCGGCCACCTGCGCCTCGTCGCGGATGTCGCACTGGATGGCGAGCGCCTTGCCGCCCGCCGCCTCGATCTCGGCGGCCGCCGTGTGGATGGTGCCGTCCAGCTTCGGGTGCGGCTCGGTGGTCTTGGCGGCGATGGCGACGTTGGCGCCGTCGCGCGCGGCGCGCAGCGCGATGGCCTTGCCGATGCCGCGGCTGGCCCCGGTGATGAACAGAGTCTTGCCCTTCAGCGTCCCGGCCGAGGTCATGTGTCTTCCTCCCTGAAATGTTGTTAGTTGACGTTAACGTCAACCATAGCAGCCCGCCGCGCGACCGTCCAGACGCAGGATGGGTACGCGAACATGCTGGTCATCTCACGGATATCGGGCCTACACTTCCGGTATACGAACGGTGGTGGAGAGACTCTTGCGGCTCGCCGTGCGGCTGTTGATCGCGTTATGCCTGCTGTCGGCGCCCGCCCGCGCCGCCGACCCGGTGCCGGGCCTCGTCTATGCGGTGGGGCAGAAGTTCGACAAGAGCTTCAACGAGGGCGCCTTCGCCGGAGCCGAGCGATTCAAGGCGGCGACCGGCACCCCCTACCTGGAGTTCCAGCCGCAGAGCACCGCGCAGTTCGAGCAGGCGGTGCAGGCGCTGGTCCGCCGCGGCGCCACCGACGTGGTGGTGATCGGCTTCTACTACGCCACGCCGCTGGCGGCGCTGGCGCCGAAGCACCCGAAGGTGCGCTTCACCATCGTCGATGCGGTGGTGGAGGCGCCCAACGTCCGCTCCATCACCTTCAAGGAGCAGGAAGGGTCCTTCCTCGCCGGGGTGATGGCGGCGCTGGCGTCGAAGACGGGGACGGTGGGCTTCGTCGGCGCGCTCGACATCCCGCTGATCCGCAAGTTCATCGCCGGCTACGGCCAGGGGGCGAGGCACGCGCGGGCGGACGCTCAGCTGCTGGTGAACTTCGTCGGCACCACGCCGGCCGCCTTCAACGACCCGACCACCGGCGCCGAGATCGCGCGCAGCCAGTTCCAGCGCGGCGCCGATGTGGTGTTCGCCGGGGCCGGCGTCTCCAACTTCGGCGTGTTCAGCGCCGCGCACGACGAGGGCCGGCTCGCCATCGGCGTCGACAGCAACCAGAACCACCTCTACCCCGGCACCATGCTGACTTCCATGCTGAAGCGCACCGACCGCGCCGTCGAGCAGGCGTTCCAGGCCGGGCGCGACGGCAGCTGGGCGCCGGGCGTGGTGGCGCTGGGCCTCGCCGAAGGCGGGGTGGACGTGGCGGTGGACGAGCACAACCGCCCCCTCCTCACCCCCGCCATGCTGGAGGCGGTGGAGGCGGCGCGGCGCGCCATCGTGTCCGGCACGCTGCGGGTGGAGGGAGGCGGGCCATGAGCCCGGCCCGACCTGACGCGCTGATCGACCGGATCCCGGCGATCGTGCTGGCCGTCGGGCCGGACTGGCGCATCCTCTCGGCCAACCGGGCGGCAGAAAGGCTGTTCGGCCGGCCGGCCGCGGCGCTGCCCGGCCGCACGCTGTGGGACGAGGCGAGCGATCTGGCCAGCTGGTTCCACCGCCCGCTCGCCCGCGTGCGGCGGAGCGGCCGGGAGGAGAGCTTCCTGGGGTTCTACCCGCCGCTCGACCGCTGGTACCGGGTGATCGCCTTCCCGCTGGGGGGCGGCAGCGTCGGCGTGCACATGACCGACGTCACCGAAGCGCACGCCGAGATCGCCCACCTGCGCGAGAGCGAGGAGCGGCTGAACGCCATGGTGGAGAACGCGGTGGACGCGATCATCACCATCGACGACCGCGGCCTCGTGCAGTCGGTCAACCCCGCCTGCCTGCACATGTTCGGCTACACCGCCGAGGAGATGCTGGGCCGCAACATCCACCTGCTGATGCCCTCCCACCACGCCATCCACCACGACGAGCTGATGCGGGCCAGCCGGCGGTCGGCGCCGTACGACGTGGTCGGCCGCTCGCGCGAGCTGGTGGCGCGGCACAAGGACGGCGCGGAAGTGCTGATCGAGATGGGCATCAGCGAAGTCCGGGTGAACAACCGCTGCTTCTACACCGGCGTCATCCGCGACATCACCGAGCGCAAGCGCGCCCAGCAGGCGCTGGTGGACGCCAACGTCTACCTGGAGCAGCGCGTCGCCGAGCGCACCGCCGAGGTCGAGGCCGCCCGCCGCAAGGCCGAGGAGGCGGCGCGCGCCAAGGCCGACTTCCTGGCCACCATGAGCCACGAGATCCGCACGCCGATGAACGGCATCCTCGGCATGGTGCGGCTGCTGCTGGACACCGCGCTGGACACCGAGCAGCGCGACTACGCGCAGACCGTGCTGTATTCGGGCGAGGCGCTGCTGACCATCCTCAACGACATCCTCGACATGTCGAAGCTGGAGGCCGGGCGGCTGGAACTGGAGCGCGTCGACCTCGACCTCAAGCGGCTGGTCGGCAGCGTGGCGGCGCTGATGTCGTCGCGCGCGGCGGAGAAGGGCCTGACGCTGGAAACGCGCGTGGCGCCGGACATCAGGCGCTTCGTGCGCGGCGACCCGACGCGGCTGCGGCAGGTGCTGCTCAACCTCGTCTCTAACGCCGTCAAGTTCACCGAGCGCGGCGGCGTGGCCATCGCGGTGGACGAGGATGTGGAGGCCGAAGCCGGGGGCGTCCGCTTCACCGTCACCGACACCGGCATCGGCGTGCCGGACGCGGTGCGCCCGCACCTGTTCACCGAGTTCTTCCAGGGCGACAGCTCGATCAGCCGGCGCTTCGGCGGCACCGGGCTGGGGCTGGCCATCTGCAAGCGCATCGTCGGCCTGATGGGCGGCGAGATCGGCGTCGACAGCCGGCCCGGCGGCGGCAGCGCCTTCTGGTTCACCGTGCCGCTGGAGGCCGCAGCGGCGCCCGACGACGACGACGCGCCGGAACCGGTCGCCGTCCGCCTGCGCCCGTTGCGGGTGCTGCTGGCCGAGGACAACCCGGTCAACCGCAAGGTGGCGGTGGCGCTGCTGGCCCGGCAGGGGCACGCGGTGACGGTGGCCGGGGACGGCGCCGAGGCGCTCGACCGCGTGCGCCGCGAGCGCTTCGACGTGGTGCTCATGGACATGCAGATGCCGCGCATGGACGGGCTGGAGGCGGCGCGGCGCATCCGCGCGCTGCCCGGCACGCGCGGCGCGGTCCCCATCGTGGCGCTGACCGCCAACGCGCTGGCCGGCGACGCCGAGCGCTGTCTGGCGGCGGGCATGAGCGACTACGTGCCCAAGCCCATCGTGCCGGAGGCGCTGGCCGCCGCGCTGGCCCGCCAGTGCGGCACCCGCGTCGAGGCCGGCGCCGCCGCGGCGGCGGACGGGGCGGACAGCGACGCGCTGCTCGACCCGCAGCCGTTGCGGGGGTTGAGCGCGGTGTTGGGCGAGGACGAACTGCGCCAGCTAGTGCGCGAGTTCATCGACGACGCCACCGCCAAGGCCGCGGCGATCGGCGGCGGGGCGGACCTCGCGGCGACGCGGGCGGCGGTGCACGACCTGAAGTCCACCGCCTCGACGCTCGGCCTGCTCGGCCTGCGCCGGCTGTCCGAGGCCATCGAGCACGCCTGCCTGGAAGACCGCGCCGCCGAGGCGCAGGCGCTGAGCGCCACCCTGCCCGACCGCCTCGCCCGCTCGCTGGACGCGCTGCGCCGCGCGTTCCCGGAGACGGCGGAGGTGGAGGGGGTTTAGGGGTTACGCCCGCCCCACCGCTACCGCCACCGCCCCGCCCAGCCCCAGCGCCAGCGACAGGTCGGCGCCCTTCAGCGTGTGGGCGGAGGACTTGATGGCCGTCAGGTCGGTGCCGTGCAGGACGGCGCGGGCGAGGCTGGCGTCGCGCAGGTCGGCGCCGGTCAGGCTGGCGCCGGCCAGGTTGGTCGGCCACATGCGGCTGCCGTCGCCGACGACGTCCACCGCGTTGAGCCGCGCCCGCCACAGCTTCGCCCCCGCCAGGTTGGCGCCGCGCAGGTTGCAGCCCGAGAGGTCGGCGCTGGTGAAGTCGGCGTCGCGCAGGTCGCTGTAGGACAGGTCGGCCATCACCAGCTTGGCGCCCGAGAAGTCCGCCCCGCGCAACCCGCAGAAGCGCAGCGACGCCGCCGACAGCATCTGGTTGGCGAAGGTGCAGCCGCGCAGGTCGGCGCGCTGCATCTCCAGCCGCGCGCCGGCCTTGCCGACGTGATCGACCCAGAGCTGGTGCGCCGACAGCGCGTCGGCGAGGCGCTCGGCGAGGCTCAGCAGGCCGGTGCCGTCCACGTCGATGCCGCGCCGCTCCAGCACGTGGCGCAGTTCGTCGTCGAGGCGGGCGCCGCACAGCAGGGCGCCGGTCAGGCTGGCCTTGTGCAGCGTCGCCTGGGTCAGGTTGGCGGAGATCAGCAGCGCCCCCGACAGGTCGGCGCCGGTCAGGTTGGCGCCGGCGAGGTCGCAGCCCGACAGGTCGCACTGCGCCATGCGGCACTCGGCGAGGATGGCGCGGGTCAGCAGCGCGCCGACGAAGGTGGTGCTGCCGTCCAGGTTGCCGGCCGGGCGGCGCGTCTCGCACGGCGCGATGGCGCCCTTGCGCAGGTCGGCACCGCTGAGGTCGGCCTCCGACAGGTGGGCGCCGTCCACCCGCGCGCCGCGCAGGTCGACGCCCATCAGCTTCGCCCCGGTCAGGTTGGCGCGCGACAGGTCGGAGCAGTAGAGGTCGGCCTGCCGCAGGTCGGCGCCGACGAGGCGCGAACCGTGCAGGCTGGCGCCGGCCAGCTTGGCGCCGGTCAGGTTGATGCGGTTCAGCCCCAGCCTGGACAGGTTGTGGAAGCTGAGGTCGGCGCGGCGGCCACGGCCCGGCGGATCGCGCTTCAGCCATTGCTGGTGCTGAAGCAGCGCGTCGCGGATCACCCGAAGATGCTTCTCGTCATGCCCCGACATGGACCTTCCCGCGCCGGTTACCCCCTCTGCCCGCGTCCTTCTCTCGCAACCGGGGGACGCGTGGCGAGGGCAGACGTTACAGATCGGAAACACGATTGGAAAGATCATATCCATAAAGGAGAGTGCGACGGAATGCAGCGGCCCTGCGCGCGCAATCCCGTTGCGCACGGACCGTCACGTCCGCGTGAGCGGCGTGCGAGGTCCCTGGGCGAAGCGCCACCGCGCACCGATACTCTTCAATGGTTTCGCGGAGGACGCACCATGACTCGACGCACCTTTCTGCTCGGCGGCGCCGGCCTGTTCGGCGGCGGGCTGCTGGCCCGGCATCTGGCGACCGCGCCCGCGGCGGCGGCGGAGCGCTTCCTGATCAACAAGACCCCGGCCGAGTGGAAGCAGACGCTGACGCCCGAGCAGTATTACGTGCTGCGCGAGCACGGCACCGAGCGCGCCGGCTCCAGCCCGCTCGACCACGAGAAGCGCACCGGCCTGTTCCTGTGCGCGGCGTGCGGGCAGCCGCTGTTCAGCTCCGCCGCCAAGTTCGACAGCGGCACCGGCTGGCCGAGCTTCACTGAGCCGCTGCCCGGCGGCGTCGGCACTTCCACCGACTACAAGCTGATCTACCCGCGCACCGAGGTGCACTGCGCGCGCTGCGGCGGCCATCTCGGCCATGTCTTCAACGACGGCCCGCCGCCGACCGGCAAACGCTATTGCATGAACGGAGTCGCCCTGCGCTTCGAACCGCGCGAGGCGGCGCCGGCCGGCTGACGGGGCAAACGAGCAAAAATCAAGCCGCGCGCCGACAACCCCCATGATACCGGACGGAATCTTTCGCGACCCAGGATGAAGATTGTGTCAGTCCGGTAATTTCTGCGACGCGGTGCCGCAGTACCAGCGCCGCCTTTGCGTGTACCATTCCGGTTCGCTCGACTGTGGGGCGCACGGAATGCTGTTCAATGCGGAATTCCTCGGATTGCTGGTGCTGGTGGCGAGCGCCGCCGCGCTGGGGCTGTCCATCGTTATCGACGTCGGCCGCGTGAGCGCCGAGCGGACGCGGGCGACCGTCCTGCAGCGGCAGATCGACAAGCGGCGGGGCGCGCTGCGCGAATGGACCGCCAAGACCAACACCCGCGCCGGCGAGTTGAAGGCGCTGCAGACGCGCCTCACCGAGTCGGTCGGCCGCCGCCAGAAGCTGCAGGCGGAGCTGAAGGCGCTGGAATACTCCAAGGTCGAGATGGTGCACGAGCTGGGCGAGTGCGACGCCGCGGCGCTGGGCTACTGGTCGCTGCTGGCGGTGGCCGAGGAGTCGGGCGGCGTCGATCGGCGCGACATCATCTTCTCGCGGCAGATCTGGGACTACCGCAACGTCACGCACACCTGGGCGGGCTCGGCCGAGCACGCGGTGAACCTGCTGCGCGCCGCCTTTTCCGAGCGCTGCGGCGTGCGGCCCACCAACCTGCAGCCGATCGGCGCGGCCGGCGAGGCCCTGATGGCCGAGGGCGTAGCCGCATGACCGGGATGCTGCTCTACATCGCGCTCGGGCTGATGATCCTGACCGTGCTGTCGAACCGGTTCTGGCGCCGGCAGCTGGTCTCGGCGCGAGTCTCGCTGAGCAAGCTGAAGGAGACCGCCGACGACGCCTCCAAGGAGCTGAGCGACGCCGCCAAGGAGTACGCCGCCGTCGACCGCCACATCACCGACACCGAGCGCCGCGCCGGCAAGGCCGAACAGGAGCTCGCCGCCACGCGGGCCGAGTACGAGGCCAAGCGCGACGGGCCGGTGCGGCGCTATTACATCTTCGACCGGCTGGAACCGCGGCAGGGCCGCTTCTACGAGGCGGCGGTGCGCTACGACCCGAACGCCGCGTCCGAGGACCGGGCGATCCACCGGGCCTGGAGCGGCGTGCGCCGCTACGTCCTGGTCGCCGAGACCGAGCGCGAGGCGCGCGAGCGCATCGGCAACCGCTTCACCCGCAAGCTCGGCTTCGAGGTGGTGGAGGTGGCGCCCTGCCGGCTGGCCGGCCTGACGGTCAACCGCATCGCCGAGTTGAGCACCTTCCGCCGCCCCTCGACGGGCGAGGACGACGAGCCGGCGCGCCGGCCGGCGCGGCGCGCGGCGCGGGCGTAGCCGCACCTTCCCTCCCCGCATCTTTCCTCCTTTCCCGGGCGCGCTACCTCCTTCGCCATGCGCCGCTTCGCTCCGCTGGCCGCCCTCGCGGCGATGCTCCCCGCCTGTTCGCCGCTCGGGCTCGTCGATGCGCTGACGCCGCGCGACGGCTACCGGCTGGAGGCCGACCTGCCCTATGGGCCGCTGCCGCGCCAGCGCCTCGACCTCTACCGCCCGGACCGGCCGAAGCCCGGCGCGCCGACCGTGGTGTTCTTCTACGGCGGCGCCTGGGAGTTCGGCGACAAGGGCAACTACCGCTTCGTGGCACAGGCGCTGGCGGCGCGCGGCTACACGGTGGCGGTGCCGGACTACCGCCTGTACCCGGAGGTGCGCTATCCCGCCTTCCTGGAGGATGGCGCCGCGGCCGTGGCCTGGGTGCGGCGCACCGCGGCGGGAGGCGGGCCGCTGGCGCTGATGGGCCACTCGGCCGGCGCCTACATCGCGGTGATGCTGACCGTGGACCGGCGCTGGCTGAACGCCGCCGGCACCGATCCCTGCGCCGCCGTGGCTTCCACCGTGGGGATTTCCGGTCCATACGATTTCCTGCCGCTCACCGAGCGCAACCTGATGGAGATCTTCGGGCCGGAGGACGGGCGCCCGCAGACGCAGCCGGTCACCCACGTGGACGGCCGCGCGCCGCCGCTGCTGCTGCTCGCCGGCGACGCCGATACCCGCGTGCGGCCGCGCAACAGCGCCAGCCTCGCCGGGCGCATGCGCGAGCGCGGCGGCCGGGCGGAGACCATCCTGTACCCGGGGCTCGGGCACGTGCAGACGGTGGCTGCCTTCGCCCGGCCGCTGCGCTGGCTGGCGCCGGTGCTGGACGACGTCGACCGCTTCCTCGGCAGCCCGCCGCCGGGAAGCTGTGCGGCGTCTTGACGCGCACGATTGTTTCGCAATCGAAGCGTAACGCGAATGTAATCCCATGGACCGGGGGCCGCGACTCGGGATACGCTCCTCTCCTTAGCCGAATCCGGCTACAGCAGGGAGAGCCATCATGAGCCTTGAGTCTCGCCTCGCCTCTCTTCGCAACCGCCACGCCGAGCTGGACGACAAGATCCGCCTCGAGCAGGCCCGGACGATGCCCGACACCCAGTCGCTGTCCCGCATGAAGCTCGACAAGCTGTACGTGAAGGAAGAGATCGAGCGCTTGGCGAGGGCCTGACCACCCTCCGGACCCATTCCCCATGGAAAAGGGGGCTGCGCAGGCAGCCCCCTTTTTGTTTGTCCGGCCCCGGTCAGTGTGCGGCGTCGCCGCCGCCTTCGAAGGAAGGCTCCTTGAGGCCGGAGAGCTTGAGCTGCTCGACCAGCGCCGCCTTCAGCCGCTCCAGCCCGTCCTCGCTGAACGCCTCGG
>NZ_LGQZ01000215.1 GCF_003116015.1 Azospirillum sp. TSO22-1
GGCGGGGAAGCGGCCGCGACGGAGGCCGGGGCAGGGGGTGGAGGTGGGGCAGGGGGTGGCGCCGCGGCCACGCGCGGTTCCGGCGGCGCCGGCTTGGCGGCGGCGGGCTGCTCGATGCAGGCGGTCAGCGTCTTCAGGCTCTCGGCGACGCCCTTCAGGGAGAAGTCCTCGCTGCGCTCGGTGCCTTCGACGGACAGCCAGGAGCCGCCGGACAGCAGGTCGCGCACCGCCGGGGTGTTCGGCAGGTCGATCACCACGCTGTCGCGCACCACGAAGGCCTGCGTCGTGTAGGCGACGCCGCGGTCGACGGCGTAGGCGACCGGCACGCGCTCGCCCTTCGGCAGGTCGATGGCGGAATTCTGCAGGATCAGGAACAGGTCCTTCTCGCGGGTCAGCGCGAAGGACAGCGTGGTGCCGGTGTCGAACCGCTGCGCCGCGGCGCAGCTCTTCACCTGCCCCTTGGCGTCGCGGAAGAGGCTACCCTCCCACGCGGTTCCGGTCCTGAAACCCTCGGCCCGGGCGGGCGTGGCGAGCGCAGCGAACGCCGCGGCCAGCAGCAGGGCGCGGCGGACGGAGGGCCGCGTCATGGGGTATCCTCCGGCGCCGTCTGCGCCAGCTTGCCGTCCAGCCATTCCAGGTGGGGTGCCGCGGCGGAGCGGGTCGCCTCCTCCAGCGCGTAGTAGCGCTCGACCACCTCCACGCCGAGCGGCGTCAGCTCGGCGCCGCCGCCCTCGCGGCCGCCGACGCTGGTGCGCACCAGCGGCTCGTGGAACATCTTGTTCATGGTCTCGATCAGGAACCAGGCGCGGCGGAACGCCATGTCCATGGTCCGCGCCGCGCCCGAGATCGACCCGGTGTCGCGGATCGCCTTGAGGAGCGCCACCTTGCCCGGGCCGATCACCCCCTGGTCGTGCACGATTCGCAACCGCAGCCTGCTCGCCATCGCCGTCCCTTCGTCCTTAGCGGACGTGAGGGTATCACGGGACGGCGGCGTTGCGGTACTCGCGGTAGGTGAACGGCACGTCGGCCCGCGCCGCATCGCGCTCGGCGGTGGCGATCACCTCGGCGTGGCGGTCGGACAGGGCGCACACCGGGTCGGCCACGCCGGCGTCGCCGGCCAGCGCCAGCGCCTGGCAGCGGCAGCCGCCCCAGTCGATCTCCTTGCGCTCGCAGCCCTGGCAGGGCTCCGGCATCCAGGCGGTGCCGCGGTAGCGCCGGAACGCCTCGCCGTCCTGCCAGATGGCGCCGAGCGGGCGGTCGAACACCGTCTCGAAGACCATGTTGGGGATTGTCTCGGCGGCGTGGCAGGGCAGCACCTTGCCGCTCGGCGAGACGTTCATGAAGCGCTGCCCCCAGCCGCCCATGCAGGCCTTCGGCCGCTGCGCGTAGTAGTCGGGCACCACGTAATCGACGACGATCCGCCCCTTCAGCGACGGCAGCCGGTCGCGCAGCGCGGCGTCCATGGCGACCAGTTGCTCGCGGGTCGGGATCAGCGCGGCGCGGTTGACCAGCGCCCAGCCGTAGTACTGGACGTTGGCGACCTCGATGCGGCCGGCCTTCAGGGCCAGCGCGAGGTCGATGAAGTCGTCCACCCGGTCGATGTTGTGCCGCTGCACCACCGCGTTGACGGTCAGCGCGAGGCCGAGGTCGACGACCTCCCGCGCGATGGCCAGCTTGCGGGCGTGCGCGCCGGGCATGCCGGCGACGCGGTCGGCGCCCTCCGCGTGGGTGTCCTGGAAGCTGATCTGCACGTGCTGCAGCCCGGCCGCCTGCAGCCGCTGCAGCCGCGCACGGTCGAGCGTGACGGCCGAGGTGATCAGGTTGGTGTAGAGCCCGGCCCGGGTCGCGTGCTCGACCAGGGTTTCCAGGTCCTTGCGTACGCAGGGCTCGCCGCCCGAGAAATGGGCCTGGAGCGCGCCGGCCTCCGCCGCCTCGTCCAGCACCCGGCACCAGGTGGCGGTGTCCAGCTCCCCCGCCGCCGGTTCGAGCGCCAGCGGGTTGGAACAGTAGGGGCACTTGAGCGGGCAGCGGTGGCTCAGCTCCAGGTGCACGGCGACGGGCGGTTCGAGAGTGCTCATGACGGATCCTTGGACAGATGTCCTACTCCTCCCACAGCCCCGCTGGGGGAGGAAGGGGCCCGCGCCACAGGCGTGGGAAGGTGGGGGCTACGGCGTAATGGCAGGCGTGGAGTCTCGTGCACGCCGCTGCCCCCACCCAACCCTCCCCCGCCGGAGGCGAGGGAGGGCGTTGTCGAGCAACAAAATATTGGGTCGCCGCAACTATCCTGCAATGAACCCCCGCTCGCGCATGTCCTGCAGGAGTTCCAGCACGTCGCCGGCGATCTCCGCGCGTGGCGCCTGGAACTCGGCCGCCAGCCGGTCGATGCCGGTGCCGACGCTGCCGCCGCCCTGCACGCAGGCGCGCACCACCTCCAGCGCCAGCTCGTCCAGCACCAGCACGCGCTCCGGGCCGAGCAGCGTCCACTGCTCGCGCGTCCTGTCCTGGCGCAGCATCACGCCGGGGGCGAGGCGCAACGTGTCGGTCTCGGCGATCATCGCCCCACCCAATTATCTAGAGTACCGGGTCGGCTCCCTGTCCGCTGGCACGAAGGCGCCGGGGGGGATGAGGCCGGGCGAGACGTAGGCGTGGTGCAGCGCGTCGAGCTGCGCCCACAGCAGCTCCGTCTTGAAGCGCAGAGCGGCGATGACCTGTTGCTGCTGCTCGGGCGTGCGGGCGTGGTCGAGAACGTATTGCAGGCCGAAGCGCACGTCGCGCGGCGCCTCGTCCAGCCGCTTGCGGAAGTAGCTCAGCGTGCTGTCGTTGGCGAAGTCGTAGTTCTGCTCGAAGCCGGCGATGCGCTCGCGGTGGATGGCCGGGGCGAACAGCTCGGTCAGCGAGGAGGCGACGCACTCCAGGATCGGCCTGCTGGCGCAGAAGTGGACGTAGGCGTCCACGGCGTAGCGCGTGGCCGGCAGGATGCCCTTCAGCGACTTCACGTAGTCGCGCTCCAGCCCCAGCCCGTCGGTGAGGCGCAGCCAGCGCTCGATGCCGCCGACCTTGCCCTCCTCGACCTGCCCCTCGGGACCGAGCCCGTCGTGGTCGAGCACGCGCTGCATCCACTCGCGGCGCAGCTCGTGGTCGTCCATGCGGGACATGATGGTCAGGTCCTTCACCGGGATCGAGACCTGATAGTAGAAGCGGTTCAGCGCCCACGCCTGGATCTGGCCGTGCCCGAGCCTGCCGCCGTGCAGCAGCTGGTGGAAGGGGTGCAGGTCGTGGTACTGGCGCTCGCCGATGGCCAGCAGTTCGCGTTCCAGTTCCTCGCGCGAGAGAAGGCGGGTCATAGGCTCAGCTCCATGCCGTCGTGGGCGATCTGCCAGCCGGCGGCCTCGGCGGAGCGCCGCTCGGGCGAGTCCTCCAGCAGCACCGGGTTGGTGTTGTTGATGTGGATGAAGACCTTGCGCGCCACGCCCAGACGATCGAAGGCGGCGATGCTGCCGCTCTCGCCGGACATGCACATGTGGCCCATGCGGGTGGCGGTCTTGGTGCCGGTGCCGGCGCGTTCCATCTCGTCGTCGGTCCAGGTGGTGCCGTCGAACAGCACCAGCTCCGCCCCGCGCAGCCGCTCCGCCAGCCAGTCCGGCAGCGACGCGCAGCCGGGCATGTAGAAGAACGCCGTGCCGGTGGCCGGGTCGGAGACGCGCAGCGCCACCGTGTCCTCCGGCACCGAGCCGAAGTTGGCGGCGCTCTCGTCCTCCAGGTACAGCGCCACCTTGCCGGGCACCGCGAACGCCTCGACCTCCAGGCCGAGCGGCGTGCCGTCGGCGGCGGCCGGGCGGAACGGTTGGCCCAGCGCCATGGCGCGGCGCGGCACGAGGCCGGCGTTCAGCACCTGGAACACCGAGTTGCCGGCCAGCACGCGCTGCACGCGCTCCGTCGCGTAGACGGCGAAGGGCTGCATCTCGCGCAGGCTGAGCAAGCCGGTGACGTGGTCGATGTCGGCGTTGGTCAGCACCGCGGCGGCCAGCGGGCTGTGCCGCACCCCGTGCTGCGGGTGCAGCGCCGGATTGGCGTTGAGCTGGGCGCGCAGGTCGGGCGAGGCGTTCAGCAGCAGCCAGCGGCCGTCACCGGAACTGACCGCGATGGAGGACTGGGTGCGCGGCCGCGCCAGCGGGTCGTCGGAGCGCGCGCGGCGGCAGCCCGCGCAGTTGCAGTTCCACTGCGGGAAGCCGCCCCCGGCCGCGGAGCCGAGAACAAGGATGTGCATCGTCGGAAGTCCCGGGCGGGCCGCCCGGTCGCCGGACGGCCCTGGAGCGTCGGAACGCGGGCCGTCAGAGATCCGCGCAGGCGTAGGCGTTGATCTCGGTGCCGACGGCGATTTCGACGATCTTGGGCTTGCGCCAGGTCTTCATGGATGGGACTCCCTTGCTTGTTCGGATGCCGTGTCCGGCAGAACCCGGTTGCTCCGGATTTGTTCGCCAAGCGTACGGTGAAGCCCCACCCCCATCCATTCGACTTTGGTAGAAGACCCTGAAAAATTCAGGGTTACGCGGCGATCCTGCCGATGCCGAACAGGCGCTTGAACTTCTTGACCTTCGCGGTGAAGCGGTGGCGGGCGTGCTCGCGCGCCATGGAGGCGGCGTCGCGGCAGTAGTTCATCATGACGTAGCGCCGCTCGCCCTCGAACGAGGTGTGGCCGTGCCATGCCTCCGGCGTGCACTGGAAGGCGAACAGCAGGCCTCCCTGCGGCGGCACCTGGGCGGCGAAATTGGTGATGTCGCCGGGGCCGCGCAGCGTGCGCAGCCAGCCGTTCGGGCTCTGCCAGCTGTCGTTGAGGTAGAGCAGCAGGGTGACCAGCTTGAAGTCGGCGTCCAGGTGGATCTGGCCGTCGCGGGCGCGGGCGCGGGAGCGCACGGTGGTCATGGTCGGCCGGCCCGACAGGTCGACGCCGAACTTCTCGCCCATGATGGCGGCCAGCGCGGGGCTGTTCATGTCCTTGAGCAGCGTGTCGAAGCTGGCACCGCCGGTGACCTCCTCGACGGGGAACAGGCCCGGCATGTCGATGGTCGGGAAGTCGTTCATGACCCGGCGCAGCGGATCGCCGGCCAGGAAGTTCGGGACCACGAGGTGCGGGAACGGGTCGCGGGAAACGGTCGCGGCCTTCAGGGCCTCGAGATCCAGGATCATGGGCGTGCTCTCTTCCGGTTCGGATGCGCCCGGCCGGCGTGTTGGGTGCAGGACGGGCATGATGCCGCGGACCCTACGGATTCAACCGGGGCCCCGCCACGCGCCGGATGTCGCACCCCCGCTGCTTCTGCGAACCCTCCCCTGCCTCCGGCGGGGGAGGAAGGGGCCCGCGCCGCAGGCGTGGGAAGGTGGGGGCTACGGCGGAGGTGGAAGGCGTTGATTCTCGGGCGCGACGCAGCCCCCACCCAACCCTCCCCCGCCGGAGGCGGGGGAGGGCACTGAGCTTACAGAATCTCCAGCACCTGCTCCGGCGGACGCCCCAGCCGCGCCTCGGCGCCCTTCACCACGATGGGCCGCTCGATCACCGACGGGTTGGCCACCATCGCGGCGATCAGCTGGTCGTCCGGCAGGTCCTTGGCGACTCCGGCCTCGGCGGCCTCCTTGCTGCGCAGGATCTCGGCCGGCTTCCTGCCCAGCTTGGCCAGGATGTCCTTGAGTTCGGCCGCGCTCGGCGGCGTCTTCAAGTACTCGACGACGCGCGGCTCGACGCCCTTGGACTGGATCAGCTCCAGCGTCTGGCGCGACTTCGAGCAGCGCGGGTTGTGGTAGATGGTCACCGTGTCGGTCATGGCTCGTCTCGTTCTTTGGTCTCCCTGGGGCCACCAATAGCTTGACCTGCGCGTCGCGCCAAGCGGCCATGCGGGGTCCTGGAAGGCGTGACAACAATCCGCGATGCCGCTAATTTGCGCGCTCGCCGCTGTCCTCAACCGGGTGTTTGCCGTGACCAAGCTGTCGTTTTCCAAGGAAAAGATTCAGATCCTGCTGCTCGAGGGCGTGCACGACAACGCCATCTCCGAGCTGGCTGCGCGCGGCTACGCCACGGTCGAGCGCCTGCCCACCGCGCTGGACGAGGCGGAGCTGCTGGAGCGCATCGGCTCGGTCCACATGCTCGGCATCCGCTCGCGCACCAACCTGACGGCCAAGGTGCTGGAGGCGGCGGAGCGGCTGTTCTGCGTCGGCTGCTTCTGCATCGGCACCAACCAGGTCGACCTGAAGGCGGCGCGGTCGCGCGGCGTCCCGGTGTTCAACGCGCCGTACTCCAACACCCGCTCGGTGGCGGAGCTGGTGATCGGCGAGGTCATCATGCTGATGCGCGGCATCTTCCCGAAGTCGACCCTGGTGCACGGCGGCGGCTGGATGAAGTCGGCCAAGGACAGCTACGAGATCCGCGGCAAGACGCTGGGCATCGTCGGCTACGGCCACATCGGCACGCAGGTGTCGATCATGGCCGAGGCGATGGGCATGAAGGTCGTCTTCTACGACGTCGTGCGCAAGCTGGCGCTGGGCAACGCGCAGCCCTGCGACACGCTGGAGGACCTGCTGAAGATCTCCGACGTGGTGACGCTGCACGTGCCCGACACCGCGCAGACCCGCAACATGATCGGCCCCGAGCAGCTGCGCCAGATGAAGCGCGGCAGCTACCTGATCAACGCGGCGCGCGGCAAGGTGGTGGACATCCCGGCGCTGGTCGAGGTGCTGAAGTCCAAGCACGTCCTCGGCGCCGCGCTCGACGTCTTCCCGAAGGAGCCGGGTGGCGACAAGGACCCGTTCGAGAGCCCGCTGCGCGGCCTCGACAATGTCATCCTCACCCCGCACATCGGCGGCTCGACCATGGAGGCGCAGGCCAACATCGGCACCGAGGTGGCGCAGAAGCTGATCGAGTACTCCGACAACGGCTCGACCATCGGCGCGGTCAACTTCCCGATGGTCGGCCTGCCGGTGCACGACGGCGCCACCCGCTTCCTGCACATCCACCGCAACGTGCCGGGCGTGCTGCGCAAGATCAACGACGTGTTCTCGTCGCGCGACCTGAACATCGCCGCGCAGTACCTGCAGACCGATCCGGAGCTGGGCTACGTCGTCATCGACGCCGACGGCGACGTGGACGAGGGCGAGGTGCTGGACGCGCTGCGCGGCATCGACGGCACGCTGCGCACCCGCTTCCTCTACCCCGGCCAGCCGGGGCGCTGAGGCTCCCTTGCGGCGGTGCTCAATGGACATGATCATGCGCCGCCGCTTCCTCCTCACGGCTGCGGCGCTGCTCGCCGCGCCGGCGCTCGCTCGGCCGGCGGCGGCGCAGGCGGCGGGCTGCCCGCGCTTCGACCGGCCGGCCCTGCAGATCGACACCCAGGTGGTGCCGCTCAGGCGCGACTTCGACAGGACGCTGGCGCAGTTGCAGGCCATGCCCGGCCGCTCCGGCGGGCCGGCGGGGGCGCGGGCCGGGCAGGTGCTCGGGCTGGCGCACGCCACCTTCGGCGAGCGCTGGCAGGTCGGCGCCCACTTCAGCCCGCAGCCGGGCGGCGTGGTGTGCGCCGGACTGGCCCGGCTGACCGTTACCTTCGGGTTCCAGGAGCGGATCGTCTACATCGCGCGCGAGCTGCCGCCGGGCACCTGCATCCAGCGCGAGGTGCTGAACCACGAGATGAAGCACGTCTCCACCGACGAGGAGCTGCTGCGGGAGTTCATGCCCGGCTTCAAGCGCCGGCTGGAGGCGGTGGCGGCGCGCCAGGGAACGATCCGGGCGCGCGGCGAGTCCCAGGCGATGACCATGCTGCGCCAGCCGATCGACGCGGCGGTGCGTGAACTGATGCAGGAGTTCTCGCGGGAGCGCGACCGCCGCCAGGCCAAGGTCGACACGCTGGAGGAATACCGGCGCGTGTCGAAGAGCTGCAACGGCGAGCTGGCGAAGTACGTGAAGGGCAAGGGCCGTCTGTAGCGGTTCCGGTCATGCGGCGGGGGGCGTTTTGCCCCCGTAAGGCCCCTCCGGCGGTGCCGGGGAGGAGACTGCCGCCACTTGCTCCCGACGCGATGGGGCAAATGAACCCTCAGGCCGCTTTTGAATTGCTTTCCGGCGTGCCCGCGACGACCTGGAAACCGTAGTTCTTCGCCAGCGTCCGCACCGTCGAGGCCCAGGCCATGCGCAGGATGGTGGTCTCGGTCAGCGGGTCGAGCTGGCCGTCGAAGATCATCGACGCGACCTGCGCGATCAGGCTCTCCCGGCGCAGGGCCGGCGGCAGCTTGCGCTCGACCTGCAGCAGGCGGGTGGCGAGCACCCGGGTGGGATGCTGGCGCCGGTTGGTTTCCATCTGGGTGAGGAAGCGGCCGATCGCCGCGAGTTCCTCGCGCAGATCGTCGCTGATCATCCCGTTCATGACACGCTCCACGACTGATGTGTCCCCAGCCTAGCCGGGCCAATGGGGGCCGGCTGTGACGGCGGTCACAGATGCGTTTCTTTCGAAATGTCGGTGCCACGAACGATTGGGGGCATTACCGTCCTTACCGCCAGTGCCCGCGCCCGTGCCCGCGGTGGCCCCAGTGGCCGTGGTGATGGCCATAGCGCGGACCGCCCCACCAGCCGCCGCCCCACCAGCCGTAGATTTGCGGCTGTACGACCACCGACGACGAGTAGCCCGGGTAGGTGGGATAGGCGGGATAGGCGGGATAGGATGGGTAGGGTTCGTAGACGGCGCAGCCGCTCAGCGCGAGCAGCCCCAGTCCGATCGCCGTTGCTTTCAAGAGTGTCATGGCACCGCTCGCGTGGAGGCCTATCTGTAACCACAAACAGGGCGGCCGGGGCGGTTATTCCCGGTGCCGGCCGAACCCGCAGACCACCAACCCGCGGAGACGCTCATGCGCCGTGCGCTCCTCCTGTCCGCCGCCTGGCTGGCGCTGCCCTCCGCCGCCTCGGCGCAGACCTACGGCGGCGTCCAGGCGTTCGGCGACAGCCTGACCGACAACGGCAACCTCTTCGCGCTGACCCGCAGCGTCTTCCCGGTGCCGGCCAGCCCGCCCTACTACGCCGGGCGGTTCAGCAACGGGCCGGTGTGGGTCGAGCAGCTGGTGCCGCGGCTCGGGCTTCCGGCCTCGGCGCTCGACGACCGCGCCTACGGCGGGGCGGAGACCGGGCTGGGGCCGGGACCGGGGCCGGGCGTGCTGGCCCAGGTTTCCCAGGCGGTCACCATCGGGCCGCGGCCGGGGCCGAACACGCTGGTGGTGGTGTGGGGCGGCGCCAACGACTACCGCAACCGCGGGCGCAGCACGCCGGACCCGGCCGGGCTGGTGGACGGCGCCGTCAACAACCTGCGGCAGAGCCTGGAAATGCTGATCGCCGCGGGGGCGCGCCGGATCCTGGTGCCGAACGTCCCCAACCTCGGCGACACGCCGGAGGGGCGCGAGCAGGACGCCACGACGCCCGGCACCGCGGCGCGGCTCAACAGCATCATCGCCGGCCACAACGCCGCGCTGGCGCAGGCGGTCGACCGGCTGCGGCAGGCCTCGCCCGGCGTGACCATCACGGTGCTGGACGTCAACGCGCTGTTCCGCCAGGTGGTGGCGGCGCCAGCGACCTACGGCTTCACCAATTCCACCGCGCCCTGCCTGCTCGGCGTGGCGCCGGACATCGGGCCGGCGTCGGGGGCGTGTGCCACTCCGGAAGCGGCGGCGGGCACGGCGTTCTTCGACAAACTGCACCCGACCACCGCGGCGCACGCGCTGATCGCGCAGTACGCCGCCGCCACGCTGGGCGGCCCGACGGCGGGCGGCAACGCGGCGCCGGCCCGCGCGCAGATGGCGATGCTCTCCAGCGCCGAGCAGGCGCGCGCCATCGCCGAGCGCCTCGCCGCGGTGCGCGGCGGCATGGGGAGCGTTATGGTGCTCGGCAGCGGCCTGACCGCGCTCACCGGCGCCACCACCGGCGGCGTTTCGGAGGGCAGCCGGCTGGGCCTCGGCGACTCGGGCGAGCGGCCGTTCGGCATGTTCCTCTACGGCACGCACGACTGGGGCGACCGCGAGGCGCGCGACGGCGGCGCCGCCTTCCGCTACCGCGGCTCTCTGGTGGCGCTGGGGGCGGACTACCGGGTGGCGCCGGGGCTGATCGTGGGCGCCGCCGTCGGCTACGGCTTCGGCGCGAGCAGCCTCGACGGCGGGCACGCCGAGGCGCGCAGCTGGAAGCTCAGCGCGTACGCCGGCTACCACGCCGGCGGGTTCTACGCCGACGCCGACCTCGGCTACAGCATGGACCGCTATCCGGAGATCCGCCGCGACACCGGCTTCGCCTTCACCCCGCAGGCGCGCGGCGACACCCGCGGCAACACCTGGAGCGCCGGGGCGACGGTCGGCTACGACGCGCCGGTGGGTGGGCTGACGCTCGGGCCGTTCGCCGGGGCGCGCTACGCCCGCGTGCGCACCGACGGCTTCACCGAAACGGGCGCCGGGGCGCTCGACCTCGCCATCGACGGGACGCGGGCGACCTCGCTGATCGGCTCGCTGGGCGTGCGGCTGGGCGGCGTGTTCACCGCCGACACGGCGACGGTGGCGCCGCACGTGCGCCTCGCCTGGGAGCACGAGTTCTCCCGCGACGCCCGCCGCGTCACCGCGCGCCTGGGCGGCGGCTTCCTGACCACCGAACCCGGCGTCGGCGCCCGCGACGCGCTGGTGGCGGGAGTCGGCGTGCGGGTGCAGGTGTCCGACCGGGTGAGCGTCGTCGCCGACTACGCCGGCACGCTGGCGCGCGCCGACGGGCGCGACCACTCGCTGCTCGGCAAGGTCGAGGTGAAGTTCTGATCCGGCCGGAACACGCCTTCCGGCCAGTGGCGGGGGCAACATATTTTCGGTAGCATCATACCAGAATACCGGGAACCCGAGCCAAACCGGGCCCATCACCGGCCTCGAACCGGAGGCCGCGGCTTCAAACCAGGGAGGAAGCCCTTGCCCAACACCCTTTTCCTGGCGAACCGTCGCCAGTTCCTCACCACGTCCGCCGCCGGTCTGGCGGTCGCCGGTCTGCCACGCTTCGCTACGGCCGCGCCGGCGCGCATCAAGGTCGGCCTCATGCTGCCCTACAGCGGCACCTACACGCTGCTCGGCAACAACATCACCGACGGCTTCAAGCTGCGGCTGGCCGAACTGGGCGACAAGTTCGCCGGGGCGGAGGTGGAGTTCGTCCGGGTGGACGACGAGTCGTCGCCGCCCAAGGCCAAGGACAACGCCGCCAAGCTGATCGTCAAGGACAAGGTGGACGTGCTGGTCGGCACCGTGCACTCCGGCGTCGCCGAGGCGATGGTGCAGGTGGCGAAGGAGGAGGGCACGCTGACCATCGTGCCGAACGCCGGCTCCAACCGCATCACCCGCGAGCTGTGCGCGGCGAACGTCTTCCGCACCTCCTTCTCCAACTGGCAGGCCAACTTCCCCTGCGGCGACGTGGTGCTGAAGGACGGGCATCGCAAGGTCGTGCTGATCTCCTGGAACTACGCCGCCGGCAAGGAGA
>NZ_LGQZ01000022.1 GCF_003116015.1 Azospirillum sp. TSO22-1
CGTGAAAACCCTCTGCGCCGATGGTACTGCGTCTCAAGACGTGGGAGAGTAGGTCGCCGCCAGGTCTTCAAGGCGTTCACCACACACCCGGATCCAAGCACCCGCTCTTCACCAACGCCGACGCCCGCCGCACTCACCCGCGGCGGGCGGCGGCGTTGTGGCGTATGTTCCGTGGTGTTCCCGTTTACAGCCGACGGAAATGGTCCCGTCCGGCCAGTCCAGCCAAATCAGCGGCGATTCTTTCGATGGGAGCGCACCACGGCTCGTCAGGTCCACGGGTCGCCATCCTCATGCTGGGATACCAGGGCAGGCCTTCGGTCCCCAGGCACGTCCAGCCCACCTTGCGGGCGATGAGCAGCCATGTCGGAATCCCCACCGCCCCGGCAAGCGCGTGCACCGAGGTGGACACGGCGAGTTGCACGTCGAGCGCTTTCAACAGGGCGGCGACGTCATCGAGGTCGTTCCACATGTCGATGCCGTCGAAGGTGTGGATGTCCGCGCCGAAGCGGTCGCGAGCCAGCGCCACCTCTTCCGTCGCGTCGCTGTACTGCATGTTTATGAAGGTGAGGCCGGACAGGCGCAGCACCGGTTCCCAGTCCTCGATCCGCGTGTAGTAATGGCTGCGGGCCTGCACCCTGGTCCCGCCGCGCCAGTGCAGGCCGACGTAGGGGCCGGGGCCGAGGACTTCCAGGCGGTTCCGCCAATGGGCGACGCGGGCGGGATCCGGGCACAGGAAGCCCCGGTGGTCGGGGAAATCGGCCAAGGTCCGGCGGAATAGCCGGGGCAGGCTGCCGATCGGCAGGTGGACGTCGACATCGTCGCGCGTCAGGTCGGCGCCAGCGTCCTCAACGACGATCCGCATGTACGGAAACGAGCGCGCGAAGAGAGAGCGCAGCTTGGGCGAGCCCTCATAGGTGATGTCGGCGCCCAGCCGCTCCAGGTCGGGAAAGCAGGAGGCGAAGAGGATTTCATCGCCGACCCCTTGTTCGCGCCAGAGCAGGAGGCGCTTGCCGGTCAGGTCGGAGACCCCGTCCCATCGCGGCTGCCGGAACGACCGGCCGTGCAGCGTGTCGGCGGCGCGGCGGTTGCGGGCGTCGTCGCCGACCAACCAGCGCCACTCGTACTTCTCCCAGCCGACCTCCAGGTCGCCCAGCACGAGCCGGGCCATGCCTTCGTTCCATTCGCTGCCGGCGAACGTCGGGTCGGCGCGCTGCGCCCGGAGAAAGCAGGAGAGGGCGTCCTCCGGATGGCCGCGCTCCAGGAAGTTGCCGCCGAGGTTGGACAGGGCGTTGGCCAGAGCGGGCTGCAGGCATACGGCCGCCCTTTGGCAGCGGAAGGCCTCATCCAGTTCCCCGCGACGCTGAAGGACGTTGCCGAGATTGGTCAGGGCTTCGGGGAGCGCCGGGTTTAGGCGCAGGGCGTCGGCGTATCGCTCCGCCGCCTCGTCCAACCGGCCCGTTTCGAACAGCATCAACCCCAGGTTGCTGACGGCCTCTGCATCGTTCGGCCGTTGGCGAACGGCGTCCTCGAGGCAGCCGATCCCCTCGTCCCGGCGTCCCAGTCGGTACAGCACCACGCCGAGATTGGCCAAGGCCTCGGGAAAGATAGGCTTCGTGCGCAGCGCGTTGGTGTAGTGAATGGCGGCCTCGTCCAGCCGGCCGAGCCTCTCGAGCGCGGCGGCGAGTCCAAAAAACCCCTCAGGGACGGGCGGCCCGATCGTCAGGGCCTTGCCCAGGCACTCGACGGCGAGGTCGAAGACCTGGCCGTGGAAGGCGACTGTGCCCAGCAGGTAGAGCGCGTCCAGGTTTTCGGGCTCCGCTTCCAGCGCGTGGCCGAGAACGCCGGCGGCTTCGGCCAGACGCCCGGATTGCGAAAGGGCCCGAGCGGTGCCGATCATCCCGTCGATGTCGGGGAGCCCGCCGTGTCCAGCCGGAGGTGCCATGGTGCCGGGTGAAGCGTCGCTTTGCTCTTCGTTCATCACGGTCTTCCGGTGACTGGTGCGGAGGACTATACGGAAAAGTGCGGCACCCTTTCCACACGGCGTGGAGAACGCCGTCAGGCAAGCCCGCGGATGAAGAGGGCGACGGCCTTGGCGACGTAGGCCTCGCGCTCGGCCTCCTCCGGCGTGTCGCAGGCGCCCAGCATCAGCGCGCAGTGGACGCCGCCCTGCATGGTCGCCAGGAACTGGGTGGCGACGAAGGCCGGGTCGTCGGTCTTGATCAGGCCGCGCGCGGCGGCGCGCTCGAAGAACGCCACGAAGGTGGCGATCGCCTTCTCCGGGCCGGCCTGGAAGAACAGTCGTGCCGCTTGCGGTACGCGGGTCGCCTCGCCGGTCACCGACTGGTGCATCCGAATCGCCGCCTCCGACCAGATCAGGTCGACGAAGCGGCGGCCCAGCGCGCGCAGAGCCTCCTCCAGCGGAACGTCGTCGAAGGTGTCGGGCGCGAAGTGCAGGCCGCTCCGCTCGCACTCGGCGGAGATGGTGGCGACGTACAACTCGTCCTTGGACGGGAAGCGGGTGTAGAGCGTCGTCTTCGACACCCGCGCCCGCTGCGCCACCAGATCCATGGAGGTGCCGGCGTAGCCCAACTCCAGGAAGATCTCCCGCGAGGCGGCGAGGATCTGTTCGGTTTTCGGGTCGGGTGTGGCTGCGTGCTGTTCGGAAGGCATCTGGACTGAACTGTATCGTTCACACTTGACGGAGGCTCGGCTTCGGATTACGAGTCTATCAGTACGATACAGTTCAGTCCAGTGGAGGATGCGATGGTGCGGCGGCGGGGGATCGGGCTGGCGGCGGTCATGCTCCTGGCGGGGGTGGGGCTGTCGGCCTGCAAGGAAGGCAACGGCGCTCCCGCCCCGGAACCGCGCCCGGTGCGCGTCACCACGGTCGCCCTGGAATCCGCCGACGACACCGTCCGCTACCCGGCGGTGATCCGCCCGCGCATCGAGGCGGACGTCGGCTTCCGCGTCGCCGGCAAGGTGGTGGCGCGGCTGGTCGAGGTCGGCACGCGGGTCGAGCCCGGCACGCCGCTGGCCCGGCTCGATCCGGCCGACATCCAGCTCCAGGTCCGCGCCGCGCAGGCGCAGCTGGAATCCGCCCGGGCCGATGCCGCCAACGCCCGCGCCGACTTCGACCGCTACGCCCAGCTGCGCAAGGGGGACTGGACGACCAAGCAGGAATACGACCGCCGCAAGACCGCGCTGGACAAGGCGGAGGCGCGGGTGCGCGAGATCGAGGCGCAGCTGCGCGTGCTCAACAACTCGCTGCAATACGCCACGCTGCTGGCCGACGCGGCCGGCGTGGTCACCGCCGTGCTGGTCGAGCCGGGGCAGGTGGTGGCGCAGGGGCAGGCGGCGCTGCGCGTCGCCAAGCTGGGCGAGGTCGAGGCGGTCGCCAACATCCCCGAACAGCAGGTCGCCGCCCTGCCGCAGCGCGCGCTGGCGGTGGAGCTGTGGGCGCAGCCCGGGCTGCAGATCCCGGCGGCGCTGCGCGAGGTGAGCCCGAGCGCCGATCCCGGCACCCGCACCTACCAGGCGCGCGTCACGCTGACGGACCCGCCGGCCACCGTGCAGCTGGGCATGACGGCGACGCTGATCGCCCGGCTGGAGCGCGGCGGCATGGTCGCCCGGCTGCCGCTGAGCGCGGTGACGCAGAGCGGGCAGAGCCCGGCGGTGTGGGTGGTCGCCGGCCCGGCGAAGGACCGGCTGGAGCTGCGGCCGGTGACGGTGGCCGCCTACGCGGGCGACCTCGCCATCGTCGCGGGCGGCCTGAAGGACGGCGAGAAGGTGGTCACCGCCGGCGTGCACAAGCTGGACGCCGGGCAGCAGGTCACGGTGTGGGCGGAGCCCACGCGATGAGCCACCGGAACCGGGACCGCGGCAACCTCTCCGCCTGGGCCTTGCAGCACCGCACGCTGGTGCTGTTCTTCATCCTCGCCAGCGTGCTGGCCGGGGGATTGGCCTACAAGAACCTCGGCCGCGCCGAGGACCCGTCCTTCACCTTCAAGGTGATGACCATCCGCACCGAGTGGCCGGGCGCCACCGCGCGCGAGGTCGAGCAGTTCGTCACCGACCGCATCGAGAAGAAGCTGGAGGAGGTCCCCTACTACGACTTCGCGCGCAGCTACTCCAAGCCCGGCGAGTCGGTGATCTTCCTGCAGCTCAAGGACTATACGCCGCCGCGCAAGGTCGCCGACCTGTGGTACCAGGTGCGCAAGAAGGTCGGCGACATCCGCTACACGCTGCCCGACGGCGTGGTCGGGCCGAGCTTCAACGACGAGTTCGGCGACGTCTACTCCGCCATCTACGCCTTCATGGGCGAGGACTTCACCCCGGCGCAGCTGAAGAAGGTGGCCGAGGAGGTGCGCGCGAAGCTGCTGCACCTGCCCAACGTCGAGAAGGTCGAGCTGATCGCCCCGCAGGAGGAGCGGATTTACGTTGAGATCTCCAGCCAGCGCCTCGCCAGCTTCGGGCTGCCGGTGGAGACGGTGATCCAGGCGCTCCAGCGCGAGAACGCCATCGCCGCGGCCGGCGACGTAGACGCCGGCTCGCAGCGGGTGTTCGTGCGCGTCGACCTGGGCATCGACAAGGCGGAGGAGGTGCGCGCCATTCCGGTGGAGACCGGCGGGCGCCTGCTGACCATCGGCGACGTCGCCGAGGTGAAGCGCGGCTACGTCGAGCCGCGGCGCTTCACCATGCGCACCAAGGGGCGCGACGCCATCGGGCTGGGCGTCGTCATGGCCAAGGGCGGCAACGTCCTGCACCTGGGCGAGGCGCTCAAGGCCGAGATGGCGAAGGTCGAGGCCAAGCTGCCGGTCGGCATGGAGCTGGCGCAGGTCGCCAACCAGCCCAGCGTGGTCGAGCACTCGGTCGGCGAGTTCACGGAATCGCTGGCCGAGGCGCTGGGCATCGTCATCCTGGTCAGTCTGGTGAGCCTGGGCTGGCGCACCGGCATCGTGGTGGCGCTGGCGGTGCCGCTGGTGCTGGCGCTGACGCTGGTGGCCATGCAGATCCTCGGCATCGACCTGCACCGCATCTCGCTGGGTGCCCTCATCATCGCGCTGGGGCTGCTGGTGGACGACGCCATCATCGCGGTGGAGATGATGGTGGTGAAGATGGAGCAGGGCTGGGACCGCGTGCGGGCCGGCGCCTACGCCTACACTTCCACCGCGTTCCCGATGCTGACCGGCACCGTCGTGACGGCGGCGGGCTTCGTGCCGGTCGGCCTCGCCCAGTCGGCGGCCGGCGAGTACACCAACGCCATCTTCTGGGTGGTCGGGCTGTCGCTGCTGCTGTCGTGGGTGGTGGCGGTGATCTTCACGCCGTACCTCGGCTACAAGCTGCTGCCGCAGCCCAAGCACATCGTCGAGGACGGGCACGAGCTGGACATCTACGACACGCGCGGCTACCGGATCTTCCGGCGCATGGTCGAGGCCTGCGTGCGGGCGCGCTGGGTCACCATCGGCGTGACGGTGGCGGCGTTCGTCGCCTCGCTGGTCGGGTTCGGCTTCGTGCAGCAGCAGTTCTTCCCCTCCGCCAGCCGGCCGGAGCTGCTGGTCGACATCCGCCTCGCCGAGGGCTCGTCCATCGCGGCGACGGCGGCCGAGGTGGCCAAGCTGGAGACGCTGCTGGCGGCCGACCCGAACGTCGACACCTGGACCGCCTACACCGGCGGCGGCTCGCCGCGCTTCTACCTGCCGCTCGACCAGCAGCTGCAGAACGCCAACTTCGCCCAGTTCGTGGTGATGACCAAGGGGCTGGAGGAGCGCGAGCACGTCAAGGACGCGCTGGAACGGCGGCTGGAGACCGACTTTCCGGCGGCGCGCGTGCGCGTCAGCCGGCTGGAGAACGGCCCGCCGGTCGGCTACCCGGTGCAGTTCCGCGTCACCGGCGACGACCCGGCGACCATCCGCACCATCGCCTACCAGGTGCGCGACCGCATGCGCGGCCACCCCAACATGGCCAACGTCCACCTGGACTGGGACGAGCTGTCGAAGCGCGTTCGGCTGGAGGTCGACACCGCCAAGGCCCGGGCGCTCGGCATCTCCAAGCAGGACCTGTCGAACGCCTTGCAGCTGCTGCTGAACGGCATGCCGATCACGCAGTACCGCGAGGGCACCGAGCTGATCGGCGTCGTGCTGCGCACCACCTCGGACGAGCGCCTCGACCTGTCGCGCCTGGGCGAGCTGAGCGTGCGCACCGGCCGCGGCACCGCCGTGCCGCTCTCCCAGGTCGCCAGCCTGAAGTACGAGCTGGAGGAGCCGGTGCTGTGGCGCCGTGGCCGGGAGACGACCATGACCATCAAGGGCGACGTCATCGGCGGCGTCCAGGCGCCGACGGTCAGCGTGCAGCTCGACGCCGAGCTGAATGCGATCCGGGCCACGCTGCCGGCCGGCTACGCCATCGCCATGGGCGGCGCCATCGAGGAGAGCGCCAAGGGCCAGGGCTCGATCAACGCCATGCTGCCGCTGATGCTGCTGATCATGGTGGCGACGCTGATGCTGCAGCTGCAGAGCTTCTCGCGCGTCTTCATGGTGCTGCTCACCGCGCCGCTGGGGCTGATCGGGGTGACCGGGGCGCTCCTGCTGTTCAACCTGCCCTTCGGCTTCGTCGCCATGCTGGGCGTCATCGCGCTGGCCGGCATCATCATGCGCAACTCGGTCATCCTGGTGGACCAGATCGAGCAGGACGTGCGCTCCGGCCGCTCGCGCTGGGAGGGCATCGTCGAGGCCACGGTGCGCCGCGCCCGGCCGATCGCGCTGACCGCGGCGGCGGCGATCCTCGCCATGATCCCGCTGGCGCAGAGCGCCTTCTGGGGACCGATGGCGGTGGCGATCATGGGCGGCCTGACCGGCGCCACCGTGCTGACGCTGTTCTTCCTGCCGGCGCTGTACGCCGCGTGGTTCCGGGTGAAGGCGCCGGCGCGCGAGGCGGAGCGGGTGGAGCCGGAAGGGGCGGTGGGGGTGGCGGCTCAGTAGCTGGTTACCCCCACCCCGACCCTCCCCCGCTGGGCGGGGGAGGGGGCTTCCTTGCCCTTCCCACGAGCGGCGGAGTTCCCTCCCCCGCCCAGCGGGGGAGGGTTAGGGTGGGGGCAACGCCTTCAGGGCCAAACGCGAAGTCACAGCCGCGGCGGTTTACGCCTTCGCCCATCTATGGGATAGTCCTACCTCGTTTTCGCAAAATCCGCGTTCGAGGAAGACGGTCCCCGTGCGTCGCCTGACTTCGCTGCTGGCCTGCGCCGGCCTCTCCGCCCTGGTCACCGCGTGCGCCAGCGGACCGCCGAAGCCGGTCTCCCAGGCGGAGCTCGACGCCCACGTGGCGGACGCGTCCAAGCGCTTCAGCATGCCGGAGCCGTGGATCCGCGAGGTCATTCGCCAGGAGAGCGGCGGGCGCACCACCCTGAACGGCAAGCCCATCGTCAGCAAGGCCGGCGCCATGGGCCTGATGCAGCTGATGCCCGCCACCTACGAGGAGATGCGGCGCAAGCACGGCCTCGGCTCCGACCCGTTCGAGCCGCGCGACAACATCATGGCGGGCACCGCGTACCTGCGCGAGATGTACAACCTGTTCGGCGCGCCGGGCTTCCTGGGCGCCTACAACTGCGGCCCGCGCTGCTACGGCGACTATCTGGCCGGCAACCGCTCGCTGCCGTCGGAGACGCGCAACTACATCGCCTCCATCGCGCCGCGCCTCAACAATTCGCCGGCGCCGCAGCCCGACAACTCGGACGTGATGGTCGCCAGCCTGCCGACGCCCACGCCAGGGCCGGCGCCCATCGCGCCGGTGCCCATTCCTCCGGCGCCCATTTCTCCGGCAACGGGCGGCAGCGCGGTGTCGCTGGCGCCGCTGCCCACCGCCTCGGTGCCGCGCGTGGTGGCCGAGGCGCTGCCGCCGCCGGTGCCCGCTCCGCTTCCGGTGCGCGCAGCTCCGGTGCGCTCCGCGCCCGTCGCCGTCGGGGGCGGGGTGTGGACGGTGCAGCTCGGCGCCTTCCGCTCGCCGGACGACGGGCTGAAGGTGATCGACAAGGCGCGGCGCGCGGCGCCGGGCGGCATGCTGGTGCGCGCCCAGCAGGTGGTGCAGCCGGTCGACACGCAGTCCGGCCCGCTCTACCGCGCCCGCCTGTCCGGCCTGTCGCAGGAGGCTGCGGCCAACGCCTGCGCCAGCCTGGTGGGGCAGGGCATGGCCTGCTTCGTGGTGGCGCCGGGCGCCTGAACAGTGGGGAAGCGCATGGGTGTCTTCGGCCGGATCCTTGCCGCCCTGGCGGCGCTGGCATGTCTGGCCGCCGGGCCGGCGCTGGCCGAGGGCAAGCGCGTCGCGCTGGTGCTCGGCATCGGCGCCTATAGGAACGCCGCTCCGCTGGCCAACCCCACCAACGACGCCCGCGCCATCGCCGACGCGCTGAACGCCGCCGGCTTCGAGCTGATCGGCGGTGGCCCGCAGGTCGACCTCGACCGCGCCGGGATCGAGAAGGCCATCCGCGCCTTCGGCACCAAGCTGGTCGGCGCCGACGTCGGGCTGTTCTTCTACGCCGGGCACGGCATCCAGGTGCAGGGCAGCAACTACCTCGTTCCGGTGACCGCCAACGTGGCGCGCGAGGCCGACGTCCGCTACGAGCTGGTGGACGTCAACCTGGTGATCGAGGAGATGACGCTGGCCGACAGCCGGCTGAACATCGTCATCCTCGACGCCTGCCGGAACAACCCGTTCGGCGGGCGGGGCCTGCGCTCCGCCGGCTCCGGGCTGGCGCAGATGCAGGCGCCGGCCGGCACCATCATCGCCTACGCCACCCAGCCCGGCGCGGTCGCCGCCGACGGCGCCGGGTCCAACAGCCCCTACACCGAGGTGCTGTCGAAGGCGGTGCTGACGCCGGGCGGGACGGTCTTCGACGTGTTCAACGACGTCGGCGTCGCCGTCAAGCGCAACACCGCCGGCGTGCAGCAGCCCTGGGTGTCGTCCTCGCCGATCGAGGGGCGCTTCTACTTCCTGGGCCCGACCACCATCACCCCGCCGCCGGCCGCCGCCGACAAGGAGGTGGTGTTCTGGGACAGCGTCAAGGGCAGCAGCAACCCCAGGATGTTCGAGGCGTACCTGAAGCAGTTCCCGCAGGGCACCTTCGCCGCCCTGGCCGAGACGCGGCTGGCCGAACTCTCCGCGGCCCCGGCGCCGGCGTCCGCCCCGCGGGCCGAGGCGCCGGTGCCAGCGCCGGTGCAGATCGCCGTGGCCGCGCCGCCGGCGCCGCCCGCACCGATGGTCCGCCTGTTCGACGCGGCGGCGATCCCCTATGTCAGCCCCAAGGCGCGGGAGACGCTGGGGCGCTTCGCCTCGCTGCCGTCGCCCAAGGCGCTGGCGATCTCGCCCAAGGGCAACTACGCCTACGTCTCCAACACCACGCAGACGCGGACCGCCGAGGACGTGCGGCGCAGCGCGCTGCAGCACTGCCAGCTCAACGCCGGCAGCCCGTGCACCCTCTACGCGGTGGACGACGCCGTGCTGCTGGACAGCCCGGTCGCCTTCGCGCCGATGCCGGTGGAGATCCCTGGCAGCGGTCTGTTCGATCCGGCCAAGGTGCCCTTCGTCTCCGACCGGACGCGCGAGGTCGGCATGGTGAAGTACAGGCAGAACCCCGGGCATAAGGCGCTCGCCCTGACGCCCACCGGCCGCTGGGCGGCGGTGTGGGCCCGCAAATCCATCGACGACGCGCGCGAGGCCGTGCTGGAGCGCTGCGAGGAGCTGAGCGGCAAGGCCGAGTGCACCATCTATGCGGTGAACGACGCCGTCGTCTTCGACGAGGAACGCTGAGCCGATGCCCCCGCGATCCCTGATCCTCCCGCTGCTGGCGGGCCTGCTGCTGGCCGTACCGGCCCCCTTTGCGTCGGTTTGGGCGGCACAGCCCATCGGCAGCTACGCCAACGGCTGCATCGCCGACGCGCGCGAACTGCCGCCGGAGGGCTCCGGCTATCAGGCGGTCAACCTGTCGCGCGGGCGCAACTTCGGTCACCCGGCGCTGGTCGACTACGTCGCCGGGCTGGCGCGGCGGGCGGGGGCAGAGGGGCTCGGCCGGCTGGCGGTCGGCGACCTGTCGCAGCCGCGCGGCGGCCGCATGCCGAGCGGCCACGCCAGCCACCAGATCGGCCTGGACGCCGATGTCTGGTTCGACCTCGACCTACCGGCCCTGCCGCGCGACGCGCGCGAGCGCACCGATTTTCCGAGCATGGTGGACGTCTCCGGCCAGCGGATCGACCCCGGCCGCTTCGGCGTCCGGCAGCGCCGCCTGTTGCAACTGGCGGCGGGCGACCCGCGGGTGACGCGCATCTTCGTCAACCCGGCGATCAAGCTGGCGCTGTGCGAGGGAGAAACCGGCGACCGCGCGTGGCTGCGCAAGGTCCGCCCGTGGTTCGGCCACGCCTCGCACTTCCACGTGCGCCTGGAGTGCCCGCCGGATGCCGCCGACTGCGTGCCGCAGAGCCCGGTGCCGCCCGGCGAGGGCTGCGACGCCGAGCTGTTGAGCTGGTTCGAGCCGCGCAAGGACACGCCGCGCGAGCCGACGAAAATCCCGCCGCCCCCGCCGGCCTGCGTGGCGCTGTTCAAGCGCTAGGCCCGGCCGTTCACGAAGCGCGAAACGCACGGCCCGGCACTTCGCGAAAAGCCGGGGTGATCCGCGCACACGGCCTCGACCCGTCCTTCGTCCTCCGCCACAGATCGGGACGACTTTCCCGATTGGAGAACGGACCATGCCGTCGCCTCAGTCCGCCGTCATGCTGGAACGCATCGTCACGGGGGCGCCCTGGTGGGTGTTTCCGCTGCTGGCGCTGCTGATCGTGCTGGGCATTCGCGCCACCCGGCCGCGCGTCACCGCGCTGCCGCGGGTGCTGATCGTGCCGGTGGTGTTCATCGCCTGGGGCTTGAGCGGTCTGGTGCCGGCGCTCGCCGCGTCTCCCGACCTGGCGCTGCCGGCCGCCGGCGCCGCGACGGGCGCCGTGCTGCTGGCCCTGGCGACCGGCGGCCTGGACGGCGGGTGGATCGATGTCGAGCGGGGCGTCGCCCATCTGCGCGGGAGCTGGATTCCGCTGGTCCGGAACGTGGCGATCTTCACCGCCAAGTACGCCGTCGCCGTGGCCGTCGCGATGCATCCGGCGGACCGCGCCCAGCTGATGCTCTGGAGCGTCGCCATCTCCGGCGCGAGCGCCGGCTACTTCGTCGGCTGGCTGGCGCGGCTGACGATCGACAGCCGCCGTGCGGTCCGGGATGCGTGATATCAAAGGCGCCTGATGGCTTCCATCAGGCGCCTTTGATCCAACCCGGCAGCTCAATGCACAGCATTGAGCGGGAGGG
>NZ_LGQZ01000155.1 GCF_003116015.1 Azospirillum sp. TSO22-1
TGAGCGGCTGGCGGGTGAGGTCGGCGGGCGGGGCGTCGGCGGCGGGCGGGTTGCCTTCGATCAGGCCTTGCTGCCCCAGCACGTCGGCGACGCGCGGCATGCGCCCGTCCACCGGGCGGTCGGCGACGGCCGGCGGCTCCGGTTCGCCGCCCTCCGCCAGCGCGAAGTCGAGCAGCCGGTGCGTGTAGTCGTAGGTCGGCCCCAGCACCTGTCCGCCGGGCAGATCCTTGAAGGCGGAGCTGATGCGCCGCCGGATCGCCATGGCGGCGGTGTCCAGCGGCTCCGACGCGCCGAAGCGGACCAGCGTGGTGCGGTAGGCGCGCAGCAGGAAGATCGCCTCAATCAGATCGCCTTGGGCCTGCTTGATGGCGAGCGCCGCGAGCTCGCGGTCGTGCACGGAGCCCTCGGTCATCACCCGGTCGACGGCGAGGCCGAGCTGCCCCGCGATCTGGTCGAGCGTCAGCTCCGGCACCGCGGGGGCGCCGCGGCGCTCCGCCGCCATCAGGCGGTGGGCATTGTCGATGGCCTTCTCGCCACCCTTAACGGCCACATACATGGGTCAGCCCTCCAGCCGGGTGGTGCGCGGCAGCGCGGCCAGCAGCCAGCCGCAGGTGAGGATCACGTCCACGCCGCGCGGGAAGGCGGCGCGGTTCTCCGCCAGCCAGCCGCGGAAGCCCTCGGGCAATCCGCCGGGCGACAAAGTCGCGCGATCACGGATGCCGGGGCCGGAGAGCGTCCAGCGCTCCCCCTTGGTCAGGGTCGGCACCTGCACCACCAGCGTGGCCGAGCGGTCGGGATATTCGTCGCCGCCCGCCTTGAAGGCCGACAGCGGCGGCATGACGGCGGGCTCGGCCACCACGGCGAAGTCCGCCGCGCCGGCATCCGGAACGATCGGGCAGCCGCAGTGGAAGCGCAGGTGCTGGCGCACCCGGTCGTTGCCGGCGGCGCCGTCCAGCCACACCGGCGTTTCGTAATCGGCCAATGCCAGCAGCACCGCGGCGGTCGCGGCCTCCAGCGGCGCCGGCGCGGTGACGTGCAGCGGCAGCTCCACCAGCGAGCCCGGCCGGGACATGGCGTCGAGCACCGCGCGGAACACCCGCTGGGAATCCAGGACCGGTTCGGGGAAGCCCGGAAGCAATCCGTCCATGCTCAATCCTCCCCGCGCACCATGGTGAAGAAGTCCACCCGCGTGGCCGCCGCCTCGCGCGCCGCCCGGTCGCGGCGGGTGGCCATCGCGGCCTCCAGCCGGTCGATTTCTGGGGCCACCGCGGCATGGCGGGCGGGATCCTGCATGAGGGCGTCGAGCACCGCGGCGCGCTCCGCATGGTCCGCCCGGCGCCCGGCCACCCAGGCGTGCCCGACAGCGCCGCCCTCGAGCCTCACCGAGCAGCGCGTCACGGTCATCTCACCCAGGTTGAAGGGCGCGCCGTCGCCGCCCGTGCGCCCGCGCACCATCACCAGCCCGGTCTCGGGCCGGCGCAGCAGCTCGTAGGCGGGCTTCGGCGCGAGGCGTTGCCAGGCGGCGGCGACTTCGTCGGGCGCCGCCTTGGCCAGCACGCCCATCCAGCGGCGCCGGCGTTCTGTGTGCTGTTCCGTGTGTGGGTCGGATGTGTGCAGGGCGGGCATGGACCAATCTCAAATTTGTCTAGACATCTACACTTTATTCTGGCACAGGTATGCGTGTCCGGCGCCCGGGGCGCAAGGCTGCAAGGGTGAAATTTCCATGACGGAGCAGGACATCGCCCGCGGGACGGGCATGGCGCTGTGGCGCCAGATCGCCGAGCGGCTGGAGCGCGACATCGTCGCCGGCAACCGCCAGCCCGGCGAACGCCTGCCCACCGAGCTGCAGATGGCGGAGGAGTTCGGCGTCAACCGCCACACGGTGCGCCGCGCCGTGGCGGCGCTGGCCGAGCAGGGCTTGGTCCGGATCGAGCAGGGGCGCGGCACCTTCGTGCAGGAGAGCGTCATCGACTACCGGGTGAAGACGCGTACGCGCTTCTCGGAGAACCTGCTGGGGCACAAGCGCGAGCCATCGGGCACCTTCCTGTCCATCCGCGAGGAGCCGGCGGAGGAGCCGGTCGCCAGGGCGCTGGAGATCCGCAAGGGAACCCCGGTCTTCGTGGTGGAGCGTCTTGGCGAGGCCGACGGGCGGCCGATCACCATCGCCTCGCACTATTTCCCCAAGGCGCGCTTCCCCGGTCTGCCGGCGGCGCTGCGCGAGCTGGGCTCGATCACCCGGACCATGGAGCGCTTCGGGGTGGGCGACTACACCCGCAAGGTCACCCGCGTCACCGCCCGCAACGCGCGGGCCGCCGACGCCCGCCTGCTCCAGCAGGCGCCCAACAAGCCGATCCTGATGACCGAGGGCATCAACATCGACTCCGCCGGCCGGCCGGTGGAATACAGCGTCGCCCGCTGGGCCGCCGACCGCGTGCAGATGGTCTTCGAACCGGGGGCGTGAGCCCCTTCACCAAAAATTCACCCAGCCCCGCCATCGCCGAGCGTATGAGCGGGGGCCGGACCCAAGCCCAGAGGGGGACAGGTTGGAAACGCACATCCGCGGCGCCCGCGTCCTGATGCCGGACAGCACTTTCGCCGACACCACCGTGACCATCGCCGAGGGCCGCGTCGCCGCGCTGGGTGAACGCCCTTCGGGCCGGGTGATCGAGGCCGGCGACCTGTTGCTGCTGCCGGGCATCGTCGATCTGCACGGCGACGCCTTCGAACGCCAGCTCATGCCGCGCCCGCGCGTGCATTTCCCCATCGACATGGCGCTGGTGGACACCGACCGGCAGCTCGTCGCCAACGGCATCACCACGGCGTTGCACGGCCTGACCTGGTCGTGGGAGCCGGGGCTGCGCGGGCGCGAGGCGGCCGTCGGCTTTCTGGAGGCGCTGGAGCGGCTGCGGCCGACGCTGGCCTGCGACACCCACGTCCATCTGCGCCACGAGGTCTACAACACCGGCGCGGCGGAGGAGATCGAGCGCTGGCTGGCCGCCGGGCGCGTGCGGCTGCTCGCCTTCAACGACCATCTGCCGATGTTCACCCGGAAGATCGGCCAGCCCTCCGCCCTCGCGCAATACGCCGAACGCGCGCACATGAGCCTGGAGGCCTTCACAGCCCTGGTTCGCGAGGTGGCGGAACGGCACGGCGAGGTCGATTCCACCAACCGCCGGCTGGCCGCCGCGGCGCGCCGGCACGGCGTGGCGCTGGCCTCGCACGACGATCCGTCGCCGGAGGTGCGGCGGCACTTCCACGCGATGGGCTGCACGCTGTGCGAGTTCCCGCTCGGCCGCGCCACCGCGCAGGAGGGGCGGCGGCTCGGCAACGGCGTCATCGTCGGAGCGCCCAACGTGGTGCGGGGCGGCAGCCACACCGACAGCGGCCTGCGGGCCGCCGATCTGGCGGCGGAGGGGTTGGCCGACGTGCTGACTTCCGATTACTACTATCCGGCGCTCGCGCACGCCGCCTTCCGGCTGGCGCGCGAGGGGCTGATGGCGCTCGGCGATGCGTGGAAGCTGATCTCGACCAACCCGGCGCGGCTCGCCGGCTTTGCCGACCGCGGCTGCATCGCGCCGGGCCAGCGCGCCGATCTCGTGCTGGTGGATGGCCGCGCGCCGGACCTGCCGCGCATCGTCTCCACTCTGGTGGCCGGGCGGACCGTCCACGCCGACCGGGACCTGCTGAGCGGATTGGCGGCATGAGCGACCGGCGGCGGTTCGCCCTCTATTTCGCGCCGGAGGACGACACCGCGCTGGCACGCTTCGGCTGGTGGTGGCTGGCCCGGCGGCCCGATCGCGCGGAGCCGGAGCCGCTGCCCGCCGTCGGGCTCGATCCCGCCGCCCAGATGAAGCTGATCGCCGAACCGCAGCGTTACGGCTTCCACGCCACGCTGAAGGCCCCGTTCCGGCTGGCCGAAGGCACGAACGCAGCCGCGCTCCACGACGCTGCGGCGGCCTTCGCCCGCGCTCGGCGTCCCTTCGCCGAGGCACCCTTCGCGTTGAAGGAACTGCACGGCTTCCTGGCGCTGCGGCCCAGCTGCCCGTCGCCGGCCATCGAGGACCTCGCCGCCGGGTGCGTGCGCGCCTTCGAGCGGTTCCGGGCTCGTCCCACCGAGGCGGAACGGCGGCGGCGCCTTGCCGCCGGTCTCTCCGACCGGCAGAGGGACCTCTACGAGGCCTGGGGCTATCCCTACGTCTTCGAGCAGTTCCGGTTCCACATGACGTTGACCCGGGCGCTTCCCGATGCTGAGCGCGCCGCCATCCGCGACCTCCTGACCGATCTCGGCGCCACGGCGCGGGCGGAGCCGGTGGAATTCCGCTCGCTCTGCCTGTTCGAGCAGGCAGGACCGGAGGCGCCGTTCGTGCTGACGGCGCGCTTTCCCTTCGGCGGCTGACCACGGCTGGAGTGCGACGGCGCCTGTGCCCGTGATGACGGGGATTGATCTTTATCAACGCGCCCGTAGCGGGCCCCTGGTCGAATGCACACAGGTTCCGTATCATGCGGAACCTCGGAGGACGGAATGGCGGGCATTGGCCGTTTCCTGACGGCATTGGCGTTGGTGGTCTCGCTGCTGCTCGGTGCGGCGGCGGGGGCGTCGGCGCACGCTCTCATGACCGATCCTTCCGACCACGCGGCGCACCACGGCCAAGCGCCCTGCTGCGACCACGACCGGCAAACGCCGGCCGGCGAGCATCCCGGCCAGAAGCAGCACGCCATGCCGATGGCGGCCCCGTGCTGCCCCGGCCTTGCCGCGCCGACCCGGGTCGAAGCGGTCCGCACCGTCTTCGTCCGTCGCGTCCCCTGGCAGCCGGCCACCGTGCACCAGCCGGCCGCCCGCTTGATCGCTCCTGAGCCGCCGCCTCCGAAGTCCGCCGCCTGACCGGTCGCGACCCGCCGCACGCTGCGGCGGCGTGTTCGCGCGACCCATCCATCCCCAATCGAGCGGATAGGGCCGACGCCATGCCCCTCCCGGCTGTCCGGGTGGTGCCGCGGATTCGGCCGAACAGGCGGAAAGACTATGGCCGCATTACAAAACTCACGTCTGTCGCGGGCGCTGATCGCCGCGACGACCGCGCTGCTGTTGGGCAGCGGACTGGCCGGGGCGGCGGAACCATCCGGCGACATCCGGCACCTCATCGACACCGCCCGGCGGATGAACCCCGAGGCCGCGGTGATGGCTCTGGAAGCCGACGCCGCCGCGGCGCGGATCGAGTCGGCCGGCGCGCTGGACGACCCGAAGTTCAAGGTCGAGCTGGAACTGCCCCGCAACGAGCCCGGCTACCTGCCGCGCCGCCGCGCCGGGCAGGAGCTGTATCAGGTCCGGCAGATGTTCCCGCTGTGGGGCAAGCGCGATCTGAAGCGCGAGATCGCCGCATCGGACAGCCGCAAGGCCGTCGCCGCCCAGGCCGAGGTGGCCAACCAGCTCGCCTACCGCGTGAAGGTCGCCTACGCCGAATACCATGCGGCGCATCTGGCGGCCGACGAGACGCGGGCCCTGCTGGGCACCGTGCGCCGCCTGTCGGACCTGGGGCGCGCCCGCTACGCCCAGGGACCGGGCAAGCAGCAGGACGTCACCGGCGCCAACGCGGAGGCCGGCGTGCTCACCGCCGAGCTGGCGCGCATGGACGCCGACCGCCGGCGCGCCCAGGTGCGACTCAACGGGTTGCTCGCCCGGTCGCCCGGCACGCCGCTGCCGGCCAAGCCGCAACCCCGCCCGGTGCCGCCGCTGGAGGTGCAGCCGGCGGAAGCGCTGGCCGACCGCGCCCGCGCCGACTACCCGCCGATCCGCGCCCAGCTCGCGCAGATCGACTCCGCCGACAAGACGCGGCAGCTCGCCGAGCGGAGTTGGTACCCGGACGTCGAACTGGGCCTCGGCGCCATGCGGCGCGAGGGACGCTTCGACGGCTACCAGGCGATGGTCGAGGTCAACATCCCGCTCTACGCCGACCGCCGCCGCGCCGAGCAGCGCGAGGCGGCGTCCATGGCCGGAGCCGCCCGCGCCAGGCTGGAACAGCTGCGCCTGGAGGTGACCACCGAGCTGCACGAGGCCTACGCCATGCTGGGTGCGCTCAAGGAGCGCAAGCGCATCGTCCGTGAGGTCACCCTGCCGCAGGCGCGCATCGCGCTGGAATCGGCCGTGCGCGGCTACGAGCTGGCGCGCGGGGACTTCCCCAACCTGCTGGTGGCGGAGCAGACGCTGCGCCGCGCCCTGGTCGAATACGTGACCGTGACGTTCGAGGAGCAGATCCGGCTGGCCGAGATCGAGCGCCTGATCGGAGGTGAACTGTGACCCGTTCCGCCATTCTTCTCGCCGCCCTGCTGGCCGGTTCGCTCGCCGCCGGAAGTGCCGCGCTCGCGCAGTCCGGCCACAATGGGCACGGCGCCCCGGCTCAACCGAAGGTCCTCTACTACAAGAACCCCATGGGCCTGCCGGACACCTCGCCGGTGCCGAAGAAGGACCCGATGGGCATGGACTACGTCCCCGTCTACGAGGGCGAGGACACCGCGTCCGGCACCGTCACCATCAGCCCCGACAAGGTGCAGAAGCTGGGCGTGCGCACCGACGCGGTGACGCGGCGCGCCATCGCCCGTCCGGTGCGCGCCGTCGGCACCGTGCAGGTGGACGAGCGCCGGCTGTTCGTCGTCGCGCCGAAGTTCGAGGCGTGGATCGAAAACCTGCTGGTCGACACCACCGGCGCGCCGGTGCGCAAGGGGCAGCCGCTGATGGAGGTCTACAGCCCCGAACTGGTGCTGGCTCAGCAGGAGTATCTGGTGGCCCGGAAGTCCGGCGGTGGCGACCTGGCCGAGGCGTCGCTCCAGCGCCTGCGCAACTTCGACGTTCCCGAGGAGGAGATCGAGCGGCTGCGCAGGACCGGCAAGGCGTCGCGCACGCTGACGCTGCGCGCCGCGGCCGGCGGCGTGGTGCTGGAGAAGGCGGCGGTGAAGGGCATGCGCTTCATGCCCGGCGAGACGCTGTACCGCATCGCCGACCTGTCCGGCGTCTGGCTGATCGCCGACGTGTTCGAGCAGGACCTGGGCTTCGTCAAGCCGGGCCAGGAGGCCGACGTCACCGTCAACTCGCTGCCCGGCAGGGCGTTTTCCGGTAAGGTCGGCTTCGTCTACCCGACGCTGACCGCCGAGAGCCGCACCGGCCGGGTGCGCATCGAGCTGCCGAACGCCGACGGGCTGCTCCGGCCGAACCTCTACGCCACCGTCCACCTCAACGCCGACCTCGGCGCCGGAGCGGAGCTGGCGGTGCCGGAATCGGCGCTGCTCGACACCGGCCGGCGGCAGGCGGTGCTGGTCGAGGTCGGCGAGGGCCGCTACGAACCGCGCGAGGTCAAGGCCGGCGCCCGCGCCGACGGCTTCGTGCAGATCAGCGCCGGTCTGGACGAGGGCGAACGCGTCGTGGTGCGCGCCAACTTCCTGATCGACTCCGAAAGCAACCTGCGTGCGGCCCTGGGCAGCTTCGGCGGCGCCCAGCACCAGCACCAGTAGGCGGAGGGCATCGCCATGATCGCCGCCGTCATCCGCTGGTCCGCGCGCAACGCCGCGCTGGTCCTGCTGGGCACGCTGTTCCTCATCGGGGCCGGCGCCTACTCGGTGTCGCGCATCCCCTTGGACGCGCTGCCCGACCTCTCCGACGTCCAGGTCATCCTCTACACCGACTACCCCGGCCAGGCGCCGCAGGTGGTCGAGGATCAGGTCACCTATCCGCTCACCACCGCCATGCTCAGCGTGCCGAAGTCCAAGGTGGTGCGCGGCTTCTCGTTCTTCGGGGCGTCCTTCGTCTACATCATCTTCGAGGACGGCACCGACATCTACTGGGCGCGCTCGCGCGTGCTGGAATACCTGAACTTCGCCGCCAAGCGGCTGCCCAACGGCGTCACCCCGACGCTGGGGCCGGACGCCACCGGCGTCGGCTGGGTCTACCAGTACGTGGTGCTGGCCAAGGACCGCACGCTGGCCGAGCTGCGCACGCTGCAGGACTGGTACCTGCGCTACCAGCTCACCAAGGCCGAGGGCGTGGCCGAGGTCGCCAGCGTCGGCGGCTTCGTCCAGCAATACCAGGTCGTCGTCGATCCGCAGAAGCTGCAGGCGTACGGCGTGCCGCTGGCCAAGGTGGCGCAGGCGATCCGCACGTCGAACCAGGACGTCGGCGGCCGCGTCGTCGAGATGGCGGAAACCGAGTACGTCGTGCGCGGGCGCGGCTATCTGCGCGGCTTGCACGACATCGAGGAGATCGTCCTCAAGGTGGACCGCGGCACGCCGATCCTGCTGCGCGACGTGGCGCGGGTCGAGATCGGCCCGGACGAGCGCCGCGGCCTCACCGAGCTGAACGGCGAGGGCGAGGTGGTCAGCGGCATCGCGCTCCAGCGCTACGGCCAGAACGCGTTGAACGTCATCCGCAGCGTCAAGGACAAGCTGGCCGAGCTGAAGGCCGGCCTGCCGGAAGGCGTGACGGTGGAGAGCGTCTACGACCGTTCGGAGCTAATCCTGCGCGCGGTCGAGAACCTCAAGCACACGCTCATCGAGGAGAGCGTCATCGTTGCCCTGGTCTGCATCGTCTTCCTGCTGCACGTGAGGAGCGCGCTGGTCGCCATCGTCACGCTGCCGGTCGGCGTGCTCATCGCCATCATCGTCATGGACGGGATGGGCATGACCTCGAACATCATGAGCCTGGGCGGCATCGCCATCGCCGTCGGCGCCATGGTGGACGCCTCCATCGTGATGATCGAGAACGCCCACAAGCGCCTGGAGCACGCGCCGCCGGACGCCAACCGGGCCAAGGTGCTGATCGACGCGGCGGTGGAGGTCGGGCCGGCGTTGTTCTTCAGTCTGCTGGTGATCACCGTGTCCTTCCTGCCGGTGTTCACGCTGGAGGCGCAGGAGGGCCGGCTGTTCAAGCCGCTGGCCTTCACCAAGACCTTCGCCATGGCGGGGGCGGCGTTCCTGTCGATCACGCTGGTGCCGGTGCTGATGCTGCTGTTCGTGCGCGGCCGCATCGTTCCCGAGCGCAGGAACCCGGTGAACCGTCTGCTGATCTGGCTGTACCGGCCGCTGATCAAGCTGGTGCTGCGCGCCAAGATCCTCACCATCCTGATCGCGTTGGGCATCCTGGGCTGGTCGGTGGTGCCGGCGAGCAAGCTGGGCAGCGAGTTCATGCCGGCGCTCAACGAGGGCACCATCCTCTACATGCCGAGTACGCTGCCGGGCCTGTCGATTACCAAAGCGGCGGAACTGCTCCAGGTGCAGGACCGCATCATCAAGAGCTTCCCGGAGGTCGAGTCGGTCTATGGCAAGGCCGGCCGCGCCGCCACCGCCACCGACCCGGCGCCGACCGAGATGTTCGAGACGGTCATCAACCTCAAGCCCAAGGAGCGATGGCGCGACGGCATGACCTACGAGAAGCTGGTGGCGGAGCTGGACACCGCCTTGCAGATGCCGGGCATCTCCAACGCCTGGACGATGCCGCTGAAGGCGCGCATCGACATGCTCTCCACCGGCATCCGCACGCCCATCGGCATCAAGGTGTTCGGCAAGGACCTGGAGGAGATGGAGCGCCTGGCGCGCGAGATCGAGGCGGTGGTCAAGCGCGTGCCCGGCACCACCAGCGCCTACGCCGAGCGCATCGTCGGCGGCTACTACCTGGAGATCGATCCGAACCGCGCCCAGCTCGCCCGCTACGGCCTGACCGTCGGCGACCTGCAGGACACCATCCTGACGGCGCTGGGCGGTGAGATGGTGACGACGACGGTCGAGGGGCGCGAGCGCTTCTCGGTCAACGTGCGCTACCCGCGCGCTCTGCGCAGCGATCCCGACGCCATCGCCAGCCGCATCCTGCTGCACCCGGAGGCGGGTGGGGCGGTGCCGCTCGGCCAGCTCGCCTCGGTGCGGCTGACCAAGGGGCCGGCGACGGTGCGCACCGAGAACGCGCTCTTGTCCGCCTACATCTACGTCGACATCCGCGACCGCGACATCGGCGGCTACGTCGCCGAGGCGCGCAAGGCGGTTGCCGATCAGGTGGCGATGCCGGCCGGCTACTACGTCACCTGGAGCGGCCAGTTCGAGTACATGGAGCGCGCGGCGGAGAAGCTGAAGATCGTCATCCCGGTGACCATCGCGATCATCTTCCTGCTGATGTACCTGAACTTCCGCCGGATTACCGAGACGCTGATCGTCATGCTGTCGCTGCCGTTCGCGCTGGTTGGCGGCGTCTGGTACATGGCGTTCCTCGGCTTCAACCTGTCGGTGGCGGTGGCGGTCGGCTTCATCGCGCTGGCCGGCGTGGCGGCCGAGACCGGCGTGGTGATGCTCATCTACCTCGACCACGCGCTCGAGGACATGAAGCGCACGCGCGCCGCCGAGGGCCGGGCCATGACCCGGGGCGACCTCTACGACGCCATCATGGAGGGTGCGGTCGAGCGCGTGCGTCCGAAGATGATGACGGTCGTCGCCATCATGGCCGGCCTCTTGCCGATCATGTGGAGCACCGGCACCGGCTCGGAGGTGATGCAGCGCATCGCCGTCCCGATGATCGGCGGCATGATCTCGTCCACCGTGCTCACGCTGCTGGTCATTCCGGCCATCTACGCCCTGGTCAAGGCGCGCGAGGTGGGCCGCCCCACCGCGGCGCCGCGGCCTCCTCACCAGGACCTCAATCCCTTGCAAACTGAAACGGAAGGAACCGATCGATGCGCCGTACCCTCAGCCTGATCATCGCCGCCGGTCTCGCCCTCGGCATCGCCTCCGCGGCGCAGGCGCAGATGCACAACCACGGAGCGGCGCCCGAGCCGGCCCCTGTGCAGAAGGCGGCGGCGCAGTCCGCTGCCAGCACCGGCAAGATCAACCGCGTCGAGGCGGGCAAGAAGGTTGTCAACCTGACCCACGGGCCGATCCCGGCGCTCAACTGGCCGGCGATGACCATGGACTTCGGCGTCGCCCCGACGGTCGATCTCAGCGCCTTGAAGGTTGGCGACACCGTCGCCTTCACGGTCGGCAAGGATGCCAAGGGCATGTACCTGATCGACTCGATCAAGCCGGCGAAGTAGGGGCGCTCACGCTTGAGCCTGCTGCGGGTTTCGTGTCGGTACAGTGCGGAGCCCGCAGGACGGCGTGATGAAGGAACGCAGGCAGGAATCCCGCCGCGGGTGAGGGCATCCGTGGCGGGACCGACTCTCACCCCGCCGCGCGGATCATGTTGCGGGCGATGACGAGCTGCTGGATCTGGCTGGTGCCCTCGTAGATGCGGAACAGCCGGACGTCGCGGTA
>NZ_LGQZ01000189.1 GCF_003116015.1 Azospirillum sp. TSO22-1
TCGCTCGAGGCTTGGCCGGCGCCGCTATCGCCAACCAGCCGGCGCTCTGCGGGCGTCCCTCCGCGGGCGTCCACATCGGCGGCCTCCGGCAGGGAAGAGGTTCCCTGCCAACAGCCGCTGCGTCAAACCTTCACTCCGTCAGCACCGACTTTCGAAACGGGCTGTGAATCGGCCCCTTCCGCAAAGGAGACCGGCTGTCATTCCGTGTCCGGATCGGTGCGCTCGGCCTCGGCCTCCCGCTCCATGTCACCGCAGGTGCCGCCGCACAGCTTCGGGTACAGGCGCGCCATTTCCCGGATCAGGAATTTCGCCGGCACGTCGTGGAACAGGCCGTGGTCGGCGAGGTACTCCATGAACCGGCGCCCACCGCCGTCGGCCGGCTGCAGCAGCGCGTCGGCCACGCCGTCGAAGTCGAGCGCCTCGACGCCCAGCTTGGCGCAGAGCGAGGCGTTGAAGGTCGGCGTCACCTTCACCCAGCGCCCGTTCAGCAGCACCTCGACGTAGCCGTGCCAGGCGAAAACGTCGGTGCCCACCGCCTCCAGCAGGCGGCGTGTCGCCAGATGGTTGCGCACGTCGGCGAAGCCGAGCCGGGCTGGCAGCCCGACGCTGCGCGCCGCCGCGGCGTACAGCGCCGCCTTGCCGACGCAGTAGCCGTCGCCGGCCGCCAGCACTGCGCTGGCCCGGTAGGTGGCGGCTGAACCGTAATCGACGTACGGGTTGTAACGGATGCCGTCGCGCACCGCGGCGTAGAGCCGGCGCGCCATCTCCACGGGCGTCGCGGCGGCGCCGACCGCGGCGCGGGCGAAGGCCTGCACCGCGGGGTGGTCGCTGTCCACATACTCGGCCGGGGCCAGATGCAGCCGGGCGGCGGTGTCCATTCCTCTACTCTCCCTTATGATTCCTGGCCGCCGCGAGCAGCAGCGCTACCGCGGGCTCGTCCGGCACCAGCCGGCGCAGGTTGGCCTCCGCCGCGTCCCAGTCGGGCGCGCCGGGCCGCAGGCCGGAGGCACGGCAGAGCCGGATCTGCTCCAGACGCTCCGACTCCAGCTCGACTGCCTTGACGGCCTGCCGCAGCGCCTCGGCCCCCTCGACGCCCTTCAGGTGCCGGCGCACGCCGCGCAGCGGCGCGACCACCGGACGGTGCCACCCCGCCGCCTCGGACGCCAGCCGCTTCACCTCTTCGCCGGAGAGCTGCGCTCCGCAGACCGCGCCGGCCCACAGCACCAGCAGCAGCAGGTTGACGTCGGTGCCCAGCCGGTCCTGCAGGCCGACACACGCCGCGTCGACGCCCGGCCGGCCGTACACGGCCAGCGAGAACCGCCACAGGGACTCCTCGGGGGACACCGTGCCTCCTCTGTTTCGCTCTCTTATCAATGAGAAAAACTTGTGGCCATGACAAGTTCCTCTCATTTGCCGGACCTTGCCAGCGGCTTCATTATGCATGGTTCCACCAGTCAGGGGCACGGAATGACGGTCCGCCTGAGCATGCAGGGCGTGACGCGCGGCGCGCGGGAAATGGCGTTCGTCACCGCCTCTGTCTTCCTGTTCGGCGTCACCTTCGGGGTGGCGGCGCGCGGCGTCGGCATGGAGGGCTGGACGGCGCTGGCCATGAGCATGGCGGTGTTCGCCGGCGGCTCGCAGTTCGCTGCGCTCGACCTGTGGCAGGCGCCGATCCCGTGGGGGCCGCTGCTGGTCGCCACCTTCGCGGTGAACGCGCGGCACCTGCTGCTCGGCGCTTCGCTGTACCCGTGGTTCTCCGGCCTGCCGCCGTGGCAGCGCTACGCCGCGGTGACGCTGCTCAGCGACGCCAACTGGGCGCAGACGGTGCAGGCGCACGCGAAGGGGGAGCGCGACGCCGGCTACCTGATCGGCAGCGGCCTCGTCATGTGGGCGGCGTGGGCCGCCGGGACCGGGGCGGGGGCGATGCTGGCGACGCTGTCGGCGGCGGCGCTGAAGGCCTTCGGGCTCGACCTGATCTTCGTCACCTTCTTCGCCTGCATCCTGGTGGAGATGCGGCGCGACGGCCGCGACGACCTGCCTTGGCTGGTCGCCGCGGTGGCGGCGGTGGCGGCGCTCTGGTGGCTGCCGCCGCACTGGCACGTGCTGGCCGGCGGCGTCGCCGGCGGGGTGGCGGGGGTGCTGCGCGATGCCGGACGCTGAGATCGCCCTGCTCGCCATCGCCGGGATGGCGGCGGTCACCTACGCCACGCGGGCCGGCGGGCTGTGGCTGATGGTGCACGTGCCGATGTCGCGGCGGGTCGAGGCGTTCCTGCGCTACCTGTCCGGCTCGGTGCTGGTGGCGCTGGTGGTGCCGGCGGCGTTGCAGGAGGGGGCGGCCGCGTGGATCGCCGTCGCCGTGGCGGCGCTGGTGATGCTGGCGGCCAAGCGCACGCTGCTGGCGCTGGTGCTGGGCGTGGCGGTTGCGGCGGCCTACCGCGCGCTGTGACCCCACTCCTTTGGCGGCAGGGACACCGCGACGAGATCTGCGCGCAGCCCGTCGCCCCCCTCGGGCAGGCCGCTCTCGATCCCGGCGTGAACCTGCTTCCAGATCGGCACGGCCTGCGTCAGCAGCGCCCGGCCCTCCGGTGTCAGGGACAGAAGGCGGCTGCGCCTGTCCCTTGGGTTGCTGAGGATGGCGACCAGGCCGCGGCGCTGCAGCGGCTTCACCGCGGCGGTCAGCGTCGTGCGATCCATGCCGAGCAGCGGGGCGACCGCACCGATTCCCGGCGGCTCCGGCCGGTTCAGCGCCATCATCAGCGAGAACTGCCAGTTGGTCAGGCCGACCGGCCGGAACGCCTCGTCGAAGGTGCGCGCCAGCACCCGCGCGGCGCGCTGCACGTGCAGGCACAGGCAGGTGTCGCGGACCAGCAGGGTCGTCTCGAACGGAACGTCGTCGTTTGACATGCGAACAATATGTTGATATCAACTTTCCCCATCAACGATACGGGAGGGTTGCCATGCACGTCCAGCCATATCTGTTCTTCGAGGGGCGGTGCGAGGAGGCGCTCGACTTCTACCGGCGCACGCTCGGCGCCGAGGTGGGCATGATGATGCGCTTCAAGGACTCGCCGGACCCGTGCCCGGAGGGGGCGATCCCGCCCGGTTCCGAGGACAAGGTGATGCATGCCGCATTCCAGGTCGGCGACAGCGTGCTGTTCGCTTCGGATGGCGGCTGCTCCGGCACGCCCGGCACCCAGGGCTTCGGGCTGTCGCTGACCGTGAAGGACGCGGCGGAGGCCGATCGCGTGTACGCCGCGCTCGGCGACGGCGGCCGGGTGGTGATGCCGATCGGCAAGACCTTCTTCTCACCGCGCTTCGGCATGGTCGCCGACCGCTTCGGCGTGACGTGGATGGTGATCGTCCCGGCCTGAGCCGGTCATTCCTGCCGGACGGGCGCGGCGCCCTGCCGTTGGCGCAGGCTGTGGTCGATGGCGTCGAGCAGGACGCCGCGGTCGATCGGCTTGGCGACGTGCCCGTTCATGCCGGCGTCCAGGAAGCGCTGCACGTCGTCCGGCAGGATGCTGGCGCTGAGCGCCAGGATCGGCACCTCGCCCCCCGGCGGCGGCAGCGTGCGGATGGCGCGCGTCGCCTCGATGCCGTCCATGTTCGGCATCACCGAGTCCATAAGCACGAGGTCGTACGCCATGCGCCGCGCCGCGGCGACCGCCTCGACGCCGTCCTCGGCAACGTCCACGGCGTAGCCGGCGGTGCCGAGGATGTGCACCACCAACTCGCGGTTCATCGGCAGGTCCTCCACCACCAGGATCCGCGCCCGGGCCGCGGCCGGACGCTCCGGCGGCGGTTCGGCGGGCGGCGGGCTGGCTTCGGCCTGGGTGGGCCGTGCCTCTTCGCCGAGGGGCAGCGTGACCCAGAAGACGCTGCCGACGCCGGGTGAACTCTGCACGCCGATGCGGCCGCCCATCAGCCCGACCAGCCGGTGGCTGATCGTAAGCCCCAGCCCGGTGCCGCCGCGCCCGATGGCGATCTGGCTGAAGCTGCGGAACAGGGCGCGCTGCTGCTCCTCGGCGATGCCGATGCCGGTGTCGGCGACGGTGAAGCGGACGGCGTCCGGCCGCCCCACCGCCGTTTCGCGAGTGACGGTCAGCGTGACGCTGCCGACGTCGGTGAACTTCACCGCGTTCGACAGCAGGTTCAGCAGGACCTGCCGGATGCGGTCGGGGTCGCCCTGCATGCGGTCGGGCACGTCGGGGGCGATGCTGACGTTCAAGGCGATGCGCTTGTCCTGCGCGGCGAGGTGCACCACCTCGGCGCAGCCCTTGAGCAGCGGGCGCAGCGGGAACACGGCCGACGCTAGCGTCATCTTGCCGGCTTCGAGCTTCGACACGTCGAGGATATCGTTGATGATGGTCAGCAGCGAGCGCGCCGATTCCCGGATGGTCAGCGCGAAGTGCCGCTGCCGCGGCGCCAGGTCGGTCTCCAGCAGCATGTCGGCGAATCCCAGCACCCCGTTCATCGGCGTGCGGATCTCGTGGCTCATGGAGGCGAGGAACAGCGACTTGGCGCGGCTCGCCTCCTCCGCCCGCCGCACGGCGCGGGCCGCCAGCACGGTGAACAGGGCGATGGCGAGCAGGGCCGCGGCGCCGAGCAGGACACGCCCGACGATGCGCTCGCGCACCGGGCCCAGCAGCGCGTCGATGCCGATCCCGGCGGCGACCATCAGTCCGACGCTCTTGGCGTGGCGGTAGGCGACGACGCGGTCGAGGCCGTCCACCGAGGAGACGATGCGGAACGTCCCCACCGGCGCCCGCGTTCGGTTGAAGAGTGTGAACAGCGGCCCGTTGGCGATGTTGCTGTCGAGGTAGCGGTCCTGCATGGGCTGCCGGAAGACCAGCGTGCCGTCCTCCCGGTACCAGCTGATCAGCGAATCCGGGTAGGGCGCCAGGACGCCCTGGATGTCGGCGGTGTCGTCGAACTCCATGGCGGCGAGGACGATGCCGGCCATGCCGCCGTCCGCCGCGGCGATGCGGCGGCTGATGGTGTAGGCGTAGCGGTTGGTGACCTTGCCCTTCACCGCGGGGCCGAGGAACCACTCCACGCCCTCGTCGCGGTGCGGGCGGTAGTAGGCGCGCTCGGCGTAGTTGAAGCCGCGCGGCGCCGGGAACTGCGTCGAGGCCATCACCAGATCGCCGCTGCGGTCGAGCACCCACAGCGACGCGTTGTCGGGCAGCGAGCGCGCCAGGTTGGCGAGGCGTCGCCACTCCGCCTCCGACGCGGCGACGCGGTCCAGCCCCTCTTCCTGGATGCGCTCCTGGAGCAGGGCGAGCACGGTGTTGACCGACTTGATGCGGTGCTCCGCCCGCCCTTCGAGCAGTTGCGCGATGGCCTGCGTCGCCAGTTCCGCCTTGGCGATCTCCTCATCCCGGTCGGCGATGCTGGCGATGACGACGACCGCCACCACGATCAGGCTGCACAGCGCCCCCAGGAGGAGGACGAACATGCGCCCGCTGGTCTGCACCGCTCGTATCATGGAGTCCTGCCGGTTGCCGCCGGCGATCATCTCCCGGAAGCGCGGCGGAATTCCAGAAAAATGGACGTTTCCTTTTTGCCGCCCCGCCACTTGAGCCGGCACGCCCACGGTCCCACATGGGCGGGTGTCCGGATCCGGGCCCCTCTGGCGGCGTGCCTTCTGCGGCACGCCGTGATGTCGGATCCAAAACCCCGCTTTTGAGTGGAGTTTCCGATGGAGTGGCTCACGGACGCGATGCACGCGCCGTTTCTCGACACGCCCGCCTGGGCGTGGCTGGTGTTCCTGGGGATCGTGGCGGTCCTGCTGGTGCTCGACCTCGGCGTCCTGCACCGCAGGGAGCGCGAGATCCCGGTTTCCGAAAGCCTGTGGCTGAGCGCCGGCTACGTCACCGTGGCGCTGGCCTTCGGCGGCTGGGTGTGGTGGTCGATGGGCGCGGGGCCGGGGCTGGCCTATTTCACCGGCTTCCTGGTGGAGAAGAGCCTCAGCCTCGACAACGTGTTCGTCATCTCGCTGATCTTCACCACCTTCGCCGTGCCGCGGCTGTACCAGCACCGGGTGCTGTTCTGGGGCATCCTCGGCGTCATCATGCTGCGCGGCCTGATGATCGGCTTCGGCGCCGCGCTGGTCAGCCAGTTCTCGTGGATCCTCTACGTCTTCGGCGCCTTCCTGATCGCCACCGGCATCAAGATGCTGGTCGTCGCCGACAGCACGCCCGACATCGCCGGCAACCCGGTCCTGCGCTTCCTGAGCCGGCGGATGAACGTTACGCCGGACCTGCACGGCAACCGCTTCTTCGTCAAGGCGCCGAGCCCGGCCGACCCGGCAAGGCAGATCTGGTGGGCGACGCCGCTGTTCCTGGCGCTGGTGCTGGTCGAGACCGCCGACCTGATCTTCGCGGTGGACAGCGTGCCGGCGATCTTCGCCATCACCACCGACCCGTACATCGTCTACACCAGCAACATCTTTGCGATCCTCGGCCTGCGCGCGCTGTACTTCGCGCTGGCGGCGATGGTGCACCGCTTCCGTTACCTGAAATACGCACTGGCCGGCGTGCTGGTCTTCGTCGGCGGCAAGATCTTCTGGACGCAGCTCTACGGCAAGCCGGACCCGATGGTCTCGCTGTCCGTCACCTTCGCCCTGCTGGCCGGCGGCGTCGCCGTTTCGCTGCTGCGCACCCGCAAGGAGGAGGCGCGGGACGCGCCGGCCGGGTAGCGGGCCCACCCGGCCGGCGCGACCGTCTCGCGGGGCTGCCATTTCAACGCGTACGGTCATGTGTGCTTGCGTCCGGCGCAAGGGCTGTCATGATGCGGCGCACGGGGCGGGGAGGCTGCCCGCTCCTTCACCGGAGAACATCCTTGACCGTTCCGACGACCGTTACCCTGGAAGACCGCAAGATGTTCGTGGCGCGCTGGATGCGCGCGCCGCTCGAGGTGGCGTCGGTCACCCCCAGCGGGGCGGAGCTGTGCCGGTCGATGGCCGCCGCGGCCGGGGCCGGGCCGGGGCGCCGAGTCGTCGAGCTGGGCCCGGGCACCGGGCCGATCACCGCCGCCCTGCTGGCCGCCGGGACGCGGCCGGAGGACCTGCTGCTGATCGAGCGCGACCACGCCTTCGCGGGGCGGCTGGAGACCGGCTTTCCGAAGACCGTGGTCGCCCGCGCCGACGCCCGCTACCTCGGCCGGGTGGCGCGCGCCCACGGCTTCGAGGGCTGCGACGCGGTGGTGTCGGGGCTGCCGCTGATCGCCATGCCGCTGGCGGCGCAAACGCGCATCGTCTCCGGCGCGTTCAGCGTGCTGGCGCCGCGCGGCGTGTTCGTGCAGTTCACCTACGGTCCCTTCGCGCCGCTGAATCCGGAACTGGCCCGCCGCCTGCGGCTGACCGGCCGCCGCCGCTCCTGGATCGTCCGCAACCTGCCGCCGGCCTCGGTCTGGGTGTACCGCCGGGCGTACTAATGCCGGAAACGGCCGTCACCATTATGACGGTGTCGGGGTGCGTCGATCCTTCCGCTCGGCCGTATGAAGGCTCCCTGTGGAACGGTTTGGAACACCGTGGAACATTGTGCGGGGACTGTTCAGTACGCCATCCCGGGCGGTGGACACACGTCGGACTTTTATGACTTTCATCCTATCATGACGTGCCGCGTTTGGCAACATGGTCCTGCCGCGAGCCGACGAATCCCAGAGCCGTTGCCCGGTGCCCCGAACGCTTCTCTCATCGTCAATCCCGCCTTCGCTGAGCGGGAACTGCGGCCGCATCATGCGGACGGCTCGGCCGCGGCGAGCGCGGCGCCGGGGCGCACCACGCTGCGGATCGCAAAGCTCGACTGGATGCGCACCACGCCGGGCAGGCGGGACAACTGGTCCTTGTAGATGCGGTCGAAGTCGGCCGCGTCGTGCGCCACCACCCGCAGCAGGTAGTCGGAGCTGCCGGACAGCAGGTAGCACTCGCGCACGTCCGGGCACTTGCGCACCGCGGCGTCGAAGCGGCGCAGGTAGTCGTCGGTCTGCCGCTCCAGCGTGATCTGCACGATGACGGTGACGCTGCGCTCCTCGTCCAGGTCATCGACGATGGCGGTGTAGCCGCGGATCACGCCGGAATGCTCCAGCATGTGCAGGCGGCGCAGGCAGGCGGAGGGGGACAGCCCGACCTCCGCCGCGAGCTTGGCGTTGCTCATGCGGCCGTCCTTGCGCAGCAGGCGGATGATCTTGCGGTCGAGCGGGTCCAGCGTGCGCATGCAATGACATTCGAAAGGGCGGAGAAACGTGCGAATGCATACCAGCATTTCGCCAGAATCATGCAACGGTTCGCAAGGATTGTCGATGACCCTCCGCCGTATAGTGGTGAGGCCAGATGATTGGCCACACGGAACAAATAAAGCAGGGGATAGGCGGCAATGCGGGTCGGTGTTCCTAAGGAAATCAAGAATCACGAGTACCGCGTCGGCCTGACGCCAGCCTCCGTCCGCGAGTTGACGGGGGAGGGGCACCAGGTCCTCGTCCAGGCCGGGGCCGGCGCGGAGATCGGTTTCTCCGACGACGACTACCGCCGGGCGGGCGCCGGGATCGCCGCGACCGCGCCGGAGATCTTCGCCGCCGCGGACATGATCGTCAAGGTCAAGGAGCCGCAACCCGACGAGTGCCGCATGCTGCGCGAAGGGCAGGTGCTGTTCACCTACCTGCACCTCGCCCCCGATCCCGAGCAGGCCAAGCTGCTGCAGCAGAGCGGCTGCACCGCCGTCGCCTACGAGACGGTCACCGACCGCAACGGCCGCCTGCCGCTGCTGGCGCCGATGTCGGAGATCGCCGGGCGCATGGCCATCCAGGTCGGCGCCGTGGCGCTGCAGAAGAGCACCGGCGGCTCGGGCGTGCTGCTGGGCGGCGTGCCGGGCGTGCTGCCGGGCAAGGTGCTGGTGATCGGCGGCGGAGTCGTCGGCGCCAACGCTGCGCGCATGGCCATGGGCCTGGGTGCCGACGTGACCATCGCCGACCGCTCGGTCGCCCGTCTGGCGCAGCTCGACGACCTGTTCGGGCCGCAGCTGAAGACCGCCTTCGCCTCGGCCGATACGCTGGACCGGCTGATCGTCGATGCCGACCTCGTGGTCGGTGCGGTGCTGGTGGTGGGCGCTGCCGCCCCGAAGCTGGTGAAGCGCGAGCAGCTTTCCCGCATGCGCCGCGGCTCGGTGCTGGTGGATGTCTCCATCGACCAGGGCGGCTGCTTCGAGACCAGCCACGCCACCACCCACTCCGACCCGACCTACGTGGTGGACGGCGTGGTGCACTACTGCGTCGCCAACATGCCGGGCGCGGTGGCCCGCACCTCGACCGAGGCGCTGAACCACGCCACGCTGCCCTTCGCCCTGGCGCTTGCCAACAAGGGCTGGAAGCGCGCGCTGGCCGAGGATCCGCACCTGCTGGCCGGCCTGAACGTCCACGCCGGGAAGATCACCCACCCGGCGGTGGCCGACGCGCTCGGCACGCCCTACGCCGACCCGCAGGGCTTCGTCCTCTGAGCGCGTAAAAAACTGTCGTGCTTCGGCCGGAGACGGGGAATTTCGCAACGCGATTTCGTGAAATCCGGAACGCTTGTTGCTTTTTTCCCCGCCGCCAAAAGAGATGTTGCCAATGAATGGCGGTGCGGATTATTTGCATCGCCCAACAAACAGGCGCAAACGGCGCCGACAAGCAAAGTAACGGCCCAGGTTTCAGGGAGGGCTGGCGCGTCTTCGCGCGAGACGAGACGGTCCGGGCCGGGTGCTCAAGCCACCCGGCCCGGTTCCGCGCACACGATAAAAAGATGAAAACCGGCCGAGACGCCGGCCGGCGGACACGGGGCAGCCGTGCCGTCAACGGGAGGATCATACGCGTGTTCAACCATGCCGACTTCGACGGCCACGAGCGGGTCGTCTTCTGCACCGATCCCGACAGCGACCTGAAGGCGATCATCGCCATCCACGACACCCGCCGCGGCCCGGCGCTCGGCGGCTGCCGCATGTGGCCGTACGCCAGCGCCGAGCTGGCGGTGCGCGACGTGCTGCGGCTGTCGCGCGGCATGACCTACAAGGCGGTCATGGCCGGGCTGGAACTGGGCGGCGGCAAGTCCGTCATCATCGGCGACCCGCGCACCGGCAAGAGCGAGGCGCTGCTGCGCGCCATGGGCCGCTTCGTCAACAGCCTCGACGGCGGCTACATCGTTGCCGAGGACAGCGGCACCTGCGTCGCCGACATGAAGGTCATCGCCGCCGAGACGGCGCACGTCGCCGGGGTGAGCGACAAGCCGGCGCTCGGCGGCGGCACGCGCAGCGGCGACCCGTCGCCCTCCACCGCCTACGGCGTGTTCGTCGGGCTGAAGGCGGCGGTGCGCCACCGCCTGGGCCGCTACGACCTGGACGGCGTGCGGGTGGCGATCCAGGGCACCGGCAGCGTCGGCACCCACCTCGCCCGGCTGCTGCACGGCGCCGGGGCCGAGCTGCTCCTCGCCGACCTGCGGCCTGAGCGGGCGCAGGCCCTGGCCGACGAGCTGGGCGCCGAGGCGGTCGCGGTGGACGCGGTGTTCGACCAGGATGTCGATGTCTTCGCGCCGTGCGCACTGGGCGCCGTGCTGAACGACGACACGGTGAAGCGGCTGCGCGCTGCGGTGGTCGCCGGGGCGGCCAACAACCAGCTCGACCACGAACGGCACGGCGAGGCGCTGCGCAAGCGCGGCATCCTCTATGCGCCGGACTACGTGATCAACGCCGGCGGCCTGATCGACGTGGCCTACGAGCGCAGCGGCATCGCCCGTGACGGTGATCGCCTGCGCCAGCACATCGACGGCATCGCCGGCACGCTGAGCGAGATATTCGTGCAGGCCGACGCCGAGGGGCTGCCGACCGGCGTGGTCGCCGACCAGCTGGCCCGCCACCGCCTGCAACGCCGTCATTGACCGCCTAGCGCGATTTCCGAGTTGCGACGGCGGGGATTCCAGCGTCCCCCCGCGAACCGTCGCGGCGTGCCCCATTCGCCGTGGCGCGCCCCGCCGTCGCACACCCGGCATCGCCGTTTCCGGAGCGCGTCCTTATGGAATATTTTCTTCAACAGCTGATCAACGGGCTGACGCTGGGGGCGATCTACGGCCTCATCGCGATCGGCTACACGATGGTCTACGGCATCA
>NZ_LGQZ01000078.1 GCF_003116015.1 Azospirillum sp. TSO22-1
CCCCGCCGCACCCCTGCGCGACAAGCTTGATCGCGACATCCGCCGTCACCTGTCGGCGATGTACAATCCGGCCCTCACGGAACCCGTGCCAGAGCGCATTGTGAACGCGCTCACGTCAGGCCGCGATCACACTGGTGAGCCGAAACGCTGACCGCATTACACGGCTGCCGCGATCTTCGTCGTCCGCGCGCCGGGCCGGCCGTCGCCGAGCGTCCGGCCATCGACCGTCACCACCGGACGGACGCCGAGGCTGCTGGTCAGGAAGGCTTCCTCGGTGCGCGCAAGGTCCTCGACCGTCACCGGCCGTTCCGCCACGGGAAACGCCTCCAGCACCGCGGCGCGCAGCACGCCGGGCAGGGCGCCTTCAGCCACCGGCGGCGTCACCAGGGCACCGTCCAGCCACAGGAACAGGTTGGCCGCCGACGCCTCGGCGACCCGGCCGGCGGTGTTGAGCAGCAGCGCGTCGTCGGCGCCGCGCCGCGCTGCCTCCTGCCGCGCCAGCACGCCATCGAGGGTGCTCAGCGATTTGATGCGGGAAAGCGGCGAGTGCTCGTTGCGCCGGGTCTCCCGCGCCACCACCACGCGGGCCGGCGGCAGCGGCGGCGTCCGAGGGGCGGCGGTGATCAGCAGCGTCGGCGTCGGCTCGGCCGGCGGCAGCAGGCCGCGTGGGCCGGGGCCGCGGGTCAGCGTCAGGCGCAGCGACGCCTCCGACAGGCCGCGGCGCTCTAGGAGCCGCTCCATGGCGGCGGCGAGGCCGGCGTCGTCGAGCGGGACGGCCAAGCCGAGGATCTCCGCTCCGGCGCGCAGGCGGGCGAGGTGGCGGTCCAGGCGCAACGGCCGGCCGCCGCTCACCCGCAGCGTCTCGAACAGCCCGTCGCCGAGCAGCAGGCCACGGTCAGCCGGGGCGATGCGGGCCTCGGACTCCGGGACGATGACGCCGTTCAGCCAGACCTCGGTCATGCGATGCGCCCTCCCAGCACGGCCAGCAGCGGCCGGATCTTGACCAGCATCTCCTCCCATTCCGCCGCCGGGTCGGAATCGGCGACGATGCCGCCGCCGGCCTGGGCGACCACCGTGTCCGGCGTGATGGTGAGGGTGCGGATGACGATGCTGCTGTCCATCGATCCGTCGTAGCCGATGCGCACCACGCTGCCGCAATAGGCGCCGCGGCGCGAGGCCTCCAGCTCGTCGATGATCTCCATGGCGCGCACCTTCGGGGCGCCGGTGATCGAGCCGCCGGGGAAGGCGGCGCGCAGCAGATCCACCGGCCCGAGGCCCGGACGCAGCCGCGCCGTCACCTCGGAGACGAGGTGGTGGACGGTGGCGAAGCTCTCCAGCCCGGCCAGTTCCGGCACCTTGACCGAGCCGACCTCCGACACCCGCGCCAGGTCGTTGCGCATGAGGTCGACGATCATCAGGTTCTCGGCGCGGTCCTTGACGCTGGCCAGCAGTTCCTCGGCCGCGGCGCGGTCGGCGGCGCGGTCGGCGTGGCGGGGGCGGGTGCCCTTGATCGGGCGGGTCTCGACGCGGCCATCGGCCGACAGGCGCAGGAAGCGCTCGGGCGAGGCGCTGGCGATCTGCAGGGCCGGGCCGCAGTTGAGGAAGGCCGCGAACGGCGCCGGGTTGAGCGCGCGCAGCCGCTCGTACAGCGCGTAGGCGCCGACGCCCGCGGGGCGCGGCGCGGTGAAGCGCTGGGTGAAGTTGGCCTGGAAGATGTCGCCGGCGAAGATGTACTCGATCACCCGCCGCACCCGCGCGAGATACGCGTCGCGGCCGAGGTCGGGCGTCCACGGCGCGGTGGCGGTCACCGCCTCGGCGGCCGGCGGCGGTTCGGCGAGCCGGCGGGCGAGCGCCCCGGCGTCGGGGCCGGCGGCCCAGGCGCGGCGCTCGTGGTGGTCGAACACGGCGACGGTGTCGTAGAGGCCGACCACCATGTCGGGCAGGCCCGCCGGGTTGCCGTGCCGTGCCGGCAGCCGTTCCAGCCCCTGCGCCAACTCGTAGCCGAGGATCCCCACGGCGCAGCCGGGGCCGCCACGGCGGGCGGCCAGTTCGCGCTCCAGCGCGGCGAAGGCGTCGGCGCCGCTCGCCTCGATCACCCGCGCCGGTTCGACGGCGATGGTGGAGAAGCGGCCGCGCCCGCCGGCGTCGGCGGCGCTGTCGAGCAGCATGGCGTAGGGCCGCGCCGCGAAGCGGCGGAAGGCGGCGGCGGGGTCCTGGAAGGGCAGGGCGACGGTGTCCACGGCAGCACCGGATGAAAGGCGGCTCGGACGCACCCCTGTGCCCGGTTTGGCCGGGGCTGTAAAGCCTGTTCTCCGGATTCGGGAATGGCGGATCCCGCGCGGATTCCGGAATCCGGGAACGCGGCGGCCGGAAAAGGACGCAGGACGGTGGCTGCATCGGGGGAATAAAAATTGCATACTCAAAGGGATGGAGGGGCGCCGGACGCGGTGCCCGCTGATGGTGGACCGAAGATGGCGATCGGAACGAAGGGGCTGATGCGGTTGGGCGCCGCCGCGCGGGGCGTGGTCGCCGGACTGCTGCTGCTCGCCGCCCTGGCGGGGGCGGCGCTGCCGTCGGACGCGCTGGCGCAGAGCACCGGGTCGAACATCCGCCAGACCAAGCACAACCTGTCGAAGAACGCGCCGGCCGGCAACACCGTGCGCTCCACCGACGTCGATCAGGTCTGCGTCTTCTGCCACACGCCGCACGCCGCCACCAAGGACGCCCAGGGGGCGGCGGCCGGCCCGCTGTGGAACCGCAAGCTCTCCACCCAGACCTACACGCCGTACAGCTCGTCGTCGCTGGACGCGACGGGGCTGGGTCAACCGGGCGGCAGCTCGAAGCTCTGCCTGTCCTGCCACGACGGCACGCTGGCCATCGGCCAGATCAGCGTGCTGAACGGCAAGCCCAACCAGACCGCCAGCATGCAGGGCACGTCGAACTGCGCCGACGGCTCGGCCGGCTGCATGCCGGTGGGCGGCGGCGCCACCAGCGGCTACACCCGCCGCCTCGGCACCGACCTGACCAACGACCACCCGATCTCCTTCACCTACGACGACGCGCTGGCCACCCGGGACGGCGAACTGCGCAAGCCCACCCTGTCCGGCGGCAACCCGCGGATGATCGACAGCCGCGCCGTCGGCTACCGGCCGACGCTGCCGCTGGAGAACGGGCAGATGCAGTGCACCACCTGCCACGACCCGCACCTCTACGACCCGGCCGACGCCAACCGCAAGTTCCTGCGCCTGAACCGCACGCAGAAGAACGCGGAGCCGAGCGGCACCACCTTCAACGTCACCAACGACATCATCTGCCTGGCCTGCCACACCAAGGAAGGCTATGCGGAGAGCGCGCACGCCAACAGCACCTCGGCCAACGAGCAGTACACCGACGCCGCGGCCGACGCCCGCGGCTTCCCGCGCGGCACCAAGGTGTGGCAGGCGAGCTGCCTGAACTGCCACGACACGCACACCATCCAGGGCGCGCGCCGCCTGCTGCGCGGCGGCGCCGATGGCGCCGGCAACGCCAAGTCGGAGGAGGTCTGCTACACCTGCCACTCGGCGTCGGGCAACACGGTGCTGGCCACGGTGACCGAGGTGCCGAACGTGCGCACCGACTTCGAGATGGCCGCGCCCGGCTCGCACATGCCGATCAACACCGGCACCGCCGAGGCGCACGACATCGGTACCGGCGCCGCGCTGTCCGGCAAGGACGGCATCGAGACCCAGGCCAGGCTGGGCGACCGCCACGTCGAGTGCGCCGACTGCCACAACCCGCACCGGGTGCGCAAGGCCAAGCAGTTCGACGGTTCCAGCACCGCCGGCACGGCGGGCACGCACACCCACGACGACGCCGGCAACACCGCCCACACCAACATCATCTCCGGCGCGCTGCGCGGGTCGTGGGGCGTCGAGCCGACCTACGGCGGCACGCTGACCAACGCCTTCGGCAACAACCCGACCGGCTTCACGGTGAAGCGCGGCGATCCCGGGGTCAGCATCGCCAACGACGTCGACCAGACCTACGTGACGCGCGAGTACCAGATCTGCCTGAAGTGCCACTCCAACTACGCCTACGGCACCAACCCGCCGATCCTCGGCTCGTCGAGCGGCGGCACGACGCAGTACTTCACGCAGTCGGAGAACGGCGGCACCTGGACCGGATCGACGCTCTACACGAACCAGGCGATGGAGTTCCAGGGGCCGACCAACGACAGGGGCGAGCAGACCGGCACCGGCGGCGTCACCAACAACCACCGCTCCTGGCACCCGGTGATGACCTCCACCGGCCGCGACACCACCACCCGCAACAGCATGAGCGCCAACACCTGGCTCGGCCCGTTCAGCAAGGCGGTGGGCAGCCAGACCATGTACTGCACCGACTGCCACGGCAATTCGGTGACGACGACGGGAACGGTGGTGCCCGACAACAACTCGGCGGCCAACGAGAACGGCAACCCCTGGGGGCCGCATGGCTCGGGCAACAAGTTCATCCTGAAGGCGCCGTTCAGCGACAACACCGGCTCGGGCGCCACCAACGACCTGTGCTTCCACTGTCACAAGGCGGCCGACTACACCAGCAAGAACGCCACGGTGCGCAGCGGCTTCTGGGACAACAGCACCGGCAAGGACAACCTGCACGCCTACCACAACGACCGCATCGCCAACGTGAACAGCGGCAACACCAGCAAGTTCAGGTGCACCTACTGCCACGTCGGCGTGCCGCACGGCTGGAAGAACAAGGCGCTGCTGGCCAACCTGAACGACGTCGGGCCGGAGGTCGGGCTGGCGGCGGGCACCAGCGTCAGCTTCTCCGGCAAGCGCTACTACCGGGCGCCGTACTATATGGGCGCCATCCTGCGGGTGCGGAACTGGAAGAAAAGCGGCCAGTGGGCCGACACCGACTGCGGCCCGACCAGCGGCACCTACGGCAAGGACTGGATGAAGACCGCCTGCGCCAACATCCCCTGAGCGTTCACGGCCGGAAGGCAGCGGCGGGCAGGGCGGGGTTGACCTCGACCGCGTCCAGCACCGTGGCGCCGGTGTTCATGCCCATGGCGTAGTGCTGCTCGCGGAACGGGATCAGCACGCCGTTCACGTCGCGGAAGGCGTCGTACAGCGTGGCGAACTCCATGGTGGCGCCGCCCATGCTGAGGATGCCGCGCGAGCGCAGGATGCGCCCGCTCTCCGGGTCGAGGTCGGCGACCAGCGTCATGCCCTCGCCGACCGGCACCGCCAGCGCGCGCAGCGCGTTGCCCTGCTGATCGGTGACCCGGCCGAGGTCCATGACCGCCGCGCGCTTCTCCAGCAGGATCAGCGGCAGCCCGAAGCGCACCGCCTGCAGCACGATGGACTGGCGCAGCGGGCTCGGCGCCTCCGCCCCGTCCTTCCACGCCCGCGCGCCGTCGAGCACGCGCACCTCCGGCGCCTGCCCGGGGGTGCGGATGTCGATGCGGAAGCGGTCGGGGCGCTGGAACACGCGCTCCACCGGTCCCTCGGCGCCGGTGCGCAGCGAGGTCAGCCGGCCGCGCTGGCGCATGGCTTGCAAGCCCTGGAGCGCCGCTTCGCCGCCGTAGGCGTCGGCGCTCCTGCGGATCAGGGCGTCGACCTCCGGCGGAGGGTCGGCGGCGCCGGCCTGGACGGGGAACAGCACGAGGATGAGGGCGGCGCACAGCCGTCCGAACGCGCTCATTACGGGTCTCCTTGCGGCCTCGCCAGGGATATGGCGCACGCGACACGGGTTTGGAGAAGGGACGAGAGGAAAGATGAAGGATCGGACGAGGCGGACGGGGTGCGCGACGGCGGTCGCGGTGGCCCTCCTGACGGCCGCGGCGCACGCCGCCGAACCGCCGCGCGACCTGCTGCCGCAGAAGTTCCGCTTCGTGGACCAACTGATCGAGCGCGCCCGCGCGCTCGGCGGGTCGCTGGACGAGCCGCTGCGGCTGCGCGGCCAGGCGGAGGAGGCGGTGAAGGCCGGCAAGGGGCCGGAGGCCGACCAGCTGCTGTCGGCGGCGCTGCGCCATCTGGCGCAGAACAACCTATCGGCCGGGCCGAACGGGTTGGTCGCCCAGGCCGAGAGCCGCCGCCGCGTCGGCGAGCTGATGGAGGGCATCGGCGTCTACAAGGAGGCGCTGGGCGAGGCGGTGCGGCTGAAGGGCACGGCACTGGCCAGCGTCGTCGACATGCCGAAGGTGGAGGCGCTGGTGGCACAGGCGCGCACGCTCGCCGACGCCGGCAAGCCGCGCGACGCGCTGGGCCCGCTGGTCGAGGCGCACGGCAAGCTGGAGGCCGCGGTGGTGCGCCTGCGCTCCAACGACACGGTGACCTACAGCCGCGTCTTCCGCACGCCGCAGGACGAACTGCGCTTCGAGACCGCGCGCTTCGAAGGCAACCGCGAGCTGATCGCGCGGGCGCTGGACTCCGGCTTGGCCGCGCCGCAGCGCGCCCGCCTGATCGCCGCCCGCGACGACGCGGCCAAGCTGGCTGACGCCGCGCAGGCGCAGGCCAAGACCGGCGACGTCAAGGCGGCCATCCGCAGCGTCGAGCAGGCGAACGGGAAGATCCTCGACGTGGTCATGGCGCTGAGCCGGGAGTGAGGGGGCGGTTTGCCCTCTCCCTGCTCAGTGCATCCCGTCGGATGTGCGGGCGCGCAGGCGCTCGCGCACGGCGTCGATCAGGTCGAGCAGGCCGTCGTGGGAAATCCGGTCGCGTTCCAGCAGAAGGTGCAGGATCGGGTCGTCGAGGAGATCGGCCAGGGCCGGCTCCGGTACGGGGCGGGGCATCTCGTGCTCTCGTGCGTCTGGTCGTGCGCGGGGCGGCGGGAAGGGGTCCAGCCCCGGCCTGGCTCCGTCGGGACACCGGTGACGGAACGCGCCGGAACGGCCGAAGCCGGCCGTCATGGCCGGGGCTGGATCGCTAACCCTCCACCGTTTCCTCCCATGAGCCCGGTTCCTTGCCGAACGGCTCGTTTGGTTGACCAGATATTAACGGAAGTGCCCGGCCGCCTCCATGACCCAGAGGGCAGGGAGGCACGGCCGGGTTGTCCTCCCTCGGGCGGAGACGGATTGCCGCACTACTTCGTGTCGAGCGTCTGGGCGTAGGCGCCGAGGTTGGCCAGCGTCTCCGGCTCCATCCAGATGTTGGCGGGCATCGCCTCGCCGGGGCGGCCGTTGCGGATCTTGTGCAGCAGGCGCGCGGGGTCCTCGACGGCGACGGTGCCCACAAAGGACGGGGCGCTTGTGCTGCCGAAGTTCTGCGCCTTGCCGTCGTAGCCGTGGCAGGTGGCGCAGAGGTTCTGGAACATCGCCTTGCCGCGCGCCGGGTCGCCCTTGAACTTCGCGGTGGCCGGGTCGATGAAGCGCGTGGTGTCGACCTGCCCCTTGGCGACGAACAGGCCGAGGCGGCGGGCCGCGGCGTCCGGCATCACGTCGGGGGTGTAGCGGTGCGTCGGGTTGCGCAGGATGGTCACGACCGCCTCCGGATCGGCGCCGGCCATGCCGGCGATGCCCTTGATGCCGGTGGCGTGCGCGCCGCTCTTGTAGGCGCCGTCGGCGCCCTTGTAGTCCCAGCCATGGCACTCGACGCAGCGCCATGTGTCGGCCCCCTTGGCCGGGCCGCCCTTGGGGTAGGAGACGTGCGTGCGCGCCGGCAGGTTCTGGTCGAGGATCTCCGCCCACTGGTCGTACATGCGGCCTCCAAAGGCGATCAGCCACTCCTCGCTGGGATCGGCGGGGGTGCCCTTGATCCAGGGGTCCTGGTAGGCGGCGCGCTCCTGGTGGACGTGCTCCTGCGCGGCGGCCGGGGCGACGAACGCGGCGAGCAGGCCGGCGGCGAGGAGGGCGGGGACTCTCATGATGGAACCTTCCGTGGGGGAGGGGATCAGCCGGTGTAGGCGCCCGGCGTCTCGGCGCCGAACCACGCGGCGGCGACCGCCAGCAGGAACGGGACGAGGCACAGGGCGCCCAGCAGCACCGGCCGCAGCGCGGCGGGGACCGGCGCGCGGTCGGCCAGCGCGTCGGCGAAGGCGATGGGCAGCAGCAGCGCCACCGCCAGGGGGGAGGCCTTGGTGAACAGCAGCAGCTGCCCGGCCAGCACCGGCACCAGCGCGGCCAGCCCCAGCGCCGCGACGCCGACCGGCTGGCGCTGGCGCGGCCAGTTGGCCAGCAGGTAGCCGCCGGTCGCCGCGGCGACGGCGAGCGCCAGCTGCAGGATCGACGCCGAACCGCCGAGCAGGGCGACCACGCCGGTGCCGACCGCGGCGGCGACCAGGGTGACCGGCAGGGTCACGCCCTTGTCCGCCTGCTGCTCCAGCCGCGCCATGAACACGACGGCGCCAAGCGCCGCCCCGGTCAGCTCCAGCCACGTGAGCAGGGCCGCGCCGCGCATCAGCACCGGGAGGGCCAGCCACACCAGCGCCGCGACCGGCGCCAGCGCCATGACCGCTATCCGCGGTGTCCGGCGCGCGTGGGCGGCGTCCAGCGCGATGCCCAGCGCCAGCAGCCCGACGGCGGCGTAGAGCAGCTTCTGCTGCGCCGACACCGGCGGCAGCGGCGGCAGGCCGAGCGTGATCAGGTGCGAGACGAGGTAGGCGGCGCCCATGGCGACGGCGGCGCCCCAGCGCAGCCCGAGAGGGCGTGCCGCCAGACACAGCACGAGGGCGAGGGCCAGGGGCAGCAGGCCGCTCTGCACGGCGGGATTGATGAGGATCTGGTCCAGCATGGCCTGCGCTCAGGGGAAAAGCTCGCGGGGTGGAAATTCGCCGTGCCACGTGCAGTAGCCGCGGTCAAGACGTGTCTCGTAGATCCACGCGCCGCGGGCGAAGCGGTACAGCGCGTAGACCTCGCGGAAGCCTTCCTCGCTGACGTCGTCGGGGGTGCAGGACAGCTGCAGGATCTCGGCGCCGGCCGGGCCGGGCAGGATGCGCCAGTCGGAGGTGCCGGCGTGCTGCAGCTCGACCGGAAGCTCCTCCCCGGTCAGCGCGTCGGTGGCGCGCAGCGGCCGGATGCGGCCGTCGACGACCGCCACGGCCAAGCCCTGGGTGCCGTTGAAGGAGCCGAAGCCGCCCTGGTGCACCAGCACCAGGAACTCGTCGGACCGCACCGAGGTCAGCGCCACCGGCAGCAGGTTGGCGAACGGGGAGTTGAGGGGAAGCTCGGCCAGCGTGCCGCCCCGGCGGTCGACGATGCGCAGCTGCGCCGGGATCAGCCACTGGCCGAGGACGGAGCGCTCGACGGCCGGGACGGCGGTGGTGCCGAACCAGTACATCTGCTCGTACTCGCGGCGCAGTGGGCCGGGGATGCGGCCGTCGATCATCATTTCCAGGGCGCCATCGACACCATGGACCTTGCGGTCCAGCGGAAAGTGCGCGGTGACCGTGTAGCCGTGCGGGGCGAGGAACCGCCACGCCTCCACCGCTTCCGCGCCGGCCGGCAGCAGCGCCAGCGCGGCCAGCGCGAGAGCGGCGCATCGCCGGGAGCGGCGCGGGACGGTCTCTGGCTCGGCCGATGACATCGGGTGGGGGCTCGCGGGAAAACGATTGGGGCGCCGGATCTGGGTGAGGTAGCAACGGGCATGCCATGCCCCCTGTGACGCTGGCGCGCCGTGTGCATCGCAAGCATGCGTTCCTTGCCGAGACCCGCACCCATGCACCTGACCCGCCGCCGCTTCCTGACCATCGCCGCCGCCGCCGGCCTGAGCAGTCTGGCGCCCGCCGCGCGCGCCGGGGACGCGGTGCGCTGGACCGGCGCCGTCATGGGCACCGAGGCCAGCCTGACGCTGCAGGGCGCCGGGCACGCGGAGGCGGCGCGCGCCATCGGGTTGTGCCTGGTCGAACTGGCGCGGCTGGAGCGGGTCTTCAGCCTGTTCCAGGCGGACTCGGCGCTGTCCCGTCTCAACCGCCACGGCCGCCTGGACGCCCCGCCGTCCGAACTGGTGGAGGTGCTGGAGGCGGCGCGGCGTGTCCACGCGTTGTCCGGCGGCGCCTTCGACCCCACGGTGCAGCCGCTGTGGGATCTTCATTCCCGGCACTTCGCCACCCCCGGCGCCGACCCGGTCGGACCGGACGAGGCCGCCGTCGCCGCGGCGCGCGCGGCGGTGGGAATGGACGGGCTGGCGTTCTCCGCACGGGGAATAATTTTCTCGAAGCCGGGAATGGCGGTGACGCTGAACGGTATCGCCCAGGGCTACATCACCGACCGCATCGCCGACCTGCTGCGCGGCCAGGGCTTCCGCCACGTACTGGTGGACATGGGCGAGCTGAGCGCGCTCGGCCCCCGCGCTGACGGCACGCCGTGGCGCATCGCCGTCGAGGGGCCGGGCGAGGACCTCGCCCTTGATCTCTCCGACCGGGCGGTCGCCACCTCCAGCGGGCTGGGCACGCCGTTCGACGTGTCCGGCCGCAACCACCACATCTTCGACCCGGCCACCGGACGCAGCAGCCGCGAGGCGCGCCGGGTGACCGTCGTCGCGCGCGACGCCACCACGGCCGACGCGCTGTCCACGGCGCTGTGCGTGCTGCCGACGGAGCGGGCAGGCACCTGCTTCGCCGCCTCCGGCGCGCTCGCCGCCCACATCGTTCCAGCGTCCGGCCCGATGATCCAGCTCGGCGCGGCCTGAAGGGAGACCCGATCCCATGCACCGTTTCGCCAACCCCGCCCGTTTCCTGCGCATCGCGGCCGTGATCCTGCCGTGGAGCGCGGGGGCCACCGTC
>NZ_LGQZ01000092.1 GCF_003116015.1 Azospirillum sp. TSO22-1
TCGACCTCGGGCGCATCCCGCAGGACGTCTACGCGGTCGGCGCGGAGAAGGACCACATCGTGCCCTGGGATGCCGCGTGGCGCGTCACCCGACTGCTCAAGGGGAGCACGGTGCGTTACGTGCTGGCGTCGAGCGGGCACATCGCCGGCATCATCAACCCGCCCGGCGGCAAGGGCACCTATTGGATCAACGACGCCGGGGAACCCGGCGCGACCGCACAGGCGTGGCGCGAGAAGGCCACCGCGCACAGCGGCAGTTGGTGGACGGACTGGACGGCATGGCTGGCCGAACGCTCGGGTCGAAAAGGAAAGCCGCCGACGCTGGGCAGTGCGGCACATCCCCCGCTCGCCGACGCGCCCGGCACCTACGTGCTGGAAAAGTAATCCTCCATCGTTGCCAAGCTGCCCCGCAGGCAGGCGGATGCGGCCATACCGCGGGGGGCAGGACCGCCATCCGGTCATCGCCACAGTGATTTAGTTTTTGCTGGGCCGGGGGCGTGTGGTTGGCGGGACCCGGCCGGGGCTGCGCCATGTCCGCCGTTCCATACCACCAAATCGAGACATACCCGTTATTCCTATGACGTACTTCCGGTTCCTCCCCCATTTGTTGTTGTGCGGCTGTCCCATCAGTCGTGAAAGGAGACCAGGATGACACGCAGGATTCAGGATGTCATGCGCGTCCATGAGGTGGCGATCCTGCCGCCCTCGGCCACCGTCCACGCGGCGGCGGAGGCGATGGCGTCCCGCCACCAGTGCGCGGTGCTCATCATGGCCACGGACCGTCTGGACGGTATTCTCACCGAGCAGGACGTGGTCCGCCGCGTCGTAGCCGAACGGCGCGATCCCGACAAGGTCACCCTCGCCGAGGTGATGACGCCGTGTCCGGACACGATCTCCCCCACCGATGCCGCACTCAAGGGGCTCCGGATGATGGAAGATGGTGGCTACCGGCATCTGCCGGTCATCCACAAGGGGCGCGTCGTCGGGCTGATCTCACGCGTCGACTTCATCGGCGAGGAGAAGACCGAGCTTGAGAGCGAACGCCACTATTGGGACACGATCGGGTAGCTGCGGCACGCGGCTTGGCCGCCCCTGCGCGACCGTACCCTCATGAGTTCGCGAACCGTTGCAACAGAGCCGGGCTCCTCTCAGGACTGCTATGATGGGCGACGTCGAACCCAGCGCCCCGGATTGTTGGAGGCTCGTCACCGTTTTCGGCGGGAGCGGCTTTCTCGGCCGCCGAATCGTGCGTCATCTCCTTGCCCGGGGGTTTGCCGTGCGGACCGCCTCGCGGCATCCGGAACGGGGCAAGACGCTGTTCCCGGCAGACCAACCGGGGCTGCAAGCGGTGGCGGCGGACGTGCAGGATGAGGCCGCGGTGACCACGGCCCTTGCCGGAGCCTACGGTGCCGTCAATGCGGTCAGCCTCTATGCCGAGCACGGCCGGGAGACCTTCACCGCGGTCCACATCGAGGGAGCGGCGCGCATCGCCAGACGAGCGCGTGAGGCCGGCGTGGAGCGGCTGGTGCACGTCTCGGGCATTGGCGCCGATGCGGACTCCTCCTCGCCCTATATCAAGGCGCGCGGGCGAGGCGAACTGGCGGTGAGAGAGGCTTTCGCAGACGCGACGCTTGTCCGGCCGGCGGTCATGTTCGGAGCGGATGACGCATTTTTGACGACCGTGGTGAAGCTCGTCCGGACCCTGCCGCTCTACCCGATGTTCGGCAGGGGACGGAGCCGGCTCCAGCCGGTCTTCGTGGACGACGTCGCCGACGCGATTGCGCGCGTTCTGGACGGCTCGGCCGGAGCGGCGAGTATCTGCTACGAATTCGGCGGACCGCGCGTCTACACCTATAAGGAACTGCTCCAGACCATTGCCGATGCGACCGGTGTCCGCATCAGAACGGTGCCGGTGCCGTTCGCCTTATGGCAGGCTTTGGCTCTGATCGCCGAACATCTGCCCGGCACGCCACTGACGCGCCATCAGGTCGCGCTCCTGCGGCACGACACCATCGCTACGGGCGCTTGGCCCGGCTTGCGGGAGCTTTCCATCACGCCCATGGCACTGGAAGCCGTCGTGCCGAACGTCGCGAGCCGGATGAAAAACGCCCTGCAGGAGCGCGGTCCGGAAGGCATGGCTGGCGGGCCCGCGGCATGTTTTCAGAGCGGTCAGACCGTTGTGCTGGTTCCCACGGGCGATGCGGTGCTCATCCTGGGTGTCCGGAGAAGTCGCCTCGAAGGATGGCTCTACATCATCGAACTGGCCGGAAGTCACGTGGAGGTGCGCGAGTCCTATTTGCGCATGCCCGGACCATGACGAGCAAAGAGCGGCCTATTCACCCGGATGTCTTGATCGGATCGAAAGTCGCTGAACACGGCCCCAAGGTGCGATCGCCTTCGATGCAACAAGGTCGTGCCACCCCTTCCCACTTGCGCCTGAGCGCTTTCGGATCAGGATTGCTGAAAACGGCAAAAGAACGATGGGAGAAAGGACATGAATTTTCGCCCTCTGCATGACCGCGTGGTCATTCGCCGCATCGAGAGCAAGGAGAGGACGCCTGGGGGCATTCTCATCCCCGACACCGCCAAGGAGAAGCCCCAGGAAGGCGAGGTGGTAGCCGTCGGTCCCGGCGCTCGCGGCGAGGCCGGCAAGATCCACCCGCTCGATGTGACGGCAGGCGATCGGATCCTGTTTGGTAAATGGTCCGGTACCGAGGTCCGCATCGACGGCATCGAGTACCTGATCATGAAGGAGTCGGACCTCCTCGGCGTGCTGGAAACCTCCTGTCACTGAGAGCACGACCAACGTGAATCCTTTTGAGGGAAAAGCCATGACTGCCAAGGACGTGCGTTTTGCAGCGGATGCTCGCGACAAGATGCTGCGGGGTATCGACATCCTGGCCAATGCGGTCAAGGTCACGCTGGGTCCGAAGGGCCGGAACGTTGTGCTGGAGAAGAGCTTCGGTGCGCCACGGATCACCAAGGACGGCGTCACCGTCGCCAAGGAGATCGAACTCCCGGACAGGTTCGAGAACATGGGCGCGCAGATGGTGCGCGAGGTGGCCTCGAAGACCAGCAGCGAGGCCGGCGACGGCACCACCACGGCGACCGTGCTGGCCCAGGCGATCGTGCGCGAAGGCGTCCGGTCGGTGGCCGCCGGCATGAACCCGATGGACCTCAAGCGCGGCATCGACATGGCCGTCGAGGCCGTGGTCGCCGACATCCGCAGCCGCGCCAAGAAGGTCTCGACCAACGAGGAGATCGCCCAGGTCGGCACCATCTCCGCCAATGGCGACCGGGAGGTCGGCGAGATGCTCGCCCGCGCCATGGAGAAGGTCGGCAACGAGGGCGTGATCACGGTCGAGGAGGCCAAGGGCCTGGAAACCGAGCTCGACATCGTCGAAGGCATGCAGTTCGACCGTGGCTATCTGAGCCCATACTTCGTGACCAACGCCGAGAAGATGATCGCGGAGTTGGAGGACGCCTATGTCCTGCTGCACGAGAAAAAGCTCTCCGGTCTGCAGGCGCTGCTGCCGGTTCTCGAGGCGGTGGTGCAGTCCGGCCGTCCGTTGCTGATCGTGGCGGAGGACGTCGAGGGCGAGGCGCTGGCCACGCTGGTGGTCAACAAACTGCGCGGCGGGCTCAAGGTGGCGGCCGTGAAGGCGCCTGGGTTTGGCGACCGGCGCAAGGCGATGCTCGAGGATATCGCCATCCTCACCGGCGGTCAGGTGATCTCCGAGGACCTCGGCATCAAGCTCGAGAACATCACCGTGGAGATGCTCGGGCGGGCCAAACGCATTCGGATCGACAAGGAGAACACCACCCTCATCGACGGTGCGGGAGCGAAGGAGGCCATCGAGGCTCGGATCAAGCAGATCAAGCAGCAGGTCGAGGAGACGACCTCGGACTACGACCGTGAGAAGCTGCAGGAGCGGTTGGCCAAGCTGGCCGGCGGGGTGGCCGTGATCCGGGTCGGCGGGGGATCGGAAGTCGAGGTGAAGGAGCGCAAGGACCGCGTCGAGGATGCCATGCATGCGACCCGCGCAGCCGTCGAGGAGGGCATTGTCGCCGGCGGTGGCACGGCACTCCTCTATGCAGCGCGTGTTCTTGAGCATCTCCAACCGGGCAATGAAGACCAACGCGTCGGCATCGAGATCATTCGCCGTGCCCTGAAGGCGCCTGCGCGTCAGATCGTGGAGAACGCCGGGATGGACGGCTCGGTCGTGCTTGGCAAGCTGACCGACCAGGGGAACGTCAACTTCGGTTTCGACGCCCAGGCTGGCCAGTTCGGCGATCTGGTCAAGGCCGGCATCATCGATCCCGCCAAGGTCGTGCGGGTTGCTCTGCAGGATGCCGCCTCAGTTGCCGGCCTTCTCGTCACCACCGAGGCCATGGTCGCCGAGAAGCCTGAAAAGGCTACCACCGGCGCACCCGGTATGGGCGGTATGGGCGGCATGGACTTCTAGCGAAAAGGGCAGCCGCGCGACCTTAATTCTTTGATTGCGGGTACGGGAGGCATGCCCCTCCAAAAGAGGGATCATCGGCAACGGCGTTGATGAGTTTCTCTGTCGGCTCTGTGGTTCTTTCCGAGGTCGGGACGGGCCGCCTCACCATAGCGTATGACGGCTCTGGTCTTCCAAGGCGCGTAGCGAACGCGCCGGGAGGGCGGCGCCAAGCAGAGTCGCGGAAGGACCATCGCTTCGTCCCGGCAGCGACCTCTCCGCCGCTGAGGCGGATCACCTTTACGAACAGCTTGCCTGATTTCCTGGGCCGAGTTTTGGCTGTGCGGTCGCTCAGCGAGGAAGACAGCTTCGAGCCGTGCGTGATTGATCGGGGCACATGCGTCAGGAGCGTGCCTTAGCTGCTGGCCGTCGGGCGCGTCAAATGGAAACCGATGGCAGCGTCAATTCTCGGTGGTTGGGTGCCCGCACGTCATTCGTCTCTCCGACGCCGAACCCACGTGAGATGAGTTCGACATAGGTGGTTGCGCGCCCCCGCAACCACCTTTACCGAACACGACCTCTCCCGAAGGCCGGACGCACCAGCGCCGCCTTCTTCGTATGCGCGCCGAGGCCCAACGTCAGCAGCGCCACGATGTCGCCCTCCAGGTCCATCTCGAACGTCCGCGTGTCGGTGCCGCTGAACCTCACCGCCACCCGTTCGATGAGCGGGCGCAGCAGATCGCGTGCCTCCGTCCGCCGCTCCGCATCCGCCAACGTCCCCGCCAGATCGCTGATCCGGTCGCGGTACAACCCAGGCGAAGGGCACCCCGGCGGTGATCGTCCGGCGCACCATGGCCGCGGCGATGGCCGGTTTGGTGGCGAAGCGCACGTTCTCCGGCACGTGGGCCTTGGCGAAGCGGTCCGGGTTGCCCGTCCAATCCTTGGGCAGGGAGAGCTGGCGGTCGATGAAGGCGTGCCCCTTGGACGAGGCGTAAGCGGCGAAGACACCGATCTGGCAGTTGGTGATCTTGCCCGCCGAGCCGGTGTACTGGCGCCCAACGCCGCAGGACGCCTTGCCCTGCTTGAGAAAGCCGGTTTCGTTGATGACCAGCGTGGCGTCCGGCTCGGCCAGGACGTCGAGGACGTAGTCACGCACGACGTCGCGCAGCGCGTCGGCATCCCAAGAGGCGCGGCAGAGCACGGCCTGCTGGCGCCAGGGCCCCGTTTCGCCCGCGGCCTCAGCCCGCATCCACCCGGTCTTGCGCCGCTTCGGACCGAGCAGCCCGTCCAGGAACGCGCCGGCTGACGCCGCGGTGCAGGCCCTGCAGGAACAGTGGCCGCAGCCGGGCCTTGGCACCGCGCAACTCGCTTGACCACAGCCCCAGCAGGTCCTCGATGGCCATAGCGGACCTGGCGACCTCCCAAAACCTGGGGCAACAGGCGGGAGGCCGCTTCATCGCAACTGTAATGCTAGGGAGACGGGAGCGGGGGAGGCGGCTCCGCTTTCCAGGCGGACAGGAACGCCAAGACGTTCTCGGGTGCGCTCCGGTCCATGTAACGGCGACCATGCTCGGTCGGGTTGATGTCGTCGGCAGCCTTGGCCTCGTATACCGGCATCAGGTGGCTGATACGGTCGATGACCTTGTCCAGTTTGTCCTCAACCTCCGGAAGGGTCGTCCACAGCGCGTCGGGGTGGTGTTCCAGCACCGCGGCGACGTCGAAGATGTCGCGCACCTTGAAGGTCGACGGCCGGTAGAAGACCTTCTTGATGGCGATTTCCCAAGGCGTTTCCAGACAGATGCTCCGACCCTCGAACTCCCACGCGGTGTAGGGGGCTTCGGTGCGCCTGCCGCCGACGATGAAGTCGATCTCACCCTCGGCCAAGTTGAGTTTCAGGTACTGGCCCGGATACTCGAACTTCCGCCCGCCGAGGAGTTCCCGGGTGACCGGGTTCCGCGCCGGCGTCAGGTCGCGGACGACGTCGGAGTTCGGCACGAAGGCGTCGATGTCGTAACTGATGCGGTGAGCGAGATGGACGGCCAGCGCCGTCCCTCCGCCGAAGGTCCACACCGGCGGCTCCTTCAAGGAGTCGATCAACCGGATGGTGTCACGCAGCAGGTCTCGCCAGTGCGAGGTCCGCCATCTCCCGGACCCAAGGGATTGCTCGGCCATCGGTTACCCTCCACGTGCGCGCCGCCCGGTACAGATCCTCGAAGGTGAAAACCTTGGCGAGCACCAGGTCGTGGATCGACTCTACCGAGACTTCGTCAAAGAATGCCTCGATGTGCGGACGCCATTCCGGTGCCGGCCGCTCGGTGAGCAGGCATTGCACCAACGTCTCCCCGTCAATGGGCTTCGGCCGCGGAGCGTTGATCGTGCCCAGGACGAAGTCGAGATGCCGCTGTGCGTCGCGCGCCCGCTTCTGGGCAGCACGGTAGCGCTCGCCGACGAAATGGATGTCGGCGCGGGCCACGACGGGCACCTGGACCTCGGCACGGTGGATGCGGCGGTCGTTCTTCTGAGCGGAGCGGTAACGCTTCACCCGGATCCCAGCGGTCTTGTCGGCCATCGCCAGCCTCCATTCCTGCACACGCGATACGCCTGAATGTAGCGTAACCGGATCACGCCCTCAAGATTGGTGGCGAGGCTGGACGCGGCTACGGGCAGGGCAACGCCGGTTCGGCCAGAGTGGCGGGGTCCGGCACCGGGATCCTCACGTCGTCGACCACGACCACATGGCCGAGGCGATGCAGCCCCTCCAGCAATGCTAGCCCTGGTGGTCGCGCTCCTTTATTTTGAGCTTGCACATGCGCCGAAGGGGATAGGAAAGGCGCCTTGCATGGTGGTACAAACAGGTGGTACAAAGCTGTTCGACGACGGTTGCTAAGCCTCTGGAATCGTTCGGGTAACCGCTGAAAATCTCGCTTCCCCTTGGGGACGCCACTTCCAAGGAAGTGAGCATTGTCAACAGGTTGGTGCGAAGCGCCGATCCTGTTCTGGCACAGTGTCCTGGCACAATCCCTGTCACACTGGATGGCGCACAGCGTAGGCCCTGCTTGGTGCCGCGTTGCTGACCTCGATTGCGAGCTGGGATCGCGATTCGCAAATCGTGGCGGCGATGTGATACGGCCGGCGCCTGAAGGCGTCGTCCGTATGACCCTCTCGATCAATGCTACGGTATTGATCTGCCGGGTTTTACCGGCGGCGCCCAATGGAAGTGTTCAAGCGCCGCCGGTATGAGTTGCATCAATCTGGCCTACAGCCAGTATGGACTTGCATGATGTGTCGTGGTGCTGATGCCAACCTCTACGCGATACCTGACACCAACGACTTCCCGAGACCAGTACCATCAGTCAGCGCGCGCTACGTCTCAGTTTCGCTTGTGTATCACCGTGCAACCCGAGACCATACCCACGGTAGACTCTGACTGGGGGATGTGTCGTGCCGGCGTTTGTTGACAGCTTCGGGTTGACTGAAAATCCGTTCGAGTACTACGTCGCTGAGAACGAGCCGAACATCGACGAGTATGCCGTAAGAGCCCGTTTGAGAACGGAGAGGGTCGCGGTCAGGTTGTGAGGCGTCGGAGCATGATGGAGCCCATGGCGACGTAGATCATGCCCTCGGAGACGTCGATGCGAGCCTCGTAATCGCGGACGAGGCGGCGCCAAGGCACCATCCACCCGAAGCTGCGCTCGACCACCCAGCGGCGCGGCAGCACTTGGAAGCCCTCTTGCCCGCTCAAGCGCCGGATCACGGCGACGGTGAAGTCGAGGAAGGCCGCCTTGCTGAGCAGGCGACCCCGGTCGTAGGCGCCGTCACCGAACAGGTGGCGCAGCCAGGGCCAGCGTTTGCGCAGCGCGTCCAGGATCAGCTGGGCGCCGGCGGAATCCGACAGGTCGGCCGCGGTGAGGCGAACCATCAGCAGCCGGCCGTCGGTGTCCACCGCGATGTGGCGCTTGCGTCCGGTGACCTTCTTGCCGGCGTCGTAGCCCCGTTCCGGAGCGTTCGGCGCCTTGACCGACTGGCTGTCCAGGATGGCGCCGGTCGGACTGGCGGCGCGGCCGGCGATCTCGCGGTCGAGCATGAGGGCGAGATCGTGGATGGTGCGGAACAGCAGGCGCCGCACCAGACGGCGGAACCACCAGTAGACCGTCTGCCAGGGTGGAAAGTCCTTGGGCAGCATGCGCCAGCCGCAGCTCGTGCGCGCCAGATAGCGGATGGCGTTCAGAACCTCCCGCAGATCGACACTGCGCCGTCGCCCCGTCTTGGACGGGCGCGGCAGCAAGGGTTCGATCAGGATCCACTCCGTGTCCGTCAGGTCCGTCGGGTACCGTTGCGACCGCCGTTCCTGCCGCGCCTGCTTCGCTCGATGAGCCGTCGTCCACATCGCCTGCCTCCCGCATCCACACGGAAAACAGGCAAACCGTTGTTCTCAAACGGGCTCTCAGAGCACCATTAGGCTTATTCGCGTTCTGGTAGGCGCTGAACGACCTCTCTTGCGCTCGATGTATGTTAAGGCCAACAGTGGGCTCAAACGACAATAGGTCTTCCGGGCAGGTGCATCTGCAACCTGCCGCGGGTTTGCATACGCGCCCTAGTGTAGCGGCGTCGCCCCCAAAGGACGGCCGCAGGCTTGGCAGCCGCCACGCCGTGCAGTTCGGCCAGCACTGCGGCGCGCTCCTCCTCGACGCGCCGCCACGCCTGCCACAACGACCATGCGTCCGCCGGCCTGTGCATGACTCACGTCCTACGATGGGACCGCGGGACAAAACGGCAACGCTTCCGCTTCCATCGGTCAGGGGTCAATCGAACGGGGTGGTGAAGATGGACGGGTGCATGACGAATGCCGATCTGCGGACGCTGGGCTACGCGCTGCCGGAGGTGCCAGTGGTGCCGGCTGGCCCGCGGTTCCTGGTCGAGACGCTGACCATGCCGGCCGGCCCGCATGTCGGGCTGCAGAACGCTGCACGGGACGCTCTGTGCAGCGCCGCAGTGGGGCGCGGCGTCACGCCGGTCATCAGCGCCACGTGGGAGGACTTGGAGGCGCTGAACCGTGCCAACCTCGGATCGTGGCTGCCGCTGATGCGCAGGCCGGACGGCTCGGACTGGTTCTGGCTCGGCGCTGTCGATGAGCGCGGCGAGGTAGTGGCGACGCAGGGCGCCGCCTTGGTGGACTGCACCGTGGCCAGCTTCGGCGACCGGCTGTCTGACCTGTCGTTCTTCAGCGGTCGGCGGGCGCCCGGGGAGCGGTGCTTCTGTGCCAGTCCAACGGCGTTCGAGACGCGCGGCCGGGTGGCCTACGTCACGGCCGGCTGGACGCATCCCGACGCGCGCGGGCGCGGGTTGTTCCCGCTGCTCGGCCGGCTGGTGCGCCTGGTGGCCTGGGCGCGCTGGGCGCCGTCCTGGTGGGTGGGCATGGTCTCCGACGCGGTGGCGCCGCAGTGGAGCGAGGCGAAGGCCGGGCGCCGCTTCCTGGAGTCGCGCCCGACGATCCTCTACCAGAACCCAGCGGCCGGCTTCGACTACCCGCCATATCGGCTGCTGCGGTTCTGCCGGGCCGGGGTGCTGCTCGACCTGCAGGAGGTGAGTGCCGCCGGAAGCCGCACGACGCCGAACGCAGCGGCGTGACCGCAGAGGAGCGGGAAGGGAAGTGCATCGCCTTGTGGCCCGGCTCACATCAGCCTTGGGCGCGGATCGGTAGGGTCCGGTCATCGAGACAACGCGCCGGACACACAGCGCCGGCCCCACCCAGGAGACCACACCATGATCCGCACCTCCCTGCTCGCCGGCTTCGCCACCCTCGCCCTGCTGTCGGCCCCGGCCATGGCGCAGAACGTGTCGAACGTGTCGAACACCGCCGCCGGCATCGGCAACACCGCCAGCCAGAGCGTCACCACCATGCAGCGCGGTGGCGGTCTGCTGGGCGGCCCGAACGTCGCCAACGTGGCGAACACGGCGGCCGGGATCGGCAACACCGCCTCGCAGGGCGTCTTCGTCGGCCAGCGCTCCGGTGGGCTGTTCCCCGGCGGCTCGATGGCGAACGTCTCCAACACCGCGGCGGGCATCGGCAACACGGCGGCGCAAGGCGCCACCGTCCTGCAGCGCTCGGGTGGCCGCACGCCCTTCGGTGGCCCGAACCTCGCCAACGTGCAGAACCTCTCCGCCGGCATCGGCAACTTCG
>NZ_LGQZ01000101.1 GCF_003116015.1 Azospirillum sp. TSO22-1
CCTTCATGTTCCTGTGGAACATGCTCGGCGCCATCGTCATGATCCCCGCCCTCATCTCCCTCCTCATGCCCGGATTGCGGCGCGGCAGCCGGCGCGCGGCGCCGGCTGCCTCGGCGGCGTGACTCAGTCGGACGCGCCGCGCTCGCAGGCCTGGAGGCGGCCTTCGGCGTCCTCCTCCATGGCGCGCAGCTCGGTCAGCGCCTCGTCCACCTCGACGCGCATCTGCTCCAGCGCGTCGATGCGGCGGCGGATCTTCGCCAGGCCGTCGCGGTACTGCTCGGCGTTGGGCTCCGCGGGGCGGTAGTGCGCCAAGTATTCCCGGATTTCCTCCAACGAGAATCCCAGTCGGCGGAACTTCAGGATAAGCAGAAGGCGCGCCCTATCCCGGTAATCGAAGACGCGCGCCGTACCCGCGCGCTGCGGGGTGAGCAACCCCTTTTCCTCGTAGAAGCGCAGCGCCTGCGGCGTCAAGGAGAACTCCTTGGCCAATTCGGAAACGCTGTACAGCTTGTTCTTGTCGGACAAAACACACCTCCGGCCCGCACGCACAATGGCGCGCATCGGCCGGACCGTCAAGGCGGCGCGCGCCGTCACTCCAGCGCGATCTCGCCCTTCACCTCGTGCGACAGGTCGAGGCCGTCGATGGTCAGCACCACGCGGGCCTGCAGCCTCTCGTTCCCCTTCAGCCGGCCGGCGGCCAGCGCATTGCCAACGGCGTGCTCGATCTCGCGCTGCGAGGTCACGCCGACCACTTTGAGGAACTTGCGCACGTTCATGTTGAAGGTGTCGTCGTTCATCGGGATCCCCACCGTTGCCAGGATGAAAACCCCGGTCGCCCGCCCGGGGTTCCGCGGCAGCCGCCATCCGGCATAGCCTGGAACGGTTGGTTTTGCGAACACGAACGATCTGCGACAGTGCGACCGGGCGCTGCTCCGCGCGCCCGTCCGTCCGCAACGTCGATCCCTGGACATGGTGAAACGGCCCACCGAACTGATTTACGGAGTCGGCGACGTTCCGCCGGTTCCGGTGATCCTCCTGCTGTCGCTCCAGCATCTGGCGCTGATCGCCATCTACCTGGTGATCGCGGTGACCGTCGCCCGCATGGCCGGGCTGGACGCCGAGGCAGGCGGCCGGCTGGTCAGCCTGACCATGATCGCCGGCGGAGTCGGCGCGGTCCTCCAGGTGCTCGGTCGGCGCGGCATCGGCTCCGGCTTTCTGGTGCCGACGACGACCACCACCATTCTGTTGCCGCCGGCCGGCCTCGCCATCGCTCAGGGGGGCCTGCCGCTGCTGTTCGGCATGAGCACGGTGACGGCGCTGACCGTTATCGCGCTGTCGCAGACGATCCGCCGCCTGCGCCCACTGTTCCCGGCGGAGATCGCCGGCTTCGTCGTCTTCATCGTCGGCATCTCGGTGATGGTGCTGGCGGAGCGCAGCTTCCTTGGCGTGCAGGTCGCGGCGGCGCTGCGCGGGCCGCACCTCGCCGTCGCGGTCCTGACGCTGGCGACCATCGTCGGCCTCAACGTGTGGGGTGGGTCGCGGCTACGGCTGTTCTGCCCTCTGATCGGCATCGGGATCGGCTACGCCGTGTCGCTGCCGCTGGAGCAGTTTCCACACACCGCGCTTGCCAGCCTGGAGGCGGCGCCGCTGTTCGCGCTGCCGCGTCTGGGCTCCTTCGGCATCGCCTTCGACGCCGGGCTGCTGATCCCGTTCCTCATCGCCGGGCTCGCCATGTCGCTGAACACGGTGGGCGCGGTGACCGCGGCGCAGAAGGCCAACGACGCGGAGTGGAAACGGCCGGACATCGCCAACATCGGTCGCGGCCTGCTGGCCGACGGGCTGGCCAACCTGATGGCCGGGCTGATCGGCGGTGTCGGCCAGTCGTCCACCTCCGGCGCCGTCGGGCTGTCGGTGGCGACCGGCGCGACCTGCCGGGTCATCGGCTTCGGCATCGCGGCGCTGCTGCTTCTGCTGTCGCTGTCGCCGAAGCTGTCGATGGCGCTGCTGATCATGCCCGACCCGGTCATCGGCGCGGCGCTGCTGTTCAGCGGCTGCTTCCTGGTGGTCAACGGCATGCAGGTGATGGCGTCGCGCCTGCTCGACCCGCGCAAGGTGTTCATGCTGGGCATCTCACTGACCTTCGGGCTGGCCCGGCTGTTCGACCCCGAGTACTTCCGCGACGCGCCTCCCTGGCTGGAGCCCTGGGTCGGCTCGCCGATGACGGTGTCGGTCAGCCTGGCGATCCTGCTGAACGCGCTGTTCCGCATCGGCATCCACAAGCGCAGCCGCTTCACCATCGACGGGGCGGCGCTCGACCACGACCGCCTGGACGCGTTCATGACGGCGCAGGGCCAGTTGTGGGGCGCCGGACCGGAGGTGGTCTACCGCGCCCGCTTCGGCGCACACGAGGTGATCGAGATGCTGGTCGCCCGCGGCATGGTGCAGCCGCAGCCCGACGGCGCCCGCCCGATCGCCATCAACACCCGGTTCGACGAATTCAGCTTCGCGGTGACCGTCGGCTACGAGGGCGAGCACCTCGCGCTGAACGACATCCAGCTGTCCGAGGAGGAGGTCTTCGAGAGCGAGGACGGCGAGCGCCACCTCGCCAAGTTCATGATCCGCCGCGTCGCCGACAGCGTGAAGTCCGAACGGCGCGGGACGCGCAGCGCCATTACGCTGCTGTTCCACGCCTGAGCGGGGTTCAGGCCGCGGACGCGGCGGGGGCGCCGAGGTAGGGTCCGATCGCCGCCATGGCGCGCGCCAGGTACGCGTCCTTTTCCCCGACCGGCGCCACGTAGTGCAGGATCGCTTCCGCCTCGGCGCGGCCGGCGCCGCGGGCGATGGCCCAGCCGGCCAGATAGTGCGACGCCAGGCAGCCGCCGGCGGTGGCGACGTTGCCGACGGCATGGAACGGCTGCTCCAGCACGGTGATGCCGGCCTCGACCGCCCACGGCTTGGTCACCGTGTCGGTGCACGCCGGCACGCCGTCCAGCAGCCCCAACGCCGACAGGATGAGGGCGCCGCTGCACTGCGCGCCGATCAGCTGGCGGCCGGGATCGAGGCGCAGCTGCTCCAGGATCGCGGCGTCGCCGACGACGTCGCGGGTCTTCACGCCGCTGCCGACCAGCACGATGTCCGCCTCGGCGGCGAAGGACAGCGGCTGCTGCCGCTCGACGCGCACGCCGTTCATCGAGGTGACCACCGGGGTGGGGCAGGTGATCGCGGCCGACCAGCCCGGCCGCGTCACCCGGTTGATGAGCGCCGAGGCGATGAAGGAGTCGAGTTCGTTGAAGCCGTCGAAGGTCAGAATCGCTGCGCGCATGCCGGGGCTCCCTTGCCGTCCCGCCGGAGTATGGGGGACGGCCGGCGCTTGGCAAGGGATACCCCGGCCTACTCCTCTGGCACCGCGCTCTCCAACTCCTCCAGCCAGACGCGGGCGTTGCCGTCCGAGGGTGCCCGCCAGTCGCCGCGCGGCGACAGTGAACCGCCGGCCGTCACCTTCGGCCCGTTCGGCATGGCCGAGCGCTTGAACTGGCTGAAGCCGAAGAAGCGCCGGATGAACACGCGCATCCAGCCGCGGATCTCCGCGAGCGTGAAGGCCCGGCGCTTCTCCGCGGGGTAGCCGGCCGGCCAGTCGCCGCGCTCGGCGTCGCCCCAGGCGTGCAGCGCCAGGAAGGCGATCTTCGACGGCCGGAAGCCGTAGCGCAGCGTGTAGAACAGCGTGAAGTCCTGCAGGTCGTACGGGCCGACCACCGATTCCGAACTCTGCATCGCCTTCTCGCTGTCGGCGGGGACCAGCTCGGGCGAGATCTCGGTCTTCAGGATGGCGTCCAGGGTGGCCAGCGCGTCCGTGCTGAACAGGCGGGCGCCGATCACCCAGCGGATCAGGTGCTGGATCAGCGTCTTCGGCACCCCGGCGTTGACGTTGTAGTGCGCCATCTGGTCGCCGACGCCGTAGGTGCACCAGCCCAGCGCCAGCTCCGACAGATCGCCGGTGCCGATCACGATGCCGTCATGGTGGTTGGCGAGGCGGAACAGGTAGTCGGTGCGCAGGCCGGCCTGCACGTTCTCGAAGGTGACGTCGTAGACCGGCTCGCCGCGCGCGAAGGGGTGGCCGAGGTCCTTCAGCATCTGGTTGGCGGCCGGCCGGATGTCGAGTTCGTGGTGCGACACGCCGAGCGAGCGCATCAGCCGCAGCGCGTTCCCCCTGGTCTTGTCGCTGGTGCCGAAGCCGGGCAGCGTGTAGGCCAGGATGTCGGTGCGCGGCCGCTCCAGCAGGTCGAAGGCGCGGGCGGCGACGATCAGGGCGTGCGTGGAATCCAGCCCGCCCGACACGCCGATCACCACCCGCCCGATGCCGGTGGCGCGCAGCCGCTGCACCAGCCCCGCGACCTGGATGTTGTAGGCCTCGTAACAGTCCAGTTCCAGCCGCTCGCGCACCGCCGGCACGAAGGGGAAGCGCGCCACCGTGCGGCGCAGCCCGACGTCGCCGGCCGGCGGATCGACGCGGAACCCGACCCGCCGGAAGCGGCCGGTCGCGGCGCCGTGGACGCGCCGGTTGTCGTCGAAGCTGCCCATGCGCTGCCGTTCCTGGCGCAGCAGGTCGAGGTCGATGTCGGCCACCGCCATCTGGGGCCCCTGCGGGAAGCGGCCGGTCTCGGCCAGCGTCTCGCCGTTCTCGAAGATCGAGGTCTGGCCGTCCCAGGCGAGGTCGGTTGTGGACTCGCCGGCGCCGGCCGAGGAGTAGAGGTAGGCGGCGAGGCAGCGCGCCGACTGCGACTTGCACAGCAGGCGGCGGGTCTCCGCCTTGCCGATGGTGATGTTGCTGGCCGACAGGTTGGCCAGCACCGTCGCCCCGGCCAGCGCGGCCTCGGCGCTCGGCGGCACGGCGACCCAGAGGTCCTCGCAGATCTCGGCGTGGACGGTCAGCCCGTCCAGGTCTTCGGCCGTGAACAGCAGGTCGGGGCCGAACGGCGCCTCGTGCCCGGCGACGGTGACGCTCGCCCCCTCCGTCCCGGCGCCGGAGGCGAAGTGGCGGTGCTCGTAGAACTCGCGGTAGTTGGGCAGGTGCACCTTGGGCACGACGCCCAGCAGCCGGCCGCGGTGCACCGCCACCGCCGTGTTGTAGACGCGCCCGGCGTGGCGCAGCGGCGCCCCCACCAGGATCAGCGGCATCAGGGCCTGCGATTCCTCGACCAGCCGCGCCACGGCGGCCTCCACCGCGTCGAGCAGGCAGTCCTGCAAGAACAGGTCGTCGATGGCGTAGCCGGACAGCGCCAGCTCCGGGTACAGCGCCATCGCCACCGCCTGGTCGTGGCATTGCCGCGCGCTGTCCAGCACCGCCTGCGCGTTGGCCATCGGGTCGGCCAGCGTGCAGGTGACGGTGCACGCGGCGACCCGCGCCATGCCGTGCCGGTAGATCGACCGGAAGCCCCGGCCCCGATCCTTGCCCTTGGCGCTCATCCCCACGTCTCCCGGATGCCGTGCGAGTCCATCACGATAGCAACCGGCGACGCCGGCCGCACGTCTCGCCCGCCAGCGCAGCGCCGGGCGCCATGCGCGATGCTCCTGCCGCTGCTGAATACTCCTTCCTGAATATGACGCGTCCGGGTATCCTGGGTCGCACCGCCGTTCGCTTTTCCGGTCGCGCGTCCGAGAGACTCAATGTCCGAAGGCCTTCTGTTCCCGCGCGCCGCGCCCTCCGCAGCCGCCCCGAAGAAGACCAAGAAACCCAGCCTGCTGGAGAAGAGCCTCGGCTTCCTCATGGAGGACGTGCGGGCGCAGCCGGCCGGGCAGGGCGACCTGCCCATCGACTACGACAAGCTGCGCCACGGCATCCGCGAGCAGATCGTCGCGGCGCTGTTCAGCTACCTCGATTCCAAGCACCAGCTGACCGAGGCCAAGCGGCACGAGGTCGAACTCCTCCTCAAGCTGCCGAGGGAATGGTCGCTGGCGGCGGAGCCGGACACCCGCTACGTTGGCCTGCAGACACTGTTCGACATCCGCCTGCGCGTGCCCGGCGACGCCACGTGCGAGCCGCACCCGAGCTGGCTGGGCCAGAGCGCCGCGTACGGCGTGCCGTCCTGGGTGGTGCGCCTGTCGGTGATCGAGCCGCTGCTCGACACGCTGTCGAACGACGACCGGCAGAAGCTGCTGCGCTACCTGGAACAGTGCATCCTCAAGCGCGAGGAGCCGCAGGCGAAGAGCTTCCCCTTCGCTCAGGACCACCCCTGCGCGGCGGTCTTCACCTTCGCCGACAAGTTCACGCAGCCGGAGAACATCGCCATCGTCAAGCGGGCGCGGGAGATCCCCGGCAAGGCCTCGCTGATCGGCGGGCAGTTGCGCCACCTGAGGACGCCCAAGCAGATCGCCTTCGTCAACGACGCCTCGAAGGAGACGCTGTCGGCGATGATCCACGTCGTCCGCTCCGCCCAGGCGCGGGCGGAGGAGTTCTGCGTCAAGAACCCCAAGGACTCGCTGCCGCGCGACGCCATGTCGTCCGGTGACTGCTTCGAGGACATGTGCGCGGTCGAGCCGTTGCTGATGCAGCTGTTCAGCGAGGACGCCGAGGACGTCAAGGAGCGGGACAACTGGGTCGCCTTCCTCAGCGACATGCTGAACGCCAAGGGCATCGACACTTGGCCGGCGCTCAACAACCACTCCAACCACATCGATCTGCTGCGCAAGCACGCCGACGCGCTGCAGGTCATCATGGACAACCTGGAGCACTTCTCCGACGGCAAGATCAAGCTGTTCCTGGAGTCCTTCAATTCCATCGAGATGATGGAACGCTTCTATGGCCAGCTGAAGCAGGACTTCCCGGACTCGCTGAAGCGGATCCTGCCGCTGCCGAACTTCGACGCGATCCTGCGCAAGGCGGCGGACGCCTTCAAGGACAACCGCAAGGCGGACTACGACACGGTGGTGCAGACGATGCGCACCCGCCTGGAGGCCATGCTGTCAGCGGAGCAGAAGCACGAGGCGAACGCCCGCGGCAACGTGCGCGGCACGCAGTTCTGAGGCTTCCAAAGCCCCTCTCCCTCGACGGGAGAGGGGTTGGGGAGAGGGTGGCGAGCGTGACTTGCGGGCTTTGCCCGCGCCCCCTCTCCCCAACCCCTCCCCCGCAAGGGGGGAGGGGCTTCACTGGGCTTTATCCGTGCGCCCGCGCCGCCGTCTTCTGCCCGACACCCAGGTGTTGCTCCAGCGCCGAGCCGTCTTCGCGCAACGCCGCGCTGGTGCCCTCGTAGACGATGGCGCCGCGGTCGAGGATGATCGCCTTGTCGGTCACCTTCAGGATCTTGCGGGCGTGCTGCTCGACCACGATGGTGGCGATGGCGTCCTCGCGGAAGATGCGGTTCAGCGCCTGCAGCAGCTCCTCGACGATGATCGGCGCCAGCCCCTCGGTCGGCTCGTCCAGCAGCAGCACCCTGGGGTTCAGCACCAGCGCGCGGCCGACCGCCAGCATCTGCTGCTCGCCGCCGGACAGCTGGTTGCCCAGGTTGTTCTTCCGCTCGCGCAGGCGCGGGAACATGGCGTAGACGCGCGTCACGTCCCACGGCCCCGGCCGGGCCACGGCGGTGAGGTTCTCCTCCACCGTCAGCGACTTGAAGATGTTGCGCTCCTGCGGCACCCAGCCGATGCCGGCGTGGGCGCGCTGGTCGGGGCGGAGCGCGGTCACGTCGCGGCCGTCCACGCTGATCGTGCCGCCGAAGCGGCGCGTCGTGCCGACGATGGCGTTGAGCAGCGTCGTCTTGCCCACCCCGTTGCGGCCGAGCAGCGCCAGCGCCTCGCCCGCCTTCAGCGTCAGCGAGACCCCGTTGACCACCACCGCCTCGCCGTAGCCGGCGGTGATGCGGTCGAGAACCAGCGTGTCAGTCATCGTCGCCCTCGCCCAGATAGACCGCCTTGACCTCGGGGTCGGCGGCGATCTCGTCCACCGAGCCCTCCTTGAACAGGGCGCCGTTGACCAGCACCGAGATGCGCTCGGCGAAGCTGAACACCAGGTCCATGTCGTGCTCGATCAGCAGCACCGAGACGTCGCGCGGCAGCGAGGCCACCGCCGCCAGGATCTCGTGCCGGTCGCCCTCCGGCACGCCGGCCGCCGGCTCGTCCAGCAACAGGACGCGCGGCCGGCAGGCGAAGGCCACGGCGATCTCCAAGAGGCGCTGCTTGCCGTAGGCCAGCGTCGAGGTCTTCAGCTCCAGCTCGTCCACGAGGTGGAAGCGCTCGGCGATCTCCACCACCTCGTCGACGATCTCGCGCTTGCTGCCGGTGGGGCGCCACCAGTCGCGCCCGCCGCCCATGCGCTCCGACACCGCCAGCCCGATGGTCTCCAAGGGCGTCAGAGCGGCGAACAGCTGGTTGATCTGGAAGGTGCGGGCCAGCCCCTTGTGCACGCGCTGCTCGCGCTTGGTGCGGGTGATGTCGACGCCGTCCAGGTAGATGCTGCCCGCGGTCGGCGTCAGCACGCCGGTCAGCAGGTTGATGAAGGTGGTCTTGCCGGCGCCGTTCGGGCCGATCAGGGCGTGGCGGGCGCCGCGCTCCAGGCGGAATGAGACGTTGTCGGTGGCGCGCAGCGCGCCGAACTCGCGCTGCAGGTTGCGGGTTTCGAGGGCGACGGCCATGGCTCAGGTCCTCCGTGCCAGCCGGCGCACGGCCGCGGCGACGCCGCCGACCATCCGCTCGCGCCCGACCAGCACCAGCGCGATCAGGAAGATGCCGATCCAGAAGTGCCAGTACTGCGGCGTGAAGCCGGCCAGCATGTCCTGCAGCAGCTTGAACAGCACCGCGCCGACCAGCCCGCCGTACAGATAGCCGGTGCCGCCGATGATCAGGATCAGCATCACGTCGGCGGAGCGGTGGAACTCCAGCACATCGACCGAGACGAACTGCGTGGTCTGCGCCAGCAGCGCCCCGGCGACGCCGGCGTAGGCCGCCGCCAGGGTGTAGACCTGCACCAGCCGCCCGTTGACCGGCACGCCGACCGCGGCGGCGCGCAGCGGGTTGTCGCGGATCGACAGCAGCGACAGCCCGAAGGGCGAATTGGTGATGCGCCGCGCCGCCAGGAACAGAACGAACAGAACGCTCAGGCTGTAGGCGTAGGCGGTGGTGCCGAACAGGTCGAACTCGAACCAGCCGGCCACCGGCCCCATCATGATGCCCTGCAATCCGTCGGCGCCGCCGGTCAGCCAGGCCATCTGGTTGGCCAGCTCGCCCAGGATCAGCGCGATGCCCATGGTCACCATCAGCCGCGTCAGGTCGGTGCCGCGCAGCACGAGGTAGCTGGTGGCCCAGCCCAGCAGGGCGGTCAACGCGGCCGCCGCGGCGAGGCCGGCCAGCGGCTCGGTGATGCCGTGCGTGGCGACCAGCCCGGCGCAGTAGGCGCCGACGCCGAAGAAGGCGGCGTGGCCCAGCGAGATCACCCCGGCGAAGCCGAGGATCAGGTCGAGCGACAGCGCGAACAGGCCGAGGATGGCGATCTCGTTGAGGATCAGGTGCTTGGACGGCAGCAGCAGGACGGAGGCCAGGGTGGCGGCCCAGAACACCGCCTCCAGCGGGCGCCAGCGGCGGCGGCGCTTCAGCGCGGCGACGACGCGCGCGGCGGTGGCGGGGGCCGGGTGGTGCCCGGCGGATGCCGGCTCGGCGGCCAGACCGATGGTCATGGCGGTCTCCTCGGTGGCGGTCATCAGCGCGCTCTCGCAAAAAGGCCCTGCGGGCGTACGAGCAGGAAGACGATCATCAGCGTGTAGATCACGAAGGCGCCGGCGGCGGGCACGTAGTACTTGCCGGCGACGTCGGCGACGCCGAGGACCAGCGAGGCAACGAACGGCCCGGTCAGGGTGGTCGTGCCGCCGACGGTGACGACGATCAGGAAGTAGATCATGAACTTCAGTGGGAACACCGGGTCGAGGCCGAGGATCTCCGCCCCCAGCGCGCCCCCCAGCCCGGCGAGGCCGGAGCCCACCGCGAAGGTGGCGGCGAAGATGACGTTGACGTTGATGCCCAGCCCCTGCGCCACCCGCCGGTCGTCCACCGCGGCGCGCAGCCGGCTGCCGAAGCGGGTCTTCGACAGGATGAGCTGCAGCACGACCACCAGGACCGTGCAGATGGCGATGATGAACGAGCGGTAGAGGCCGATGTTGACGCCCAGGATCTCCACCCGCCCCTGCAGCGCCGCCGGCAGCTTGATGATCTGCTGCTGCGAGCCCATGAGGTAGTCCACGGACGCCACGGCGACGAAGACCAGGCCGATGGAGAACAGCACCTGGTCCAGGTGGCTCTTGCCGTAGAGATGGCGGTACAGCGTGCGCTCCAGCACCAGGCCGAGCGCGGCGGTGAACAGGAAGGCCAGCGGCAGCGTCGCCACGAAGGGCACGTCGAACCGGCTCATCAGCACGATGGTGGCGTAGCCGCCGGCCATGGCGAAGGCGCCGTGGGCGAGGTTCACGAAGTTCATCAGCCCCAGCGTCACCGACAGGCCGCAGGAGAGGATGAACAGAAGCATGCCGTAGGCGATGCCGTCGAACAGCAGGGTCAGCATCGGGGAACTCCAATTCCTTCCAAGCGTCGCGTCCGTTCTTCAGGCCGTCATCCCCGCGCAGGCGGGGATCCAGTGCTCGCGTCCGCGAGCCATATGACTCATGCCGCCGCTGACGCGGCTTAGTCTGGATCCCCGCCTACGCGGGGATGACGGCGAGAGAAGGCGCGGCGTTGGGCCGGCGCCCCTCTCCTGTAAAGGGAGAGGGGCTCTGACCAGCCCTTACTTCTTGGCCGCCTTGACCGGGTCCTTGACGTTCGGGACGGTGTCGAACTCGACGTTGTAGAGTTCGCCGTCCATGCGCTCGACCTTGCGGATGTAGACGTTCTGGATGATGTCGCGGGTCTGCGGATCGATGCTGATCGGGCCGCGCGGGCTGGTCCAGCTCATGCCCTTCATCGCCGCGACCAGCGCGTCGCCGCCGGTGGCGCCGTTGGTCTTCTTCAGCGCCTCGTAGATCAGGTGCATGCCGTCATAGCCGGCGACCGCCATGAAGTTCGGCCGCATGCTGTGCATCTTCTTGAAGCTGTCGACGAACGCCTTGTTCTCCGCCGAGGGGTGCGCGGCCGAGTAGTGGAAGGACGTCACCGCGCCCAGCGCCACGTCGCCCATGTCGTTCAGCAGGTCGTCGTCGGTCATGTCGCCGCTGCCGATCAGCTTGACGCCGGACTTGTCCAGGCCGCGCTCGACGAACTGCTTCATGAAGATCGAGCCGATGCCCGCCGGCACGAAGACGAACAGCGCGTCCGGCTTGGCGTCGGCGACGCGCTGCAGGAACGGCGCGAAGTCCGGGTTGCGCAGCGGCACGCGCAGGCTCTCCACCGTGCCGCCCTGTTTGGTCAGCGTTTCGGTGAACGCCTTCTCGGCGTCGATGCCCGGGCCGTAGTCGGCGACCATGGTCATCGCCTTCTTGACGCCGTTCTTGGCGGCCCAGTCGGCGACCGGCGTGGTCACCTGCGGCAGCGTCATGCTGGTGCGCACCACGTAGGGCGACGCCTCGGTGATGGTGGAGGTGGCGGCGGCCATGACGACCTCCGGCACCTTGCCCTGCGTGGCGATCTGCGTGGCAGCGAGCGCCAGCGGCGTCAGGCCGAAGCCGGCGAGGAAGGAGACCTTGTCGTTGACCACCAGTTCCTGCGCCAGGCGCTTGGTGATGTCGGGGGTGCCGGTGTCGTCCTTGACGATCACCTCCACCTTCTTGCCGGCCACCGTGGCGCCGTTCTGCGCCTGGTAGAGCTTCACGGCGGCCTCGATCTGCCGGCCGGTCGAGGCGAACGGGCCGGTCATCGGCAGGATCAGGCCGATCTTGACGGCGTCCTGGGCGTACACCGGCGGGGCGGCGGCGAGCAGCGCCGCCGCGGCGGCGCCCAGCAGGAAGGTGCGCTTTGCGATCATGGTGGTTTCCTCCTCCTTAAGCTTCTTATGTCGGCATCGTGCGGCGGATGGCGTCGAGGACGCCGCCCAGGGGATCGGCGTCGGCGGGTTTCGGCATTGTGCCGCCGGTGTCGGCGGCCCAGTCCTGGCGGGCGGCGATGGCGAGGCTCATCAGCGGCTCGCAGCCGGTGTCGGCCACGGTTTTCGCCACCTCGCGCATCTCCTCGGCGCGGCGGCGGCCGTGCTGGAGCGAGCGGCGGATCATGTAGCCGGCCAGTTCCTCCCAGTCGGTGTTCGGCATGGTGTCGCTCATCGAGCGCAGCACGTCCGCCTCGACGCCGTAGGCGCGGGCGCTGACCAGACACTCCATGACCAGTGCCTCCAGGCCCTTGATCATGACGCTGCGGCACATCTTGACCGACGACGCGGCGCCTTCCTGGTCGGAATAGACCTGGAAATCCAGCCCCAGCGCCTTGGCGACGGGCTCGAAAGCGGCGGCGTGGCGACCGCCCAGCAGCATCGGCGTCCGGAGGCCCTTGGGCGGCACCGAGCTCATCACCGCGGCCTCGACGTAGCGGCCGCCGGCGGCGTTGACCGCCTCCGACGCCTCGCGCTTGACGCCCGGCGACACCGAGTTGACATCGACGAGGAAGGCTTGCCTGTCGATTCCGGGGAGCACCGACCGCACGGCGTCGAGCGCCGAGCCGGCGGTCACCGCGCAGATCACCAGCGTCGCGCCGCGCACCGCCGCGGGGGCGTCGGGGCAGACCTCCACCTCCTGGGCGCGGGCGTTGCGCAACTGGGCGCTGTCCGGGTTGGCGAAGGCGATGTCGAAGGCGCGCAGGTCGGTGACGCCCAGCGCCCGCAGGTCGCGGGCGAAGATGCGGCCGACCTCGCCGAAGCCGATCAGTGCGACGCGGGCGGGAAGCGTGCTCATCGGTTGCCCTTCCAGACGGTGGCGGGGATGAAGACCTCGCCGGCCATCAGCTTGCGCGCCGTGCGCAGCAGGGCCGAGCGCTTGACCGACACCCCCTCGGCCTCCGGGTCCAGTTCGATCTCGACCGAGAAGAAGCCGGTCGGGTGCTCGACGTCGAGCCGCTGCACGGCGCCGCCGCCGGACAGCTTCGCCACCGGCGCGGCCACCGAGCCGGGCAGGACGCAGGCGGTGGCGACGCTGACCGCGCCGAGCACGCCGATCGCCTCGTGCACCCGGTGCGGGATGAAGGTGCGGGTGTTGATGACGCCGCCGGCCAGCGGCGGGGAGACCAGCGACATCTTCGGCATGGTCTTCTTCGACACGTCGCCCAGGTTCATCAGCCGCCCGGCGGCCAGCCGGATCGCCTCGACACGGGCCTTCAGCGCGGCGTTGCCCTCCAGGTCGGTCGGCGTCTCGGCGCCGCTGACACCGAGGTCGCTGGCGCGCAGCACCACGACCGGCATGCCGTTGTCGATCAGGGTGACGTCCACGCCCTCGACGCGGTCGCAGGCGTTGCCGGTCGGCAGCAGCGCGCCGCAGGTGGTGCCGGCCACGTCCAGGAAGTCGAGGATGATCGGCGCCGCGGTGCCCGGCACGCCGTCGATGGCGGCGTCGCCGTGGTAGCGCACGACGCCGTCCGGCGTCTGCACGGTGGCGACGGCGACGTCGCCGCTGTTGACCATGTGGATGCGCACCCTGGTCAGGTCGCCGGTGGCGGGCACCAGTCCCTTCTCGATGGCGAAGGGGCCGACGCCGGCCAGCATGTTGCCGCAGTTCTGGCCGAGGTCCACCCGCGGCTCATCCACCACCACCTGGGCGAACAGGTAGTCGACGTCGGCGTCCGGCCGGGTCGGTGGCCCGACGATGGCGACCTTGCTGGTCAGCGGGTGCGAGCCGCCCAGCCCGTCGATCTGCCGCAGGTCGGGCGAGCCCAGCGCCGCCAGCAGCACGCGCGCGCGCAGGTCCGGGTCGGACGGCAGGTCGCCGGCCAGGAAGTACGGCCCCTTGGAGGTGCCGCCGCGCATCAGGACGCAGGGGATGGCCGTCTGCATGGGCTTAGCTCCGGGCCTTATAGTCCGCGATGGTGTCGAAGTAGACGAGGCCCTTCTCCGCCAATTTGGCGCGCATGCCGTAGACGTCGAGGCCCAGCTCGCCGCGCTGGAACTTGGCGCGGTTGGCCTCCTCCTTGGCGAGGCGGGCGCGGGCGGCGGCGAGCGCCGTGTCGATCTCGCCGGCCGGCACCACGGCCACGCCGTCGTCGTCGGCGATGATGACGTCGCCGGCCTCCACCGCCTGCCCGGCGCAGACCACCGGCAGGTTGATGTTGCCCAGCGTCTCCTTCACCGTGCCCTGCGCCGACACCGCCTTCGACCAGACCGGGAAGCCGATCTCCTGCAGGGGCGCCAGGTCGCGGCAGCCGGCCTCGATGATGGTGCCGCGCACGCCGCGCGCCTTCAGCGCGGTGCCGAACAGCTCGCCGAAATAGCCGTCGCTGCACTCCGAGGTCGGCACGATCACCAGCACGTCACCCGGCTTGCACACCTCGATGACGACGTGGATCATGGTGTTGTCGCCGGGCGCCACGGTGACGGTGACGGCGTTGCCGGCGATGCTCGACCCCGGATAGATCGGCCGCATGTACGGCCGCATCAGGCCGACGCGGCCGCGCGCCTCGTGCACGGTGGCGGTGCCCAGCCGGGCGAACTCGTCGAGCACCTCGGCGGACACGCGGGGGAAATCGCGGATGACGGCGCCCTTCATGGCAGTGTCTCCAGTTCTGTACGCATTCAAGCAGTTAGGGTTTGGAGCCAGCCGCGCAACGCCGCGCTGACCGCCTCCGGCTGTTCGACCGGCGACATGTGCCCGCAGTCGTCGATGAGCGTCAGGGACGCCCGCGCGATGCCGGCCGCGATGCTCCGCTGCTGGTCCGCCGGGCTCCAGCCGTCCTGGTGGCCGCCCAGCACCAGCGTCGGGCAGGCGATGGTGGACAGCACGGACTCCGCGTCCGGACGGTTCAGCAGGGCGCGGATCTGCCGCTCGAAGATCTCCGGCGTCGCCCGCCGCACTTCGGCGGCCAGCCGCTCCATGAACGGCGCGTCGGCGGTGCGCGCCGGCGCCACCATCGGCGGCAGCCAGCGCCGGGCCAGCGCGTCCATACCCTCGGCGTGGGCGAGGTCGACCAGCACCTGCCGCTGCTCCGCCTCGTTCGGCCGGCGCGGGTGCACGCCGCTGTTCAGCAGGGCCAGAGCGCTCACCCGCTCCGGCGCCTTGCGCACGATCTCCAGCGCCACCCGGCCGCCCATGGAGTGGCCGGCGACGGCGAAGCGCGCCGGGGCCGTGGCCAGCACCGAGTCTGCCATGGCGCCGATGGACTCGAAGCCGAAGAAGTCGGCGACGGTGATGTCCGCCGCGTCGGCCAGCGCCGCCGTCTGGCCAGTCCACACCCAGGCGCCGCACAGCAGCCCCGGCAGCAGGAGCAGGGCGGGGCGCTCAGCCATGGGCCGGCCTCCCGGCCCGCGGTGCCCGCATCATTGTGTCCTTCCCATAGGTCGACCGGTTTCGATCGGTCGTTTCGGTGGGTAGTTTATGATGCGGATGATCATGCGCTTTATCGAATGATCGGAAATAGCTATAACCGTATGGTTATGGCTTCGAGGGGTGGGGCGGCGTGGAGGTTAATCCAGGGCATCTGGCGCAGCGGCTGAAGATCCGCCAGCTCAGGGTGGTGCTGGCCATCGCCCAGCACCGCAGCCTGTCCAAGGCGTCCTATGCGCTGGGAATCAGCCAGCCGGCGCTGACCAAGGCCTTGCAGGACACCGAGGAGGCGATCGGCGCCAAGCTGTTCGACCGCCTGCCGCGCGGGGTGCTGCCGACCGGTTATGGCGAGGTGGTGTTGGCCCGCGCCGAGGCGATCCTGTCCGAGCTGTCCCGCCTCGGCGAGGAGCTGGAGGAGGTGGCGAAGGGGGCCGCCGGCACGGTGTCGCTCGGCGTGCTGCCGGCGGCCGGGGCCGGGCTGGTGCCGGCCGCCCTGGCGCGGCTGCGCCGCTCCAGCCCCGGGGTGGGCGTGCGGGTGGTCGAGGCGCTGACCCGCGAGCTGCTGCCGATGCTGGCGGCCGGCGACATCGACCTCGTGGTCGGCCGCCTGTACGCGCCCGAGGGGCCGGACGAGTTCCGCCGTGAGACGCTGTACCAGGAACCCATCGCGGTGATGGCGCGCAGCGACCACCCGGTGTTCGCCGAGCCGGCGCTGACCGTCGCCGACCTGCCGCGCTTCGAGCTGGCGCTGCCGTCCTCGGCGCAGCGCCTGGGGCGCGACCTGGAGGAGGCGCTGATGAGCATGGGCGTGCCGCTGCCGCGCACGGCAATCCGCTCGACCTCGCTGTCGCTGACCCGCGAACTGGTGCACGAGGGCGGCGTGCTGACCATCCTGCCGGCGCTGATGCTGGCTGGCGACCTGCAGCGCGGCAGCGTGCGCGTGGTGCCCGTCGAGATCCAGACACCGCCGCGCCCGGCCGGCGTGATCTCCCTGCTGCACCGCCGCCGCACGCCGGTCATCGACGCGCTGGTCGGGGCGATGGACGCGCAGCTGGCGCATCTGCGGGGGTTGGGGATCGTGGGGTGATAGTGGGTTTGCCCCCACCCTAACCCTCCCCCGCTGGGCGGGGGAGGGAACTCCGCCGTTTCGCAGGGGAGGCAAGAATACTCCCTCCCCCGCCCAGCGGGGGAGGGGCGGGGTGGGGGTATCGTTTCACCGATCCGCCGTATCGATGGTCACCCCGCCCCTGGCGATCCGCGACACGCAGGTGCACATCTTCGCGCTCTCCGCCTTCTGCCCCTCGCTGAAGAAGACGTCGCGGTGGTCCACCGTGCCCGCCGCCTCCAGGATGTCGACCGCGCACAGCCCGCACTCGCCGCGCCGGCAGTCGGAGAGCATCGCCACGCCGGCCTCCTCCAGCGCCTCCAGCATGCTGCGTTCCGCCGGCACCGCGACCTCCAGGCCGAGGCGCGGGATGCGCACCGTGAACGGCTCGGCGGCGAAGCGTCCGGTGTTGCCGAAGGTCTCGAAGCGCAGCCCCGCCGCCGGCCGGCCGCTGCGCTGCCACGCGGTGCGGGCGGCATCCAGCAGGCCGATGGGGCCGCAGACGTACAGCTCGCCGCCGGGGGCGAGCGCCGCGATCTCCCGCTCCAGGTCGATGCGCTGGCCGTCCTCGTCCAGGACCGCCTCCAGCCGGCCGCCGAGCAGCGCGCGCAGTTCCTCCCCGAACGCGAGGTCGGCCCGGCCGCGGGCGCCGTACAGCACGCGGAACCGCGCGCCGGCCTCGGCCAGCGCCAGCGCCATGCTGTGGATCGGCGTGATGCCGATGCCGCCGGCCACAAGCAGGTACTCCGGCCGGCCGTGCGCCAGCGGGAAGCGGTTGCGTGGCCGGGTGACGCGCAGCCGGTCGCCGGGCGCCAGGCCCCACATGTAGGCCGAGCCGCCGCGGCTCTGCGGCATCCGCTTCACCGCGATGCGCAGCATGCCGTCGCCGCAGCGGTCGATCAGCGAGTAGGAGCGCGTGCCGGGCCGCCCCTCCGGGTGGACGGCCACTTCGATGTGGCTGCCCGGCGGGGCGGCGTCGAGGGGCTCGTCGGGTTCGATCTCGAACAGGCGGATGTCGGGCGTCAGGTCACGCGTGGCGCGCAGCCGGGCGCTGAGCCATTCATCATCAGCGGCCATGCGGCACCTCGGCGGCGATCATGCGGTCGATCAGGCGGCGGGCCCACAGCGCCCCGGCGTCGATGTTCAGGTTGTAGAAGGGCTGGCGCGGGTTGCGGTCGATGGCCCGCTGCTGCGCCTCCAGCACCGCGTGGTCCTGGTCGTAGACGCCGCGACCGTCGTTGACGTGGGCGAGGTTGAGCGCCGTCGTCAGTTCCGCGTCGTCGGTGCGGAAGGTGCGCACGAAGTTCCAGAAGTAGTGGCAGGTCTTCTCGGTCTCCGGGGTGATGGAGGCGAGGAAGCAGCCGTTGACGCCCTGCGAGCGGTCGCCCTGGCGCGCCCCGGTGCCGGCCACCGCGACGCCGACGTCGCCGGCGATGGTGCACGGCACCTGGAAATGGATGATCTGCCAGCGGTCCACCGGCCCCGGCCGGCCGAGTTGCCGCGCCCAGAACGGCGGCGCCTCGATGTCTTCCATCCAGCGCGTCACCGTGGCGGTGCGGTCGGTGTGGGTGACGTCGAACGGGCTGCGGGTGATGGCGTCGTGGCCGATGCTGCCGGCGTGCACGTAGGTCTCGTGCGTCAGGTCCATCAGGTTGTCGATGACCAGCCGGTAGTCGCACTTCAGGCCGTAGAAGGTGCCGCCCTCGCCGACCCAGTCGGTGCCGTCGTTCCAGTGAAAGTCGGGTATGGCGGCGGGGTCGGCGCGCGCCGGGTCGCCCATCCACACCCAGATCAGCCGGTGCCGCTCCACCGCCGGGTAGGCGCGCACGCAGGCGGACGGGTTGATGGTCTCCTGCGCCGGCATGTGCGTGCAGCGGCCGGCCGGGTCGAAGACGAGGCCGTGGTAGCCGCACACCACCTCGTCGCCGTTCAGCCGGCCCATGGAGAGCGGCAGCAGCCGGTGCCAGCAGGCGTCCTCCAGCGCCGCGACGGCGCCGTCGAGGCGGCGGTACAGCACGATGTCCTTGCCGCACACGGTGCGGGGCGTCAGCGCCCGCTCTACCTCGTGGTGCCAGGCGGCGGCGTACCAGGTGTTTGTCGGAAACGACGGGGTGTCGGTCACGGTCTCCCTCCCATGGGATGCGCGCGTTCGCGCGGTCGTTGGAGGGAGTATGGGGGCAGGCGTGAATGTATACAAGCGGATTGTTCGTGGGCGAAGCGAATGGGGCGGTGCGACAGGTTGGCCGGACTTTTTCACCACGAAGGCACGAAGACACGAAGGTGGCAGACGCGTGCTCTCCACCTTCGTGTCTTCGTGCCTTCGTGGTGACCGGCTTCGCACGGGGAGCGGAAGCTCTCCTCCCCCCTCTTCCGCGAGGGGAGTTGGGTTTTGCCGCATCATTGCATACAATGACCGTGCGCTTAGAGCGCGCCGATCTGCTGGCTGAGCGCGGTCTGGAACAGGCGGATGTTGTCGATGGCGGCGTAGCTGTGCTCGCGCATCAGCGCCTCGGCGCGGCTGCTCTCGCCGTTGCGCAGCGCCTGGAAGATGGCCTCGTGCTGCTTCTGGGCGAGGTACAGCACGTCGAACTGCTTGCGCACCACCTCGGCGTCGGAGCGGTCGTCGAGGAACGCCTTGGCCGAGGCGAAGGGCACCTTGTCGTTGATCTGCAGCGCGTGCGTCAGCGCCTTGTTGGCCGAGCCGCCGACGATCAGGTCGTGGAAGCGGCCGTTGAGGTCGGTCCACACCACGCCGTCCTCGTCGGCGAGGTGCCCCTTGGCGAACAGCCCCGCGCCCTCCTCGACGCAGGCGCGCAGGTCGGATTCCAGGGCGGGCGTCAGGCCGGCACGGGCGAGGTCGTGCGCCGCCATGCCCTCCAGCAGGCCGCGCACGCGGATGGCGTCGACGATGTCCCTGAGCGTGAACTCGCGCACCACGAAGCCGCGGCGGTTGTCGGTCGGCACCACCAGCCCCTCGCGCGACAGGATGCCGAGCGCGTAGCGCACCGGCGTGCGCGACACGCCGAGCTGTTCGGCGATGGGGATCTCGGTGACGCGCTCTCCCGGGCGGAGCGCGCCGCTGACGATCATTTCGCGGAGCTTGAGGACGATCTGCTGGTGTCGGGACATCAGCCGCAGTCTAGCCGGGCGGGCGCCACCTCGCCAGCCTCGCCGACGGCCAGCGGCATGCGCAGAGCCTCGGGGTTGCGGAACGGCGAGTCCTGCAGCAGCAGCAGGTCGGGCCGGGCGCCGGGCGCCAGGTCGTTGGCCGGCGCCCCCCACAACCGCCGGGGCAGCGAGGTCGCGGCGCGCAGCACCGCCTCCACCGGCAGGCCGCAGTCCAGCAGCACAATCATCTCCTCCATCAGGGCGCGGCCGTGCTCCACGCCGTGGCTGCCGGCGTCGGTGCCGCACAGCACCGGCACGCCCATCTGATGCGCCAGCGCCACGTGGTCGCGGTGCGAGCCCACGATGCCGGCGATCACCGCGACGGTCTCCGGCGGCCAGCCGGCGAACTCCGGCCGGTCGCCCTGGAACGCCACCGGCGCGAAGGTCGGGACCCAGGCGGTGCCCTCGCCGGCCATGCGCTCCAGGATGGCGCGGGTCATGAAGAAGCCGTGCTCGACGGAGCCGATGCCGCCGGCCACCGCCACCTCCAGCCCGGCGAGGCCGCTGCAGTGCGCCAGCGTCGGCCGGCCGTGCGCGCGGGCGCGGCCGGTGATCAGGCGCAGCGCGTCGGCGTCGAACTGCGGCGTGCCGGGGACGCTCCCCGTGGCGAAGTCGATGATGCCGGTCAGCAGCACCTTCACGTCGTCGCCGCGCGCGGCGATCTCGTCCACCGCCGCCAGGATCTCCAGGTCGTCGGCCACCTCGCGCCCCATGAAGCCGCCGTAGCGGCCCGGGCGGCGCAGCGCCACGCCGCAGGAGCGCACCTGGATTCCCGGCTGGCCGCGCGTCTCGTCGCGCAGCTGGTGGTTGATGCCCCAGCGGTCGCCGACGTCGCGCACCAGCCCGATGCCGGCGGCGCGGGCTTGGCCCAGGCCGCGGTGCGCGGTGGCGAGCATGGCGTCGCGATCCGCCTTCATCGCCGCGGCGCGCTCCTTGAGGTCGAGGACGCCGCCGTCGAGGAACAGGTGCGCGTGCGCCTCCACCAGCGACGGCATGGCGAAGGCGGCATCCGGCGGCGTGCCCGGTGCGGCCGGGTCGATGGCGCGCAGCACGGCGCCATCGAAGCGCAGGGCGTAGGGACCGCGGTCGTGGTGGCGCTCCCCGTCGAAGTACGATCCGACCACCAGAGTCGTCATGGGCTCAGGCCTTGTAGAACTTGCGCACGGCGCGCAGCGCGTTGCTGCCGCTCTGCTCCAGGAAGGCGCGGTAGGTGGCCAGCACGTGGTGGTCGTCCGGCAGCGGGTGGTAACCGCGCCAGGGCGTGCCGAGCACCGTGTCGAAGCCGTGCGGCGCCGCCAGGGTCAGGAAGGCGCATTCCAGGGAGTGTTTGAGGTCGGAGCCGTCGATGGCCTTCGCCGGCAGCTGCTGGCCGATGTTGGACAGCCCGCCCATCATGTGCACGCCTTTCAGCTCCGGGTCCTCGCCGATCAGCCGCACGGCGTCCAGCGTGGCGCGGTTGAGGCCGGCGGTGTCGGCGATGATGGCGCTGACCGACAGGTCGATGAACACGTCGTCCATCGCCATGCCGTGCTCGCGCGCCAGGCGCAGCGCGCCGCGCTTGGCGGTGCCGGCGATCTCCTGCGCCGTCTTGTTGCCCTTGGCGACGCCGTCCTCGACGCGCTCCGACGCCATGAGGATGACCTTGAAGGGGCCCAGCGCCGGGTAGAGATCCATCAGGTCCCAGCGATGCTCGGTGATCGAGTTGACGATGGGAAGCGCCCCGTCCGCCTTCGCGCGGTCGTAGGTCTTCAGGCAGATTTCCTGCACCTGGGCGCTGGGGAAGTCGAAGGACAGCGGGACGCGCACCACCGCCTGGATGGCGCGGATCACCTCGGCCATGAAATGCGGGTCGGTCAGCGCGCGGGCGCCGATGTTGACGTTCAGGTAGCGCGCCCCGGCCTCGGCCTGCTTCACAGCCAACGCCTGGAGGCCGGGCAGGTCCTCGGTGTCGAACAGCGCCTTGGTGCTCTTGAAGCCGGGGTTGATGCGCTCGCCGATGATGGTCAGGGCGAAGCCGTGGGCCTGATTCAAATGACTGGGGGTCACGAGGGGATCCTCCCGCTGAAGCCGATGTTGTTCAGGAAATTCTTCTGGAAGTCGGCGCGCGTGCTCAGCTCTACGTAGCGGCAGCGCGCCGCGAGGTCGCGGGCGCGGTCGCGGGCGTGGCGCGAGGCCAGCATGCGGCGCACACCCAGGCCGGCGGCGTTGCCGACCTGCACGAAGCGCTCCGCCGGCAGGTCGGGGAACAGGCCGACGCCGACGCCGCTCGCCACGTCGATGTAGGCGCCGAAGGCGCCGGCGATGATGAAGCGGCCGATATCGTTCTCATGCAGACCAGCCTCGCGCAGCAGCAGCTCCACCCCGGTGCGGATCGCCGCCTTGGCGAGTTGCACGGCGCGCACGTCGTCCTGGGTGAACCGTACGCCGGGCGCCAGTTCGGCGGCCCGCTTGCCGTCCGCCTCGCGCACCAGCGGGTGACCGGCGGCCAGCCGGCCGCGCCCGTCCACCGCGCCGACCGCGCGCAGCGTCGCCAGCGCGTCGAGCACGCCGGAACCGCACAGCCCGACCGGCTCCCGTCCGCCGATGACGCCGAGGACGAGGCCGTCGGCGCCGGCCGACACGCGCTCGATGGCGCCCTCGGCGGCGCGCATGCCGCAGGAGATGTTCCCGCCCTCCAGCGCCGGCCCGGACGGGCAGGAGGCCGAGAGGATCGCGCCGCGGTGGATCAACGAGATCTCGGTGTTGGTGCCGATGTCCATGACCAGCGCGGTGGCGTGCGCCGACCATTCGGATTCGGTGGCGAGCAGCGCGGTGACGTGGTCGCCGCCGACGAAGCCGCCGACGTTGGGCGCCAGATGCACCCAGGCGCCGGGCGCGACGGTGAGGCCCAGGTCGCGCGCCTTGACGTCCACCGCGTCGCGCACCGCCGCGACGAACGGCGCGCGGCCGAGCTGGCGCACCGGCAGGCCCATCAGCAGGTGGTGCATGGCGGTGTTGGCGCACACCGCGACGTCCACCACGTCCGACGGGTCAGCTTCGACGGCGCGGCAGAGGTCGTGCGCCAGCGCGTTGACCGCGTCGACGGCGCTGCGGCGCAGCTCCTCGGCGGCGTCGGGGTTGCGCACCGCGTGGTTGATGCGGCTGATCAGGTCGGCGCCCCAGGCGGTCTGCGGGTTCTCGATGCCGAGGCTGGCGAGGCGGACGCCGGTTCGCAGGTCGATCAGGAAGCCGGCGGCGTTGGTGGTGCCGAGGTCGATGGCGAGGCCGAGCGTGCGCGCCCCCACGGGGGCCACGCCGATCAGCTCGCCGCCGCGCAGCCGGGCGCGCAGCCGCCAGCCGCCGTGGCGCAGCACGCCGGGCAGGGCGCGGGCCGTCGCGATGTCCACCGCGCCGACGGGCAAGTCGAGGGCGCGGGCGAGGCGGTCGAGGTCCCCGGTGGTGTCGCTGAGCGTCGCCTCGGCGACGGCGATGTCGCGGTCGATGACGGCGGGGGCGAGGGGGAGGGTTTCCGCCGTGTCGGCGTTCGGCTCTGTGCGGACGACGGGGGCCAGCGAGCGCGGCGCCACCTCGATCTCGGCGTCGGTGTCCGGCATGGCTTGGCAGGCGCGCGCCCACTTGCGGTCCGGGCCGATGCGCACCGCGCAGGTGCCGCAGGTGCCGCGCCCACCGCAGGCCCCGACGATGCGCACGCCCGAGCGGCGCGCGGCGTGGAACACCGTCTCGCCGGGGCGGGCGGGGATGGCGCGGTCGAGCTGGGGGAAGTGCAGGGTGTAGGGCGTCGCATTGCCCCCACCCTCCCCATGCTGCGCATGGGTCCCCTCCCTCCCCCGCTGCGCAGGGGAGGGCGATCCCCCCTCCTCTGCGCCGCGGGGGAGGGGTCGGGGGTGGGGGCAAGTATCGTCACGCATCGGCCGTCTCCCGCATCCGGCAGCGCGGCGCCGTCGGGCAGTCGTCGCAGCGCGACCAGCGCGCCGGCGGCAGGTCGATGCCGACGCCCAGCACCATCGACGCCGACTTCGCCGGGGAGAGCGCCAGCCCGTGCGTCACCGCCACGCCGATGCGCTCCGCCCCGGCCAGCCGTAGCACCGCCGGCTGCGCCTCCAGCGCCATCCCCGGATCGCCCGGCCGCAGCTCGCCGGCCATGCTCAGGCCCTGCCGGCGCGCCTCGGCCTGCATGCGGTCCTGCAGCCGGCGCACGGCGTCGCGCAGCTGTGCGTTGCCGTACGCGTCGAGCGCCAGCGCCAGCGACATCCGCCGCTCGGCGAACAGCGCCGACACCCGCCGTTCCAGCCGCGGGCCGATGGTGCAGACGCCGCAGGCTAGCGCGGTCAGCGTGCCGGACTCCGGCGTCAGGCGCGCCGTGTCCAGCGCCTCGCCGTGATCGAGCGGCACGAAGCGGTGGGCGAGGGCGACCTCGACCAGCCCCTCGCGCTCCGCCAGTTCCTCCGCCTCCCGCCGGAAGCGCTCCTGCACGGTGCCGGCCATGGCTCAGCCGCCGTATTTCCGCGCGGCGTCGAACATGGCGCGCACGTTCTCCACCGGCGTCTCGTCGGGAATGCCGAAGGCGCAGTCGAGGATGAGCTTGCCGCCCTTGTGGAAGACGTTCTCCGCCAGATGCCGCACGGCGGCGTCCACTTCGTCGGGGGTGCCGGTGGTCATCATCGACGGCGACAGGTTGCCGCGCAGCGCCACCACGTCGCCCAGCACCTCGAAGGCGCGGACCATGTCGGTGCGCTCGAACCAGTAGATGCACTTGCCCGGGGGCACGTCGCGGATGATCTCCAGCCGCTTGGTGCAGTCGGCCTCCCACATCGGCATCGGGATCAGCCCGGCGTCGATCAGGCCGATCAGCATCCGGCGGAACGACGGCCACCAGAAGGTCTCGAACTGCTTGGGCGACATGAAGGCGTCGGGCGCCCAGTGCACCGGGATGAACACCACCGGGTTGCCGGACGCCTGCGCCCCCGCCACCGCGTGGCGCAGCAGGAAGACCGACGCCTTGTCCAGCAGTTCCAGCAGCTTGTCCTTGTTGCGGAACAGGTCCTTCATCATGCCGGTGGCGCCGCGGAAATAGTCGGCGATGAAGTCGTAGGGCGACACCGAGGTCGTGGTGTAGCTGACCGGGAAGCCCAGCGCCGCCATGCGCTGGGTGAACTGGGTATGGTGGGCGGCGAAGCGCTCGACCTCCTCGGCGGCCTTGATGACCTTCTCCAGCGCGGCGCGGACGGAGGGCTTGGCGAAGGCGCGGATGCCGCCGATCAGGCGGAAATAGTGCAGGCCCGGCAGGCTCGGCAGGTCCTCGAAGCCCTCGAAGGCGCCGGCCACCCGCGGCAGGTACTTCTGCAGGTAGAAGCCGGTGGGATCGAAGAGGAACTCGTCGTATTCCTCCGGCTTCATGTATTCGCGGTCGACGTACTGGAAGGGCTGGTCGTCGCCCACCCCGTGGCCGGGCCAGTTCAGCTGCTTAAAGCCGATGGCCTCCAGCGCGTTGCCGGACGCGGTGGCGAGCACCAGCGGGCTGTGCACGTCGGGTTGGAACTCCAGCACCGCGCGCTCGGCGATCGCCTTGGTGCCCTCGTAGTCGTACATCAGCTGCTTGCACGAGATGCCGGCGTACTTGGCCAGCCAGAAGGTCGGCTGCATGCCGATGGGCATGCGATCGGGCTGCCTGAGCGCCACGCAGTCCATGACGCGCTGCCAGCGCGCGTCGTACGCGGCCTTGGCCTCGGGAGTCTGCACGATCCCGCCGGTCATGCCGCCACCCCGACCCAGCGCTTGCACAGGGACACCGCGTCCACCGCGTTGGTGCCGAAGGCGTCGGCGCCGGTGTAGCTGCGCACCGTCTCGTCGATCTGGCCGCCGCCGATCATGATCTTGGCGCTCCCGCGCAGGCCGGCGCCGTCGATGGCCGAGATCGTCTCCTTCATGGAGTCGAAGGCCAGCGTCAGGAAGCCGGACAGGCCGATGACGTCCGGCTTGTAGGCGTCGATCTCCTTGAGGAAGGTCTGCACCGGCACGTCGACGCCGATGTCCTTCACCTCGAAGCCGTTGATGTCCAGCATGAAGCTGACGATGTTCTTGCCGATGTCGTGCAGGTCGCCGTGCACCGTGCCGATCAGCACGCGGCCGAGCTTCTTCGGCTCCTCGCCGGGAGCGTGCGTGATCAGCGGCTTGGCGATGGCGCCGATGGTCTCCAGCATCTCGCCGGCCAGGACCAGCTCGGGCAGGAAGTACTCGCCCTCCTCGAAGCGCTTGCCGACGATGTCCATGCCGGCGCGGCACAGCTCCAGCACCCGCAGCGGGTTGGCGCCCTCCTCCAGCAGCATGCGCTTGGCGAGGTCGATGGCGTCGTCCTCGTTCATGTCGGCCAGCCAGTCGACGAGCTGGCGCTCCTGCCCGGTCATCTCTTCCATCGGCGTAGTCCTCCGTTCTTGGCCGCTCAGGCGGCGGTTTGTGCGGTGCGCAGGCCGGATTCGACGATGGCGTCGGCCAGCACGCTCTCGTTGCGGTGCCCCATCAGGTGGACGCCGGCGACGCCCTCCATCTCCGCCAGGGCGCGGATCGTTTCGACCAGGATGCGCTTGCCCTCGGCCTTCTGGTCGGCGACGCGGGCGACGCGCTCGATCACCGGGGCCGGCACGTGCACGCCCGGCACACGCTCGGCCATCCAGCGCAGCGCCTTGGCGCTGCCCAGCGTGCCGACGCCGACGATGAGGGCGCAGCGCCGGTGCAACTCGCGCTCGCGCACGGCGCGCAGGAAGTCGGCGAAGGCGTGCAGGTCGAAGCAGAACTGCGTCTGGATGAAGCGCGCCCCGGCCTCGACCTTGCGCTCCAGGTTGGCGGCGCGGTCGGCGAACGGCGGTACGAAGGGGTTGGCGGTGGCGCCGAGGAACAGGTTCGGCGGCGTCTCCAGCGCGCGGCCCGAGGCGAAGACGCCGCGGTCGCGCATGTCGCGCGCCACGCGCAGCAGCGACACCGCGTCCAGGTCGAAGACCGGCTTGGCCTCGGGCTGGTCGCCGCCGGCACCGTGGTCGCCGGTCAGGCAGAGGACGTTGCGCACCCCCAGCGCCGCGGCGCCGAGGATGTCGCCCTGCACCGCGATGCGGTTGCGGTCGCGGCAGGCGATCTGCGCCACCGGATCGAAGCCGTGCGCGGCCAGCACCGCGGCGGCGGCCACGCTCGACATGTGGCAGTTGCCGCCGGCGCCGTCGGTGATGTTGAGGGCGTCCACCAGCCCGCGGAAGCGCGCCGCCCGCTCGACCAGCGCGGCGGGATCGGCGGAGTCCGGCGGCGCCACCTCCGCCGTTACCACGAAGCGGCCGGAGCGGCAGGCCTGCTCGAAGCCGTGCACGGTCCGCTCGCGCGGTGGCGGCGTCTCGGCGGCGGCGGTGGCCGGCACCGGGCGGCCGGTCATCAGCGGCACCAGCGTCGAGCGGCCGGTCCGGCGGTGGTCGAGCGGGGCGAGCGCCGGTCCGTCGGGGCGGCCGTCCACCCGTTTGCGGCCGGCCGTCGCCTCGACCCAGACGCAGCGCATCGCCGGGTCCACCTCGCAGCCGCCGTCGGCGCGCACGCCGCCGCACGGGCCGTTGCGCATCCCCTTGGCGCAGTTGGTCGGGCAGGCCATGCCGGTGTGCGACAGCGCGCACTGGCCGCACATGCGGCAGTCGAACAGGAAACGCTTGGCCGCGCGCTCGGCCGGCAGCAGCAGGCGTTCGGCGCGCGGCGGCCCCAGCCGGCGCACCGCGCCGCCGAGCAGCGGCGCCCAACGCGCGCACGCGTCGTAGACCCGCTTGAGGCCACGGGCGTGCCGGACGCTCCAATGCCTGACCGCTTCCATCCGTTGCCGAGCCTCCCGTCCGGATGCGTCTTATTGCGTACAATCGGCGGTATGTTGCCGCTGATTTGGCGGCGTCAAGGCCGCCTGTTGTTCGTAATGTATACAATAGCGGAGGCGCGGCAATTGATCTGGATCAACGATGATCCGCGATGCTGACAAAAAGAAAGCCCCTCGCCCCGGGTCGGGGGAGGGGCTCAGTGGCGGGGTGAACGCCCTTGATCAGGCGGCGTTTTCGAGCAGCAGCAGCCCGGCGCCGGTGTTGGAGATCGGGATGTGGTAGTTGCTGTGCAGCTTGCTCACCGTGCCGGTCAGCGCGCCGCGCATCACCAGCCACAGGATCAGCTCCGCCCCCTGCGCGCCGGCGAGGCGCACGAGGTCGTGGATCGAGTACTTGGTCAGCGCCTCGGGATCATCGACGATCTTCTCCAGGCACATCAGGTCGAAGTTCTTGTTGATGAACCCGGCGCGCTCGCCGTCAAGCTGGTGCGACAGGCCGCCGGTGCCGATCACCACCACCTTGAGGTCCTTGTCGAAGGACTCCACCGCGCGGCCGAGCGCCTGGCCCAGCTTGAAGCAGCGCGCCGGGCTGGGCAGCGGGTGCTGCACCGTGTTGACCACCAGCGGGATGGTCTTGAGCCCGCCCATCTTGGCGCGGTCCGGCCACAGCAGCGACATCGGCACGGTGAAGCCGTGGTCGACCGCCATCTCCTGGCAGGTGCAGAGGTCGAAGTCCTCGGCGACCACCGAATTGATGATGTGCCAGGACAGCTCCGGGTCGCCGGGGTAGGGCGGCAGCGGCTGCAGGCCCCAGCCCTCGTCCTTGTTCTGGTACTCGGGCGCCGCGCCGACTGAGAAGGTCGGCATCTTGTCGAGGAAGAAGTTCAGCCCGTGGTCGTTGTACACAACGATGGCGACGTCCGGCTTGACCTCGTCCAGCCACGCGCGGACCGGCGGGTAGGCGTCGAAGAACGGCTTCCAGTATGGGTCCTCGAACATCTCGCGGGCGATGGCGTTGCCGATCGCGGGGATGTGGGAGGTGGTGATGCCACCGACGATGCGCGCCATGTTCAGACCCCCGCCGCCACGAGTTTCGCCTTGAAGTCCTCGACCGTCATGCCGGTCTGCTGCGCGCCGACGTCCTGGACGTTCAGCCCGAAGATCCCGGCGAACTTGGCGAGGTAGTAGATGTTGCCGCCCGCGGCGATCAGCTGCAGGACGTTGCGGGCCTTGACGGCGGCCTTCTGCTCGTCGTTCAGGCCGTACTTGGCGCAGTAGGCGTCCTCGTCCGCCAGGAAGGCCTTGCGGCTCTCGGCCTCGTTGAACGAGTAGCACATCTTGTTCAGCGCGTAGCCCCTCATGGCCATCGAGCCGTCGAAGATGGTGGTGCCGGGGATCGGTTCCGGCGCACTGACGCTTGTCATGGCGTTTCCTCCTGGTTCTTGTTCTCTCGGGCTCCGCCGCGCTGCGGAAGCGGGGGCGATGCCGTTGCCCGCATCATCCGCTGGCCGCACGGATCATGCCATTTTGAAATTCCCCGACCCGTATAAGGTTTTTCTATAGCCGGCGCGGCGGCCGGGCGAAGGCGCCGGAAACTGGCCATTCAAAGATCGACGAAGCCATTCAAAAAGCGATGAGGGGGCGGTCGTTCCGACGTTGGGTTGCTAATGTGGAAATATATTCCGCATTATTGACAGCGCCGCTGATTGCTGAGACTGTGGGCGAAACAGCGATCCGAGGGGAGGACCACCGATGACGGCTGAACCGCCCGACCGGCGCTGACGCGCCCATTCCCTGAAAGCCCTGACCGACCGCCTTCGCTCCGGCTTCGCCGGTGCGCGCGTCCCCCATTTTTCCTGGCAAACGGCACCCCATGACCCACAGCGCACCCCCCTTCCGCCTGAGCGTGGCGGCCCTGTCCATCTCCATGCGCATCTTCGCGGGATTCCTGTCGGTGCTTCTGCTGCTTGGGGCGATGGGCGCGGCGGGCGTCGTCGGGTTCGAGCGGACCCGCGGGCACTTCGCGGTGTACGGCGACGTCGCCGGCATCGCCATCACCGCCATGGAGCTGCAGACCGACACCGGCATCCTGATGCGCGCGGCGCAGGAATTCGCCGCCTCCGGCCGCGCCATCGAGCGGACCACCACCGAGACCGTCGCCCAGCGCATCGACGCCAACATCGCGCGTGCCCGCGGCCAGTCGGAGGCGGTGGAACTGCACGCGCCGCTCGACGACCTCGCCGACGCCCGCGGCCGGTTCGGCGGGGAGTTCACGCGCCTCGCCGACGCCAAGGCCCGCCGCGAGGCCCTGTTCGCCGAGGGCGTCGTGCTGGCCATGGCCGAGACCGAGCGGCGCGTCGCCGCGCTGGTCCGGGCGGCGCAGGCCGGCACCGAGGCCGGCGCCACCGCCATCGTCGACGTGGTGCGTGGGCGGCTCGGCCGGGTGCAGCCGCTGGTCGTGCGCTTCGAGACCGACCCGCAGCACGGCGACGACGAGGCGATCCGCAAGAACCTCACCGACATGGCCAACATCCTCAAGGGCCTGTCCGAGCGTCCGGACACCGGCGCCGCGGCGCGCGAGGCGGCGGAGAGCGTGGAGACCGCGCGGCGCGGCTTCGAGGCGGTGGCCGCGGCGACCGACGAGGCGGACGTGATCGCCGACGCCATGGTCCGCGTCACCGGCCGCCGCCTGAACGCCGGCGGGCAGGCGGTGCGCGAGGCGGCGGTGGCCAGCCTCGCCCGCATCCAGGCCGAGAGCGGGCGGACGCTCGACCGCGTGCAGACGGTGCTGATCGCGCTGGCGGTGCTGGGCGAGCTGGTGGGGCTGGTGCTGGCCTGGGTGATCGCGCGCAGCATCATCCGCCCGGTGCGCCGCATCACCGCCACCATGGAGGCGCTGGCGTCGGGCGACAAGGGCGTGGAGATCCCGGCGCTGGCCGCCCGCGACGAGGTCGGCGCCATGGCCCGCGCGGTGCGGGTCTTCAAGGACAACGCCCAGGCCATGGAGCGCATCCAGGCCGAGCGGGAACAGGCCGAGCGCGAGGCCGAACGCGCCAAGGGCCGGCTGATGGCGGAGCTGGCCGACGGCTTCCAGGCCAGCGTGCAGCACGTGGTGGAATCCGTGTCGTCCTCGGCGGTCGAACTGCACGCCGCCGCCGAGGGCATGGCCGGCACCGCGGAGGACGCGACGCGGCGGCTGGCGGCCTTCTCCTCCACGTCGGAGAGCACGGCCAGCAACGTGCAGCGCGTCGCGGCGGCGGCCGAGCAGCTTTCCGCCTCGGTGGGGGAGATCGGCCGGCAGGTCGCGCAGTCCACCGCCATGGCCGGCCGGGCGGTGGCCGAGGCGGGCCGCACCGGCGGGCTGGTGCAGGCGTTGTCCTCCTCGGCGCAGACCATCGGCAAGGTGGTGGACCTGATCAACCGCATCGCCCACCAGACCAATCTGCTGGCGCTCAACGCCACCATCGAGGCGGCGCGGGCGGGCGAGATGGGCAAGGGCTTCGCGGTGGTGGCCAGCGAGGTGAAAAGCCTCGCCAACCAGACCGCGCACGCCACCGACGAGATCGGCCAGCAGGTCGCCGCCATCCAGCAGGCGACGGCCGGCACGGTGGAGGCGATCTCCGCCATCACCGCCATGGTCGGCGACATCGACCGCGTCGCCGCGACGATTGCCGTTGCCGTCGAGCAGCAGGGCAGGGCGACGCAGGAGATCGCCCGCAACATCCATGAGGCGGCGTCCGGCACCAGCCACCTCTCGTCCGACAGCGCGACGCTGACCGTGGCGGTCGGCGAGACCGGCACCGCGGCCGGGCAGGTGCTGCACGCGGCGGATGACCTGTCCGCCCAGTCCGACCGCCTGCGCCAGGAGGTGGAGCGGTTCCTCCAGCAGATCCGGATGGGGTGACATCGTTCTCCCCTGCGGGGGGAGCGGCGGCCTCGCCAGCCGAATGGAACACTGTGAAACACCATGGAACAGTGTGCGGGGCGTGTTCAGTTCACCGTTCCGTTCCTTGCGTGTTAGGGACTTAAATCCTAGATCGACGCGCCGGGCATGGCAAGAATTTTCGCTGTCGGGGAAGACCGCTGCCCGACCCTCCCGAGCTTTGCTTGGGTCCAGCCCTCTCCCTGTGGGGTGCTGTTGTCTTTCAAATTCAGAAACTTAACCGTCATCCCCGCGAAAGCGGGGATCCAAGACAGAGCCGCGTCGGCGGCGATATGAATCATATGGCTCGCAGACGCGAGCACTGGATCCCCGCCTTCGCGAGGATGACGGAAAATATCATGAAATTCAGATGCTTACTGCATCGTTGTGGTCTATGCATACCGTATCGCGGAGCAGGGTGAGGGCATCATTCCTATTCCACGTACACCACCAGCATCTCGGCGACGCAGGCGGGGCGGGGGGAGCCTTCGAGTTCGACGGTGGCTTCGACGGTGATCAGGTGGCGCCGCCCGTCCTGCGGCTCCACCGCCTTCAGGCGGAAGCCGGCGCGAACCCGGCCGCCGGCCGGCACCGGGGCGGTGAAGCGCACGCGGTTGAAGCCGTAGTTGAGCTTCGTCGCCACGTCGTCCACCGCGAACGCCTGCGCCGCCAGCACCGGCAGCAGCGACAGCGTCAGCAGGCCGTGCGCGACGGTCGTGCCGTAAGGGGATTCCCGCGCCGCCCGCTCCGGGTCGGTGTGGATCCACTGGTCGTCGCCGGTGGCGCCGGCAAAGGCATCGATGCGGTCCTGCCCGACCGTCAGCCAGTCGCTGACGCCCAGCACGTCGCCGACGCGGTTGGCCAGGGTGGGGATGCCGGGGATGCGTTCCGCCGCCATGATCAGGCGCTCCATTCCTGTTCCTGCAGCTCGCGCCATTGCAGCTTGCCGGTGGCGGAGCGGGGCAGGGCGTCGCGGATCTCCACCCGCGACGGGCACTTGTAGGCCGCCATGTTGGCGCGGCACCAGGCGATGATGTCCTCCTCGCCGACGCTGCCGCTGTGGCTGTCGCGTAGGATCACGCAGGCCTTCACCGTCTCGCCGCGCCGCGCGTCGGGCGACGCGATGACGCACACCTCGGCGATGGCCGGGTGGCGCAGCATCAGCGCCTCCACCTCCGTCGGCCAGACCTTGAAGCCGGAGGCGTTGATCATCCGCTTCACCCGGTCGACGATGAAGAAGTAGCCGTCCTCGTCGTAATAGCCGAGGTCGCCGGTGCGGAAGAAGCGCTTGCCGTCCAGCTCGATGAACGCCTCGGCGGTGCCCTGGGGATCGTTCCAATAGCCCTTGAACAGCTGCGGGCCGTGGATGAGGATCTCGCCCACCTCGCCCGGCGGCAGCTCGCGGCCGTCCTCGACGCTGACCACGCGGCTGTCCACGTCGAAGATCGGGATGCCCAGGCACTGGCGCTTCGGGTGCTCGACCGGGTTGATGTGCGTGCTGGCCGCGGTCTCCGACAGGCCGTAACCCTCGATGTAGTCGAGGCCGGTGACCTCGCGCAGCCGCCCGGCGATCACCTCGGGCATGGCGGCGCCGCCGCCGCCGATGGCCTCCAGGCTGGAGAGGTCGAAGCGGCGGATCTCCGGGTCGTTGACGAAGTCGATGGCCATGGTGGTGATGCTGCGCCAGCGCCCGACGCGGTGGCGCTGGATCAGCTCGGCGGCGACGCGGCGGTCCCAGCGGCTCATGATCACCATGGTGCAGCCCATGTAGATCGGCTGGTTCATCGCCGCCTGCATGCCGGTCACGTGGAACAGCGGCAGCGTGACGAGGTGCGTGGAGTCCGGCGCCATCGGGCTCCAGACGAGGCCGGCGACCAGCGGCATCATCACCGTGCGGTGCGTGTGCATGCACCCCTTCGGGTTGCCGGTGGTGCCGGAGCTGTAGGGGAACACCGCCCAGTCGTCGGGCTGCGTGGTGGACGGCGCCGCCGTCTCCCCCGCCGCCAGCGCGTCCCGCCACGGCACGGCGCCGGCGCCGAGGTCGGCGCGGGGCGGCGCCTTGACGGCGTCGGGGACCGGCAGGTCGAAGGCCGGGTCGGCGTACTCGGCGTAGCTGGCCACCACGGCGTGCTCCAGCCCGGTCCGGCCCAGCAGCGGCTGGATGACCGGCAGCAGCTCCTGGCCGAGCAGGGCGACGCGGGCGCCGGTGTCGGCGACGAAGTGCTCCATCTCCGTGGTGCGGTTCATCGGGTTGACCGGGACGACCACGGCGTCGGCGCGCAGGATGGCGTAGTAGCCGATGACGAACTGCGGGCTGTTCTGCATGTAGAGCAGCACGCGGTCGCCCTTCGCCACGCCCAGGCGGTTCCGCAGGTAGCCGGCCAGCCGCTCCACCTGTTCGTGCAGGTCGGCGTAGGTGAGCGTCCGGCCGTAATAGACGATGGCGGCGCGGCCGGGATGGCGGCGCGCGGTGACCTCCAGGTTGAAGCTCAGGGTCGTTTCCGGGACGCTCAGATGGTGCGGCGTGCGGCGCGGCCAGACCTTGAAGTGACGATCGAACATGCCCTGGATTCCTCCCCTCGGCGCGGGTTCCGCCCCGCGCCTCCTTGCTTGTACGACTGGAATTACGCCCGTCACACCTTCATGCCGGGCAGGTTGAGCGAGGCGGTGTTGCCGCCGTCCACCGGCAGCGCCTGCCCGGTGACATAGCTGGCGTCGTCGCTGGCCAGGAAGGCGATGGCGGCGGCCACCTCCTCCGGACGGCCGTGGCGGCGCAGCTCGCAGCGGGCGCCCAGGCGGTCCTCCTTCCCGGCGGCGCGCGCCTGGTCGAAGATGCGCCGGGTCATCCCGGTCTCGATCAGGCCGGGGCAGACCGCGTTGACGCGGATGTTCCACGAACCCAGGTCGCAGGCCGCCGTCTGCGTGAAGTTGATCACCGCCGCCTTCGACGCGCTGTAGGCGTTGCCGCCGGCGCCCGAGCGGATGCCGGCCACCGACGCCGTGTTGACGATGGCGCCGCGCCCGGCCGCCTGCATGGCGCGGGCGGCGTGCTTGGTGAAATGGACGACGCCGTACAGGTTCACGGCGATGACGCGCTGCCATTCCGCCATGTCCTGGTCGGTGGCGATGGCGTAGCCGCAGGCGATGCCGGCGTTGTTGCACAGCGCGTCGATGCGGCCGAAGCGCTCCAGCGCGGCGGAAACGCAGGCCTCCACCGCCGGCTCGTCGGTGACGTCGAGCGCGTGGACGGCGAACGCCGTGCCCTCCGGCAGGCCGGCCGCCGCCTCGTGCAGCGCGTCGGCGTCGCGGTCGACCAGGACGACCGCCGCCCCCTCGGCCGCCAGCCGCCGGGCGGCGGCGTGCCCGATTCCGCTCGCGGCGCCGGTGACGATGGCGACCCGATCCGTGAAGCGCACGCGGTTCCTCCCCCTTCTCGTTGCGGCGGCACTCTGGCACAGCGGCATGACGGCGTCAACAAATGCGGAATAATATTCCGCATAATGATGTCGGTCCAGAGCGCGCCATGTGGGCGCCTGGGCTTGGCGTGCACGCCGGACGCCCTGTATCGTGCCGTGCGTGCGGGCCGCGACGACGGCCGCGGAGGGGAGAGAGGACGATGGCGAAGGAAAGCGCCCAGGGCTACGTGGACGACCCGCGGAACGACTCCGTCCTGGTCTACGTGGACGGGGAGTTCGTGCCGCGGAACGAGGCCAAGGTCTCGGTGTTCGACAGCGGCTTCGTGCTGGGGGACGGCGTCTGGGAGGGGTTGCGGCTGGTCCGGGGCAGGCTCCTGGCGCTCGACGACCATCTGGACCGCCTGTACGAGGGCGCCGGCGCCATCCGCATGGACATCGGCCTGGACCGCGACGCGCTGACCGGCATCGTGCGCGAGACGCTGGCCCGCAACGGCATGGAGGACGGCGCCCACATCCGCCTGATGATCACCCGCGGCCGCAAGAAGACGGTCAACCAGGACCCGCGCTTCGTCCTCGGCCGGCCGACCATCGTGGTGGTGGCCGAATACAAGCGGCCGAAGCCGGAGACCAAGGAGAAGGGCCTGACGCTCTTCACCTCCACCTTCCGCTGCAGCGGGCCGGACGTGTTCGACCTGCGCCTCAACTCGCACAGCCGCCTCAACCTCATCCAGGCGCTGATCCAGGCGATCGACGCCGGGGCGGACGAGGCGCTGATGCTCGACCCGCACGGCTTCGTGGCGAGCTGCAACTCGACCAACTTCTTCATCGTGCGGCGCGGCGAGCTGTGGACCTCGACCGGCCGCTTCAACTTCAAGGGGATCACCCGGCGCAAGGTGCTCGACCTCGTGCGCGCCGGCGGCGGCGCGGTGCGCGAGACCGACTTCACGCTGGCCGAGACCTACAGCGCCGACGAGGCGTTCGTGACCGGCACGCTGGGCGGCATCACCCCGGTGACGCGCATCGACGGCCGCCCCGTCGGCGACGGCCGGCCGGGCGCCTACACCCGCGCGCTGGCCGCCCGCTACGAGGCGTACATCACCGGCGAGGCCGCGCCGTGAGCGGCCCCATCCGCATCGCCATGTGGTCGGGGCCGCGCAACATCTCCACGGCGATGATGCGGGCGTGGGAGAACCGGCCCGACACCGCCGTGGTGGACGAGCCCTTCTACGCCGCCTATCTGGCGGAGACCGGCCTGGACCACCCCGGCCGCGAGGACGTGCTGGCCAGCCAGCCCACCGACTGGCGCACCGTCGCCGCCGCCCTGGTCGACGAGCCGGTGCCTGGCGGGCGGGCGATCTTCTACCAGAAGCACATGACCCACCACATGCTGCCGGGGGTCGGGCTGGACTGGACGGACCGCGTGCGCAACGCCTTCCTGATCCGCGACCCGGCGGAGGTGGTGGCCTCCTACGTGCAGCGACGCGGCAGCGTCGACCTCGCCGACATCGGCGTCGAGCGGCAGGCCGAGCTGTTCGACCGCGAGGCCGACCGGCTCGGCCGCGCGCCGCCGGTGGTGGACGCGCGCGACGTGCTGGGCGCGCCCGCCACGACACTGGCCCGGCTCTGCGACGCGCTCGGCGTGCCCTTCACCGAGGCCATGCTGCGCTGGCCGCCCGGCCGGCGCGCCACCGACGGCGTGTGGGCGCCGCATTGGTACGCATCGGTGGAGGCCTCGACCGGCTTCGGCGCACCGCCGCCGCAGGCCCCCGCGCTGTCGGGCGATCTGCTGCGGGTCGCCGAAGCGGCGCGCCCCACCTACGAGCGCCTGCACCGCTGGCGCCTCGTCTGACATTTCGCTTTGGGTGTGAGCCTTCCCACTCCGCCGTCGCGGCGGCCGGCATAGGGTGCGTGCGGCACGCTTGCCGGCCTTGGAGGGCATCATGGCTGAGACCGACACCCTGGAGCGCACCGCCGTCATCGTCTGCGCGCTGCTGCGCGAACTTCACGCCGTCGTGGCCGACCCGCTGGCGCCGGACGACGTCACCCTGGGCATCCTGCTCGGAGTCGCGATGCATTGCGACGATGCGGTCGGCCCCTTCCGCGCCCAGCGCCTCATGCAGCAGGCGCCGCACATCGTGCTGAAGACGGACGCCCACGTGACGGGGGCCGAGACGCGGCGCGTCGCCCCGGTCCTGCGGGCGTTCGGGATCCACCTCCAGGCGCTGAACGCGCCGGAGCCGGCCCCGGAGGCCGTCGCCGCCGGGGAATGACGGCGCCGGCCCCGGCGCGCGGGAAACGCCGCCTTTCGTCCTGGCGGCGTTCGCGGCTTCGCTTATCTTCATCGTCATTCCCGAGGCGGTCCTCGCCCAATGGGGCGCCAAGCGGCTGCCTGAACCGGTTCCGGGGGGTGGAAGCTCGATGCCGCGGCTGGGCGCGATCGCGGGACTGGGCCTGCTCGGCGCCTTCCTGGCGGCGGCGATGCTGCGGCACGGGCCGCCGCGCCGCCGCACGCTGGAGGAGCGGCTGGCGGACCTGCCCACCGCCGGCCTGCCGCTGCAGGCGCCCGTCTCCATCCACTGGGACGAGCATCAGATCCCCTTCATCGAAGCCGAGCACGACGCCGACCTCGCGGTGGCGCTGGGCGTCGTGCACGCCCACCTGCGCCTCGCCCAGATCGAGATGATGCGCCGTGCCGCCCACGGGCGGCTGTCGGCGCTGTTCGGCCCGGCGACGGTGGAGCCGGACGGCCTGCTGCGGACGCTCGGCCTGACGCGCGCCGTGCCGGCCATGGCGGCGGCGTTGCCGGTCGAGACGCGGGCGTGGCTGGCCGGCTTCGCGCGGGGGATCAACGCGGTGATCGCGCGCGGGCCGCTGCCGTGGGAACTGCGGCTGCTCGGCGACCGGCCGGCGCCCTGGACGGTGGAGGACCTGCTGGCGCTCGGCCGCGTCGCCGCCACCGACTTCACCTGGAAGGTGTGGATCCCGCTGCTGCGCCTGCGCGCCCGGCCGGACTGGCCGGGGCTGTGGGAGCGCATGATGCGTGACGGCGCCGTGCCGGTGCCGGGCTTCGCCGGATCGGATATGCCCGGCGCGCCGCCGCTGGGCTGGCTGGCCGCGCTGCTGGGGCGGCATGGCAGCAACTCCTGCGCGGTCGCCGCGGCGCGCAGCGCGACGGGTTCGGCGCTGATCGCCAGCGATCCGCACCTGTCGCTGGTGCTGCCGAACCTGTGGCTGATCGCCGGCATGCGCTCGCCGGGGTTGCACGCGGTGGGGCTGATGATCCCCGGCGTGCCGGCGGTGGCGCTCGGCCGCAACCCGTGGATCGCCTGGGGTGGCACCAGCCTGCACGCGCAGTCGAGCGAGCTGTTCGACGTGGGCGACGTGGCTGCGGCCGGGATCCGCGAGCGCCACGAGACCATCCGCGTGCGCTGGTGCGGCAAGCGCACGGTGACCGTGCGCGACACCGCCTGGGGGCCGGTCATCACCGATTCCCCGATGGTGAGGCAGGGGCGCGCGCTGGCGCTGCACTGGGTCGGGCACCGGCCGTCCGACGAGATCACGGCCCTGCTGGCCGCCAACCGCGCCCGGACCTGGGAGGAGTTCCGCCGTGCGCTCGACGGCTTCGCCGCGCCGGCACAGAACATGATCTTCGCCGACGCCAGGGGCCGCGTCGGCCAGTGCATGGCCGCGCACCTGCCGTGGCGGCCGCCGACCCCGCCCGCCGACCTCGTCGTCCCGCGCGGGCACCGCGCGCATTGGGAGCGCATGGCGGTGGGCAGCGACCTGCCGGCGCGGTGGAACCCGGAGCGCGGCTTCGTCGCCTCCGCCAACAACCGGCCGGAAACCGGCGGCGGCCCGCCGGTGGGCTTCTTCTTCTCCCCCGACGACCGGGTGCGGCGGCTGCGCGACCTGCTGTCGCGGCCGGAGACGGTCTCCCTCGACGACCTGAAGGCCGCGCAGCGCGACGTCTTCGTCCCCTCCGCCGTCGAGTTGCGCGACCGTCTGCTGGCCCTCGCCGGGGACGCGCCGCAGCGCGAGCTGCTGGCGGTGCTGGCCGGCTGGGACGGCCGCTACGACGCGGACTCCGCCGGGGCCGCGGCGTTCGAGCTGCTGCTGTGCGCGTTCGTGCGCCGGCTGCGCGGGCGCGACGGGCTGGCGGTCTACACCGCGGGGTGGGAGCCGTGGGCGGCCATCCGCGACGACTTGGAGGCGCTGGACCCGGCGCGGATCCGGGCGGCGCTGCGCGGGGCGCTGGACGCCACGGCCAGACACCGCCACCCGCGCTTGGGCCACCCGCGCTGGGGCGCGCTGCACCGGCTGCGGCTCAGCCACCCGCTCGGCATGCTGCCGCTGCTCGGCCGGCGCTTCCGCTTCGTGGACCTGTCGGTGGGCGGCGGCAACGAGACGGTGATGAAGACCGCGCACGGCTTCGCCTCCGGCCGCCACGCCGCCAAATTCGGCGCCGACGCCCGCCACATCTCCGACCTCGGCGATCCGGACGCCAACCATATCGTGCTGCTGGGCGGGCAGGACGGCTGGCTGGGCAGCACCACCTTCGTCGATCAGGTCGACCTGTGGCGGCGCGGCGCGTACGTTCGGGTGCCGCTGCGGCCGGAAACGGCGCGCGCCACCTTCCGCTTCCACACGGAGCTGCGGCCGTGATCGACGCCACGCCCCTGCTGCGTCTCTACGCCCGGCAGCGCCTGCGCCGGCTGGCCCGGCAGCGCCCGGCGGAGACGCAGGAACGCCAGCTGCTGCGGCTGGTGCGGCGGGCGGAGGAGACGCGCTTCGGGCGCGACCACGGCTTCGCGCGCATCCTGTCGGTGCGCGACTTCCAGGAGCGGGTGCCGATCCGCCGCTACGAGGCGATGTGGGCGGACTACTGGCGGCCGGCGTTCCCCGTCCTGACCGACATCAGCTGGCCCGGCACCATCCCGTACTTCGCCGCCAGCTCCGGCACCACCACCGGGCGGACCAAGTACATCCCGGTGTCGCACGCCATGCTCCGCGCCAACACGCGCGCCGCCTTCGACCTGCTGACCCACCACATCGCCAACCGGCCGGAGAGCCGGGTGTTCGGCGGGCGCAGCTTCATGCTGGGCGGCAGCACCGATCTGGTGGCGGAGGCGCCGGGCATCCATTCCGGCGACCTGTCAGGCATCGCCGCGCGCGCGGTGCCGGGCTGGCTGCGTGGCAGGACCTTCCCGCCGCCGGACCTCGCGCTGCTCGCCGACTGGGGGCGCAAGGTGGAGGCGATGGGGCGCCGCTCGCTCGCCGAGGACATCCGCGCGCTGGGCGGCACGACGAGCTGGCTGCTGCTGTTCCTCGACCGGCTGGCGGAGATGGCGCCGGACCGGCCGCGCACGCTCCGTGCCCTCTACCCGCGGCTGGAGCTGCTGGTCTACGGCGGCGTCAGCTTCGCGCCGTACCGCGCGGCGTTCGAGCGCTGGGTGGCCGGCGCGCCCATCGACCTGCGCGAGGTCTATCCGGCCAGCGAGGGCTTCCTCGCGCTGGCCGACCGCGGGGTGGGGGAGGGGCTGCGCGTCCTGCTCGACACCGGGCTGTTCCTCGAGTTCGTGCCGGTCGAGGAGCTGGGCGCCGCGGCGCCGCGCCGCTTCTGGATCGCCAACGTCGGGACGGGCGTGAACTACGCGGTGGTGCTGAGCAGCTGCGCCGGGGCGTGGGCCTACCTGCTGGGCGACACGGTGCGCTTCGTGGACCTGGACCCGCCGCGCCTGCTGGTCACCGGGCGGACCTCCTACATGCTCTCGGCCTTCGGCGAGCACCTCATCGGCGAGGAGATCGAGCGCGCCGTGACCGAGGCGGCCGAGGCCGTCGGCACGGCGGTGACCGACTTCGCGGTCGGCCCGGTCTTCGCCCAGGGCACCGGCACGCCGGGCGGGCACCTCTACGTGGTGGAGTTCGCCGACCCCGCCGCCGCCGGCCCCCGGCTGGCCGAGGTCGCTGCGCGCATCGACGGGCGGCTGTCGGCCCTCAACGACGACTACCGCGCCCACCGCGCCGGCGGCTTCGGCATGGACGCGCCGCGGGTGGAGCTGGCCCCGCCCGGCACCTTCGCCGCCTGGATGCGGGCGCGCGGCAAGCTGGGCGGGCAGAACAAGGTGCCGCGCGTCATCACCGACGCGGACCTGCTGGCCTCCCTGCGCCGCGCGGCGGCGGAGCGGCGCCCGCCCCCGGTTTAGGCGGGTGAGCCGCGTCAGTGCAGCCGGGCGGATTTCAGGAAGCGGCTGCGGTCCGCCGAGCCCAGCACCACGTCGAACACGTCGCCCTCCCGCTCGACCGTGAGCGGCACGTCGACGCCGGCCCCGCCGAGCGACCACAGCGTCCGGTAGAATCCGGCGAGCGACCGGACGGGCACGCCGGCGACGGCGCGCAGCACGTCTCCGGCGCGCAGCTCCGCCTTGCGCGCCGGGCCGTCGCCGGCCAGCCCGACGACGGCCACCTGGTCGTGCTCGTCCTCCATGGCGTAGAGGCCGAGCCAGGGGCGCGACGGCCGGTCGACGCGGCCGAAGCGCAGCAGATCGTCCAGGATCGGCTTCAGCAGGTCGATGGGGACGCTCATGTTCAGCGGCAGGACCCGCCCGTCCGATGTGCGCGACGGCAGCTGCAGCGACCCGATCCCCAGCAGCTCGCCCTGCGCTCCGAGCAGCGCGGTGCCGCCCCAGTTCGGGTGCGCCGGCGCGGTGAAGATGGCGTCCTCGATCAGGTATTCCCAATAGCCCGCGAACTCCTGCGTGGCCAGGATCTCCGCCGTCAGGGAATGGGCGACGCCGCCGGCGCCGCCGACCACCACCGGGTCGCCCGGCTCGATGCGGCGCGAGTTGCCCAGCGGCAGCGCCGGCGCGCCCAGCGGCGTCAGCGCCCGCACGAGGCCGAAGCCGCTGACGAAGTCGTAGGCCAGCGGCTCGGCCTGCACGGCGCGGCCGTCGCTGGTGGTCAGCCACACCTCCTCGGCCTCGGCCATCAGATAGCCGATGGTCAGCACCAGACCGTCCTCGCGGATGACCGCACCTTGCCCCTCCCGCTCGGTGCCCAGGGTTTCCGCGGTGAAGGCGTCCTCGGGGATCGCCGCGCGCAGCGACACCACGGCGGCCAGCGCGCGGTCGAGGTCGAAGTCCAGCGCGTCCGGATCGGGCTGGAACTCGGGCGGGATCCGCCAGTCTTCAGGCAGGGACATCAGGCAACTCCGCGGAACGGACCATGATCGCAAGGTGGAGGCTCGGCCCCGGGATGAACAGGGGAAACCGACGGAAGACCTCCGATGCCTTGCCATCCGGCCAGGACGGGTCCAGCTTGTTGTGCGTCGCGAAAACGCCAGCGAGGAGGCGGCCCCCGGGGCCGAAGAGACATGCGCCGTCACCGCCGAGCCAAGATCGTCGCCACCGTCGGGCCGTCCAGCGCCGCGCCCGAGATGCTGAAACGGCTGTTCCTGGCCGGCGTCGATACCTTCCGCCTGAACTTCAGCCACGGCACGCACGACGACCACGCCCGGGTGCACCGCGCCATCCGCGCGCTGGAGGCCGAGGTCGGCCGCCCCATCGGCATCCTCCAGGACCTCCAGGGGCCGAAGATCCGCGTCGGCACCATCCGCGACGGCAAGATCACCGTCACGGCCGGCGAGACGCTCCGCTTCGTGCCGTCCGGCACCGAGGGCGCCCGCGACGCCATCCCGCTGCCGCACCCGGAGATCTTCGCGGCCATCGCGCCGGGGCACCACCTGCTGATCGACGATGGCCGCGTGCGCCTCGCCGTCACTGGCCTCGGCGACGATTTCATCGAGGCGAAGGTGGTGACCGGCGGCGTCATCTCGAACCGCAAGGGCGTCAACCTGCCGGGCACGGTGCTCGACCTCTCGCCGCTGACCGCGAAGGACCGCGTCGATCTTGCCTTCGGGCTGGAACTCGGCGTCGATTGGGTGGCGATGTCCTTCGTGCAGAAACCGGGCGACCTGCTGGAGGCGCGCGGCCTGATCGGCGAGCGCGCCGGGCTGATGGCGAAGATCGAGAAGCCCGCGGCGCTGGACCGGATCGAGGACATCATCCGCCTGTCCGACGCCATCATGGTCGCCCGCGGCGACCTCGGCGTCGAGATCCCGCACGAGGAGGTGCCGGGCCGCCAGAAGGAGCTGGTGCGCGCCTGCCGCCTGGCGGTGAAGCCGGTGATCGTCGCCACGCAGATGCTCGACTCCATGGTCGCCGCCCCGACGCCGACGCGGGCGGAGGCGTCGGACGTGGCGACCGCCATCTACGACGGCGCCGACGCGGTGATGCTGTCGGCGGAATCGGCCAGCGGGTCCTACCCGGTCGAGGCGGTCGAGATGATGGACCGCATCATCCGCTCGACCGAGCAGCACAAGCTGTACCGCTCGATCATCGACGCTTCCGATCCGGGCGAGGAGCAGACCGCCCCGCACGCCGTCGCCGCGGCGGCGGCCGATCTGGCCGAGGTGATCCACGCCACGGCGATCGTCGCCTTCACCTCCAGCGGCACGACGGCGGCGCGCATCGCGCGCAAACGTCCGGCGGTGTCCGTGCTGGCGATCACGCCGGACCAGGGGGTGTCGCGGCGGCTGTGCCTGCTGTGGGGCGCGCACAGCGTGCTGTCCGAGGACATCCACACCTACGAGGAGAGCGTGGAGCGCGCCTGCGCCTTCGCCCAGCGGGAGGAGTTCGCGCGCCCCGGCGACACCATGGTCGTCGTCGCCGGCATCCCCTTCGCCCAGGCCGGCACCACCAACAACCTGCGGGTGGTGCAGATCAGCCGCAGTTGACCCGGCTGCCGCCTGCAAAGCCGTCATCGACCGCACGCGGGCCGTGCAATCGCCCCGGAAGTTGAGTACCGTTCGGGAATACGGCCGGAGAGGGGAGGTCCATGCGCGCGCTGCTACGTTTCATCGGTGTGCTGGTTGCCGCCGCCGCCCTCGCGACCGCGCCGCTGTCGGGCGCGCTGGCCCAGGAGCCGCCGGGACCGCCCAAGGAGGTGGTGGCGGCGTGGGGCTGCATCCTCTTCGGGACCGCCGGCACGGCGGGGGCGGTCGCCGCCAACTCGGAGAACCTGATCAACGTCCTGGCCGGCGGCGTCGTCGCGCCGGCCAACCCGGCGATCCTCTACATCGGCTTGGCCGGCGTGGTGTTCACCACCTTCTGCACGCTGGGCATGCAACTGACGCCGCTCTACCTGCATTACTTCCAGCCCGCACCGGCGGCCCCGGATGAAACCCTTGCCCTGGCGGGCGAGGGCGAGGGGTAAGCCCCGCTCGGCGGTGCAATCGCGCCGTTCTGTCGACTTGGGCGCCGCCTGCGAGCGCCGGCCCGACGCCTTCCCGCGGCGGCGGGGAGAGGAGCCTACGCCCACGCCAGCGCTTGCGGAATCGCACAAGGAGTGCATGTAATAAGAGAGAACGGCTTCGGCCGTGCGAGAACCCGGCACTCCCATCGAACGGTGGGGCAAGACGGCCGGGACTTGGGAGGAAACATGAGGTCCAGGACGCCCCGCCGCGGCAGCGCGGCGGTCGGTGGGCCGTCGCGATCGGCCCGCAACACCCGTGGAGGTGCGGCATGAGGCCGACCGACACCGGCTCCCCCGACTATTTCCACCGCGTCGTCGATTGCCAGTGGGCCTGCCCCGCCCACACGCCGGTCCCCGAATACATCCGGCTGATCGCTGCGGGCCGCTACGATGACGCCTACCTGATCAACTGGAAGTCCAACGTCTTCCCCGGCATCCTCGGCCGCACCTGCGACCGCCCGTGCGAGCCCGCCTGCCGCCGTGGCCGGGTGGAGGCGGAGCCGGTGGCGATCTGCCGCCTGAAGCGCGTCGCCGCCGACCACAAGGGGCCAGACGTGCGCGCCCGCTTCCCCCGGGCGCCTGCCGTGAAGAACGGCAAGCGCGTGGCGCTGATCGGCGCCGGGCCGGCCTCGCTGACGGTGGCGCGCGACTTGGTGCCGCTCGGTTACCACGTCGTGGTGTACGACGGCGAGGCCAAGGGCGGCGGCATGATGCGCAGCCAGATCCCGCGCTTCCGCCTGCCCGACGCGGTGCTCGACGAGGAGGTCGGGCAGATCCTCGACATGGGCGTCGAGACCCGCTTCGGCACCTGGGTGAGCAGTCTGACGGCGGTGCTGGACGAGGGCTACGACGCCGTGTTCGTCGGCACCGGCGCGCCGCGCGGGCGTGACGTCGACGTGCCCGGCCGCGCGGAGGCGGCGGCCAACATCCACATCGGCATCGACTGGCTGTCCTCGGTCTCCTTCGGGCACACCGGGCGGATCGGCAGGCGGGTCATCGTGCTGGGCGGCGGCAACACCGCCATGGACTGCTGCCGCACCGCCCGCCGCCTCGGCGGCGAGGACGTGGCCGTGGTGGTGCGCAGCGGCTTCGAGGAGATGAAGGCCTCCCCCTGGGAGAAGGAGGACGCGCTGCACGAGGGCATCCCGATCCACAACTTCCTCGTGCCCAAGGCCTTCACGCACGCACGCGGCAAGCTCACGGGCGTCGTCTTCGAGAAGGTCGCCGCGCGGTACGACGATAAGGGCCGGCGCAGCCTGATCCCGACCGGCGAGCCGGACGTCCACATGGCGTGCGACGACGTGCTGGTCGCCATCGGGCAGGACAACGCCTTCCCCTGGATCGAGCGCGACGCCGGCATCGGCTTCGACCGCTGGGGGCTGCCGACGGTGGACCCGGTCACCTTCCAGTCCAGCAACCCCAAGGTCTTCTTCGGCGGCGACGCGGCGTTCGGGCCGAAGAACATCATCACCGCGGTGGCGCAGGGGCACGAGGCGGCGATCTCCATCGACGCCTTCTGCCAGGGATCCCCCCTGACCGACCGGCCGCCGCCGCACGTCACGCTCATCAGCCAGAAGATGGGCCTGCACGAGTGGAGCTACGACAACGACGTCTCCGTCGACACCCGCCACAAGGTGCCGCTGCGCGAGACCGCGGTGGCGCTGAAGGACGTGCGGGTCGAGGTGGAGCTGGGCTTCGACGTCGATCTCGCGTGGCAGGAGGCGCAGCGCTGCCTGAACTGCGACGTGCAGACGGCGTTCGGGCCGGCCCTGTGCATCGAGTGCGACGCCTGCCTCGACATCTGCCCGGTGGACTGCCTGACCATCGCCGAGGACGGCGGGGAGGGCGAGCTGCTGACCCGCCTGAAGGCGCCGAAGCTGCACGCCGACCAACCGACCTACGTGTCCGGCGCGCTGAAGACCGGCCGCCTCATGGTGAAGGACGAGGACGTCTGCCTGCACTGCGGCCTGTGCGCCGAGCGCTGCCCCACGGGAGCCTGGGACATGCAGAAGTTCTTCCTGGAAATGAGCCACGCCGGAGGGGCCGCATGCCGCAGCCGCTAGAGCGCCCCACGATGGACAAGACCAACGACTTCGTCGTCAAGTTCGCCAACGTCAACGGCTCCGGTTCGGCCAGCGCCAACCAGCTGTTCGCCAAGGCCGTCCTGCGCATGGGCGTGCCGGTGGCCAGCCGCAACATCTTCCCGTCCAACATCCAGGGCCTGCCGACCTGGTACGAGGTGCGGGTGTCGGAAGCCGGTCACCGCGGCCGGCGCGGCGGCGTCGATCTCATGGTCGCCATGAACCCGCAGACCTGGGACCGCGACGTGGCGGAAATGGAGCCCGGCGGCTATCTCCTTTATGACAGCACCAAGCCGCTGCCCCCCTCGCGCTTCCGCGACGACGTGACGGTGATCGGCGTGCCGCTGACCGCGCTGTGCAACGCCGAATACGCCGACCCGCGGCAGCGCCAGCTGTTCAAGAACATCCTGTACGTCGGCGTGCTCTCCGCGCTCCTCGACATGGACGTCGCCGAGATCGAGCGCCTGCTGGGCGAGCAGTTCAAGGGCAAGGAGAAGCTGATCGCCGCCAACGTGCACGCCCTGCACCTCGGCCGCGACCATGCGCTCGAGACCCTGCAATGCCCGATCGGGCTGCGGGTGAAGCGCTCGGACGCGGTGGGCGACCGCATCTTCGTGGACGGCAACAACGCCGCGGCGCTGGGCTGCGTCTACGGCGGCGCCACGGTGGCGGCGTGGTACCCGATCACGCCGTCCACCTCGGTCGCCGAAGCGTTCATGAAGCACTGCAAGGCGTTCCGCACCGACCCGGACACCGGCAAGGCGCGCTGCGCCATCGTGCAGACCGAGGACGAGCTGGCCGCCATCGGCATGGTCATCGGCGCGGCGTGGAACGGGGCGCGGGCCTTCACCGCCACCTCCGGCCCGGGCATCTCGCTGATGCAGGAGTTCCTGGGCCTCGCGTACTTCGCCGAGATCCCGGCGGTGATCATCGACGTGCAGCGTGGCGGCCCGTCCACCGGCATGCCGACCCGCACGCAGCAGTCCGACCTGCTGCTCGCCGCCTACGCCTCGCACGGCGACACGAAGCATGTCCTGCTGTTCCCCGAGGACCCGCGGGAGTGCTTCGACTTCGCCGCCACCGCGCTCGATCTCGCCGACCGGCTGCAGACGCCGGTGTTCGTCATGACCGACCTCGACATCGGCATGAACGACTGGCTGTGCGAGCCCTTCGTCTGGGACGACTCCCGCCGCATGGACCGCGGCAAGGTGATGACCGCCGAGGAGCTGGAGGCCGGCGCCGACTTCGGCCGCTACAAGGACGTGGACGGGGACGGCATCCCCTGGCGCACCTACCCCGGCACGCACCCGACGAAGGGGGCCTACTTCACCCGCGGCACCAGCCGCGATCCCTACGCCCGCTACACCGAGGAAGGCTCGGTCTACGTCGACAACATGCAGCGCCTGCTGCGCAAGTTCGCCACGGCGGCCCAACTGGTGCCCGCCGCGGTGCCGCGCCCGGCCCGCCAGCCGACGCGGGTCGGCGTGATCCACTACGGCTCCACCGCGCCGGCCATGCAGGAGGCACTGGGGATGCTGGACGGGCAAGGGCTGCACGTGGACGCGCTGCGGGTGCGCGCCTTCCCCTTCGGCGACGAGGTGATCGACTTCGTCGAGCGCCACGACACCGTCTTCGTGGTCGAGCAGAACCGCGACGCCCAGCTGCGCACGCTGCTGGTCAACGAGGGCGCCGTCGATCCCGCGAAGCTGGTGCCGGTTCTGCACTACGACGGCACGCCGATCACCGCCCGCTTCATCGCCGGGGACATTGCCGGGAAGCTCTCGGCCCTCACCATCGTGCCGCTGCGCAAGGCCCTGCCATGACCTACCTGAAGCCGCACTTCCGCAACCCCGCCCTGCCGTCCAACGCGCTGGGCTACACACGGCGCGACTACGAGGGCGCGGTGTCGACGCTGTGCGCCGGCTGCGGCCACGATTCGATCAGCGCCGCCATCGTGCAGGCCTGCTTCGAGCTGGACCTGCCGCCGCACCGGCTGGCCAAGCTGTCGGGCATCGGCTGCTCGTCGAAGACGCCGACCTACTTCCTGGGCGCCTCGCACGGCTTCAACAGCGTGCACGGGCGCATGCCCTCGGTGCTGACGGGAGCGAACCTCGCCAACCGGGACCTCGTGTACCTGGGCGTGTCCGGCGATGGCGACAGCGCGTCCATCGGCCTGGGGCAGTTCGTCCACGCCATGCGGCGCGGCGTCAACATGCTCTACATCGTCGAGAACAACGGCGTGTACGGCCTGACCAAGGGCCAGTTCTCGGCCACCGCCGACAAGGGCTCGAAGAGCAAGAAGGGCGCCGTCAACCCCGACGATCCCATCGACCTCGTGTCGCTGGCGCTGCAGATGGGCGCCACCTTCGTCGGCCGCGGCTTCTCCGGCGACAAGGCGCAGCTGGTGCCGCTGATCAAGGCGGCGCTGCGCCACCGCGGGGTGGCCTTCCTCGACGTGCTCAGCCCGTGCGTGACCTTCAACAACCACCCCGGCTCGACCAAGAGCTACGACTATGTCCGCGAGCACAACGCGGTGTTCAACCGCCCCGACGTCGTGCCGCACCGCGAGGCGATCACCGCCGACTCTGCGCCGGGCGAACTCGTCACGGTGACGCTGCACGACGGTTCGGTGGTGCGGCTGCGCCCGGTGGCGGGCGACCACGACGTGCACGACCGCATCGCGGCGATGAACCACCTCGCCGAGCGGCAGGCGGAGGGGGAGATCGTCACCGGCCTGCTCTACGTCGATCCGGACGCCGGCGACCTGCACGACCGTTTGAACACGGTGGACACGCCGCTCAACCGGCTCAATGATGCGGAACTGTGTCCCGGCGCGGCGACGCTGGCCAGAGTCAACGCCGCGCTGCGGTGAGCGAATGAATCAAAGGGGAAGGGGAGAAGAATGAGCATCCAGCATCTGCTCGTGCATGTGGACGCCACCGAGCGCGCGACGGCGCGGCTCGACTTCGCGGTGGCGCTGGCCAAGCGCTTCCAGGCCAGGCTGACCGGCCTGTTCGCCCAGAAGGAGAGCTTCGGGCCGAGCATCGTCGCCCGGCGCGCCAGCGACGCCCTGCTGAAGTCCATGGACGAGACCCGCGCCCGCTTCGAGGCGGCGGTGGCGGCGGCCGGTGTCACCGGCGAATGGTGGCAGGTCGAGAACGGCGATCACACCAACGTCGTCACCCAGACGGTGATCTGTGCCCGCTACGCCGACCTGACGATCCTCGGCCAGCACGACCCCGACGCCTCGGTGATGCCGGAGGACGTGATCGAGCAGGTGCTGCTGAACTCCGGCCGGCCGGTGCTGGTGTTCCCGCATATCGGCCGCTTCGGCGCGCCGGGCGGCAAGACGCTGATCGCCTGGAACGGCAGCCGCGAGGCGGCGCGCGCGGTGAACGACGCCATTCCCTTCATGAAGGGGTCGGAATCGGTGACGGTTCTGGCGGTGCACGCCGGCGAGATGCCGCACGACCCCGGCAAGGTGCCGAACGTCGACATCGTCGCCCACCTCGCCGCGCACGGCATCACGGCGACCCTGGAGCGCCTGCCGCTCAGCGAGATCGCCTTTGCCGACGCGCTGCTGAACCGCGCCTACGAGACGGACTCGAACCTGCTGGTGATGGGCGGCTACGGCCAGTACGGCTTCCCGCACCTGCTGCGCGGCTCGAACACCCGGCACATCCTGCGTACGCTGACCCTGCCGGCGCTGCTGTCGCATTGATAATTAAGGCCCCTCCCCCCTCGCGGGGGAGGGGTTGGGGAGAGGGGGACAAGTTACTTTCCGCCACCCTCTCCCCAACCCCTCTCCCGTCGAGGGAGAGGGGCTCAATTGTCAATGCACCGTCGTCGGCCGCCCGTCGCCGGCGCGTCGGCCGCGCACCGAGGTCAGGCAGAAGGCGTGCCAGCACAGGTCGACCATGGCGGCCGGCACCTCCTCGGTGTCGTAGCCAGCCATGGCGTAGGTGCCGGAGGCGTGCGCCATCGCCGCTCCCACCGCGTTGGCGCTCAGCCCGGTCGCCGAGCCGACCAGCGCCAGCGTCTGCCCCAGCGCCGCCGCGTCCAGGCGCACCGAGGCCGGGGCCACCGTCATCTCCAGCGTCTCGCCGCGCAGGCGGCCGACCGCCACGTAGGCCTCCAGCAGGTCGTCGCGGTCCTCCGGCCGCAGCACGGCGGCAACCACGCGGCTGCCCGACAGGCGGCCGACGCCGTCGAACTCGAACACCACCGCGCGCTCGCTCTGGTGGGCGTCGGCGAGGATGGCGGCCTTGCCGGACAGCGGACCGGCGGAGATGCGCGCCGCCTCCTCGAACAGCTCGGGGCTGCCGCCGGCCTCGGTGTGCACCACAAGCGGGCCGTCGGTCACCGCCACGGTCGCCAGCAGGCGCGCCATGAAGTCCACCGTGGTCGCCGGCTGGTCGTCGTCGTTGCCCTGGAGCAGGTCGGTGCCGCGGCGGAGCATGATCTCCGCGAAGCTGAACTCGTCGTCCAAAATGCCGTCTCCTGAAGAATCGGGCGCATAAAAGCGAAAAGGCCGGACCCAGGTCCAGCCTTTTCGGTCTCCGACAAGCGGAGGCTTCCGGCGGAAATCCCCGTTTCCAGGGTCTCGCGCAAGACGTAGCCGCCGGCTGTGCGTCTGCGCATGAGGCCCACCTGAGTGGGTCACTCCCGTGGTCCGTACCTCACCGGTCCCGGCCACAAGTCAAAGCATGCGCCTGTGACAGGAATGAGTCAAAGGCGCTGAGGTCGTAGGCTTACCCCGTTGGCGTTATGGCCGAGGCCAGGGTGGCGCGCAGCCACGCGTGCTCCGGGTCGTCGTGCCGCCGCTCGTGCCACAGCTGCGTGATCGAGAAGGTGCCGAGCTCCAGCGGCGGTTCCACCACCTGCACGTCGGCCCGCCCGGCCAGCCAGTGCGCCAGCCGGCGGGGCAGGGTGAGGATCAGGTCGGTCTCGGCGACGATCAGCGGGGCGGCCAGGAAGTTCGGCACGCGCAGCGCGATCCGCCGCGTCAGGCCCAGGCGGCCCAGCGCCTCGTCCACCGCGCCGGGGCTGCGGTCGTCGCGGATGGTGATGAGGGCATGGCGCAGGCCGGCGAAGATCTGCGGCGTCAGCGGCCCGGCGAGCGCCGGGTGACCGCGGCGGGCGAGGCAGGCGAAGCCGTCGGTCATCACCGTCCGGCCGAAGAAGCCGGCCGGCACCTGCGGGAAGTTGCCGACGGCGAGGTCGAGGTCGCCGGCTTCCAGCTCGGCCAGCGTGCCGGCGCGTGGCGGCGCGAGGACGATGTCGAGGCCCGGCGCCTCGCGTTCCAGCCGGTGCAGCAGGGCGGGCAGCACCAGGAGACCCAGATAGTCCGGCATGCCGATGCGGGCGGTGCCCTGGTGGGTGGCGGGATCGAAGGCCGGCGGCTGCACGATCCGCCCGACCTCCGCCAGCACGGCGCGCAGCCGCGGCGCCAGTGCCTCGGCCCGCGGGGTGGGGACAAGGCCGGCGGAACTGCGCACCAGCAGCCGGTCGCCGAACAGCGCGCGCAGCCGGCCGAGCGCCCGGCTCATGGCGGGCTGGCTCAAGCCCACGCGTTCGGCGGCACGGGTGACGCTGCGCTCGGCCAGCAGCGCGTCGAGCGCCACCAGCAGGTTCAGGTCGATGCCGGACAAATTCACTTCACGCATGTAGCCAATATCAAGCATGCATGAGCGTAATGCCAGTGCCGGGTTTACCGTCCTCTCCAGAACGCCGGTCGGGCCGGCGGAACACTCAAGGAGAGGGATCAATGTACGTCGTGACGGGTGTGACCGGGAATACGGGCGCGGTGGTGGCGGAGACCCTGCTGGCGCGTGGCGAGGCGGTGCGGGTGCTGGTGCGCGACGCCGGCAAGGCGGCCGTGTGGGCGGCGCGCGGCGCCGAGGTGGCGGTGGGCAACGTCAAGGACGCCGCGGCGGTGGCGCGCGCGCTGGTTGGTGCGAAGGGCGCCTACCTGCTCGATCCGCCGGACTACGGCTCGCGCGATCCGCTGGCCGACGCCGACGCGGTGGGCGGCGCCTACGCCGAGGCGATCCGCACGGCCGGGCTGCCGCACGCGGTGGTGCTGTCGTCCATCGCCGCGCACCACCCGGATGGCACCGGCATCATCGGCACGCTGCACCGGCTGGAGGGGCTGCTGCGCGGGGCCGGGGCGCCGGTGACCTTCCTGCGCGCCGCCTATTTCATGGAGAACTGGGGCAACGTGCTGGAACCGGCGCTGGGGCAGGGCGTGCTGCCGAGCTTCCTGCACCCGCTGGACAAGCCGCTGCCCATGGTGTCGGTCGCCGACATCGGCCGCACGGCGGCGGAACTGTTGATCGAGGGGCCGCGCGGCGTGCGGGTGGTGGAGCTGTCCGGGCCGGCGGAGGTCGCGCCGGTCGATGCCGCGGCGGTGATCGGCGCGGCGGCCGGGCGGTCCGTGCAGGCGGTGGCGGTGCCGCGCGGGGAGTGGGCGCCGACGCTCGCCGGGGTGGGGTTCCCGCCGGAGGTGGTGGCGCTGTTCGTCGGCATGTACGACGGCATCAACAACGGCCGCGTGGCGTGGGAAGGGCAGGAGGCCCGGCGCGGGACGGTGACGCTGGGCGAGGCGCTGCGGCGACTGGTGGAGGGGAGGAAGGTCGCGGCGTAGTGGCCGCGGCTTACCCCCACCCAACCCTCCCCCGCCGGGCGGGGGAGGGCTTTGGGGGCAGGGCAGCGGCAGTTCCCTCCCCCGCTCAGCGGGGGAGGGTTAGGGTGGGGGCGAGTGCTTTATGCCCCCGCCCGAAACAGCATCAGCCGCCGCGGATCCACCGCCGCGGTCACCTCGTCCCCGGCCCGCATCGGCACGTAGCCCGGCAGCCGCGCGTGGATCTCCACGCCTTCGGGCACGCCCGCCGCCGGCAGGCTCAGGCACACCCGCGTCGTCGAGCCGAGGAAGCTCGTCCGCCGCACCTTCGCGGCGATCCCGTCCGGCCGGCTGCCGGGCGGCAGGACGGCGACGTCCTCGACCCGGCAGGCCACCTCCAGCGCGTCGGCCGTGGCGTCCGCCGGCACCGGGAAACGGCCGAGCGGCGTGTCCAGGTGCCCGTCCACCACGCGGGCGGAGAAGCGGTTCAGCTCGCCGAACAGCTGCGCCACGAAGCTGTTGGCCGGGTTGTGGTACAGCGCCAGGGGGGTGTCGGCCTGGACGATGCGGCCGTCGGTCATCACCACGACGCGGCTGCCGATCTCCATGGCCTCCTCGGGGTCGTGGGTGACGACCAGGGTGGCGATGCCGGTGGCGCGGATGATCTGCACCACCTCCTCGCGCACCGAGCGGCGCATCTGCTCGTCCAGCGCCGAGAACGGCTCGTCGAGCAGCAGCACGTCCGGCTCGCGCGACATGGCGCGGGCCAGCGCCACGCGCTGCTGCTGGCCGCCGGACAGCGTGTGCGGGTAGGCGTCGGCGTAGCGGGTCAGAGCCACCAGCTCCAGCAGCTCGGCGACGCGGGCCTCGCGTTCGGCGCGCGGGCGGTGGCGCAGGCCGAAGGCGACGTTGCCGGACACGGTCAGGTGTGGGAACAGCGCGAAGTCCTGGAACATCAGGCCGACCGGCCGGCGCTCCGGCGGCAGCGAGCGGCCGGGCACCGCCACCGGCACCCCGCCGATGCTGATGGAGCCGGTCTGCAGCGTCTCCAGCCCGCTGATCAGGCGCAGCAGGGTGGACTTGCCGCAGCCTGAGGGGCCGACGATGCAGGTCACCTCGTGCGGCGAAACGGTCAAGGACACGCCGTTGAGAGCGGCGTGTCCCGGGTAGCGGTGGCTGACGTCGACGATCTCGATGGTCGATGACGGCGGCTTCAAGGCATCCCCCAAACGCGGCCCCAGAAAGCGGAAAACCGCGGACCCGAGGGCCCGCGGCGGTCTTCTATTACTTCCACCCGGCGCGGTCCATGATCCGCAGCGCCTGGTCGTTGTGATCGAGGTAGGACGCGGCGTTCAGCGGGTCCTGCTTGAAGGCCCCCAGCGCCGCCAGCGCCGGGTGCGGCTGCACCGCCGGGTTGACCGGGAACTCCATGTTGCTGTCGGCGAAGGCGCGCTGCGCCTCGGGCGAGGCCATGAACTCCAGCAGCTTGACGGCGTCGGCGCGGTGCGGGGCGGTCTTGACGACGCCGGCGCCGCTGAGGTTGACGTGCGTGCCGCGGTTGCCCTGGTTCGGGAAGATGGCGCCGACCTTCTTCGCCACCTCCTGCTCGTCCGGCTTCGACGAGGTCAGCAGCTTGCCGAGGTAGTAGGAGTTGGAGAGCGCCACGTCGCCCTCGCCGGCGGCCACCGCCTTGATCTGGTCGGTGTCGCCGCCCTTCGGCGCGCGGGCGAAGTTGGCGACCAGGCCCTTGGCCCACTCCTCGGTCTTGGCCTCGCCGTTGGCGGCGACCATCGAGGCGGTCAGGGCGAGGTTGTACGGGTGGGTGCCGCTGCGGGTCAGCACGCGGCCCTTCCACACCGGCTTGGCGAGGTCCTCGTAGTCCTTGATGTCCTCGGGCTTCACGCGGTCCTTGGCGTAGACGATGACGCGCGCGCGCATCGACAGGCCGTACCACGTGCCGTCGGCGCCGCGCAGGTTGGGCGGGACCACCTTGTCGAGGAACTCGGACTTGGCCGGGGCGAGCAGCCCCTCGCGGGCGGCCAGCGCGAGGCGGCCGGCGTCCACGGTGATGAAGAGGTCGGCCGGGCTGCTGGCGCCCTCGGCCTTGAGGCGCTGGATCAGCTCGTCGTGGTTGCCCTCGATGACGTTGACCTTGATCCCGGTCTTCGCGGTGAAGGCCTCGTAGATCGCCTTGTCGGTGTTGTAGTGGCGCGAGTTGTAGATGTTCACTTCCTGGGCCTGCGCCCCGGCGCACACACCGATGCCGGCCAGAAGCGCCAGCGCACCAATCTTTGAACGAAGCATTCTCCGACCTCTGCAATTGCAAATCATTATCACTTGTTTAGTGATAGCAGGTCGGGCGGGGAGTGTCGAGAGTGGTCTTGGCGATGCGGCGGGGCGTCGCACGGGATTATTGGCGATGCCCCGGCCTGGAGGAATTCAGCGACCGGCTCAGCAGGATCACCGGCAGCAGGCCGACCAGCACGATGATCAGCGCCGGCAGGGCGGCGGCGTCCAGGCGCTCGGTGGAGGCCATGCGGAAGGCTTCGACGGCCAGGGTGTCGAAGTTGAAGGGCCGCAGGATCATCGTCGCCGGCAGTTCCTTCATGATGTCGACGAACACCAGCAGCGCGGCGCTGAGGATGCTGGCGCGCAGCAGCGGCACCTGCACCAGGAACAGCACCTGCACCGGCCCGCTGCCCAGCGAGCGCGCCGCCCCCTCGATGTTCGGGCTGACCTTGGCGAACCCCGATTCGAGCGGCCCGTAGGCGACCTGGAAGAAGCGGATCAGGTAGCCGTAGAGGATGCCGAACACCGTGGCGCCCAGCAGCGCGCCGGTCGGCAGGTCGAACCATGCGCCCACGGCGCCGATGCAGATCAGGATGCCCACGGCGATCACCGTGCCCGGCGTGGCGTAGCCCAGCGTGGCGACGCGCGCGGCGACGGCGGCCAGCCGGCTGCGCTCGCTGCGCACGCCGTGGATCACCGCCAGCCCGACCGCCACCACCACCACCGCGCCCGACGCCGCCAGCATGAAGCTGTTCAGCGCCGGCTTGGCGATGGCGGTGTCCCACGCCTCGTCGCCGCCCAGCCAGATCAGCCGCAGCAGGATGGCCGCCGGCAGCACGAAGCCGAAGAACACCGGCGCGCCGCACACCAGCCACGCCAGCGCCGTGCGCGCCGGCCCAAGGCGGACGGTGGGCAGCGCCCGGTACTTGTTGGTGGTCTGGTGGAAGCGCATGCGCCCGCGGCTGACCCGCTCCAGCGCCACCACCAGCACGACGAACAGCAGCAGGAGCGAGGCCAGCTGCGCCGCCGCCACCGGGCTGGCCAGCGCGAACCACGTGCGGTAGATGCCCACCGTGAAGGTGTCGATGCCGAAGTACTTCACCGCGCCGAAGTCGGCCAGCGTCTCCATCAGCGCGTAGCCGACCCCCGCCGCCAGCGCCGGCCGGGCCAGCGGCAGGGCGACGCGCCAGAAGGTGCCGAACGGCGTGGCGCCCAGCGTGCGGCTGACCTCCAGCACGCAGGCCGACTGCTCCAGGAACGCCGAGCGGGCGAGCACGTACACGTACGGGTACAGCACCGCCGACAGCACGAACGCCGCGCCGCCCAGCGAATGGATCTCCGGGAACCAGTAGTCCGCCTTGCGCCAGCCGAAGGCGGCGCGCAGCGCCGTCTGCAGCGGGCCGGTGAACTGGAAGAAGTCGGTGTAGGTGTACGCCAGCACGTACGCCGGCATCGCCAGCGGCAGCAGCAGGGCCCATTGCAGCACCGACCGGCCGCGGAACTCGTGCATGGTGACCGCCCAGGCGCAGGCGACGCCGGTGACCAGCGTCATCAGCGCCACCAGCACCAGCAGGGCCAGCGTGTTGACCACGTAGTCGGGCAGCACGGTGGAGGCGAGGTGGGCCCACAGCCCGCCGCTCGACCCGGTCAGCGCCTGCGAGAACACCGCCGCGATGGGCGCGGCGATCACCGTCGCGAGGCCGACCGACACCAGCGTGCCCCAGCCGGTGCCTGCGACAATGCGTCTTACTCGCAATCCGAGGCCGAAACCGTCCCGCCTGTTGCCGGCGACCGACATGGAAGCGCTCCTTACCGCGCGTACGCCTTCCAGCGCAGCCAGTGGTCGGCCAGAACGCAGGCCATCATCGCCTCGCCCACGGGCACGGCGCGGATGCCGACGCAGGGGTCGTGGCGGCCCTTGGTGATCAGCTCGGTGTCGTGGCCGTCCAGGTCCACGGTCTGGCGCGGCACCAGGATCGAGCTGGTCGGCTTCACCGCGAAGCGCACCACCACGTCCTGGCCCGTGGAGATGCCGCCGAGGACGCCGCCGGCGTTGTTGGACAGGAAGCGCGGCGCGCCTTCGTTGCCGTGGCGCATCTCGTCGGCGTTCTCCTCGCCGGTCAGCGTCGCCGCCTCGAAGCCGTTGCCGATCTCCACGCCCTTGACCGCGTTGATGGTCATCATCGCGGCGGCGAGGTCGCTGTCGAGCTTGTCGTAGAGCGGTTCGCCCAGCCCGGCCGGCACGCCGGAGGCCACCACCTCGACCACCGCGCCGATGGAGGAGCCGGCCTTGCGGATGCCGTCCAGATAGTCGGCCCACAGCGCGGCGGTCTGCGCGTCCGGGCAGAAGAACGGGTTGTTGCCGACCTCCGCCCAGTCCCAGCGCGACCGGTCCACCTTGTGCGGGCCGATCTGCACCAGCGCGCCGCGGATCGAGACGCCGGACACCACCTTGCGCGCCACCGCGCCGGCCGCGACGCGGCACGCCGTCTCGCGCGCCGAGGAACGGCCGCCGCCGCGATAGTCGCGGATGCCGTACTTGGCCTGGTAGGCGTAATCGGCGTGGCCGGGGCGGAACTTGCGCGCGATCTCGCCGTAGTCCTTGGAGCGCTGGTCGGTGTTCTCGATCATCAGCGAGACCGGCGTGCCGGTGGTCCTGCCCTCGAACACGCCGGAGAGGATCTTCACCTGATCCGGCTCCTGCCGTTGGGTGGTGTACTTGGACTGGCCGGGGCGGCGCTTGTCCAGCCAGGGCTGGATGTCGGCCTCCGTCAGGTCGAGCAGCGACGGGCAGCCATCCACCACCACGCCGATCGCCGGCCCGTGACTCTCGCCCCAGGTGGTGAAACGGAACTGCTTGCCGAAGCTGTTGCCGGCCATCGGAGAACCCTCACACGCAATCCATCGCTCTCCCCCACCGTCATCCCCGCGAAGGCGGGGATCCATAACTTCCGGTGAAGGAGCGCGGCGCGAAGCCTGGATCCCCGCCTTCGCGGGGATGACGGGTGGGGGAGGCGGTTGCCATCCCCACGCCCGCCGTAACCGCCGGTGCTACTCGGCCTTCGCCGCGGTGCCGCTCAGCCCGTTCAGCAGCTGGCCGACGGCCGCCGCCTCGTCCACGGCGACCATGCCGACGACGTGGTAGCCGCTGTCCACGTGCATCACCTCGCCGGTGACGCCGGCGCCCAGGTCGCTCAGCAGGAACAGGCCGGCGCCGCCGACCTCCTGGATGGTGACGTTGCGCTTCAGCGGCGCGTTCAGCTCGTTCCACTTGAGGATGTAGCGGAAGTCGCCGATGCCGCTGGCGGCCAGCGTCTTGATCGGGCCGGCGGAAATCGCGTTGACGCGGATGTTCCGGGCTCCCAGATCCACCGCGAGATAGCGTACGCTGGCCTCCAGGGCGGCCTTCGCCACGCCCATCACGTTGTAGTGCGGCATGACGCGCTCGGCGCCGTAGTAGGACAGCGTCAGCAGGCTGCCGCCGTCCGTCATCAGCGGCACGGCGCGCTGCGCCACCGCGGTGAAGGAGTAGGCGGAGATGTCCATCGTGCGGAGGAAGTTGCCGCGCGTGGTGTTGAGGTAGAGGCCGTCCAACTCGTTCTTGTCGGAAAACGCGATCGCATGCACCACGAAGTCGAGCTTGCCCCACTCCTTCTCGATCGCGGCGAAGGTCGCGTCGATGCTGGCCTCGTCGCTGACGTCGCAGGGCAGCACCAGCTTGGCGCCCACCGAATCGGCCAGCGGCTTGACGCGCTTCAGCAGCGCCTCGCCCTGGTAGGTGAAGGCAAGCTCCGCCCCCTGCTCGGAAAGCGCCGTGGCGATGCCCCAGGCGATCGAGCGGTCGTTGGCGACGCCCATGATCAGGCCGCGCTTGCCCGCCATGAGCGGCTTCGGGTTGGACATCCGGACCTCGTGACTAATATGGCCGATTTGAACGGCGGTTCAGGTATTTCGCGGCGCATCCTACACGAAAGACACGCCGGGTCAAACCGGCCGGGGGAGGACGTCCTATGACGGAGCCGGCCGCGGCCAAGCCCTTCGTGGAGCGCCGGCGCAAGCCCAGGGTCGTGCGCATGGTGCGGGAGCTGTTCGGCTTCCTCGGCCACGCGGCGATGCGCTACTACAACGACAACTGCTTCCAGACGGCGGCGTCACTGACCTACACGACGCTGCTCGCCATCGTGCCGATCATGACCATCGGCTTCGCCATCTTCTCGGCGTTCCCGGCCTTCGCCGAGCTGCAGAAGCGCATGCAGGAGCTGATCTTCCGCAACATGGTGCCGCAGATCGGCGACGCCATCCTGGAGTATCTCGGGCACTTCATGGCCAACGCCGGGCAGATGCCGATCTTCGGCGTCATCGGTCTGGCGGTCTCCGCGGTGCTGCTGATCTGGACCATCGAGGGCTCGTTCGCGTCCATCTGGCGGGTGAGGGAGCCGCGCTCGATGGTCACGCGCATCCTCTCCTTCTGGGCCGTGGTGTCGCTGACCCCGCTGTTCGCCGGCGCCAGCCTGACGCTGTCCAGCCAGCTGTGGAACGCGCTGCGCATGGTCCACCTGGAGGAGCTGGCCGCCCCCGCCGCCGGGTTCAGCGGGCTGCTGCCGCTGCTGCTGCAATGGATCGGCTGCTCGCTGCTCTACCTCATCATCCCGAACCGCGCGGTGCTGTGGATGGACGCGGTGGGCGGCGGCGCGGTGGGCTCGCTGCTGCTGGAGGCGTCGAAGGCCGGCTTCGCCTGGTACATGCTGGAGTTCCCGGCCTACCAGACCATCTACGGCGCGCTGGCGACGGTGCCGATCTTCCTGTTCTGGCTGTACGTGGCGTGGTCCACCGTGCTGTTCGGCGCGGTCATCACCGCCGGGCTGCCGGAATGGCGCGCCGGCAAGATCACCCGCGGCGGGCCGGAGGGGCTGCTGCCCGGCCAGCGCTTGGCGCTGGCGCTGGCGGTGCTGCACGAGCTGATGGACGCCAACCGCCTGGGCGTCGGCATGCGGCGGCGCACGCTGGTGCAGCGGGTGCCGGTGGGCGCGGTGCTGATCGACGGCATCCTCGAGCAGCTGCGCGACGCCCACTGGGTGGCGCACACCACGCGCGACGCCTGGGTGGTGACCCGCGACCTGACCGAGGCGACGCTGTTCGACTTGATGAAGGCGCTGGGCATCGGCCTGCGTGGCCCGGTGCGCAACATCGGCGGCCTGGAGCTGCCCTGGCAGGAGCGCACTGCCCAGCTGCTCGACGCCGCCGAGACCGCGCAGCAGGAGATCCTCGGCGTGCCGCTGAAGACGCTGCTGTCCGACCAAGAGCCCGGCGGCAGCGGCGCGGTGCCGCTGAGCGCGCGGCGGCGCTCCTCGTCGTGACCGGTCACGGGGATAACATTTGAACAGCTGTTCATAGTCTGATAGCCATGGCCGCGTCCCTACCCCTTTCGCGCGCCGGGTTCATGAGCTACGCCACCGCCCTGATCCTCGCCTTCAGCCTGTCCATGGACTCCTTTGCCGCCGCGCTCGGCACCGGCGCGGTGCTGCGCCGTCCCGGCGTGGGCGAGGCGCTGCGCGTCGGCGCGATGTTCGGCGGGGTGCAACTGGCGACCCCGCTGATCGGCTTCGCGCTCGGCCTGACCTTCGCCGCGTACGTCGAGGCGGTGGACCACTGGATCGCCTTCCTGCTGCTACTCGGCGTCGGCGGCAAGATGCTGTGGGAGAGCTTTTCCGACGCGGAGGACGACTCGCCGAACGGCCGGCTGGCGCTGGGCCAGCTGTTCCTGATGGCGGTGGCGACCTCCATCGACGCCGCCGCGGTGGGCGTGTCGCTGGCGGTGGTGGACGTGGACATCGTCGGCACCTGCCTGCTGATCGGCCTGGTGACCTTCGGCATGGCCTCGGGCGGCGTCCTGATGGGCCGCGCGGCGGGGCCGCTGTTCGGCAAGCGGGCGGAGCTGGTCGGCGGCCTGGGGCTGATCGCGATCGGCGTGAAGATCCTGGTCGAGCACACGATGTGATACGGCCGGCGCCTGAAGGCGTCGTCCGCATCACCCTATCGATCAATGCTATCGCATTGATCTGTCGGGTTTGGCCGGCGGCGCTCACTGGCAGTGATCATGCGCCGCCGGTATGAGGGGGGGCGCCTTGCGGCGCCCTATTCCAGCCCCGCCTTCCTGCGCACGTCGTAGCTGCGCGTCTTCGACCACTTTTCCATGAACTGGACCAGTTCGGCGTCCGGCGGGTCGGGCAGGACGACCTTCAGCTTGACGTACTGGTCGCCGGCCGCCTTGGTCTTCTGGCTGACCACGCCCTTGCCGCGCAGGCGCAGCGTGGAGCCGGTGTTGGACCCCGGCGGCACCTTCACCGCCACCGGGCCGCTCACCGTCGGCACGCGGATGGTGGCGCCGAGCACCGCCTCGTTCAGGGTGATCGGCACCTCGACGTGGATGTCGCCGTCCTGGCGGGTGAAGTGCGGGTGCGGCTCGACGTGCACCTCGACGATGGCGTCGCCGGCCGGCGCCCCGCCCAGGCCGTTCAGGCCCTGGCCCTTCAGGCGCAGCTTCTGCTCGTTCTCGGTGCCGGGCGGGATGGCGACGTCGATGCTCTTGCCGTTCGACAGGCTGATGCGCCGCTTGGTACCGTTGGCGGCCTCCAGGAACGGCACGGTGACCGAGTACGCGATGTCGGTGCCGCGCGCCTTGGCGCCGCCCGAGGCCCCGGCCCCGGCGCCCGGCCGCTTGCGTCCGCCGAACAGGTCGGAGAACCAGTCGTCGCCCCAGGCGCCGGCACCCTCGTCCGCCGCGCCGGCCCCGCCGCCCGGCGCGTGGGCGCGCGAGCGGGCGCCGTGCGCGGAGCGGCCGCCGAAACCGGCGTGCCGCTCGTTGCCGGACGCGTCCACCTCGCCGCGGTCGTACCGGGCGCGCTTCACGGGATCGGACAGCAGCGCGTAGGCCGCCGAGATCTCCTTGAAGCGCTCCTCGTTGCCGGGATGTCCCGGCTTGAGGTCGGGGTGGTGCTGCTTGGCGAGCCTGCGATACGCCTTCTTGATGTCGTCGGCGCTGTCGCCTTTGGTCACGCCGAGGACGGTGTAGGGATCGCGAATCTGGGCCACGAGCAGACTGTTCCTTTACCCCGGCCGGGGCCTTGAATGCCGATCGGCTGGCCGATCAGCTGTTGGTGACGATCTTCCACGCACCGTCCGCCTGCTTGCAAGCGGTTCCGTAGATCAGCTCCGTCTGGTTGGCGACGGTGACCGTCTGCTGGTACTCCCGGCAGTAGGTGCCGGCGGAGTTGTAGCCCTCGCGGGTGCTGGTGATGGTGCCGGAGTTGCCGGTCTGCGGGTTGTTCCAGAAGATGCGCTCGCCGACCGGGGCGGCGTAGGCGCGCTTCGCGGCGGCCTCGGCCTGCGGCAGGTCGGCCTGCTCGATCTTCGCCTCCTTGCCGATGAAGGCGCCCAGCATGGTGGCGGTGCCGCTCTGCGCCAGCTTCTGGTTGGCGGAGGCGCCGTACTGCGAGTTGATCACACCCCCGAAGGTGTTGGCGGGATTGCTCGCGGTCTCCTTGGTGGTGGACTGGCAGCCGGCCAGCAGGGCCGCGGCCGCGAGCACGGGGATGAACGTCTTGAACATGGTGCCTGCCTCGAACTGTTGCCTGCGTCGCTTTTTCATGGGCGCCATCCGCAATTGGAGCGCCCCCGTCCCGACGGACAGTGATATATGCGAACGCACGCTATCTGTGAATTGCGACGACGCTGTGATCAAGCGTCTTGCATCGGAGAGCGCCGAAAGGCTGGGCGGGAGATGAGCGACGTGACCGATCAGGACCCCTACGCGCTGTTCGCCGCGTGGATGGAGGAGGCCACCCGCGGCGAGCCGAACGACCCCAACGCCATGGCGCTGGCCACCGCCGACGCCGAGGGCCGGCCGTCGGTGCGCATGGTGCTGCTGAAGGGCATCGATGCCCGCGGCTTCGTCTTCTACACCAACACGGAAAGCCGCAAGGGCGAGCAGTTGACGGCCAACGCCAACGCGGCGCTGTGCTTCCATTGGAAGTCGCTGCGCCGGCAGGTGCGGGTCGAGGGCGCGGTCGAGCGGGTCACCGACGCCGAGGCCGACGCCTATTTCGACAGCCGTGCGCGCGACAGCCGCATCGGCGCCTGGGCGTCCCGCCAGTCGCGCCCGATGGAGGGGCGCTGGGAGCTGGAGAAGCGCGTCGCCCAGTACGCGGCCAAGTTCGGCTTGGGGGCCGTGCCGCGGCCGGAGCACTGGACCGGCTTCCGCGTGCTGCCGGCGCGCATCGAGTTCTGGACCGACAAGCCGTTCCGCCTGCACGAGCGCATCGAGTACCTGCGCGCCGGCGACGGCTGGACGACGCAGCGGCTGTTCCCGTGATGACCGCCGTCGACGATGGGGGCGAGGACAAGGCCGCGCGGCTGCGCCGCTGGGCGACCTACGCCAGCGTCGCCATGGCGTCGACGCTGATCGTCGCCAAGCTGGCCGCCTATCTGCTGACCGAATCGGTGAGCATCCTGTCCTCGCTCATCGACTCCTCGACCGACCTGATGGCGTCGGTGGTGACGCTGCTCGGCGTCCGGCACGCGCTGCGCCCGGCCGACACCGCCCACCGTTTCGGCCACGGCAAGGCGGAGGGGCTGGCGGCGCTGGCGCAGGCGGCGTTCATCGGCGGCTCGGCGGCGTTCCTGCTGATCGAGGCGGTGCGCCGGCTGATCTCCCCCGCGCCGGTGGGCGAGACCGCAATCGGCGTCGCCGTCATGCTGCTGTCCATGATGCTGACCGCGGCGCTGGTCACCTTCCAGCGCTACGTGGTGCGGCACACCGGTTCGGTTGCCATCGGGGCGGACCGGCTGCACTACGCCGGTGATCTGCTGATGAACGCGGCGGTGATCACCGCGCTGCTGCTCAACCGCTGGACCGGGGTCGGCGCGGTCGACCCGCTGTTCGGCATCGGCATCGCCGGCTTCCTGGTGTACGGCGCCCTGGGCATCGCACGCGACGCGCTTGCCGTGCTGATGGACCGCGAGCTGCCGGAGGACGAGCGCGCGCGCATCGCCGACCTGGTGCGCTCGCACGAGCCGGTGCGCGGCATGCACGACCTGCGCACCCGCAGCTCCGGCACCGGCGTGTTCATCGAGTTGCACCTTGAACTGGATCCTCACCTCGATCTCGTGCGGGCGCACGACATCACGGACGCGGTCGAGCGGACGCTGCGCGCCGCCTTCGCCAACGCCGAGGTGCTGATCCACCAGGAGCCCGCCGGGTTGAACGATGAACGCCTAGACAACCGGATCGCGGCGGACCGGTAATTCAACCCCGACCATAGTCCAATACGGCCGTTTTTGGGCCGGAGCGGTGGAAGCCTGTAAAATCCTTGTTATACGAGGATTTGGAGAGGTTTCCGGCTGTCCGCCGTTGTTGCGGATTCGCAAGATTTTCGCAATAATCCGTCCCGGGAAGAAGCGCTTCAAAGCAGCTACAACAAAAACCCCAGTTACGGCGGACGCAATGGACAGCACCCTCGGCAACCGCTCGTTTCTGATCGCGGACATCGCGGCGGAAGCGGGCACGTTGGGCATTGAAATCGCCGATGTGGCCGGACATGTCGACGATGTCGCGGGCCGCATCGCCAAACAGGCCGAAGTTTTCGCGCAGCTTCGCGATACCGGCGCCAAGATGACCTCCAGCACCCGCAACATCTCCGCCGCCTCCTCGGTGGCGCGGACGGTGACCGAGCGGGCGCGCCAGGAGGTCGAGACGTCGCACGACCGCGTGCAGCAGTCGCTCGGCGACATCCACGGCCTCGTCGCCGCGGTTGCCGGCATGGAGAGCCAGATCGCCGGCCTGCGCGAGGCGCTGGAGCGCGTCGGCAAGGTCGCCAAGGAGATCTACGCCATCGCCAAGCAGACCAACCTGCTGGCGCTCAACGCCACCATCGAGGCGGCGCGGGCGGGCGAGGCGGGCCGCGGCTTCGCCGTGGTGGCGGGCGAGGTGAAGGCGCTGTCCACCAAGACCTCGGAAGCGACGTCCGAGATCGACGCCACGCTGAAATACCTGAACGAGCAGGCGCAGCGCCTGATGACCGAAAGCTCGGCCAGCGCCGCCAAGGCGCGCGCGGTCAGCGAGGGCACCACCGCCATCGGCGGCGTCATCGACACCGTCGGCCGCGCCATGGCGGAGCTGACCGGCGAGACCGACAAGATTGACGCCGCGGCGGCCGAGATCGGCACCAACTGCACCGACCTGGAGCACGAGATCGCCGACCTCGCGGTGGGCGTGCAGCTGTCCAACGAGAACCTCGCGCAGGCCCGCGACCGCATCAACACCCTGCTGGGCATGAGCGAGCGCCTGATCGGCATCACCGCCGAGCTGGATGTGGAGACGGTGGACACGCCGTTCATCCGCCTCGCCCGCGGCACCGCCGACAAGATCTCCGCCGCGTTCGAGGACGCGGTGGCGAAGGGCGAGATCTCAGAATCCGACATCTTCGACCAGAACTACCAGACGGTTCCCGGCAGCAACCCGCAGCAGATGATGGCGCGCTGCACCACCTTCTGCGATCGCGTGCTGCCGAACCTGCAGGAGGCGGTGCTGGGCGAGAACCCGCGCATCGTCTTCTGCGTGGCGATCGACACCAACGGCTACCTGCCGACCCACAACCGGAAATTCAGCCAGCCGCAGGGCAAGGACCCGGTGTGGAACGCCGCCAACTGCCGCAACCGCCGCATCTTCAACGACCGCGTCGGCCTGGCGGCGGGGCGCAACATGAAGCCGTTCCTGCTGCAGACCTACCGCCGCGACATGGGCGGCGGCAACTTCGTCCTGATGAAGGACGTCTCCGCCCCGATCATGATCCGCGGCCGCCACTGGGGCGGGTTGAGGTTGGCGTACAAGGTGTAAGGCGGCGGGGTGCCAACCCTCTCCCGTCCCGGGAGAGGGTGGCCGCCGCAGGCGGCCGGGTGAGGGTAAACTCAAGGATCCTTGCAGGCACCCTCACCCTCCCGCCCTACGGGCGGGCCCCACCCTCTCCCGGGGCGGGAGAGGGGTAGGTCTTCCGTTTCCCGAAACAGTAACGCCTCCGCTGCGTTCACCGCAGGGGCGTTGCTGCGTCGCGGGAGAGGGTTCATGGACCTGGATGTGCTGCTGCTGAGCCGGCTGCAATTCGCCTTCACCATCGGCTTCCACATCCTGTTTCCCGCGCTCACCATCGGGCTCGGCCTGTTCCTGGTGGTGCTGGAGGCGCAGTGGTTCTTCCGCCGGGACGAGCTGGCCTACCGCCTGCTGCGCTTCTGGGCCGGGATCTTCGCGCTGGCCTTCGGCGTCGGCGTGGTTTCCGGGCTGGTGCTGTCCTACCAGCTCGGCACCAACTGGAGCCGGTTCTCCACCTTCACCGGCAACCTGCTGGGGCCGATCATCAGCTACGAGGTGCTGACCGCCTTCTTCCTGGAGGCCGGTTTCCTCGGCATCCTGCTGTTCGGCTGGCACCGGGTGAGCCCTCGCGTGCACTTCTTCGCCACCGGCATGGTGGCGCTGGGCACCATCATCTCCGCCTTTTGGATCCTCGCCGGAAATTCCTGGATGCAGACGCCGGCCGGCTTCGCCGTCGAGAACGGGCGGGTGGTCGCCACAGACTGGTGGGCGGCGGTGTTCAACCCGTCCTTCCCCTACCGTTTCGCGCACATGGTGGTGGCCTGCCTGCTGAGCACCTCGCTGGTGGTCGGCGGGATCGCGGCATGGTACCTGCTGAAGGGCGTGCACGAGGAGTTCGCCCGGCGCGCCTTCTCGCTGGCGCTGTGGATGGCGCTGCTGGCCGCGCCGGCGCAGGTGGTCATCGGTGACCTACACGGCCTCAACACGCTGCAGCACCAGCCGGTGAAGGTCGCCGCCATGGAGGCGCTGTGGGAGACCGGGGCGCCGGCCCCCTTCGTGGTCTTCGCCATCCCCGACCAGCAGGCCGAGCGCAACCACGCCGAGTTTTCCATCCCCCATCTCGGCAGTCTGATCCTCACCCACTCGCTGGACGGCGCGGTGAAGGGGCTGAAGGAGGTGCCGCCGCGGGACCGGCCGCCGGTCGCCATCGTCTTCTTCGCGTTCCGGCTGATGGTCGCCCTAGGCATGCTGTTCGTGCTGGTGGCGGCGCTCGGCCTGTGGCTGCGCATGCGCGGCGGGCTGTACCGGGCGCGCTGGTTCCAGCGGCTGTGCGTGGCGGTGTCGCCGCTGGGCTTCGTGGCGCTGCTGGCCGGCTGGACGGTGACCGAGGTCGGGCGGCAGCCCTGGGTGGTCTACGGGCTGCAGCGCACGGCGGACGGCGTGTCGCTGCTGCCGGCCGGGTCGGTGGCGGCGACGCTGGCGCTGTTCCTGCTGGCCTACACGGTGCTGATGACCGCCTTCCTGATCTTCTTCTTCCGCATGGTGCGGCGCGGGCCGGACTACGTCGCCGAGCCGCCGCACTTCCAGGACAAGGCCCGCACGCTCTACGGCCGGGCGTGAGCGGGCCAGACGTGAACGGGGAGGGGAGCGCCATGGACCTGCCGCTGATCTGGAGCGCCATCATCGCGCTGGGCGTCTTCATGTACGTGCTGCTCGACGGGTTCGACCTGGGCGTCGGCATCCTGTTCCCGTTCGTGCGGGAGAAGCGCGACCGCGACGCCATGATGAACTCGGTGGCGCCGATCTGGGACGGCAACGAGACGTGGCTGATCCTCGGCGGCGCGTCGCTGCTGGGGGCGTTCCCGCTGGCCTACGCGACATTGCTGCCGGCCTTCTACATCCCGATCATGGTCATGCTGTTCGGCCTGATCTTCCGCGGCGTGGCGTTCGAGTTCCGCTTCAAGTCGACGCTGCGCTGGCCGTGGTGGGACGCATCGTTCTTCCTGGGCTCGCTGGTGGCGACGGTGATGCAGGGCATCCTGCTCGGTGCCTTCATCACCGGCGTGCCGGTGGAGGCCATCGAGGCCGGCAACTGGCGCTACACCGGCGGTGCCCTGGACTGGCTGACGCCGTTCAACCTCATGTGCGGGGCAGGGCTGGTGTGCGGCTACGCGCTCCTGGGCGCCACCTGGCTGGTGCTGAAGACCGAGGGGCACCTGCAGCGCTTCTCGTACCGCGCCGCGTGGTGGCTGGCGGCGCTGGTGGCGGCGTTCCTGGTGGTGGTCAGCCTGTGGACGCCCTTCGCCCACCCGGCGATCCGCGAGCGCTGGTTCAGCTGGCCGAACCTGCTCTACCTCTCGCCGGTGCCGCTGGTGACCGGGGCGGTGGTGCTGGCGCTGTTCGCGGCGCTGCAGCGGCGGCGCGAGTTGGCTCCCTTCGTGCTGACCATGGCGCTGTTCGCGCTGTCGTTCCTGGGGCTGGCGATCAGCCTGTGGCCCTACGTGGTGCCGCGCGCGCTGACCATCTGGGACGCGGCGTCGCCGCGCGATTCGCAGATCTTCCTGCTGGTCGGGGTGGCGTTCCTGCTGCCGGTCATCCTGGGCTACACCGTCTATTCCTACCGCGTCTTTCGCGGCAAGGTAGAGGAAGGATATCACTAGTCGCCGCGCCTGCCGGAGCGTGTCGCCCGCAGTACATTGTTGCCTGTTGTGATAAGCGTTCGGTTGCGGTGCACAAAATGCATTTTGTCGCAGGCAAGTGGCCTGTCTTTTGCGAAGATAATCAAGAATCTTGCCTGCATCATTACTTTGGCTCGTCTGGTTATGATGAACAGGTGAACAGTTTGCTCAAAAGACAGCCGTCGTGACCGAGTTTTGGGCAGACGTGCTGCGGATGTGCCGGAGGAAGCGCCCATGCCCGAACGCATCGTCGCCCTGTCCAGGGCGGTGTCGGAACTCGCCACCCGCAAGATGGACGAGATCCAGGAGGTCACCAACACCACCAAGATCCTGGCGCTGAACGCACTGATCGAGGCGATGCGGGCGGGGGAGGCGGGTCGGGGGTTCGCCGTCGTGGCGCAGGAGGTCAAGCTGATCTCCGAACGCATCACCAGCATCGGACAGGAACTGCGCGGCCGCATGGCGGAGCAGACCGGCGAACTGGACACGCTGGGCCGTCGGCTGGTCGCGCAGCTGCGCGGCAACCGGCTGGCCGACCTGTCGCTGAACATGATCGATGTCATCGACCGGAACCTCTACGAGCGGTCCTGCGACGTGCGCTGGTGGGCGACCGACAGCGCCGTGGTGGACTGCGCCGCCGACCCTTCCGCGGAGCGCCGCGCCCACGCGTCGAAGCGCCTGGGGGTGATCCTCGGCGCCTACACCGTCTACCTCGACCTGTGGATCGCCGACCGGCAGGGCACGGTCATCGCCAACGGCCGGCCCGACCGCTACCGCCGCGCTGCCGGCAGCTCGGTGGCGGGCGAGCCCTGGTTCCGCGAGGCGCTGCAGACGCGCAGCGGTGACGATTTCGCGGTGGCCGACATCGCCGTGAACGACGCGCTGGAGCGCAGCACCGTCGCCACCTACGCCACGGCGATCCGCGCCGGCGGCGAACCGGACGGCGCGGTTCTCGGCGTTCTGGGCATCTTCTTCGACTGGCAGGCTCAGTCGAAGGCGGTTCTCGACGGCGTCCGCCTCGGCGACGACGAGAGGGGGCGCACGCGCAGCCTGCTGCTCGACCGTCGGCACCGGGTCATCGCCTCGTCCGATGGCCGCGGCGTGCTGGCCGAGACCTTCCCGCTGAAGTCGGACGGGCAGAAGCAGGGATGCTACACCGACGACCAGGGCACGGTCGTCGGCTTCGCGCTGACGCCGGGGTACGAGACCTACCGTGGCCTGGGCTGGTACGGCGTCATCGTGCAGGAGGCGGCGCGGCGCTGAAGCGTCAGCGCGGCCGGCTCTGGTTCAGCGCGGCGAGGAAGGGCGAGGCGCCCGGCGACTGCGGCGGGCGCGGGCCGGCGGTGGGAAGGGTGGGGGCTACGGCCTTTCCAAAAGGCTGCAGCCTCCTCCTAACCTCCCCCGCCGGAGGCGGGGGAGGGACTTGGTCTTTTACGCCGCCTGCTGGGCCAGCGCCGGCTGGCGCTGGCCGGACGTCTCGATCCGGATGGCGCGCGGCTTCATCGCCTCGGGGATCTCGCGGGCCAGCTCGATGTGCAGCAGGCCGTTCTCCAGCCTGGCGCCACTCACCTTGATGAAGTCGGCCAGCTGAAAGCGGCGCTCGAAAGCGCGACCGGCGATACCCCGGTAGAGGAATTGGCCGGTCTCCTGCTCCTTCTTAGCTTTGCCAGTGACCACCAGCGAGTTCTGCTGCGCGGTGATCTCCAGATCCTCCGGAGCGAAGCCGGCGACGGCCATGCTGATCCGGTAGGCGGCGTCGCCCAGCTTTTCGATGTTGTAGGGCGGGTAGGAGGTGGCCTCGTCGGACGCCGTCGCGCCTTCGAGCAGGCGCGTCAGACGGTCGAAGCCGACGGTCGAACGGAACAGAGGCGAAAGGTCGTAGGTGCGCATGACATATCCTCCAAGCGAGCGATATTGCGATCGGGAACCACCACCAAGGTCGGCTCCCGCTGGCGTTGCGCCGGCGGACCCCGAATGGGCGTCCACCAGCGCCGTTAGACATAATCAGGGCTTCGCGCCGTTCAAGAGGGGCCTCGGCCAAGAGTCGGAGCGGCCGTCGGGGACCCGGCGCAACTCATTTTTTGTTAATCAGTTGCCGCCACGCTCGGTCACGGGCCTCGCGGCCGCGGGAGGAATTCGGCCGTGATCGCTGCCACGTTCTTCAATGGGACGTACGACGAGACGATGGCGCTGCTCATCGAGGCGCGCAACTACATCGCCTATCACGAATCCGGCGACCACCGGAGCCTGCCGCCGCACGTGCGGCTCCAGATCAGCTACGAGAGCATGCGGGTGACCAGCCGCCTGACCCAGGTGATGGCGTGGCTGCTGGCGCAGAAGGCGGTGCACGCCGGCGAGATCACCCGCGAGGTCGCCGCGTCCGAGGAGTTCGCGCTGTCCGGCGGCGAGATCTGCTCCGACCCCTCCGGCCCCGACAACGAGGACCTGCCGGGCGGCCTGCGCAGCCTGCTGGAGCGCAGCCACCGCCTCTACATGCGCGTCCACCGCCTGGACGAGCAGTTCCGCGAGCGGGTCGCGCAGCTGGCGGTGGGGTGAACCGGCCTTCCCTCCCGCCGGGGTGGAGGGGGATGGGTCTAGGGAAGCGGCGCGACCCGCACCGTCTTCGGGCCAGCGTCGGCCACGCCCTGCAGTCGGCGATACAGCTTTTTGGCATCCATATTCCGGAGACTTACCTGCAAACATTGCGGTTCCACCTTCTCACGTGCAATCCGCGCGCGTATGCTGTGACCGGAGCCGAGGCGAGGCTTCACCAACGCCGGCGATCGAAGGAAGCCCGGGTCATGGCCTACGGAAAGAGCGGAAGCGAGTTCTTGGTTCCCACCACGATCTATCTCAACCAGGAAGACCCGAAAATCACGGCGCTGAGCAACGGTGGCTTCGTCGTAACGTGGACGGACTTCAGCCATACCGGCGGCGACACGAGCATGTGGGCGGTGCGCGCGCAGGTCCACTCCGCCAGCGGTGCCCGGGTTGGCGGCGAGATCCTGGTCAACACCAACACCTTCCTGTATCAGTATGAGCCTGCAATCACGGCGCTGAGCAACGGCGGATTCGTTATTTCCTGGACCGACTACAGTGAGACCGGCGGCGATACTTCTGCTGCGGGGGTGCGCGGGCAGGTGTTCGCGGCGGATGGCAGCCGCTCCGGAGGCGAACTCTTCTTCAACGCCACCACCACCAACAGCCAGGAGAACAGGGTTCTGGCGGGGCTGAGCAACGGCAGCTTCGTCGCCGTCTGGAGAGACAGCAGTCGGAGCAACGATTACAACATCGGCTGGGCCTTGCGCGGGCAGCTGTTCAACCCCGACGGCACCCGTTCAGGCAGCGAGTTCCTCATCAATCAGTCCAACTATCAGCCTGACCCGGCCCACTTCCCGACGTTCAATCACGATTTACCGAGCGTCGCGGCGCTGAACAACGGCGGCTTCGTCGTCACGTGGCAACAGCGTTACGACGAGGGGAAAGGTTCCTCGGTCGGGCAAATGTATGCCGCTGATGGCTCCCGTGTGGGCAGCGAGTTCGGAATCGCATCCTCCACCGCCACAACCGGCCCGGGGGCGCCTCACGTTGCGGCGCTGAGCAGCGGCGGCTTCGTCGCCATATGGAGCTGGAGCCCCTACGGACTTCACGGACAGTTGTTCGCCAACGACGGCACCCGCGTGGGCAGCGGGTTCTCCGTTATCGACAGCAGGAGCACTTCGAACCCCAACATCACGGTGCTGAGCGACGGCAATTTCGTCGTCACTTGGGAGGAGTACAACGTGGACAGCGGCGATGCCGACAGTGGGGGGGTGCATGGTCGGCTGTTTACCGCCGGCGGCACCGCTGTGGGCAGCGAGTTCCTCGTCAACACCACCACCAGATACAATCAGACCACTCCCACCATCGCGGCGCTGACCGGCGGCGGCTTTGCCGTCGCTTGGCGGGACTACAGCTTCAGCAGCGACGATCCTCTCAGCGTCGCCATACGGGCGCAGGTGTTCGCCAACTCAAGCGGATCCGACGCTCCCGTCTACCGCTTCTTCAACGTCGATACCGGATTCCACTTCTACACCGCGTCGGCGAGCGAGCGGGACAGCGTGATGCAGAACCTGCCGCAGTTCCATTACGAGGGCGAGGCGTTCAACGCGGCTAGCAGCCCGGCCCCCGGCACCTCGCCGGTCTACCGCTTCTTCCACAAGGGACTGGGGAACCACTTCTACACCGCCAGCGAGACCGAGCGGAACAGCATCATGAACACGCTGTCCCACATCTATTCCTACGAGGGCACGTCCTACTACGCCTTCGAGGGCAACTCGCAGAGCGCGCCGGCCGCCGGCGCCACGGCGGTGTACCGATTCTTCAACTATCAGCGCGGATCGCATTTCTTCACCGCCTCGTCCAGCGAACGGTATTCGGTGATCGCAAACCTGTCCGGCACCTTCCGTTACGAGGGGATCGGCTACTACGTGCCCGCCAGCAGCACGACGAGCGCGTCGGCCGCTGCCGCCGGGGAGAGCCTGTACGATACCGACGCCACGGCCTTCTTCGGCGCCGGCCCGGCCTCGGATGCGGGCGACCGGCTGGGCGCGGGTGCCGCCGGAGCCGTCTTCGACGACGGGAGGTCCATGCTGTCGTCGACCTTGCTGGCCGTCGCGCCGAGCGTGCAGTCCATGACCGGCGATCTCGTCGCCGGCTTCAGCGGTCAGGATCCGAATCCCATCTGGCACTGAACGCGGCAAACGCGAAAAGGGCGCCTGGCAACCCAGGCGCCCTTTTCGCAAACGCGACCGGCTTCGGCTTAGTTCTTGAGGCCGAAGTTGGCAAAGCGCTTGTTGAACTTGGCGATCTGGCCGCCCGTGTCCAGCAGCTTCTGCACGCCGGTCCAGGCCGGGTGCGACTTGGGGTCGATGTCCAGGCGAATGGTGTCGCCGGCCTTCCCCATGGTGCTCCGGGTCGTGAACGAGGAGCCGTCGGTCATGACGACGGTGATCTCGTGATAATCCGGATGGATGTCTTTCTTCATGGCCGAGGTCCCTAAAAGCGAGCCGCGTTTATAGCGGCGACATCGGCGGGATGCAACCTGTTCCGTGCGCATGACGCGCCTAATCTTGAGCATGGCCCCCCGGCGTGCCATATGGCCGCTCAGATCCAGTCATAAGCCAAGGATTTCCGGTGCGCGAACAGCCGACCGACGAAACCGCCGAGAGGCGCCGCGACCTCAAGCCGCTGCGTCGGCTGGTCCCCTTCCTGTGGCCGTACCGCCTGCGGATGCTGGGCGCCTTCGTGGCGCTGGTGGTGGCGGCCGGCACCGTGCTGGGCATCGGGCAGGGCATGCGGGTGCTGGTCGACCGCGGCTTCGCGGCCGGCGACGCGGCGCTGCTCGATCGCGCGCTGCTGGTGCTGCTGGGCGTCATCGTGCTGATGGCGGCCAGCACCTTCGGGCGGTTCTATCTGGTGTCGTGGATCGGCGAGCGGGTGGTCGCCGACCTGCGCCGCGCCGTCTACGACCATGTGCTGAGCCTCAGCCCCGGCTTCTTCGAGACGACGCGCACCGGCGAGATCCTGTCGCGGATCACCACCGACACCACGCTGCTGCAGACGGTGGTCGGCTCCTCGGTGTCGATCGCGCTGCGCAACCTGCTGCTGCTGATCGGCGGGCTGGGGATGCTGATGCTCACCTCGGCCAAGCTGACCGGGCTGGTGCTGCTGGGCGTGCCGGTGGTGGTGGCGCCGATCATCCTGTTCGGGCGCCGGGTGCGCCGGCTGTCGCGCGACAGCCAGGACCGCGTCGCCGACGTCGGCGCCCACGTGGACGAGACGCTGACGGGCATCCGCACGGTGCAGGCCTACACCCACGAGCCGCACGAGCGCGCCCGCTTCGCCGGACGGGTCGAGGACGCCTTCCGCGTCGCCATCGACCGCGTGCGGGTGCGGGCGGTGATGACGGTGGCGGTGATCGTGCTGGTGTTCGGCGCGGTCGGGCTGATCCTGTGGGTCGGCGGCCACGACGTGCTGGCCGGCCGGCTGACGCCGGGCGAGCTGTCGGCCTTCGTCATCTACGCGGTGGTGGTCGCCGGCTCGGTTGGCGCGCTGTCCGAGGTGGTCGGCGACCTGCAGCGCGCGTCCGGCGCCACCGAGCGGCTGTTCGACCTGCTGGCCACCCGCTCCGACGTGCAGCCGCCGGCGCAGCCGAAGCCGCTGCCGGTGCCGCCCCGCGGTGCACTGGCGTTCGAGGAGGTGCGCTTCCACTACCCCTCGCGCCCCGACGACGCGGCGCTGGAGGGCTTCACGCTGGACGTGGCGCCGGGCGAGACGGTGGCGCTGGTCGGCCCGTCGGGGGCGGGCAAGAGCACGGTGTTCCAGCTGCTGCTGCGCTTCTACGACCCGCAGGCCGGCGCGGTGCGCCTGGACGGCGTGGACGTCCGCGACGCCGACCCGGCCGAGGTGCGCCGGCGCATCGGCCTCGTCTCGCAGGACCCGGTGATCTTCTCCGCCGACGCCTGGGAGAACATCCGCTACGGCCGCCCCGACGCGACGGACGAGGAGGTGCGCGCCGCGGCCGAGGCGGCGCACGCGCTGGACTTCCTGGAGGCGCTGCCGGACGGCCTGTCCACCTACCTCGGCGAGAAGGGCGTGCGGCTGTCCGGCGGGCAGCGCCAGCGCCTCGCCATCGCGCGGGCGATCCTGCGCAACCCGCCGGTGCTGCTGCTCGACGAGGCGACCAGCGCGCTCGACGCCGAGAGCGAGCGCATGGTGCAGGACGCGCTGGAAAAGCTGATGAAGCAGCGCACCACGCTGATCATCGCGCACCGCCTCGCCACCGTGCTGAACGCCGACCGCATCGCGGTGATGGAGCAGGGCCGGATCGTCGCCTCCGGCCGCCACGCCGAGCTGGTCGGCCAGGGCGGCCTGTACGCCCGGCTGGCGGCGCTGCAGTTCGATCGGGCGGAGGGGCGGGCGGCGGAGTAGGCGCGCTCCGGTAAAATACTCGCGTATGCGGATGCCGCCGCAGTTCTGCATACTCAAGCATGCAGTGCGTCACGGTGTTCGGAAATTGCTTCAAAATGACTCTCATTACTGCTGGAGGCGCCGGATTGCCCAAGTATCGTCGATCCCGCACGTGGGGTGTTGCCATTGGGGGAGAGAACGATGACGGCCTATGACGAATTTCAGCGGACCTTTTGTCTGTCGCTGCTGGCGAACCGGGTGTGGCTCGACCACGGGGCGCAGAGCGCCCTGCAGGCGCAGCTGCAGCAGGAGCTGTCCTATTTCCTGACGGTCTCCGGCTCCGAAAAGAACGTGGAGAGCGGGGCGTCCGCGCTGATCGGCGACTGGACCGTCACCTGGGGACCGGTGGTCTGGCAGAACGCCGGGTCGGATGTCGCCGACAACGCGATGTACGTCGCCTACTGCCCGGACGTGCCGAACCTGGGCGCGACCTACGTGGTGGCCATCGCCGCGACCAACCCGATGTCCGGCTTCGACTGGGGGACGGAGGATTTCGACGTCGCGCAGGTGGTGGACTTCTCCTCCTACGCGCCGCTGACCACGGCGCCGTCGCCGGCGCCCTCCGGGCAGATCGACGACCAGACCGGCGCTTACATCTCGATGGGCACGGCCACCGGCGTCTACAAGCTGCTGCAGATGGTCGGCACGGTGTATGAGGGCCAGGACTCCGGTAAAACCAGCGCGAGCCTCGCCGACTACCTGACCGGCGCCACCATCGACAAGGGCGCCACCATCGTCTTCACCGGGCACAGCCTGGCCGGCGCGCTGTCGCCGACGCTGGCGCTGTATCTCAAGGCCTCCGGCCGGCTGGGCCAGTTCGCCGCGGCCAACGTCTACCCGACGGCCGGCGCCTCGCCGGGCAACGCCAACTTCGCCAACCTGTTCAACACCACCTTCCAGCAGACCCCGGCGGGCGCCACCAGCCGCCAGCAATGGAACACGCTGCTGTGGAACCAGTTCGACGTGGTGCCGCACGCCTGGAGCACGCAGGCGGCGACGCCGAACACGGCGTTGCCGTCGCTCGCCAACGTCGCCGACCTCTACACCGACGGCCACAAGGTGGACGAGCTGTCGTCGGTGACCTGCCTGGTCGGCAAGGCGACGGGCGCGTCCCAGGGCTCCGGCATCACCTACACGCCGCTGCGCAACCAGTGGCTGCCCGGCCAGCTGTTCGAGGGGTGGATGCCGGTTTCGGCGGACCTCTCGCTGCCGGTCAACGTGCCGCCGCTGAACCTGCTGGGCGAGCTGCTGCAGATGGCCTACCAGCACATGGCCGAATACAACGCCGCGGACATGCTGGACGTCGAGGACTTCGCCGCTCAGGCCAAGGCGGTGCAGGTGCCGCTGGTCAGCGGCGTCTCCAAGGACACGCTGTACACGTTCCTGACCACGGTCCTGGGCTGGAGCGGCAAGATCGGCTGCGGCATCGCCACGATCGAGGCGGACGCGGCCGACCTGCAGGCCGCGGCGGCGCAGCCGGCCGGAGCGTAAGCGTGCGGACGGGCCGGCCCACGTTCGCGCGGGCCGGCCATGTCCGCCAGACGCTTCCCTTCGGCCGCCGGAGTCGGGTATACCCGCGGCCTTCATGAAGACCGCCGATTTCGACTTCGAGCTGCCGCCCGACCGCATCGCGACGCACCCCGCGCGCCCGCGCGACTCCGCGCGCCTGCTGCTGGTCGGCGAGTCCCTGTCCGACCGTGTCGTCCGGGAACTGCCGGACCTGCTGCGGCCCGGCGACCTTCTGGTCTACAACGACACCCGCGTCATTCCGGCGCGCTTGACCGGCGCCCGCGGCGCCGTGAAGGTCGAGGCGACGCTGCACAAGCGCGAGGGCGACGACGCCTGGGCCGCCTTCGCCCGCCCCGGCAAGCGCCTGAAGGTCGGCGACACCGTGGCGTTCGCCCCGGGATTCTCGGCGGTCGTCGAGGCGAAGCGCGAGGGCGGCGAGGTGCGGCTGCGCTTCAACGTCGGCGGCGCCGGGCTGTTCGCCCGGCTGCACGAGCACGGCTTCATGCCGCTGCCCCCCTACATCCGCCGCGACGCGCCGGACGAGCAGGACCGCGCCGACTACCAGACCGTCTTCGCCGCCCGGGAGGGCGCGGTGGCCGCGCCCACCGCCGGCCTGCACTTCACGCCGGAGCTGCTGGCCGCGCTGGAGGCCAGGGGCATCCGGCGCGTGCCCGTCACGCTGCACGTCGGCGCCGGCACCTTCCTCCCCGTCAAGGTCGAGGACATCGCCGAGCACCGGATGCACGCCGAGTACGGCGAGATCTCCCCGGACACGGCCGAGGCGGTGAACGCCACGCGGGCCGCCGGGGGGCGCATCGTCGCGGTCGGCACCACGGCGCTGCGCCTGCTGGAGTCCGCAGCAAGCGAGGACGGCCGTCTGGCGCCCTTCGCGGCGGAAACCGACATCTTCATCACCCCCGGCTACCGGTTCCGCGCGGTGGACGTGCTGCTCACCAACTTCCACCTGCCGCGCTCGACGCTGTTCATGCTGGTCTGCGCCTTCGCCGGCATGGAGCGCATGAAGGCCGCCTACGCGCACGCCATCGCGTCCGGCTACCGGTTCTATTCCTATGGCGACACCTCCCTGCTGATGAGGGCCCCGTGACCGGGTTGGCGTTCGAACTCCTGAAGACCGACGGCGGCGCGCGCCGCGGCTGCCTGCACACCGCGCACGGGCTGGTCAACACCCCCGCCTTCATGCCCGTCGGCACCGCCGGCACCGTCAAGGGCATGCACCCGGAGCAGGTGAAGGCCACCGGGGCCGAGATCCTGCTGGGCAACACCTACCACCTGATGCTGCGCCCGACCGCCGAGCGCGTCGCACAGCTGGGCGGGCTCCACAAATTCATGAACTGGCCGGGGCCGATCCTCACCGACAGCGGCGGCTTCCAGGTGATGTCGCTGTCCGACCTGCGCACGCTGGACGAGGACGGCGTCACCTTCCGCTCGCACATCGACGGCTCCAAGCACCGGCTGACGCCGGAGCGCTCGATGCAGATCCAGCACCTGCTGGATTCCAACATCACCATGGCCTTCGACGAGTGCACGCCGTTCCCCGCGACGCACGCGCAGGCGGAATCCTCCATGCGCCTGTCCATGAAGTGGGCGGCGCGTTGCAGGGAAGCCTTCGTCGAGCGCTGCGGCTACGGCCTGTTCGGCATCGTGCAGGGCGGCGTGTACGAGGACCTGCGCGCCGAATCGGTGGCGGCGCTGACCGGCATCGGCTTCAACGGCTACGCCGTGGGCGGCCTCGCGGTCGGCGAGGGGCAGGAGGAGATGTTCCGCGTCCTCGACTTCACCACGCCGATGCTGCCGAAGGACCGGCCGCGCTACCTGATGGGCGTCGGCCGGCCGAGCGACCTGATCGGCTCGGTCCGCCGCGGCATCGACATGTTCGACTGCGTGATGCCGACGCGCTCCGGCCGTACCGGGCAGGCGTTCGTGCGGCGCGGCCAGATCAACATCCGCAACGCCCGCCACGCCCACGACGACCGCCCGCTGGACGCCGAGTGCACCTGCCCGACCTGCACCGGCTATTCGCGCGGCTACCTGCACCACCTGTTCAAGGCGGGTGAGATGCTGGGCCCCATGCTGTTGACGTGGCACAACCTGCGCTTCTACCAGGACCTGATGGCGAGCCTGCGCGCCGCCATCGAGGAGGGCCGCTTCGAGGAGGTGGCCACCGCCTGGGAAGCCGAGATGGCGCTGGGGGACGTCGAGGCGACGCCCGACCCCCTGAAGGAGCTGACATGAGCGATCCGACGATCTACCAGGGCCTGACCCAGCTGGGCGGCAGGACCGAACAGCCGCAGTCGCCCGAACAGGCGGTGCTGGAGCGCGTGCCGAACCCGCACCCCGGCACGCAGTACCTCGTGCGCTTTGCGGCGCCCGAGTTCACCTCGCTGTGCCCGATCACCGGCCAGCCGGACTTCGCGCATCTGGTCATCGACTACGTGCCGGGCGACTGGCTGGTCGAGAGCAAGTCGCTGAAGCTGTTCCTTACCTCCTTCCGCAACCACGGCGCCTTCCACGAGGCGTGCACCGTCTCCATCGCCAAGCGGCTGGAGGCGGAGCTGAGCCCGCAGTGGATCCGCATCGGCGGCTACTGGTACCCGCGCGGCGGCATCCCGATCGACGTGTTCTACCAGTCCGGCGAGCCGCCCAAGGGCGTGTGGATCCCCGACCAGGGCGTCGCCTCGTACCGTGGCCGCGGCTGAGGACATCCGGGCCGGGATCCGGGCGCGGGCCCGGTCCCTCGGGTTCGATCCGGTTGGCTTCACGGCCGCCGCGCTGGACGACGGCGCGCGCGCCGGCCTCGCCGGCTACCTGGAGGCCGGCCACCACGGCTCCATGGCCTGGATGGAGGAGAAGCGCGAGCGCCGTGAGGACCCGCGCGGCCTGTGGCCGGAGGCGCGCAGCGTGGTGGTGCTCGGCACCTCCTACGCGCCGGGCTTCGACCCGCTGGAGAAGCTGGAGCACAAGGACCGCGGCGTCATCTCGGCGTATGCGCTGAACCGCGACTACCACGACCTGATCAAGGGCCGGCTGAAGCAGCTGGCGCAGTGGATGGTCAGCCGCTTCGGTGGTGAGGTGAAGGTGTTCGTCGACACCGCCCCGGTGCTGGAGAAGCCGCTGGCGGCGCGGACGTCGGTGGGTTGGCAGGGCAAGCACACGGTGCTGGTGTCGCGCACGCACGGCTCCTGGCTGTTCCTCGGCGAGATCTACACGACGCTGGAGCTTCCCCCCGACGAGCCGCATCAGGACCGCTGCGGCACCTGCCGGCGCTGCCAGGACGTCTGCCCGACCGACGCCTTCCCGGCGCCGTACCGGCTCGACGCCCGGCGCTGCATCTCGTACCTGACCATTGAGCACAAGGGGCCGATTCCCGAGGAGTTCCGGGAGGCCATCGGCAACCGTATCTATGGCTGCGACGACTGCCTGGCGGTGTGCCCGTGGAACCGCTTCGCGGTTGCGTCGAAGGAGGCGGCGTTCCAGCCGCGCGCGGAGCTGACGGCGCCGCGGCTGGCGGAGCTGGCAAAGCTGGACGACGCGGGATTCCGTGCGCTGTTCAGCGCCTCCCCGGTGAAGCGGATCGGACGGGACCGGTTCGTGCGCAACGTGCTGATCGCGCTGGGCAACTCCGGCGATCCGGCGCAGGCGGAGACGGCGCGGGGGTTGCTGGACGATCCCGACGAGGCGGTGCGGGATGCTGCGAAATGGGCGGTGGGGCAGCTTTCCTGACGCGTGCGTCCTATGCATAAGCCCTAAGTCTGAATACCTATTCTCGCAATACGGGATCAGTATTGCGTAACGCTCGTTATAATCTGGCGTTGCGGGGTGTCTGTGCTTTTTTAAGCAACCGGGAGGTCATGCAGTGACCGTTGCGATCACAAACCCCAGCCATGGTGCCACGAAGGCAGTTGGATTTTATGCGTTGTTCCTTCGAGGGGTGGCGACAGCTGCTGCGTTGCTTGCTGCTGGTTGTGCGATCGGACCGTCGCAAAGCAATGTAGCGTTGTTCGCAAGCGCTTTGGGCGGTGCAGCATCCAGCATGCGGGGCGGCTATCAAGCGGCGCAGAACGTTGAAACGGTCGAAAGCCGCGCGGTCATAACGACCGCCGCCATGTGCCGTGCGAGCGACTGTCCGCCGGTGACCACCCTGTCGCCCGATACGCCGGTGCTGACAGATCAACTCCTCACGCGGCAGTACATGGTGCTTGACGGGATCAGCGCCTATGCGGACAAGCTTGTGAGCTTGACCAGCCCGGAAACCCAGACGCTCGTCTCCCAGTCGGTCGGCAAGGTTGGCGCCAGCCTCAAGGCACTGTCGGCTGAAACGGCCACCGTGACGAATGCTCGGGCGCTGCTGATCGACAACCAAACCATTGACAATGGGGTGAGGGCGATCGGTGCGCTCGGCGATTTCCTGGTCCAGGAGAAATTGAATGCCGAGTTGCCGAAGGTGATCGAGGAGAATCACCCCGTCATCGTCAATTATGCCAATTACCTGGATGCGACCATCGGTTCGCCGGTGGATATCACAGACCCGGGCGGAAAGCCCGTACTGGCGCACGGCCTGCGAGCCATTTTGGCCCTGAAAGTCGCCAAGATCGATCAGAACTCCGCGGTGTTGATCAACCGGCTTCGCAAAGACCAGAAGTTTGGAAGTGCGGATCTGATTGACTACACCGGAAAGGTATATGACAGCAATTTGAGCCGCGCGCGGCAGACGGATGCGGCGCTGGTCGAGGTTCAAGCGGCACTTAAGAAGATGGTGGCCGCGCACGCGGCACTGAAAGCTCCGAAGGACCCGACCACCTCCCAGCAGATCCAGTCCTTTGCCGCGTTCGTGCACCGCGCGGCAGAAGCCGTCAACCGTGCAATGGGCAAGTCATAGAAGGTCCCGGGGGTGAGAGATGGATACTTATGAACAGGCAAAACAGGCACTTCAGCGGCTCCAGGATGAACTTCACCGCGCCATGTCGAACCCGGTGTTGAGTGAAGCCCAAGTGCAGCTGTGTCTCAACGCATACAACGCAGGCAACACGGAGTTGCAGCGCCTTCTGGCCATCGCGATCTCGGAACTCCATAAGGAGTATAAAATTGACCAGGATCCGGCCAAGAAGTTGAGCGTATCTTTAACGAAATTGGAAAAATCTCTCGCAAAAATTAAGAGCACGGCTTCTCAGATTCAATGGGTGCTCGACGCGATCACGGATGTTTTGAGAATCATCGCGCCGTTCTTGCTGTGAGGCGCGGGGAGGTGGAAGGGGCGGCCCATCCCACCTCTTCCATTCTTCTGCTCGCAAGCTAACCGATGCCAAATTTCTCCGGCTTCGCGTTCCAGCACACCAGCCGCAGCCGGCCTTCCTCGCGCCGCACCAGCCCCAGGTGCCCGGTCTTCATCTGGTACGACACGCCCGGCTCGGGGATCCCCAGCAGCCGCGGCACGAAGCGCAGCGTTCCGTTGCTCGACACGATCAGCCGCGTCTCGCCGTCCTTGGCGTTCGCCAGCACCTCGTCGAGGAACGAGCGCAGCGCGTCCAGGATCTCGCCTCGCGTCGAGCGCCACCCGGCACCCTCCGGCCAGACATCTTCCTTCTGCCACGCCTCGGCCATCGCGGTGCCGCCGGGCAGCGCGGCGATCTCCTCGGAACTCAGCCCGGCCCAGGCGCCGTAGTCGATCTCGTCCAGGCGGGGATCCTGTACAGCCGTCACCTGCGGGCACAGCGCGTCGCGCACAATCCCGGCGAACCCACGAGTCCGCTTCAGCGTGCCCGAGGTCACCGACGCCGGCACCAGCCCGGCCGTCCGCAACGCCTCGGCGGCCTCGCGCGCCTGTTCCTCGCCGCGTTCGACCAGGGGCAGGTCGGTCTCGCGCCCGACCCAGACGACCTTGTCGCCGGGGCCGAAGGTGTTGCCGTGACGGGCGAAAACGAGGTTCACACCAGTTCTCCTTCGCGCTCGATGATCGCCTCCACCACCGGCACGTCGCCCGGCGCGTCCACCGAGCCGTGCGTGCGGCCGCGGTAATCCACCGTCACCACCTGGATCGGGATGCCGTTCTCCAGCGCGCGCAACTGCTCCAGTTGCTCGGCCTGCTCCAGCGGCGTCGGCTCCAGCGTGGCGAGGCGGTCGAGTGCCTCCACCGAATAGCCGTAGATGCCGATGTGCCGGTAGACCGGCGGCTTCTGCGACGTGTCGCGGGTGCGCAGGTACGGGATGACGGTTTTCGAGAAGTACAGCGCCCGCCCGGTGCGGTCCATGGTCACCAGGGTGCCGCTGGCCGGGTTGGCGCGCTTGTGCTCCTCCAGGGCTGCCAGTTGCTCCCACGAGCAGTGCACGGCCGCGGTGACGATGCTGACCGTCGGGTCGGCGTGGAAGGCATCGACCAGCGCCTGCACCACCCAGGGCGGCGTCAGCACCGCGTCGCCCTGCAGGTTGATGACCGCGTCCGGCCGCTTCGCCAGCGTCCGGATCGCCGCGTGTGCGCGCTCGGTGCCATTCGCGCAGTCGGGGGAGGTCATGATCGGCACGGCGCCGAAGCCGCGGGCGTGCTCGGCGATGCGTTCGTCGTCGGTGGCGACGTAGACCTCGCTGACGCCCTGCACCGCCTTGCCGATGGCCCACACCCGATGAAGCAGGCTCTTGCCCCGGATCGGCAGCATCGGCTTGCCGGGAAGCCGCTTCGAGCCGTAGCGCGAGGGGATGACGATGGCGATGTCCATGCCGGCCTTCCGAAGAGTCATTTCACCGTGATGGGGCATAGCACAGCTTTGAGCGCGCGGGCGAGGTCGGCGGGCTTGCAGGCGATCTGCAGGCCGCGCCGGCCGCCGTTCACCACCATCTCCGGCAGCGACTCGGCGCTCGAATCGATGAAAGTGCGCAGCGGCTTGCGCTGGCCCAGCGGGCTGATGCCGCCGACCGTGTAGCCGGACGAGCGCTCCGCCGCCGCCGGGTCGGCCATGTCGGCCTTCTTGGCCCCGGCGGCGTGCGCCAGCGCCTTCATGTCGAGCCGCGCGCCGGCGGGGATCACCGTGCACACCAGCGCCTTGGTGTCGAGCTGTGCCACCAGCGTCTTGTAGACCACCGCCGGGTCCAGCCCCAGCGCCTGTGCGGCGTGCAGGCCGATGGCGTCGGCGTTGGGATCGTAGTCGTACTCCAGCAGCCGGAACTCCATGCCCGCCGCCTTGGCCGCGTTGACCGCGGGTGTGCCCTTGCTCGCCATAGTCTTTTCCTTCCGAGTCTCCCGCGATTTCCCTCGGCCGAAGGTCGGTATGCCTCCGCCGAAGGACGTGCCGTGTGCATACGGACTCGCCAACGGGAGGGGTACAATGTTGTTTTTCCCGTGGCGAGGACAATGGCGATTGAAATGTCGCCAAACTCGGGTCATCTTCTCTGAGCCGCAATCCGTATGGGGTCGCGGCGCGTCACTTCTTGCACGAGACTTGTTCATGTTCGACCGCCCGCAGCGCAACGCCTTCCGCGCTCCCGAGATCACGCATCGCGACATCCGCGCCACCGTCAAGTGGTACAACCCGACCAAGGGTTTCGGTTTCGTCACCCCCGATGACGGCTCGCCGGACGCCTTCCTCCACTCCACCGTCGTTCAGTTCTCCGGCCATGACGCGCTGCCGGACGGGGCGACCATCGTGTGCGACCTGTCGCGCGGCCCGAAGGGCCTGCAGGTGGCCACCGTCCACTCCGTGGACACCTCCACCGCCAGCGCGCCGCAGCGTGCCCCGCGCGCTCCGCGCGGCGACTACGGCGGGGGATATGACCGCGGCGGCTACGACCGCTACGCCGACCAGGGCGGCGACGGCGAGGTCGTCGACGGCACCGTGAAGTGGTTCAACGCGACCAAGGGCTTCGGCTTCGTCGCCCCGGTCTCCGGCGGCAAGGACATCTTCGTCCACATCCGCGCGCTGGAGCGCTCGGGCCTCGACGGCTTGGCCGACGGCGAGCAGGTGCGCGTCACCATCCGCCAGGGCGCCAAGGGCCCCGAGGCGGAGCGGGTCGAGGTCGTCTGATCCACCAGTCTCCGCGTCGTTGAACGCCGAGGGTGCGGTGCCCCAAGAAGGGCATCGCACCCGTTGCCGTCCGTGCAGGAAGGGCCGCCCCTCGGGGCGGCCTTTTCGCGTTCGGGAGGGGCCGGCTCGGCGGATTGGAGGGGTGGCATAGAACGGCCGCACCTTTGCGCCGCGCCGGGAATGCCGATTATAAGGGCTCGAAACGGGGAATGGAGGAACGGTGACCGTGACGACGCTGCTGGAGCGCAGCCTCGACTGTTTCGTGGTGGGCCGGCCGAACCTGCTGCGCGCGCACGGTGCCGCGGTCCTGTGCGTCGTGCTGGCGCTGGCCGCGCGGCTGGCACTCGATCCGTTCGTCGCGAACGTCGTGCCGTTCGCCACCTTCTACCCGGCGATCCTCATCGCCACCCTGGCCGGCGGCGGGCGGGCCGGCCTGTCGGCGTGGGCGCTGAGCAGCGTTCTCGCGTGGTACGTCTTCTTCCCGGTGCGCCTGACGTTCAACGCCCTGACGCCGTCCGAGGCAACCAGCCTCGGGTTGTTCGCCTTCACCAGCCTGCCGGTGGTGTGGGTGGCGCACCGCCTGCGCGGCGTCGTGGCCGCCCTGCACCAGAGCGAGGAGCGATTCCGCACCCTGGTCGAGGCGATGCCCAAGCTGGTCTGGACGGCGGACGGCGCCGGCCGCGTCGACTACCTCAACCGGCAATGGATCGAGTTCACCGGCGTGCCGGCCGGACGCCACCTCGGCGACGGCTGGCTGGAGGCGGTCCACCCCGACGACCGCGGGCGCGTGCGCGCCGCCTGGGCGGCGACGGTGGCCGGGCAGGGCGACTATGATCTGGAATACCGGCTGCGCCGGCACGACGGCGAATACCGCTGGTTCAAGGTGCGCGGCCTGCCGATCCGCGATTCCCTGGGCCGGCCGACGCGCTGGATCGGCAGCCTGGCCGAGATCACCGAGATCCAGGAGGCGCGGCAGGCGCTGGCCCGCTCGCGCGACGAGCTGGAGCGGCTGGTCGCCGAGCGCACGCGCGAGCTGGCCGACTCCAACCGCCTGCTGCTGGCCGAGAGCGCCGAGCGCGAGCGCGCCGAGGCGCAGCTGGCCCGCGCCCAGCGCCTGGAGGCGATCGGCCAGCTGACCGGCGGCGTGGCGCACGACTTCAACAACCTGCTGACCGTCATCGTCGGCAACCTGGACATGGTCGAGCGCGCCGCCGACGACCCGGAGCGGGTGCGCCGGCTGGTCGGCGGGGCGCTGGCCGCCGCCGGCCGCGGCGAGCGGCTGACGCAGCAGCTCCTCGCCTTCGCGCGCCGCCAGCCGCTGCGGCCGGAGGTCGCCGGCGTCAACCGGCTGGTGCGCGAGCTGGAGCCGCTGATCCGCCGCGCGGTGGGCGAGGCGGTGGAGGTCACCCTCGACCTCGGCGACGATTTGCGCCCCTGCCGCGTCGACACCAGCCAGTTCGAGGCGGCGGTGCTCAACCTCGTGGTCAACGCCCGCGACGCCACGCCGCCCGGCGGACGCATCACCGTATCGACGCGCGGGCTGGCTCTGCCCGCTCCCGACGCGCCCTCCGGCCTCGCCGACGGCGACTGGCTGGTGGTGGCGGTGCGCGACACCGGCAGCGGCATTTCGCCCGACGTGCTGCCGCGCGTCTTCGACCCGTTCTTCACCACCAAGGACGTCGGCAAGGGTTCCGGCCTGGGGCTGAGCCAGGTCTACGGCTTCGTCCGCCAGTCGGGCGGGCAGGTCCGGCTGGAGAGCGCGCCGGGCACGGGCACCACCGTGCAGATCTGGCTGCCCGCCGCCGCCGGTGCCGAGGAGCCGGCCGTGGCTCCGCCGCCCGAGGAGAGCGGCGACGCGCTGGCCGGCGCCGGCGAGACGGTGCTGGTGGCCGAGGACGACCCCGACGTCCGCACCGTGGCGGTGGACACGCTGCAGGCGCTCGGCTACCGCGTGCTGACCGCCCAGGACGGTGTCGAGGCGCTGGAGGTGTTGGAGGCGGCGGACGGCATCGCTCTGCTGTTCACCGACGTGGTGATGCCGCGCGGCGTCAACGGCGCCGATCTGGCGCGGCGGACGCAGGCGCTGCGGCCGGGGCTGCGCGTGCTGCTGACCTCCGGCTACACCGCGCAGGCGCTGACCTCGGAGCACGGCGTGGTGCATGGCTATCCGCTGCTGCGCAAGCCCTACCGCGGCGTCGAGCTGGCGCGCGCCGTGCGGGCGGCGCTCGGCACCCGCGCCGAGCAGCCGGCCCCGCCGCCGCCGTCCGGCGCCGCGCCGCCGCGCGTCTTCATCGTCGAGGACGACGAGCTGATCCGCCTGTCGACGCTGGAGCTGCTGGCCGACGTCGGCGCCAAGGTGGTCGGCGAGGCCGCCGACGCCGAGACCGCGCTGCAACGGCTGGACGCCCTGGGCGAGGTGGACGTGCTGTTCACCGACATGCGCCTGCCCGGCATGAGCGGTGCCGAGTTGGCTCGCGCGGCCCGCCGCCGGTGGCCGGCGTTGCGCGTGGTGCTGGCGACCGGGTACGGCGACATGGTGGAGGGCTTCGACGCCTCGGCGCCGGGCTCCGCGATCCTCGCCAAGCCCTATGGCGGCGCCGAGCTGCGCCGCCTGCTCGACCGCCTGCGCGCGGTGGAGCCGGTGTAGCGCATCACTGGTCCCAGCCGCCGCGGCTGGAGAGGAAGACCAGCCGCATCAGCCCGCAGGTCAGCAGCGCCACCCCCAGCGACCCCAGGCCGAGCGCCAGCCAGCCATGCACGCTCATGCTGTCGGAGGCGAGGTAGAGCTGGTACGCCGCCCAGCCGAGGGCGCCGGCGCAGGCCGCCGCCAGGACGAGGATCAGGAACAGGGTGCCGCGGGTCATGCCCTGGAGGGTGGGGCGGCGCGGGCCGGCGTCAAGCCAATCAGATCCTCGCCCGGAACAGCGCCGCCAGCAGCGGCAGCGTCGCGCCGGCCAGCAGGAACAGCGGCGGGTAGCCCACCGCCTCCGCCAGCGGCCCGCCGAGCGCCACGCCGGCCGCCTGCCCGAGGAAGAAGCAGGACGCGAACACCGACACCGCCACGCCGCGCGCGTAGGGCGCCATCTGCGTCGCCTGGGTCTGCAGCGTGTTGTGGAACAGGTAGAAGCCCAACCCGCACACCGCGATGGGTAGCGGCAGCAGCCACCAGGGCGGGCTCAGCGCGAAGGCGGCGAAGGCCAGCGCCAGCAGCACGCCGCCGGCCAGCACCATGTTGCGCTGGCCCAGCGCCTTGACCACCCGCGCCGCCGTGGTGGTGTAGACCAGGGCGCCGATGCCGAAGGCGGCGAGCAGCGCGCCGATGGCGGTGTAGCCCAGCCCGTAGGCCTGCCGCACGTAGGCGCCGACGAAGGTGAAGCCGCCGAAGAACAGCATGCCCTCGACGAACACCACGCCGACCACCAGCCGCACCCGCGGGCTGCGCGCCAGCGCGATGAAGTTGGAGACCAGCCCGGCCACGCTGACCGGGTTGCGGTGCTGCACCACCCGCGGCGAGCGCAGCTCCCGCACCAGCAGCGCGCCGATGCCGACGTACACGGCGGCCAGCGCCAGGAACACGCCGCGCCAGCCGATCCACTCGCCGAGCGCCCCGCCGGCCGCCTGCCCGGCGATGACGCCCATGATCTGCCCGGACATGAAGCGCGCCAGCACCGGCTGCCGCACCTCGTAGGGGACGATGTCGCCGATGTGCGCCATGGACAGCGGGATGATCGCCGCCGCCGTGGCGCCGCTGACCAGCCGCAGCCCGCCGAGCGTCGCCAGATCCCCGGCCAGCGCCGCCAGCCCGGTGCCGAGCGCCGACAGCAGCGTCACCGCGGCGATCAGCGTGTACTTGCCCCAGCGGTCGCCGATGGGGCCGTAGATCACCTGGCACAGCCCATAGGCCAGGGTGAAGCCGGTGGCGACCACCGAGGCGGCGGCGATGCTGGTGCCGAACTCCTCGGCGACCTGCGGCAGCAGCGGGTCGGCGACGCGCGCCGTGGCCGCCGAGGCGAACGCGGCGAGGCTGAGCAGCGCGATGGAGCGGACGGGAACCGGGACGGCGGGGCTGTCGATGGTATCGGTCATACCACGACCCTAACCGCGCACCGTCCGCCCCGCCAATGGTCCTCAGCCCATGACAGGGCTGCACGCGGCGCACATGATGCCGGCCGTTACGCCCGGCCTGCCACCGCGCCGCCGGCGCGCTCCACCGCGGCGACGCGGAAGCGGATGTCCCGGACGATGTTTTCGATCAGCGGATTGGCCTGCTCGGGCGGCAGGCCGCGGGTGGTCAGCAGCTCCAGCGTGATGCGGCGGTAGGCGTCGATGGCCATTTCGCGCGTTTCCGCCGGCACGCCGGCCAGGAAGGTGGACAGCTTCTGCGCCACCTCGGCGGCGGTGGCTTCGATGCGGGTGGTCGGGGCGGCGGGCGACTCGCGGACGGGGAGGGTGGCCGGCATCAGGGATTCCTTTCGGACCAACGTCCCATCCACGATAGCGGGGTGTGAACGCTCCACCAGACGCCCCGATGGCGTAACCGATCCGGGCGGGCCCCGCCGCTCCGGATCACCCCTATCGGCAGCGCGAGAAGTCGGGCGGGCGCTGCTCCATGAACGCCGCCACCGCCTCGCGCAGCTCGGCCGAGCGCAGGCATTCGTTGAACACCTCGGCCTCCTGGGCGATGCGCGCGGCCACCACCTCGACGTCGGCCTTCAGCAGCGCCTTGCTGCGGCGGAGCGCGCCTTGCGGCTTGGCGGCCAGCTTGCGCGCCACGCCCAGCGCGTGGTCCATCAGCGCGTCCGGCTCGACCACGGCGTTGACCATGCCATAGCCCAGCGCCGCGGCGGCGTCGAACGGCTCACCGAGCAGCAGGATCTCCGCCGCCTTCTGGTGGCCGACCCGGCGCGGCAGGATCAGCGACGAGGCCGCCTCCGGCACCAGGCCGAGGTTGACGAACGGCAGCTGGAAGCGCGAGCCGGGCGTGGCGTAGACGAAGTCGCAGTGCATCAGCATCGTGGTGCCGATGCCGACCGCCACGCCGTCCACCGCGGCGATCAGCGGCTTGGTGGCGCGCAGGATGGTGTCGAGGAATTCCAGGACCGGCGAACCGACGGTGGAGCCGCCGGCGGTGCCGTGGGCGAGGAAGTCGTTCAGGTCGTTGCCGGCGCTGAAGGCGCCGGGGGCGCCGCACAGGATGTAGTTGAGCACCGAGTCGTCCTGCTCGCCGCTGCGGATCGCCGCGATCATCGCCCGGTACATGTCGAGCGTCAGTGCGTTCTTCTTCTGCGGCCGGTCCATGCGGATCAGTCGCGTGCCGTCCCGGTCGGTGACGGCGATGGTGTCGGTCATGGTCGTTCCCTCTCCTGGCGTTGTCGTTTGCACCATAGCACATCAGGTTGACCTATACGTCAACATGCAACCTCGGACGAAGCCACGTGTTGTCGGGGGAACGGGTGATTCACCCCACTGCGAAAGAGGACCGATATGCGCGGAGCGCTGCTGTGGCTGCTGGGGATTCCGATCCCCGTCATCATCCTGCTGTACCTGTTCCACGTCATCTGATCGACAAGAAGACGGCCCCGTTCCGGGGCCTTCTTTTTTGCGCTAGGCTCCTTCTTCCGCCACCGGGAGACGAGCGATGAGACGAGCGAAGCATCCCCCGTCCGAGGGCCCCGGGCGCTATTACGGCAAGTACCGCGCGCTCGTTCTGGACAACGACGATCCCCTGAAGCTCGGCCGCGTTCTGTCCGAGGTGCCGGCTCTCCCTGGCGCGCTGCTCGATTGGGCGCTGCCCTGCGCGCCCGCCGCCGGCCCTTTGGCCGTTCCACCGGCCGGCACCAGCATCTGGGTGGAGTTCGAGGGCGGCGACCCGAACTTTCCGATCTGGAGCGGCCGTTTCTGGACGGAGGGCGAGGCGCCCGCACCGGTGATGATCGGCGGCACGACCGCCATGGACGGCGTGACTGTCGTGGGCGACGCCGGAATCTCCCAACCCAAGACCTGACGAGAGCCACCATGACCCCTACCATCGCCCTTCTCAGCATCCTTGGCGCGCTTGCGGTCGGGGCGGTCAGCCCGGGGCCGAGCTTCGTGCTGGTGGCGCGCACCTCCATTGCCGTGTCGCGGCGTGACGGGCTGGCGGCGGCGCTGGGCATGGGCGTCGGCGGGGTGGTGTTCTGCGCGCTGGCGCTGCTCGGCCTGCACGCGGTGCTGGCGGCGGTGCCGGCGCTGTTCGTGGCGCTGAAGGTGGCCGGCGGGCTGTACCTCGTGTACCTCGGCGTGTTCATCTGGCAGGGGGCGCGGCAGCCCATCGCGGTGCCCGACACCGCCGGGGGCGGGGGGCATGGCGCGGGGCGCAGCTTCGGCTTCGCGTTGGCGACTCAGCTGAGCAACCCGAAGACCGCGGTGGTTTACGCCAGCATCTTCGCGGCGCTGCTGCCCGCCGACCCGCCGCTGTGGGTGTCGGCGGTGCTGCCGCCGGCGATCTTCGCCATCGAGGCGGGCTGGTACGCGCTGGTGGCCGTGGCCTTCTCCGCTGGCCGGCCGCGGGCGGCCTACCTGCGCTCCAAGGCGTGGATCGACCGCGCGGCCGGCGCGGTGATGGCGGCCCTGGGGGTGCGGCTGGTGGCCGAGGCGGTGCGGTGAGCGGCGCCGGCCTGCCGGGAACCGCCGGCTACGGGGAGAGCGCCGACGCCCTGGTCGGCCAGTACGAGGGCATCACCTTCGAGGAGGTGCACCGCGACGTCCTGCACCTGATGCCGGCGCCCCCCGGCGCCGTGCTCGACATCGGCGCGGGCACCGGGCGCGACGCGGGCGCGCTGGCGGCCCGCGGATACACCGTCGTGGCGGTCGAGCCGACGCCGGAACTGCGGGCGCACGGGCGCCGCCTCCACCCGTCGCCGCGAATCACCTGGATCGACGACGGGCTGCCGGACCTGTCGGTGGTCATGGCGCGCGCCGGGCGCTTCGACCTGATCCTGCTCACCGCCGTCTGGATGCACCTGGACGCCGCGGAGCGGGCGACCGCCATGGAGCGCGTCGCCGGCCTTCTGCGGCCCGGGGGACGCGTCTCGCTGTCGCTCCGCCACGGCCCGGTGCCCGCGGGGCGCCGGATGTTCGACGTCCCGGCCGGCGAGACCGTCGACCTGGGCCGCCGCTTCGGCCTGCAGCCGCTCCACGTCGGCGAGCGGGAGGACATGCTGGGACGCGCCGACGTCCGCTGGAGCGTCGTGGTTCTGGCGCCCGCCCGCTGACGCCCCACCATTGCCGCGCCAAGCGTTCGGGATTACCTTCGAACGCGCGCCACAGGGATACCAGCAATGTCGCACCAGAATTCCTCTATCGTGGACGGCCCGGAGGCGGCGTTGCAGGTGCGCCCGGCCGAGCCGTCGGACGTGCCGGCGGTGATCGCGCTCGATGCCGAGACCACGGGCCTGGAGAAGCCGGACTACTGGAGCGACCTGTTCGAGCGCTACGGTCGCCGCCGCACCCCGGACCGCTTCTTCCTGATCGCCGAGCACGACGGGCGGCCGGTCGGCTTCATCGTCGGCGAGGTGCGGGCGTGGGAGTTCGGCTCGCCGCCCTCGGGCTGGATCTTCGCGGTCAACGTCAAGCCGGGGGCGCGGCAGTTCGGGGTCGGCACGCAGCTGTTCGAGTCGATCTGCGCGTGCTTCCGGCTGGCCGGCGTGCAGACGGTGCGGACCATGCTGTCGAAGGACGCGACGCTGCTGATGTCGTTCTTCCGCAGCCAGGGCATGCGGGGCGGCCCCTTCATCGAACTGGAAAAGAGCCTCTGATCGATGCGACTGCAGAAGGCCACGCGCTTCGCGCTGTACGCCATCCTCGACCTGGCGTCGGACCCGGAGAAGCAGTTCTCCGCCGCGGAGATCGCCGAGCGCTACGGCATCTCGGTCAACCACCTGTCGAAGGTGCTGCGCTCGCTGGGCCGCGCCGGGCTGGTCGAGGCGGTGCGCGGGGCCGGCGGCGGCTACCGCTTCAGCGGCAACGCCAAGCGCCTGACGCTGCTCGACCTCATCTTGCTGTTCGAGGACATCGACTCCGCCCCTGGCGCCGGCCGCGAGCCCGGCGACGCCACGCCGGAGGGGCAGGCGCTCGGCGGCGTGCTGGAGGAGATCGAGGACATCGCCCGCGCGACGCTCAGCTCGATCTCCGTCGCCACCATGCTGAAGCTGATCGCCGAGGAGCGCCGCAAGGGCGGCACCGACCCGCGGGCGGCGGCGGACGGGCCGTCTACTGCGCCAGCAGCTTCAGCAGGTCGGTGAGCACCTGGCTGGAGCGCAGGTCGTCGGCCGTGAACAGGTCGGGGTGCGCCGCCATCAGGGCGCGCTGGTCCTCGGTGATGCGGGCCAGCTCGGCCGAGGCCTTCCGGTCGGCCTCGCTCAGGCCGGCGACGAAGGCGAGGATGCCGTGCTTGCGGATGTGCTGGTCGAGGTTGACCAGGAACGTCCGCCGCTCGCCCAGCATCGGGTCGAGGCGGTCGCGGACGAACGCCTCCTTGCGCGCGTTGATCTCCTCCTGAGTGGGCCCGCGCTCGACCTCCTTGATCAGCGCCGCCGTCTCGCGGTCGCGCGCCTCGGCCGCCTCGGCGGCCTGCCGTTTCAGGTCCTGGGCCCGCTCGACGATCCGGCCCAGCGACGGGGCGGGCGGTGGCGGCGGCGCCTCGCCGGTGTATTTGCGCTTGAGCTCCCGCCCGCGGTCGAGGACGGCCTCCAGCGTGCCGGCGCGCGGGCGCGTCGCCGCGTCCTGGCGCTTGAGCGCCTGCGCCGTGTCGATCACCTCGGCGAGCGGTGGCGCGGACGGGGCGGGGGCGGCGCGCTTCAGCTCCTGCGCGGCCTCGATCACGGAGTCGAGGGATTCCGCCGCCGCCAGCCCCGGCGACAGCGCCAGCGCGACGGCGAGCATGGACCGGGCAGCGCGGAGCGCGGGGCCGGGGGACGGGACGCGGGCGGGCATGTCAGGGCCGCAGGATGGGCTTGCAGTCCGGATGGCCCTTGGCCTTCACCTCGTCGCAGAAGCGTGTGGCCTCGTCGCGGCTGGCGAAGCTGCCGACGCGCACCAGCCACAGCGTGCGGCCGTCGGTGCTGCGCGTCTGCGGCACGTAGAGCGGGTCGTAGGAATCGAGCACCGGGCTGAGCCGCTTCTTCAGGCGCTCCCACTCCGCAGCGGCGCGGGCGTCGCTGACGTAGGTGCCGATCTGCGCCTGCACGCCGCCCGCGGCAGGCTCCGCCTTGGCCGCGGGCTCGGCCGCCGGGGGCTGCGGCACCGCCGCGGGCGCCGGAGGCGGGGAAGCGGCCGCGACGGAGGCCGGGGCAGGGGGTGGAGGTGGGGCAGGGGGTGGCG
>NZ_LGQZ01000188.1 GCF_003116015.1 Azospirillum sp. TSO22-1
TAGCTCGTCAGGCTCATAACCTGAAGGTCGCAGGTTCAAATCCTGCCCCCGCAACCACCGATACAGACACTCCCGCGAGCCCCGCTCCGGGAGTGTTCTGCTTTTGAGCCGTCCACTCCAGGAGCGTGCCGAGCTCGCCGCACAGTTCCACGTCCAACCGGCCGCGCTTCGGGCCGGGCGTCAGCGTGATCCGCTCGATCAGGCCGCGGATGGCGTCGGCAGCCTCGTCGCGTTCCTCCGGGCGATTCAGCGCCTCGGCCAGACGCGCCACCTTGCGGGCGTAAAGCTCCGCGATGTTCGGGTGAACGTCGGGCAGGTCCACCGGGACCTGGGCAAGGCGGGCGTTCAGTTCGTCCTCCCGTGCCTCCAACTCCCGGAGCCGTGCCACCAGGGTGCGGCTGCCGGCGCCGCTCTCGATCAGCGCCATGATGTCCTGGATGGCGCGGGCGACCTGGGCCAGTTCCCGCCGCTCGGCCTCACCGGAGGCCCGGCGCGCGTGGTTGAGCCGGTTGGTTTCCTCGACGTAGGCGCGGATCGCCTCGGCGGCGACGTCCGGCGCCATCAGCTTGTGCTTCAGACCGGCCAGCACACGCTCTTCCAGGGCGGTGCGCGGGATGGTGCGGCTGTTGGTGCACGAGCCGTTCATGAGGTGCTGGGAACAGCCGTAGCGCCCCTGGCCGCGCAGGACGTAGGGGCCGCCGCAGCATCCGCAGACCAGCAGGCCGGACAGCAGCGAGCGGGGCCGGTGGGCGGCGTTGAGCGGATTGGCGGCCCGCGCGGCGAAGGCGGCGCGCACAGCGGCGATGGGGCCGGCATGCGTGATCGCGAGAGCCTCCTGGCGGGCCTTGGCGGCGCGCCACAGCGTGTCGTCGATGATGCGCAACTCGGGAACCTCGGTGACGATCCAGGCGTTCGGCGGGTTGATCCGCGACACCCGCTTGCCGGTCGTCGGGTCCTTGACGTAGCGCTGCCGGTTCCACACCAGCCGGCCGATGTAGAGTTCGTTGTTGAGGAAGCCGGTGCCGCGCTTGGCATGGCCGCGCAGGGTGGAGTCGGTCCACAGCGTACCGTCGGGGCCGGGAACGCCCTCGTCGTTCAGGCGGCGGGCGATGGTGCGTGGGGACACGCCGGCGGCGAAGTCGCGGAAGACGCGGCGGACCACGGCGGCCTGGGCCTCGTTGACGGTACGCTCGCCGCGCACGGGTTCGCCGTCGCTGCCCAGGCGCTTGACCACATCATAGCCGTAGCACAGCCCGCCGCCGGCCTTGCCCGTCTCCACCCGGCCGCGCAAGCCACGGTGCGTCTTGGCGGCGAGGTCCTTGAGGAACAGCGCGTTCATCGTGCCCTTGAGGCCGACGTGCAGTTCGCTGATCTCGCCTTCGGCCAGGGTGAAGAGGCGCAGGCCGGCGAAGCGCAGATGCTTGAACAGCGTCGCCACGTCAGCTTGGTCGCGGGACACGCGGTCCAGCGCCTCGGCCAGCACCACGTCGAAGCGGCCGCACCGGGCGTCGGCCAGCAGGGTCTGGATGCCCGGCCGCAAGACCATGCTGGCGCCGGAGAGGGCGGCGTCGTGGTAGCAGGCGGCGACGGTCCAGCCCTCGCGTCCGACGTGTTCCCGGCAGATGCGGAGCTGGTCCTCGATGGAGGCGGCGCTCTGGGTGTCGGAGGAATAGCGGGCGTAGAGGGCAACCCTGGTCATCGCTCGTCCGTCCCTGGTCAGGTTCCGCCGCTGTCCGGCGGGCGGTTGTCGTTCGCGGCCTTCAGCCGCTCAAAGGCGTCGCGAGCCATCTGCCGGCCCAGCAGGCGGGCCAGGATCAGCGCTGCCCGGTCGATCCGCGCCCCGGCAGCGGCGTTGTCGTTGGCCGCCGCCAGCGTGTCCGGGGTGGGGCTGTCGTCCTCGATCATGGCCGAACTCCGTGACGATCCTCTGTACGAAATTCGGAAATGAGCGCTCAACTTCACATGTTCAACGACACACTAGAAATAATAACTGTATTTCATATCGTAGTCTAGAGCAAAATAGAAGAAGATAGGTGGTCTTATCGTTGTGGCGGATATTGGAGAGTAGTGGAATTTCGGAGTTCGTTTGATGTCGTGAAGGAACGATTACGATTCCAGAGTTCAGCGTGGTGTTGATTGGCGAAGCTCGTCCAACGCATCCTGCACCAGCCGCCATTCCAACTCGTCCCGTTGCGTGGGATCAGCGACAGCCAAGGCCAGCGACAGCTTGGCGATGGTGCCGGCGACGCTCTGGGAGGGCAGGGCGAGGATACGGCGGCCGAGGTCGTCAAGGAACCGGTCGAGGGCATCCTGGCGTTCGGCGATGGCGTTCATGTCCTGCGTTTCAGGGGCGTTCACTATCACCGCAGCCTCCACGGCGTTCCAGCCAATGCTTTTCGCAAGGGCCTGCTCCGCACCGCTCCATTGGCCGCACAGGGCGTCGGCTTCCGCCATGGCCCGTTGCCATTCCTCCCAGAGCGCGGCGACGGGATCGGTCGCAGGAGGTATGGGGGGAGGCATCACCCCCGGAAGGGTGGCGATGCCGGCCAGGAGCGTACGTCGCGTCAAGGTTGGCGTATTTTGGGCAAAGCGAGAGGGTTTGCCGTCAGCCTGAGGCATGGCGCACCATTGTGATCGTATCTGATGTCAGCTATCATAGCTGATATTTGCTCAAAGTCAATGATGGAAGCTGACATTGGATATTACAGCTGAACAATGTCTCGGAGCGCGTGCCATGCTCCGAATGAAGCGGGAGGAATTGGCGAAAGCGGCCGAGGTCGCGGTTGCCACTCTCGCCGATTTCGAGACGGGACGGCGGACGCCGCACCATCGCACGCTTGCGGCGATCCGTGCAGCTCTGGAGACGGCCGGCATCGAGTTCATCCCTCAGAACGGCAATGGTCCGGGCGTCCGGTTGAAGCTGTGATGACCCCCAACAGCGGAGATGATTCGGTACGCCACCCAAATACCTCTGTGTGTAGGGATGTGGCTGATGACCAGCCATATTCCGCCTTGCTCGCTTGGATAGCCACCGCCAGGCCGGAGGCGAGCGGTCAAGGGCGGCCGAAGGCCGTCGCGGAGCGATGCGCCGCATTCGCGGCGCACCCTTGAGGGCTCGACTCCGGTCTGGCTCTCTAACCCTCAAGCGAGCAAGGTCAGCTTTTAGGGCTGTACCGCGCCGTATACACCTGAACACAGAGGTCATTTTTGTATACGGACTAAAATGTTGATATATAACAGAAAACGGGCGCCCGTATTCGCTCTTTTATCTTGCTGTAGATGATATTACGTGGTCTACTTAGTTCCGGTCCCTAGAGTTCGCCAACATTAACTCCGAGTGCGAACGGGTGACCGCAGACCGGTTCTTATGCCTTTTGGATTAAAGCAGGCATGTGAGCGCAGACGGGAAAACTGGTGGCTACCATCATTGATTGGATCGACAGGCAGCACCCCACGCCGCGGAACTCGGCGGAACTGGGGCCGGAGATTGATCTGAACGCTACGCTTCTTCGTGTGCAAGGGCGTTAACATTGTCCGAATAAGCTATGGTTTCCCCATTAATTAGCCAAGTTGAGATAAATTACGCTGCTGCTTCTTCGACGGCTTGGATGAATTGTTCCAACGCATTAGCACGTAGGCAAGCCCGAGCCGTTGCGGCGTAGGCTGCATCCGGCCCCGAGAGCTTTTGGATTCGTTCGATCAGCTTCTCGAAGCGAGCATAATCATCAGCTGTACATTCCTCTATGGTAGAGGGGCAGACCTCACGGTAGGTTTCAATCCAGTCATTGATCTCGCGCCACTTCCTTTTTCTCGCTGCCACTAATCTTGGGCTATCTAAATAGAGATAGTGAACCGTTGTCTCGACTCGCTTTCTGATAATCGGATTGTTTGGATCGGAAGGTATTGGAAAACCCTCCTCATCGAATGTCATTAGCTTTGGGTCGGTTTTCTTGGCAGGGTCCAAGAGGAGAACGACTTCCTTACTGATGTTCCTATCGTCCCAAGAGGCTCTGAAGGATTTAGCCAATAGAGGAAAGAAATCCCACTTGCCCCGGGTATTGCCGTCATCGTCCTTGTGGGGCGAATTCGGATAGCTACCTGCAATCCGATAGTTCTTCCAGTCGAAGGCGAGCCACGCATAACCCGGATATATCGTTCGGTCTTCGTCTAGTGCTCTAGATTTTGGACGGAAGTGATCAACATGCCAATCTGAAACCGCATCGGGTGCCTCCGAATACCAGCATTTTCCGTGGGACATCTTCAGAAGAGCATCCTTGATTTCTCCCCAGGCCGTCTGCTTGCCCTCAATATAGGCCTTGCGCTCTTCGGTCGTCGTTAGCGCCTCTAACGCTGCCTGAAAGGCAGTGACCTTTGTGAGCCAAGCTTTAGGAATTTTCGTCTCGTCCTGAAAAATATAGATCACCGACGATTCTCCTTGCGCGCCATGATCTTTGCGAGCATCTGCTTTGCGACCTGATTTCGCTGTGCAATCATTTCCGGGGTGAGGGCAGAGCGACTTTCTTGCTTTATTTCGGTCATGGCTCTTAAAAAGAGTTCATATTCCGGTTCGCGGTCCTCGATGACGAAACCAAGTCGCTTGAGCTTTTCATTAAGTTCGATTAGGCGGATATCATGCTCAGGCGTTCGCTGTTCGAGGCGTACTATCTGATTCCGCTCGTCCAGTAGTTTCTGGGTATCAGGGTCAAGCGTTGTAGGAAGACCAAATATTTGAGTGAGGATGCTCGTAAATCCGAGCCCCCGCGGATCGACGTCTGGCGGTCGGATGGTCACTGTGCCATCCTTCGACCGGGACATGACCTGAACCTGGGATGCCATCAAACTCCCAATTGTCAACGGGTCATGGCTGGTGAGAATGATGTGGCTTTCGCCGCGCTGAGCAACATCCTTGACGAGGTGTAGATAATCCCACTTCCAGTTTGGATTCAAATGGGTGTCAGGCTCATCAAGCAGGAAAAGGCTTTCGTCCTGGCTAGTGAACCTCATCAGCCCCAATACGCTGAGGAGTTGCTTTTCGCCATCACTGATCTCATGAAAGGGTATTTCGCCATCGACGTTTTCTTTCTCAACCCAGATTCGTACTTCACGAATAAGATCAGAGATATCGAGGGTTTCCAAAAGCGCAAAAAAGGTTCGCTCGTCATCGAAGGATCGCGCTATCTCGTTGAGAACATTCACGTCTTTGATAAAAATATAGATTTGCTCCTCATTCGCAGGCTTGGCCCTGTAGTCGTCTTGTTCGCGAGCGTTATCCGCGATAGGCGCAAGTGCGTGAGACCTGAGTTTTTCCAGAAGCCCGCGTACAAGTCCGGAAGAGTTCCAGAAATTCTGCGCATTCATTGAGGTTGATTTTTTGGACTGACGTTCTGCCCATCGAGGTCTCCGCAAAACGATTAGAGCGCTGTCGAAGCCGACAATGCCCATATGTTTCTTAAGAAATGTTTTTGCGGAATCCGACCCGAAAGCAAAATAACTGAGCAGTGCAAGCTGTCCATATGCAGGCCGACAGTAAAATAACCGGCGAAGGTCTACATTTTTTACATCTTTAGGTGCAGACGAAGGGGAAATCACCTTCTTGTAATATCTTAGCTGATGTCTATCAAAAAGCTGCTCAAGGCGTCGGCTTGACCCCGAGTAATATCCAAAAACATTTGCAGGCAGGTACTTTGCCCTTCTATCGTAAAATGTAGTTCGAGACTCCTGCACTCCATTGACCTTTAAGGAAAGTGTGGATTCTGTGAAAGCATTGTCAATCTCAATGCGATATCCATGGCAATTATAAGCTATAAAGTAGGCAAAGGAGGTGGTCTCATTAAGATCTAAATCACGAAAAATTGTTACTAAAGCCTCAATGACATTAGATTTACCGGTACCGTTATCGCCAATCAACACTGTGGAAAGCTCACGCTCGTCGAAATTTATATCGACGTCAGATAAATTCTTGAACTTCTTAATCTTTAACCAGTCAAGGCGCATCTTGCACCACCAATTCGTCGTGTCGAGAGCCAACAACTAAACGTCCATTTTTCATTTCTTCTCGTAACTGTTTGTAGAACTCGTCAATCATCATTTCGCTCTTCCGCCAGAGCTCCCTCGGACTTGCCGCACCTCCTAGTCCGATGAGCGTCGTTGTCAAATGATCTGGAGCAACGTCTGTTCTCATTTTGTTTGCCAAGTTCGTCTCCTGCTTTTTCCCCTGTGGTCGATGTGAAGTTTGTGACCTGGAGTACGATAAGCTAGAGGAAAGATTTTGGAGCGGCGTATTCCTGATCTGCTCTAGGAGTTCAGTAGCTTGCCCATCAGCTTGATCGGGGGCGACCAATTTACCGCAAAGAGCCTGCTTAAGGAGCAATTTTTCCAAACGGTCGAGAAAATCCGCGGCATCTTCGGCTGCCCGGAGCGCCGAGTCGATGTCTGAAAAGTCGCGTTCGATTCGATCCGCGATCTTCCCAAAGTCTCCTGCGGCCGGAATGGGCACAGGTAGATTTCTCAGCGTTTCGCTGTTGATCTTGGGCATGTTTCCGGCCGTGCCAGTCGCCCGCTCTCGAAAAAAGCGGCGAGCACAAGCTGAGTTTAAATATCTCCAAAGATAACGGCGCTTGTTTGTATCCGCTATACGCAACCGCATCATCAGATCAGGATATATGTAGGTGAGTGTTGGGCCATCATAAATTGCAGTAGCGCCCAGATGCTCCAATGCATTTGCGCGCTGTACGAGGAGATCTCCCGGCTTCAGCCAATACCGAGAATCCTCGGCCGGCCGTTCATAAACCCGCTTTACAGCCGCTTCATCCAATCGCAGATAGCCCGATGTGGTTGCGGTCAGCTTAAGGGACAATGCTCCAGTGGCATCCGGCCCAGCCTTAGGAGACCAGCCATTTGATGGGCCTTCGTCGACTAAGTCCGCGAGACGAACAAACTGGATGGCTTGGCCATGTCGGGCAGCGTGATCCGGAAAGGCATCCTTCAAGACCGCATCTTTATACTGTGCGCCGACCTCAAGCGCCGACCGCAAATCGGCTCGTGCATCCGAGATTCGCGCGAGGTGGATATTCAGAGCTTCGGCGATGCGGCGCTGTTCCTTCAGCGGTGGCAAACTGATCTCTGTTCTCTCAAGCGTGCCCTTTGTGATGTGCCGGAGCCCCACACCGCCATGTGCCTGAGCTATTAGTTCATCAAGGGTATCGTTGATTGCGAACTTTAGAAAGGAGGAATCAACCAAATCTCGGTTGAATAGTACCTTGAAGATATGCTGATTCAATACGGCCGATCCACCCTCCCAAATGTGGGCGCCGAAGGAAGTCCCAGGAGTTCCTGACCATGCAAAAAGCAGATCGCCGCTTTCCACATGATGACGATCGTCGATCGCTCCTGCAAAATAGTTATATTTCGCCTTCTGATTATTGAGATTCTGGATCCTGATGATCGGTAGGCCATTTTCAGACCATTCGGAGGGTTTGAAAGCGCGGCCGTTGATCAGATCGCAGATATCCCCAATAGGTGCTTTCACCCAATGTTCTGGCAACCCGCTCATGAGGCCTCACCTTCGTCCAAAGCGAGCGCATCATTGATGAGTTCGATTTGCTCGATAGCGCCTTTCAGGAGCTGGGTAATTCGCGCTGCAAGCTCGGCAGGGTCTGCGTTCTGATCCTCAACTGAGTCATAGTCGTTACGGAGCCAAGTAATGTCGAGATTATCATCGCGCTCGGCTATTTCCTGCCGAGTGAACTTACGGAACCTGCCGCTGTTGCCCTGGTCCTTGCGTTTGGCTCTGCCGCTTGGATCGTCACCGAAACAAGCCTCGAAGTCAGCAAAATGGGCTGGCGCCAAAGGTTGCTTGCGGCCAAACGTCGGCATTCCGGTTCGCATATCATAGAACCAGATAGCTTTCGTGTTGCCGTGATTCGTCTTGCCACGGGTGAAAAATAGGACGTTAGTCATCACTCCTTGGGCATAGAAAATGCCGGTCGGGAGTCGGAGTATCGTATGGAGGTTGCAACGATCAAGGATATCCTGGCGAACCCTTCGACCAACGCCTTCTTCAAAAAGCACGTTGTCGGGAAGGACAACGGCAGCGCGTCCGCCCGGTTTCAAACCAAGGTAAATGTGCTGGAGGAAGGCGAGTTGCTTGTTGGCTGTGGGGAAGGGAATATCCCGCCGTTGCCTTCGAGCACCGCCAGCTCGCGCCCCAAAAGGAGGATTAGCAAGAATGACATCAGGTGAACGAAGTTTTTCGGCATCCGCCGTTAATGCATCGCCAATGAAAAGTTGTAAATCAAGCTTATGTAAGAATGCGTTCATCAAGCAAATGCGGTACGTGCCTTTTTCAATTTCCATGCCATCAAAAATAGGATGATTTTGTTCGGAGATTTGAGTGTTTCTGTTTTCTTTAGCAAAGGTGTTGGCGGCGATAAGAAAGCCACCGCTTCCGGCTGCGGGATCTTGGATGATTTCGCCTGATTTTGGTTTAATTACCCGAACGATAGAATCTATTAATGCGCGCGGGGTAAAATACTGACCAGCGCCAGACCGGGAATCCTGTGAGTTTTTCGCGATCAACCCTTCGTAGATATCTCCCATCATGTCGGATGAGACCGAGTTCCAATCGAGCTTGTTGATGCCGTCGATGACCGCCCGAAGGTTCTCGCTGTGCGAAAACACCGTCGTCGGGAATGCATAAATTTCACGAACGCGCTTATCCTCAGCATGGCCGCCAAGGAATGTCAGCATATCTCGATAGTGCGTGAGGAGGTCGCTGGCGGAGTAATTAACAAGATTTGCCCATCGATAGCCTTTCGGTATAAGTTGCTCCGTTTCATTTCTTTCGGCTATCTTGAGGAAGAGAAGGTAGGTCAGCTCAGAAATGTACTGATGATAGCTGACTCCGTCCCCGCGCAAGATGTGGCAGAGATTCCATATTTTTTGGACAATGTTTTCGCGTTGGATCATTATCGCCGCATTATCTAAATGGCACTTTCCAAATCGGTCCGGGAGAAATCTTTTCCTACGAACAACAAGCGGCACCCGTGCTCTTTTGCTACTTCGTATGAGAAACAATCTCCAAGATTCAGTGCCGCTGGATGGACACCCTTGCCCCATTGTGCATAAGCTTGTGCAATTCGGCGCGCTGCTGCTGGCGTCACATTGACAATCTCAAGCCCGAGCCCATCAATGATTTGAGCCATTTCTTCGCCAACATTCCGGCGGGCAGCAACGATCAGCGCTTCGGCGACCGTGCCAGCCGAGATAAGGAGGTCTTCTTCTGCCTCCAGCACCGCGACGCAGGCATCTGCTTCTGGGTCGTTGAGCAGGATCGCCATCAGTGCCGATGTATCGACCGCTATCATTCCGGCATGCCTGCATCATCATAAAGGAAGTCCTGACTTCGAGCCGCAGTAGGCCCGGCGGTTACTTTTCTCGCCGCAGAAGCGCGCGCCGTGTGGAGTAGAGATTGGCGCGATCTTCTATCAAAGGTTGCTTTGATCGGCACTAGGCGAACGGCTGCATGACCATGCCGCGTCAGGATGACCTCGTCTCCAGCCTCAGCTCGCCTCACCAATTCGGTCAATTGGCCCTTAGCTTCTGTCACAGACACCCGCATAGCTTGCTCCATTCTGGACCAAGAGGCGATCCACCGAGCCCCCATTGTTAGACCAGAAAATGGACCATATCAACTTCAAATGGGGATCTTCAGCGGGTGTCGGCATCGGCTATTGCATGCCCCCGCAACCAACTTTACTTGCTCAAGCCCGTCACGGGAAACCGTGGCGGGCTTTTGCTTGTCCTGGGCCAGCGCCAGGATGCCGGCGAGCGCGCCGTGCAGATCGATCGACAGGCGCGACCGTCCCTGCGTCCCCACGGGCGTCAGCACGATGCGGTCCACCAGAGCCCGGACCAGTTCGGCGGCTTCGATGCGCCGCCCGTCGTCGTTCAGGGCGTCACGTAGCGCCGCCACCTCCCGGCGATAGCGCCGCCCCATGTCCGGGTGGAGCAGGACGGGTTCCTCGTCGGCATCGGCCAGCAGCCTCTCCAGTTCGCTCTTCCGGGCATCAAGCAGGATCATCCGATCCTTGACCTGAGCGCCGGGCACGCCGTCGAGGATCGCCTGGATAAGGCGTTCGGTCTCCTTGGTGATCTTTATCAGCTCGGCGCGGTGCCTGGCGAGCGCGGCGTTGTGCTCCATGCGCAGCCGGTTCAGGTGGCGGACATATTCCTCGGCGAACACGTCGCAGAGCGCCGGGTCCATCAGATGGTGCTGCAATCCGTCGAGTACGGCGGCTTCCAGTTCGTCCCGCCGGATCGCCAGCCGGTTGTCGCAGGTGCCTTTGTTGGGCGCCGTGGCGCAGCCGAAATGCTCCTTGCTGATCTTGACGAACCCGCCGCCGCAGCTTCCGCACTTCAGGAGGCCGGAGAACAGGTGGCGGGGCCGCCGGCGGTCCCAGAACCCGTCTTCCCGGCCGGGCGTGCGATGGCTGTGAGCCTCCTCCGAATCGGTGGAGATGCGGGACCACCTGCGCACCGAGCTGCCGCTGGCCGCGCCGACCATGGCGATCCAGCGCCAACGGCCCGCGCCGGGACGG
>NZ_LGQZ01000199.1 GCF_003116015.1 Azospirillum sp. TSO22-1
ACGTGCTGGACGGCCGCGCCGGTGACGACACGCTGTCCGGCGGGACGGGCGACGACACGCTGAGCGGCGGCGCGGGCGCCGACCGGCTGTCCGGTGGCGCCGGGCATGACCATGCGCGCTACGACGGGTCCGCCGCGGCCGTTACGGTGAACCTCGCGGCGGGCACCGGCACGGGCGGCGACGCGCAGGGCGACGTGCTGTCGGGCATCGAGGACGTGACCGGGTCGGCGTATGGCGACCGGCTCACCGGCGATGCCGGCGCCAACCGCCTGGACGGCGGCACCGGCGACGACACGCTGTCCGGCGGAGCCGGCGCCGACACGCTGTCCGGCGGAGCCGGGCAGCGTGACCGGGCGCTGTATGCCGGGTCGTCGGCGGTGCAGGTCGACCTCGCGCTGGCGTTGGCGCTGGGCGGCGATGCCGCCGGCGACCGGCTGGACGGCATCGAGGACCTCACCGGCTCCGATGGCGACGACACGCTGCAAGGCGACGCGCAGGATAACGCCCTGGACGGCGCGCGCGGCAACGACGTCCTGGACGGGCGGGCGGGCGACGACACGCTGACCGGCGGTGTCGGCGACGACACGCTGACCGGCGGCGCGGGTTCCGATGCGCTGGACGGCGGCGCCGGGACCCGCGACCGCGCGCTCTACGACCGGTCGGAAGCGGCGGTGCGGATCGATCTCACCGCGGGCACCGGCATCGGCGGCGACGCCGCGGGCGACACGCTGGTCGGTGTCGAGGATATCACCGGTTCCGACCACGCCGATACGCTGCTGGGCAGCGCCGCCGGCAATCAACTCGATGGCGGCGCGGGCGACGACGTGCTCGACGGGCGGACCGGCGACGACACCCTCACCGCCGGGGCGGGCGACGATACGCTGACCGGCGGCACCGGGGCGGACGTGCTCGACGGCGGGGCCGGCCGCGATGTGGCGAGTTACGCCGGGGCGTCGGCGGGGGTCGGGGTGGACCTCGCCTCCGGGGCCGGCGTGACGGGCGACGCAGCGGGCGACCGGCTGTCCGGAATCGAGGACGTCGTCGGGTCGGAACTGGCCGACGTCCTGTCGGGCGACGGCGACGGCAACCGCCTCGATGGGCTCGGCGGCAACGATTGGCTGTACGGCCGCGGCGGGGCCGATACGCTGTCGGGGGGTGACGGCAGGGACTGGCTGGCCGGCGGTGAGGGAGCGGACAGGCTCGACGGCGGTGCCGGGGTGGACACGGCGACGTACCGGGAGTCCGATGCGGGCGTCATCGTCGACCTCGCGGCCGGAACCGGCGCCCGGGGCGATGCCGAAGGCGACAGCCTGACCGGGATCGAGAACCTGTTCGGCTCGGACGCGGGCGACCTGCTGCTGGGCGACTCCGGCGCGAACCGCCTCGACGGGGAAGGCGAGGACGACCGGCTGGACGGCCGGGACGGCGACGACGACCTGTTCGGCGGCGCCGGCGACGACGTGCTGATCGGCGGCACCGGGGCCGACGTGCTCGACGGCGGCGTGGGCTGGCGCGACCGCGCCGACTACGGCCGGTCGGACTCGGCGGTGTGGGTGGACCTCGCCGCCGGCTTCGGTGCGGGCGGCGACGCGCAGGGCGACGCGCTGGTCGGCGTCGAGGACCTGACGGGATCGGCGTCGGGCGACCGGCTGTTCGGCGATTCGCTCGGCAACGAATTGGACGGCGGCGCCGGCGACGACCTGCTGGACGGCCGGGCGGGCGACGATCGGCTTACCGGCGGCGACGGCAACGACGTGCTGACCGGCGGGGGCGGCGACGACTGGCTGTTCGGCGACGGCGGCGGCGACGTGCTGACCGGCGGGGATGGCGACGACCGGCTGTACGGCGACGGCGGCGACGACATGCTGACCGGCGGGGATGGCGACGACCGGCTGTACGGCGACGGCGGCGACGACGTGCTGACCGGCGGCACCGGCAGCGACTGGCTGTCCGGCGGCGGCGGCATCGACACGGCGACCTATCGCCTGTCCGGAGAGGGCGTCGCAGTCGACCTGGACGCCGGCACCGGTTCCGGCGGCGAGGCGGAGCGCGATACCCTGTCCGGAGTCGAGAATCTGGTCGGCTCGGACCACGGCGACGTCCTGCTCGGGGACGCGGGCGCGAACCGGCTGGAAGGCTTGGCCGGCGACGACCGGCTCGACGGCCGCGACGGCGACGACCGGCTGTACGGCGACGGCGGCGACGACGTGCTGATCGGCGGGCGGGGCGCCGACCGGCTCGACGGCGGCGACGGGACGCGCGACCACGCCGATTACGGCCGCTCGGACGCGGCCGTGCGGGTGGATCTCGCCGCCGGCACCGGCCTGGGCGGCGACGCCGAGGGCGATACGCTGGTCGGGGTCGAGGACCTCACCGGCTCGGATCACGAGGACACGCTGCTCGGCGACGCGCTTGTCAACCGGCTGGACGGTGGCGATGGCGCCGACCTGCTCGACGGGCGTGACGGCGACGACACCCTGACCGGCGGCGATGGCGACGACGTGCTGATCGGCGGCACCGGGGCCGACACCCTCGACGGCGGTGCCGGCATCGACGTGGCGATCTACGCGCTATCGACCCTCGGCGTGACGGTCGACCTTGCGGCCGGCACCGGCCTCGGCGGCGAGGCGGAGGGCGACACGCTGACCGGCGTCGAGGACCTGATCGGGTCGGAGCACGACGACACCCTGCTCGGCGACGGCGGCGCCAACCGGCTGGACGCCCTCGGCGGTGCCGACGTGCTCGACGGGCGGGACGGCGACGATACCCTCACCGCCGGGGCCGGCGCCGACACGTTGACCGGCGGCACCGGGGCCGACGTGCTGGACGGCGGCAGCGGCATCGACGTGGCGCTCTACGACCGCTCCGCGGCCGGCGTGACGGTCGATCTCGCCGCCGGCACGGGCCTGGGCGGCGAGGCCGAAGGCGACCTGCTGGCCGGGATCGAGAACCTCGTCGGATCCGACCATGCCGACACGCTGCTGGGCGACGGCGGTGCCAACCGCCTGGAGTCCGGGGCCGGCGACGACCGGCTCGACGGGCGGGACGGCGACGACACCCTGATCGCCGGGGCGGGCGACGACGTGCTGATCGGCGGGCGGGGCACCGACATCCTCGACGGGGGCGACGGGACGCGGGACCATGCCGACTACGGCCGGTCGGACACGGCGGTGCAGGTGGATCTTGCCGCCGGCACCGGCCTGGGCGGCGACGCCGAGGGCGACACGCTGACCGGCATCGAGGATCTTACCGGCTCGGACGGCGCCGACACGCTGCTGGGCAGCGCCGCCGACAACCGGCTCGACGGCGGCTCGGGCGCCGACGCGCTCGACGGCCGGGACGGGGCAGACACCCTGACCGGCGGGCAGGGCGCCGACACGCTGACCGGCGGTGCCGGGGCGGACCGGCTCGACGGCGGCACCGGCATCGACGTGGCGATCTACGCGCTCTCCACGCTCGGCGTGACGGTGGACCTGGCGGTGGGCACCGGCCTCGGCGGCGAGGCGGAGGGCGACACGCTGACCGGCGTGGAGGATCTGGTCGGGTCGGAGCAGGCCGACACGCTGTACGGCGACGGCGGCGCCAACCGGCTGGACGCCCTCGGCGGTGCCGACGTGCTCGACGGGCGGGGCGGCGACGACACGCTGCTCGGCGGCGACGGCGACGACACGCTGATTGGCGGCGACGGCGACGACACGCTGGCCGGCGGCGGCGGCGACGACAGGCTGGCCGGCGGCGACGGCGGCGATACGCTGGCCGGCGGCGACGGCAACGACACGCTGACCGGCGGCACCGGGGCGGACCGTCTCGACGGCGGCGCCGGCAGCCGCGACCGCGCCGTCTACGCCGCCTCGGCGGCGGGTGTGTACGTCGATCTGCGCTCCGGCGTCGGGCTGGGCGGCGAGGCGGAAGGCGACGTCGTCACCGGGGTGGAGGACGTCACCGGCTCCGCCCACGCCGACACGCTGCTCGGCCGGGACGACGTCAACGTCATCGAGGCGGGCGACGGCAACGACGACATCGACGGCCGGGCGGGGAACGACACGTTGTCCGGCGGCGCCGGCGACGACCGGCTGGTCGGCGGCGCCGGCGCGGACCGGCTCGACGGTGGTGCCGGCACCGATCGCGCCGAGTACGCCGGCTCGCCGGCCGGCGTGACGGTGGATCTGGCGGCCGGCACCGGCGCGGGCGGCGACGCCGAAGGCGACACGCTGGCGGGGATCGAAGACCTCATCGGCTCGGCCTGGGCCGACACGCTGCTGGGCGACGGCGGGACGAACCAGCTCGACGGCGGCACAGGCGACGACCTGCTCGACGGGCGCGGCGGTGACGACGTGCTGCTGGCCGGCGACGGCGACGACCGGCTGATCGGGGGCGCCGGGGCGGACCGGCTCGATGGCGGACGGGGCCGCGACACGGCGTCGTACGCCGCGTCATGGGCCGGGATCCTGGTGGATCTGGCGGCCGGCACCGGGGCGGGCGGCGAAGCCGCCGGCGACGTGCTGACCGCGGTCGAGGACGTGGAAGGCTCCGCGCACGCGGACTCGCTGCTCGGCGATGCGAACGCCAACCGGTTGGTCGGCGGGGCCGGCAACGACGCGCTGGACGGTCGCGGCGGCGACGACACCCTGACGGGCGGTGCCGGCGACGACCTGCTCGTCGGCGGTGCCGGCGCCGACCGGCTGGACGGCGGCGACGGGCTGGACCGCGCGAGCTACGCCGGCTCCGCCGGGGCGGTGCGCATCGACCTGGCGGCCGGGCTGGGCGCCTGGAGCGACGCGCAGGGCGACACCCTGGCCGGGGTGGAGGACGTCGTCGGCTCGGCCCATGCCGACGTGCTGCTCGGCGACGGCGGCTCCAACCAGCTGGAGGGCGGCGACGGCAACGACACGCTGCAGGGCCGCGACGGCAACGACCTGCTGTTCGGCGGCAGCGGCGACGACACGCTGACCGGGGGCGCCGGGGCGGACCGGCTGGACGGCGGCTCCGGCCGCGACCGGGCGCTGTACGACTCCTCGGGCGCCGGCGTCTACGTCGATCTGGCCGGCGGCTGGGGCTCCGGCGGCGAGGCGCAGGGCGACGTGCTGTCGGGCATCGAGGACCTGACGGGCTCCAGCTCCGACGACACGTTCCTCGGCGACGGCAACGGCAACCAGCTGTCCGGCGGCGGCGGCAACGACCGCCTGGAAGGGCGCGACGGCGACGACACGCTGGCCGGCGACCAGGGCGACGACCTGCTGGCCGGCGGCGCCGGGCGCGACGCGCTGCTGGGCGGCGACGGCACCGACACCGCGACCTACGCGACCTCTTCCGGAGGGGTGGCGGTCGACCTGGGGGCGCGGCGCGGCAGCGGCGGCGACGCCGAGGGCGACACCCTGGACAGCATCGAGGCGGTGATCGGCTCCGGCAGCAACGACACGCTGCTGGGCGACGGCGGCACCAACTGGCTGACCGGCGGCGGCGGGGCCGACGTGCTGGACGGGCGGGATGGCAACGACTGGCTGAGCGGCGGCGACGGCGACGACCAGCTGACCGGCGGCACCGGGTCCGACGTGCTGGACGGCGGTTCCGGCCGCGACGTCGCCAACTACGGCGGGTCGGGCGGCGGGGTCTATGTCGACCTCGCGGGCGGCTGGGGCTCCGGCGGCGACGCGCAGGGCGACCAGCTGAGCGGCATCGAGGATCTGCTGGGATCGGGCCAGGCCGACAGCCTGCTGGGCGACGGCAACGCCAACACGCTCGACGGCAACTCCGGCAACGATCGGCTGGAGGGACGGGGCGGGGACGACGCGCTGTACGGGCGCGACGGCGACGACCACCTGACCGGCGGCGGCGGCGCCGACTATCTCGACGGCGGCTCCGGCCTCGACACGGTGGCTTACAGCGGCGGCTCGGTGCGCGTCGACCTCGCCGCCGGGCGGGGGTACGGCGGCGATGCCGAGGGCGACGTCCTGACCGGCATCGAGGTGGTCGCCGGCACCGACAGCGACGACACGCTGGCCGGCGACGGCGGCTCCAACCGGCTGGACGGCGGCGGCGGCGCCGACTGGCTGTACGGGCGCGACGGCGACGACGTGATGTTCGGCGGCGGCGGCAACGACCTGCTGCGCGGCAGCGGCGGGGCCGACTACATGGACGGCGGCGACGGCTACGACGTGGTCTACTACGACGACGCCGGCGGCGGCGTGTCGGTGGACATGGGCGCCGGCCGCGGCACCGGCGGCGAGGCCGCCGGCGACTGGTACGTCAACATCGAACAGATCACCGCCTCGCACCATGGCGACCAGATCATCGGCTCGAACAACGCCGACGTCGTCTTCGGCGAGGGCGGCGACGACGCCATCGCCGGGCGCGGCGGCAACGACGCGCTGAACGGCGACGGCGGCAACGACCAGCTCTGGGGCGAGGGCGGCGACGATACCCTGAACGGCGGCGACGGCTACGACGGCGCCAACTACGCCGGCAACGTGCTGGGCTACCGCGTCGAGCGGACCGGCTATGGCTCGGCCGTCGTGACCGACCTCAGCGGCGTCGACGGCGACGAGGGGCGGGACGTCGTGTCGGGCGTGGAGTACCTGCGCTTCGCCGACCGGATCGTCTACCTCGACGGCACCAACAACGTGCCGATCTCCTTCGGCGACGCGACATCCACCGACGAGGACGTGCCGGTGGCGATCAGCGTGGCGTCGATCACGGCGAACGACGTCGAGTTCGACGGCGACGCGCTGCGCTTCGACTGGGTGGGCAACGCCTACGGCGGCAGCGTGACCACCGACGGCGGCACCGCGGTGTTCACCCCGGCGGCCGGCTTCTCCGGGCAGGCGGGCTTCACCTACGTCGTCGGCGACGGCCGCGGCGGACAGTCCTCCGCGACGGTCACGATCAACGTCCGGGCGGTCAACGACGCGCCGGTGGCCGGCGACGACATGGCCGGCCCGGTCTACGCCAACCAGTCGGGCTGGTGGGTGCTCTCGGACCTGCTCGCCAACGACTACGATCCCGACGGCAACCCGCTGTCCCTGGTCAGCGTCGGCGGCGACGGGAACTCCAGCGCGGTGTACGTCGGCAACGGGCTGATCGCCTACACCGGAAGCGCCGTCGGTCCGGCGTACTTCACCTACACCATCACCGACGGCGCCGGCGGCACGGCCTCGGCCAGAGTGTACTTTGACGTCCAGCAGTACCAGGAGAACTTCCCTGGCGGCAGCGACCCGGTGGTGCTCGACCTCGACGGCGACGGCATCGAACTGCTGCGCGCCGGCGCGACGGCGGTCCGGTTCGACGGCACCGGCGACGGGCAACCCGACGTGATCGGCTGGGTCGGTGCCGACGACGCGCTGCTCGTCTACGACGCCGACGGCGACCGCGAGGTGGACGGCTATGGCGAGGTGGTGCTCGCCAGCTACGGGCTGCCCGGCATGACCGACCTGGAGGGCCTGGCCTATGCCTTCGACAGCGATCGCAACGGCGTCTTCGATTCCGGCGACGCGCAATGGGGCCGCTTCGGCGTGTGGCAGGACGCCGACCAGGACGGCGTCACCGACGAGGGCGAGTTCCGCACCATGGACGAGGCCGGCATCGCCGCCATCGGCCTGGAGCGCAGCGGCGCGCCGGAGACCATCAACGGCAATCTCGTGCACGGCTATGCCGAGTACACCCGCGCCGACGGCAGCACCGGCCTAGTCGGCGACGTCACCCTGACCGTGCAGTCCGAGACGCCGCCGGCGGCCCCGCCGCCCGTCGCCTCGGAGATCCTGGTACCGCCGCCCGAGCCGGTGTCGCTCGACGCCGGGCTCCAGCAGCTGATCGCCGCGATGCCCTGGTTCGCCGCGGACGAGCCGCCCGAGGACGCGCCACCGCTCCCGGACGTCGCCTTCCTCGCCGTTCCGCCTCCACCCGAAGAGCATCACGCGCATTAAACCGGGGATTGTCCTCGGCCGGTGGAAGCCGGCTGCCGGGCATGGTTTCAGACGTGACATATACCGCGGGTGATCCGCATCCGCACATTGTACGGCATAATTATAAAATCCCATCTTTAAGAAATGGAGCAAGTGTAGGCTCGGATGGCGAAGATGCCGCAGGTTTCAAACTTGACGCAAAAGCGCAAGCACAAGTAGGATCGCGCCACCCTAAAGTTGCTGATATCGGGCATTTTAAGCAAGGCGTGCCGCGTATGTCGGAACACCCCCAGCACGAACGTCGCGTCGCCGGGCTCGTGAAGGAGCCGGCGGTGGCGACCGGACGTTGCGAGCCTGACGCCGATCCTGCGACCGACGGCGGCGTCACCGCGCTGGCCGCCCTGCTGCGCCTGTCCGGGCTGGCTGTGGACCCGGCGGAGCTGCAGCGCATGGCGCGGAGCCTGGGCGGGTTCTCGGGCGGATCCGCTGACGCCTCCACCCTGCTGACGCTCGCCCGCGACCTCGGCTTCCACGCCCGGCTGCGGCGGGTCGGTCGGGGCAAGCTGCCCGCCGCCGGCCTTCCGGCGCTGGCTGAGTTGCACGACGGCGGCTTCGTGCTGGTGGCGCGGGCCGACGCGGCGCGGGTGCTGGTCCTCGATCCGGCGACCAACCGGCCGGTCGAGCGGCCACGCGCGGAATTCGACGCCGGTTGGACCGGGCGCCTGCTCCTGGCGGAGCGGCCGGCAGCGTCGGGCGCCGGGCCGGCGCGCTTCGGCCTGCGCTGGTTCCTGCCGGCGCTGGCGCGGCACCGCTGGGTGCTGACGCAGTCGCTGTTCGCGTCGCTGTTCCTGCAGCTGTTCGGGCTGGCGACGCCGCTGTTCAGCATGGTGGTGATCGACAAGGTGCTGGCGTCGGGGTCGGTGGGCACGCTGGACGTGCTGGTGATCGGCATGGCCGCCATGGCGCTGTTCGACACGCTGACCGGCGTGCTGCGCAGCGTGCTGCTGACGCACACCACCAACCGCCTGGACGTCGAGTTGGGCGCCCGCCTGTTTGACCACCTGACCGCCCTGCCGCTGAGCTATTTCGAAAGCCGTCCGGTCGGCGCGCTGGCCGCCCGCGTCAAGGAGCTGGAGAGCATCCGCGCCACCCTCACCGGGCCGGGCCTGACCATCGGCCTGGACGTGCTGTTCACCATCGTCTTCGTCGCAGTGATGTGGTCGTTCAGTCCGGCGCTGACCGGCATCGTGCTGCTGACGGTGGCGGGCTTCGCCCTGGTGCACGGGCTGGTGTCGCCGGCGCTGAAGGGCCGGCTGGTCGACCGCTTCGCCCGGGGGGCGGACGCGCAGAGCTTCCTGGTCGAGGCGGTGCACGGCATCGAGACGCTGAAGGCGATGGCGGTGGAGGGGCGCATGCGCCGCCGCTGGCAGGAGCTGCTGGTCGCCAACACCCGCGCCTCCTTCCGCGCCGCCGTGCTGTCGGAGGCGACCGGGCAGGTGGTCGGCTTCCTGAACAAGATCATGGCGGTGGCCATCCTGTGGTACGGCGCGCACCTGGTGATGGACAACGCCATCACCGCCGGCACGCTGATCGCCGTCAACATGATGGCCGGCCGGGTCAGCGCCCCGGTGCTGCGCCTGACGCAGATCTGGCAGCAGGTGCAGCAGGCCCGCGTCGCCATGCAGAAGGTCGGCGACGTGCTGAACGCCCAGCCGGAGCCGGGCGCCGTCCCCGGCCGGACGCCGCTCGGCCGCGTGGAGGGGCGCATCGCCTTCCGCGACGTCACCTTCCGCTACCACCCGAAGGCCCCCGCCGTGCTGGACGGCGTATCGTTCGAGGTGGCGCCGGGGCAGGTGGTGGGGCTGGTCGGCGTGTCGGGATCGGGCAAATCCACGGTGGCGAAGCTGCTGCAGCGCCTGCACGTGCCGGAGCGCGGCGCGGTGTCGGTGGACGGCGTCGACCTCGCCGGCATCGACCCGGCGTGGCTGCGTCGCCAGATCGGCGTGGTGCCGCAGGACGTGGTGCTGTTCAACCGCTCGGTCCGCGACAACATCGCGCTGGCCGACCCGACCATGCCTATGGAGCGCGTCGTCGAGGTCGCCAGGCTGGCCGGTGCGCACGACTTCATCGTCGGCCTGCCGGAGGCCTATGACACGCCGGTGGGCGAGCGCGGCATGCGCCTGTCGGGTGGGCAGCGGCAGCGGCTGGCGCTGGCCCGCGCGCTGGTCGGTGACCCGCGCATCCTGATCCTGGACGAGGCGACCAGCTCGCTCGACTACGAATCCGAGGCGATCATCCACCGCAACATGCGGCGCATCTGCGCCGGCCGCACGGTGTTCGTCATCGCCCACCGTCTGGCGGCGTTGCGCGAGGCCGACCGCGTCCTGGTGCTGGAGCACGGCCGCGTGGTCGAGGACGGCCCGCACGCCGATCTGGTCCAGGCCGGCGGGCGCTATGCGCTGCTGCACGCCTTCCAGGTCGGGCAGGGCCACGCCGCCGCCGCCATTCCCGTGCCCGCCGAATGACGAGCGTCCCATGACCGCGACCGAGCTGCACGACCCGCACGACACCCCTTACGGCGGGCTCGACCTCGCCCCCCCCA
>NZ_LGQZ01000019.1 GCF_003116015.1 Azospirillum sp. TSO22-1
TCTACGGCGGGGCGGGCGCCGACACGGTGTACGGCGGCCTCGGCAACGACCTGATCGACGGCAGCGCCGACGGCGACAACGGTGCCGGGGACCTCGCCTACGGCGATTCCGGCAACGATGTCCTGCTCGGTGGCACCGGTGCGGACACCCTGTACGGCGGCACCCAGAACGACACGTTGCGCGGCGGCCTGGGCGCCGACAGCCTGTACGGCGGCACCGGGGCGGACGTGTTTGTGTATGCGTCGCTCCAGGACAGCGGAACGGATGCAGACGCCATCCGGGATTTCAGCCTCACCGAACTTGACCGCATCGACCTGTCGGCGATCGACGCCAACGCCCTGACGGCCGACAACGACGCCTTCAGCTACATTGGTACGGCGGCCTTCACCGGCGTCGCCGGACAGCTGCGCTGCGAAGTCGGAACGAACACCTGGATTCGAGCCGACGTGAACGGCGATGGCGTTTCGGACCTCAACATCATGCTGGCGGGGGCCTATACGCTGAGCGCATCAACCTTCACCCTCTAGAGTCTGTCTGATTTAGGTGGAAGCGTATCCGGCGTGCCGGATGTATGCGGCGCACTCGTTTGGCTGGAAGTGATCGAGGAGGGCTCGGATGCGGCGCCACGTGGCCTCGATGGTCCTCTCCTCGGCTTTTCGGACGAGGGTGGTCTTGAGCTTGGCGAACCCATCTCGATGGGATTGAGGTCGGGGCTGTAGGCCGGCAGGAAGCCTCGGCCGTCCGTGTCCGTGGCCGGATAGGCGCCGACTGTGCCGGACTCAGTGACATAACTGGCGCGCCACTTGCGGAAAGGAGCGACCGGTACCCATTGGTCACGCCTTTCAAGAGCGCGGTTATTTGCCCCGCGACGTTTGCGCAAAAGCGGTGAAGCCCCGCAGGAACGAGCGCAACTGCTCCGCGATCCTCGGGTCCGAAATTGCGCCGTCCTCGCCGACGATCGTATGAGCCCTGATCTCCGAGCGGACCGTCGCCGGTACGGAGGCGGCGCGACTGCGCGGTGTTCCCTTGGGGCGCCCTCGAAAGCTGACCGACAGGCGGTGTGCGATGATCGAAACCCTGCTCAGGAAGCAGCTTGGTGGCCAGACGGCTCGGTAGATTGCTGAACAGTTCGGAGTGGAGCGAACAACCATGTACCGTGCTCTGCGGGAGCACCGCACCCGAATGGGCAAGGCATGAAAGGTGCGTTGCCGACGCGGCTGCGGTAAGGACAGCGGTTGGCCATCCCCATAGCCGGAGAATCCGTCATGCTCGACCGCGGCCTCCTATCACCCCTGGCGCTGATGGCAGCGTTGCTGCTGTCCGGTCCGGCGGCGGCCAACGACAGCACGGGCTTCCAAGGGACGGGTGGCATCGAGCTGTCCGCCAGCCAGGACATCCGGATGCTGTCCGAGGACCTGCGGATCGGCCTGGACGAGATCCGCGTGTCCTACGTGTTCCGTAACGTCGCCGATCACCCCGTTGACACGCTTGTGGTGTTCCCGTTGCCGGATCTCGATCTGTCGCGGGGACTGACGGCGCCGAATTGGGCCTTCCCTACGGAAAGCCCGGACTTCCTGGGCTTCCAGCTGTGGGTGGACGGCCGGCCTCTGGTGCCGCAGCTGGAGCGGCGGGCCTTCTTCCAGGGCCGGGAGGTGACCCGGGATCTCGAGGCGGCGGGCGCGCTCGACCTGGCGCCTTGGAAGCCGGGCGGCTACGACGGGCAGGTCAAGGCCATTCCCCCCGCCGCGCTCGAGCGGTTGCGGCGCGCCGGCCTGATCCGGTCCGGTGAGGACGAGAATACGCCGCAATGGGTGCTGCGGACCCGCTACCATTGGCGTCAGATCTTCCCTCCGGGCGTGAACGTGCAGGTTCGGCACGCCTACCGGCCGTTCGTCGGCAACGCCCTCATCGGCAAGGCGGCGGAGGTCGACGGGCGCACGGTGGTCGGCCGCCTCGTCGGCGACGGGACGAGCGCTGATGCCGACCGCTACTGCCTCGACGCCGGCACCAGGCGTGCCCTGACGGCGGCGGAGAACCGCACCCCTGCAGGCGCCATGGCGTTCACCGCTGCGGAAATCGAATACATCCTGACCACGGCGCGCAACTGGCGGGGGCCGATCAGCCGGTTTCGCCTGACCCTCGACAAGGGTGAGCCTGACAACATCCTCTCGCTCTGCTGGACCGGCCTGAAAAAGGTCGGGCCGGCAACCTTCGAGTCGGTGGTCGACGACTTCGTTCCGGACCGCGACATCCGCCTGCTGATCTTCGTCCGAGCCAAGAGCCGGCCGTAGGCGCCGGAGCGCAGCGCTGCCCAGGACGTTTCCGGCAGAGGGGGCCTACTTCGTCCCACCCGAGATCCCGGCAATGCTGTAACAGGGCACGCTGCGGCGACAGCCGCAGGTCTTCAGTCCAGCCGCTTTGCCCCATTTGCCGTGTAGAGTAAAATTGTGGCGCCGGCTCCGGAGGTGCTTATGGTCCGCTACGCGCCAGACGCAGGGACGGAGCTTGCTGGTGTGTGGAGCCACCTAAGCGCATTTTCGACGGCAGTGCCACTTTACCTGAACTCCACCTGTTCGCTGTCTGTGGACCGGCGCCCACTCCCTGTGCCAATCACACACGCTAGGCGATTAATTCGTCTATTGCTTAATTGCCTGAATTGCGCGCCAGTTCGCAACCAATCACTGCGTGCCCATTCATCGACTTCACTCAACGATACCAGCATGGCTAAATGCCTCCACGTCACCGGGAGAGGCTGATATGAAAAATTCATATGAATATAAAGAAAATCCTTTGGATTCCGAATCGCTGGTGCGTGTCAACGCCACGTTGGGAAGCGGCGTGACGAACGAGTTGATCATTGCGGACGACGCTATGCTCGACGATGGCATGGGTGTTCTGCAGTTCAGCAAGACAGATCTTGCCGACGGCGGCAACATATCTATCAGCCGACTCATTCCGGCTGATGATATGGTCATAACCTTCGACCCGATCAATGACGATTGCCTGAACAACCTGTTGATCCTGTTCTCTGGAACGGCCTCTCTATTCTGTGCTGAAAACGACCGGCATTTGATTACCCCCGCGCAAGGTTGCGGCTTCCGGTATTCCGGATCCCCCACCGGCTTCGAGCTGGAGAAATGGGTCGAAGTGCGGTCGCTGAGCGTCTCTCTCCCGCCTCACCGGCTTGAAGGATATCTTGACGAGAACGTACCACCATTCTTCCGCCAACTGATGGAAGCGACGCGGAATGAAGCGCGCGTCATATCCTTCCCCGTTTCCAACAAGATGAGGGCGGCGATGGAGCACAACATAGCGCCCGGCCTGACCGGGGCGCTCCGCCAGTTGCAGTTGGAGAGCGCCGCTCTGATGCTGATCACGATGGTCGCGCAGGCCATGAGCGATACGGAAGCACCACCGCGACCGCTGTCGAACCGGGAGCACCGCGCGGCGCAGGAGGCCTATGAACGCTTGACGATGTCCTTGCGGATACCACCGTCCCTGGCCGAACTGTCCCGATCGGTCAACCTGACCGACAAGCGCCTGAACGTCGCGTTCCGGGAGCTGTTCGGCGGAACCGTCTTCGAGGTTTTGCGGAACCTCCGCCTCGAACAGGCGCGGACCCTGATCGAACGTGGCGAGATGACCATCAAGGAGGTCGCCTGGCAGGTGGGATACACCCACGTCAGCAACTTCACCTCCGCCTTCACCACCGTGTTCGGCACGTCACCGGCATCCTACGCAAGAGGCCTGTCCCAACGCCCGAAGGACGGAGAGACGTTCCGTCCCTTGAGCATAAAAGATAGCGCTTACGAATAAATCCGCGTGTGATTGCTGCGCCACCCTCAGCCTTAAAGTTCGCCGCCGTGAAGAGAATCGCAAACGGCGGGCGTCGGGGGCCGAGGCGTGTCTTTGAATTTTGCAAAGTTGTACAGATCGCCGGTCTGGCGATACCCTGTTCTGATCCTGCCGATCGTCGCCGCGACCGTCAGCGGCGCCCAGGCACAGTCCGCCTCGCAAATCACACCGCGCTCGTTCGAGCCTGCGCCGCCGGTGCGGGGGGGCGAGATCGTCATTCCGGAAGGAACCGGTCCCGAGACGCCGCCGGGCGCCGACGCGCTGTTCGTGGACATCGTTGGCGTCACGGTCGAGGGCGGCCTGCCGGAACTCCGCGCGCAGGAGCAGGCGATCGCCGGTGAACTCACCGGGAAACGGGTCTCGGCGGCGGATCTGTTCGCCGCCGCACGCGCACTCGAGCAGGCGTACGTCGCCGCCGGCTACGGCTTGGCGCGGGTGGTGCTGCCGGCCCAGCGCCTGAAGGACGGGGCGGTCCTGCGCCTCGTCGTCGTCGACGGCTATGTGGAGCAGGTCGACACCGACGCCCTGCCGTCCGCCGTCCACCGGCGCGTCGCCGATCTGCTGGCGCCGCTGGTCGGTCGGCGCGGCCTGACCATGGCCGACATCGAGCGTCGGTTGCTGCTGGCCGGGGACACGCCGGGCACGGTGTTGCGCTCGACCCTGGTGCCGGGCCCGAAGCCCGGGGCCTCGGTGCTGGTGATCGAGGCCCGTCACCAGCCGGTCACCGGCTTCCTGTCGGGCGACAACACGCTGGCCGAGGAACTCGGTACGTACACGGCGAGCGTCGGCCTCGACCTCAATTCGCCGGCCGGCCACGGCGAACTGGTCTATCTGCGCGCGTCCGGCTGGCCGTCGGGCGGAAGCGCCGGCTTCTTCGCCGGCCAGCCGCGCAACCGGATGCTGGCGGCCGGCGTCACCGTCCCCCTGGGGGACGACGGGCTGACCGCCAACCTGGAGGTGACCGACGCTCGCGCCACGCCGGCGATGCACGCCGGCGGCCTCGGCAGCACCTCGGTCTTTTCGCGGGTTTCGGCACGGCTGAACTATCCGCTGGTTCGTGGCCGCGACGTCACCGTCACCCTGCAGACCGTCTTCGACGCCGAGCAGGAACGGGTGTCGGCAGCCGGCCCGGTGATCCAGGACCTGTCCCTCGACCGCCTGCGAGTCCTGCGCGGCGGCGGCGTCCTCCTCTGGTACGCGCCCGGCAACGGCGTGGTGACGGCGCGGCTGACCGGCTCGTTCGGGATCGGCGGCCTGGGCGCCCGCCACGCACCGCCGGACGGGGCCGACGCCACGCCGCTGTCGCGGCAGGGTGCCGGTCCGGTGTTCCAGAAGCTGGAAATCGGCGCCGGCTACACCCAGCCGCTGCTGCCGCATCTGGCGGTCGACCTGGCGGCGCGGGCACAAACCGCCTTCAACCACGCCATGGCGAACGCCGAGCAGATCAGCCTCGCCAACGCCACCGGCCTGTCGCCCCTTCCGTCCGGGAAGATCCAGGGGGACAGCGGCTTCGTGCTGCGCGGGGAACTGCAGTTTCCCGTCGCCGCAACCGTCGCCCTGCCGTCCATCGGCCCGGATGCGGACGGGTACGACGCGGGGACGGTGCTGACCCCTTACCTCTTCGGCGCCTACGGGAGCGCCACGCTGGCCCACCCGACGGCACTCGAGAAGGGCACCGGCCGCGGCACCGCCTACGGCCTCGGACTGCGCCTGGGCGCCGCCGTGCGGACAAGCTTCAGCGCCATGCACCTCAGCCTCGAATACGGCCGCTACCAGCTCGACGATGGTTCCGGGGACGGAAACCGCCTGACCTTCACCTCCTCCCTCCAGTTCTGAGGCCACCGCCATGACCCCCACCCGCCGCAGCGCGCATCGCCTCTCGCGTTCCCGTCACGCGATGCTTCTGGGTGCCCTGCTCGCCACCACGGCGCTGTCCGGCGTGCCGCGAGCGCTGGCGCAGGGCCTGCCCACCGGTGGCAGCGTCGCTGCCGGCAGCGCCACCATCGGCGCCGCGGCCAACGGCGCGCTGACCGTCACCCAGTCTTCGCCCTCGGCCGTGGTCAACTGGCAGAGCTTCTCGGTCGGCCAGGGCAACAGCGTCAACTTCGTGCAGCCGTCGAGCGGCTCGGCGATCCTCAACCGCGTCACCGGCGCCACCCCGTCCACCATCGCCGGGGCGATCAACGCCAACGGCCAAGTGTATCTGGTCAACCCCAACGGCATCGCCATCACCAAAACTGGGACGGTCAACGCCGCCGGCTTCGTCGCCTCGACGCTCAACATCGGCGACGACGACTTCATGACCGGCAAGCGCGGCTTCGCCGGCAACGGCGCGTCCGCGACGGTGAGCAACGCCGGGACCGTCACCATCGGGCGCGGCGGCTATGCCGCGCTGCTCGGCGGCGCGGTGGACAACGCCGGCACCATCACCGTGCCCCTGGGCAAGGTCGGGTTGGGCTCGGGCGAGCGGGCGACGCTGGACCTGTCGGGCGACGGCTTTCTCCAGGTGGCGGTGCCGACCAGGGCCGAGGGGACCGGCGCGCTGGTGCGCAATTCCGGCCGGATCACCGCCAACGGCGGTTCGGTGCAGCTCTCGGCGGCGGCGGCCAAGGACATGGCGCGCCAGGCGATCAACCTGTCGGGCACCATCGAGGCGAAGACGGTCGGCGGCCGGAGCGGCGATATCGTCCTGGCCGGCACCGGGGGCGAGGTCGAGGTCTCCGGCACCGTCGCCGCCACCGGCCGCGACGGCACCGGCGGCGCGATCACCGCCACCGGCCGGACGGTCGCTCTCAAGGGGGCGACGCTCGACGCCTCGGGCAAGCGGGGCGGCGGCACCGTCAAGGTGGGCGGCGGGCGCCAGGGCAAAGGCGCGCTCCAGCGCGCCGACACGGTGACGGTCGACGCCACCAGCCGGATCAAGGCGGACGCCACCTCGGCCGGCAATGGCGGCGACGTGGTGGTGTGGTCGGACCGGCTGACCCGCTTCGACGGCAGGATCTCCGCCCGCGGCGGGGCGCTGTCGGGCGACGGCGGGCAGGCGGAGGTGTCCGGCAAGGCGACGCTCGCCTACACCGGCTACACCGACCTCTCGGCCGCCCGCGGTGCCTTCGGCACCCTGCTGCTCGACCCCTACAACATCACCATCTCGGCCGGCAGCGACGGCAACCACTCCGGCTTTGCCGCCACCGGCGACGGTTCGGTGATCAACGCCACGACGCTGCTGACCGCGCTCGGCGGCGCCAACGTCACGGTATCGACCAGCGGCAGCGGCGGCCTCGGGACCGAAGCCGGCGACATCACCGTCGCGACGCCGCTGTCGTGGAGCGCCGCCAACACGCTGACGCTGGACGCCTACCGCTCGATCGCGATCAACGCGGACATCACCATCACCGGCGGCGGCGGGCTGACGCTGACCACCAACCACGGCGGCAGCGGCGGCACCCTCACCTTCGGCAACGGCGCCAGCGCCGGCTTCGCCGCCGGACAGAGCGGCCAGTCGCTGACCATCGACGGCCAGGCTTACACCCTGCTGCGCTCCATGGCCGACATCGACGGCATCGACACCGCCGGCCTGGGCGGCCGTTACGCGCTGGCGCAAAGCCTCGACGCCTCGGGCACCACCTATACCGCCTCGCCGGTCGCCGGAGTGTTCACCGGGGTCTTCGAAGGGCTCGGGCACAGCATCGCCGGGCTGACCGTCAGCGCGCCCTCCTCCTGCGCCGGCCTGTTCTGCAATGTCGGCACGAGCGGAGTGGTGCGCGACATCGGCCTCGTCGGCGGCTCGGTCATCGGCGACACCTTCGCCGGCAGCCTCGCCGGATCCAGCGACGGCACGATCGCCAACGCCACCGCCACCGGCACCGTCAGCGGAAACCAAGGCGTCGGCGGCCTCGTCGGGTACCATTACGGCAACGGCACGATCACCAACGCCCACGCCACCGGCGACGTCAGCGGAACCAACGTGGTCGGCGGCCTCGTCGGAGCCAACCACGGCACGATCACCAAAGCTTACGCCACCGGCGCCGTCACCAGCACCACCAACGTCGGCGGCCTCGCCGGATCCAACACCGGCACGATCACCACCGCCTACGCCACCGGCACCGCCAACGGGACCCAGGCGGTCGGCGGCCTTGTCGGATACAACAACGCCGGCACGGTCAGCAACGCCCACGCCAGCGGCGCCGTCACCGGCAGCACCCGCGTCGGCGGCCTCGTCGGAGACAGCGGAGTGGGCAGCACGCTCACCGCCGCCTACGCCACCGGCGCCGTCACCGGCACCACCAGCGTCGGCGGCTTCGTCGGGTCCAACGCCGGGACGATCGTCAGCGGCCTGTGGAACACCGAGACCAGCGGCCGAAGCGCCGCCTTCGGCACCAACAGCAGCGGCCAGTCCGCCACCGGCCTGACCACGGCGCAGTTCCAGGACGGCACGGCGGCGGCGGGGCTCGGTGGCGGCTTCACGTTGTCCTCCCGCCTCTACCCCTACCTGACCAGCCTCTTCCCCGGCGGCGTGCAGGCGGTGTCCGGCACCGCGCCCACCGGCGGCACGGTCCATCTGCGGGCCGACACCGGCACGGTCGCCACCGCGTCCGTCGGCGCCAATGGCTATTACTATGCGGCGCTGCCGGCGGGCAGCATCGCCGGTGGCGGTTCGTCGCTGCTGGGGTGGTCGACCGGCGCCGCCACCAACGGCGCCACCTTCCGGACCGGCGTCACCGCTGCCCCCGTGACCGGTTTCGACATCACCGGTGGCACGTTCCGCGAAACCACCGGGCTGACCACCCTGTCGGCCCTCGACGCCGCCTTCGCCATCAGCAGCGGCGGCACCGGGATCGCCGGCAGCTTCGCCAACCGCGCGATCACCGCCGCCGGCGCCTTCGCCATCGACGCCGCCCTGACCGCCACCGGCACGGTGAACGTCGGCGCCACCGGCGGCCTCACCATCGGCGCCGCCGGCACCGTCAGCGGCACCGGGGTGACCCTGTCGGCCGCCGGGGCCTTCGTCAACGACCGCGGCAGCGACGCGGTGACGGCGACCTCGGACCGTTGGCTGATCTATTCGGCCAGTCCGGCGGGCGGCACCTTCGGCGGTCTCGACAGCGGCAACACCGCGGTCTGGAACATGGCGGCCGGCGCCGCGGTCGGCGCCGCCGGCAACCGCTACGTCTTCGCCGAACAGCCGTCGGTGACGGTGACGTCCGTCAACGCCGGCAAGACCTACGGCGAGGACGCGAGCGCCAGCGCCGGCGCCTCCTACAGCATCACCGGTCTTTCCTCCGGCGTTGCCGGCGCTTATCGCGCCGACACCACCGCTGCCATCCTGAGCGGCGCCCCGTCGCTGTCCTCCGCGGGCTTCGCCGCGCCGGCCGGCGCCGGCGACTACGGCTACACGCTCGATCCCGGCACGCTGGCCGCATCGGGCGGCTATTCCATCCGCCTGTTGAACACGGGCCGTTTCACGGTGGCTCCCCGGAGCCTCGCCGTCGCGGCGGAGGCGCAAAGCCGGACCTACGGCGACGCCAACCCGACGCTGACCTACCGCATCACCGGCGGTAGCCTGATCAACGGCGACACTCTGTCCGGTAGCCTGGGCACCACGGTCACCGGCGCCAGCGGGGTCGGCAGCTACGCCATCACCCAGGGTTCCCTTGCTGCGCCGAACTACGCCGTCGCCTACACCGGCGCCAACCTCACGGTGACTCCCCGAAGCATCACGGTCGCAGCGGACGCGCAAAGCCGGACCTACGGCGACGCCAACCCGGCGCTGACCTACAGCGTCACCGGTGGCGGTCTGGTCAACGGCGATACCCTGTCCGGCAGCCTGGGCACCGCGGCCACCGTCACCAGCGGTGTGGGCACCTACGCCATCACCCAGGGCTCGCTGGCCGCCTCGCCGAACTACGCCATCACCTACACCGGCACCAACCTCACGGTGACTCCCCGGAGCATCACGGTCACGGCGGACGCGCAAAGCCGGGCCTACGGCGACGCCAACCCGGCGCTGACCTACAGCGTTACCGGCGGCGCCCTGGTCAACGGCGATACCCTGTCCGGCAGCCTGGGCACCACGGCCATCGGCACCAGCGGGGTCGGCAGCTACGCCATCACCCAGGGGTCGTTGGCCGCCTCGCCCAACTACACCATGACCCTCGTGCCCGGTATACTGACGGTCGTCGCCGATGCTCCCCAGCCGGGGGCGCTCCTCGCCAGCGCCCTGGTCAAAGGCCGTTCCCTCGTGGCCAACGCTGTGCCCTTGGTGATCTCGCTGCAACCGGACTTCAAGGGTGTCGGCACTCCGAGTGCCGGCCGCCGGTTCGACAGTGTGCTTGTCTGCATTTCGGAGACGGGGAATTGCTCGGCCTCCCCCTGAGTTCTGGCGTCCGATTTCATCCGTTCGGGCCGTGGTATAACCCGCTGAGCCTCCTCCGAATCGGTGGACACCTTTGCCAAGCTCCCGTTGGGAGCGGAGAGGTGGAAGATGACAACACGGCGCATCT
>NZ_LGQZ01000163.1 GCF_003116015.1 Azospirillum sp. TSO22-1
GGCGGGGTGGGGGTGCCGGCAAGGATCCTTGATTTTCCCCTCCCCCTCCCGCCGCGATGCGGCGGGTCCCTCCCTCTCCCGCCCCGGGAGAGGGAAACTACGCCCTATTGATGTCCGCCAGGAAGCGCTCGACCTTGCTGCCGAGGACTTCCGCCTGCTTGGACAGGCTGCCGGAGGCCTCCAGCACTTCGCTCGACGCGGTGCCGGTCTTCACCGCCACCTCGCGCACGGCGATGATGCTGCTGGTCACCTCGCCGGTGCCCTGCGCCGCCTGGGTGACGTTGCGGGCGATCTCGGCGGTGGCGGCGCCCTGCTGCTCGATGCCGGCGGCCACCGTCACGGCGATGGCGTTCATCTGGCGGATCGTCTCGCCGATGGTGCGGATGGCGTTCGCCGCCTCGCCGCACACCGCGTGCATGCGGTTGATCTCCTGCGTGATGTCCTCGGTCGCCTTGGCGGTCTGCGTGGCGAGGTGCTTGACCTCGCTGGCGACCACCGCGAAGCCCTTGCCCATTTCGCCGGCCCGCGCCGCCTCGATGGTGGCGTTGAGCGCCAGCAGGTTGGTCTGGCTGGCGATCTCGCTGATCAGGTTGACCACCTCGCCGACCCGCTCGGCGGTCTCGACCAGGCTGCCGACGGTGGCGTTGGTGCGGTCCGCCTCGGCCACCGCCTGGCCGGCGATGCGCTGCGAATCCGCCACCTGGTGCGCGATGTCGCCGATGGTGGCGGCCAGCTCCTCGGACGCCGCGGCCACCGAGTGCACGTTGCTCGACGCCTGCTGGGCCGCGGCGGCGACGGAGGTCGCCTGCCGGGTGCTCTCGCTCGCCGATTCGGACATGCCCTGCGCCACCGTGCGCATCCGCGCCGCGGCGCCGTGCACGGTGCCCAGCAGGCCGGTCACGTCGCGGTCGAAGTCCTGCACCAGCCGGCGCAGCGCCTCGGCGTGCCGCTCCTTGGCCTCCTGCGCGGCGTGCTGTTCGGCCTCCAGGCGGGCACGGTGCTCGGCGTGCTCGCGGAAGACCTGGACGGCCTCGGCCATCTCGCCGATCTCGTCGGCGCGCTCCAGGCCGGAGATGCCGGCGCTCAGATCGCCGTCGGCCAGCCGGCGCATGGTGGCGTTCAGCGCGTGCAGCGGCACGGTGATGCCGCGGATGGTGGTGACGCTCGCCACGATGGTCGCCGCCAGCAGCAGCGCCGCCAATCCGGTCACGATGACGAAGGCGGAGAAGGCCTCCGCCCGCACGTTCCGGGCGCGCGTCAGCAGGGTGGCGTTGACCGTGTCCTCGGCGCCCTTCAGCAGGTCGATGCGCACGGTGGCGGCGGCGAACCACGTGTCGCCGGCGATGCCGCCCAGTTCGCCGCCGAGGCCGCCGGCGTAGACGGTCTTGCGCATCGCCTCGACGCGCTCCGCCGCGTCGCCGGACATCGCTTTTTTGAAGGCGGCCTTGAGGTCCTCCGGCGCGTAGGTGGCGAAGGAGTCGAAGAACGCCTGCTGCTGCGCGCCGAGGCCGAGGAAGCGCTGGTACAGCGCCGGATCGAACTTGCCGGCGCCGAAGCCGGCGCCGCCGGTGGCGCGCTCCTGTCCGGCGCGCTCCTTGCCGTGCAGCAGGTTGGTGTAGGCGACGATCAGGCCGGACACCGAGGGCGCGCCGCCGGCGCGCGAGATCTCGCCGGCGATGTCGAGCAACCGCATGATCGTGCCGGTGTAGAAGGCGGCGGACTCGGGCGCCGGCAGCGTCAGGGCGGAGATCGCCTCGCGCCGCGCCGGCAGCGGGTCGAGCGCGGCGCGCGCCGCGTCGATGCGCGCGGCCAGCGCCGGGTCGGCGCCGTCGGCCCGGAAGCGCTCGGCGGTGCGGCGATAGGTCTCGGCGGCGCGGTCGGTGAGGCGGCGCTGCTCGACCAGCGCGTCGGCCATCTTGGCGCCGCGGCTGGACAGGAACACCGCAGAGGTGCCGCGCTCCTTCTGCAACTCGTGCACCACGGCGCTGACGTCGGACACCAGCCCGGCCATCTCCTCGAGCCGCTCCATGGCGGCCAGCGTCCGCCAGCTCTCCAGCATGGCGGCGATCGAGAATCCCAGCATGCCCAGCAACGGCAGGATCACCACCAACGCAAAGCGGTGGCGGATCCGCAGGCGGCGGGTCAGGCTCAGCATGATTGTCTCTCCGTCGATCCGGCCGATCGCGCCGGCGCCTGTGCGCCGGACCGCTGCCGTCAAGCCGCCGCTCTTACCATTCCGGCGCAAACGGCGGCTTGACCTTTGTCAACAGGATCTAGCCCAAACGATAGAGGGGGAGGCGTGACAACTACGCCGCGGCGCGCGCGGCGGCGGGCAGGGCGGCGTCCCAGTAGGGTTCGGGCCCGAATCGCGCCGCCAGGAAATCGACGAACGCCCGCACCTTGGGCGACAGGTGGCGGTTCTGCGGGTACACCGCATACACCGCCGAATCCGAGAAGGAATAGTCCGACAGCAGGCACTTCACGGCGCCGGAGGCCAGCGCCTCGCCGCACAGGAAGGTCGGCGACACGACGACGCCGTGCCCGGCGATGCAGGCCGCCATCAGGATGTCGCCGTTGTTGGCGCGCAGCGTGCCGTTGACGCGCACGGTGCGCGTCTCGCCGTTCACCTTGAACTGCCACTGCTCGGCCGTCGGCACGTTGGTGTAGAGCAGGCAGCGGTGCTGCGCCAGATCCTCGGGCGTGAGCGGCGTACCGTGCCTTTCCAGGTAGCCGGGCGACGCGCAGATGACGCGGCGGTTGGGCGCCAGCCGCTTGGCGATCAGCGAGCTGTCGCGCAGCCGGCCGATGCGGACCGCGACGTCGTAGCCCTCGTCGAACAGGTCGACGTAGCGGTCGTTGAGGTCGATGTCGATCTCGATGGCCGGGAAGCGCTCCATGAACTCGGCGATGGCCGGGGCGAGGTGCAGCAGCCCGAAGGACAGGGGCGCGTTCACCCGCAGCCGGCCGCGCGGGGCGGCGTGCAGGTCGGCCACCGCGCGCTCCGCCTCGTCCAGGTCGGAGATGATGCGGGTGCAGCGCTCGTAGAACGCCTGGCCCACCTCGGTCAGGCTCAGCTTGCGCGTGGTGCGGTTGAGCAGCCGGGCGCCCAGCCGGTTCTCGAGGTCGGCGATGCGGCGCGACACCACGGACTTGGACAGATTGAGCCGGTCCGCGGCGGCGGTGAAGCTCTTGGCGTCCACCACCTTGATGAAGGCCAGCATGTCGTCGAGGCGATCCATGGGCATTGTTCTACACCGGGCAACGATGAAGTGCCAGCGCGGCGGATACACCATAACGCCGCAGCGGTTTAAGTCAGGGGTGACGGGCGGTGCCGCCCGGCAACCACGCGAAGGACAGTGAGGATGGCCAAGGTTCTGGTTCTCTACTACAGCAGCTACGGACACATCGCGACGATGGCGCAGGCGGCGGCCGAGGGCGCGCGCTCCGTGCCCGGCACCGAGGTGACGGTCAAGCGCGTGCCGGAGACGGTGCCCGAGGAGGTGCGCAGGAGCGCCCACTTCAAGGAGGAGCCGGACATGCCCGTCGCCACTCCGAACGAGCTGGCCGACTACGACGCCATCATCTTCGGCGTGCCCACCCGCTTCGGCAACATGCCCGGCCAGATGAAGACCTTCCTCGACCAGACCGGCGGCCTGTGGATGAAGGGCGCGCTGGTCGGCAAGGTGGGCAGCGTCTTCTCCTCCTCCGCCACCCAGCACGGCGGGCAGGAGAGCACCATCCTCAGCACCCACATCGTGCTGCTGCACCAGGGCATGGTGATCGTCGGCCTGCCCTACGCCTTCCAGGGCCAGATGGGCGTGAGCGAGGTGATGGGCAACTCGCCGTACGGCGCCAGCACCATCGCCGGCGGCGACGGTTCGCGCCAGCCCAGTGCGGTCGAACTGGAGGGCATGCGCTTCCAGGCCCGCTACGTGGCCGAGACCGCCAGGAAGCTGCACGGGTAACGCAAGGAGGGCGAGCGATGGGCCTGCTGATCGACGGGCGCTGGACCGACCAGTGGTATGACACCAAGGCGACCGGCGGCGCCTTCGTCCGGCCGGAGACGCAGTTCCGCGACCGGGTGGCGGCGGACGGCTCGACGCCGTTCAAGGCGGAGGCGGGGCGCTACCACCTCTACGTCTCCTACGCCTGCCCGTGGGCCCATCGCACGCTCATCCTGCGCACCCTCAAGGGACTGGAGGAGGTGATCTCCGTCTCCGCCGTCGATCCGCTGATGCTGGAGAACGGGTGGGAGTTCCCGGAGGGCGGCGATCCGCTGACCGGCGCCCGCTTCCTCCACGAGGTCTACCTCAGGGCGCGGCCCGGCTACACGGGGCGCGTCACGGTGCCGGTGCTGTGGGACAAGGCGACCGGCCGCATCGTCAACAACGAATCGGCCGAGATCATCCGCCTGCTGAACCGGGAGTTCGACGCGTTCGGCGACGCCGCGCGGGACTTCTGCCCGGAGGATCTGCGCGACGAAATCGACCGCACCAACGCGTTCGTCTACGACCGCGTCAACAACGGCGTCTACAAGGCCGGCTTCGCCACCGCCCAGGACCAGTACGAGCAGGCCTTCGACGCCCTGTTCGACGCGCTGGACGAACTGGACGCCCGGCTGGCCGGTGCGCGCTGGCTGGTCGGCAACCGGCTGACCGAGGCGGACTGGCGGCTGTTCACCACGCTGGTGCGCTTCGACGCGGTCTATGTCGGCCACTTCAAGTGCAACAGGCGGCGCATCGCCGACTATCCGCACCTGTCGGGCTACCTGCGCGACCTCTACCAGATGCCGGGAATCGCGCAGACCGTGCGCTTCGACCACATCAAGCGCCACTATTACGCCAGCCACCGCACCATCAACCCGACCGGCGTCGTGCCGAAGGGGCCGCACCTGGACCTCGACTCGCCGCACGGGCGCGAGCGGCTGGGGCCGGGGCTGTAGCTACCGCAGCCGCCGTGCCAGCGCCTCCAGCAGGTCCACGGTCTGGAACGGCTTGGCGACGTAGTCGTCCATGCCCGCCGACAGGCAGCGGGCGCGGTCTTCCGGGAAGGCGTGCGCGGTCATCGCGATGATCGGGATGCCGGCGAGCGGTTCCGGCAGGGCGCGGATCGCCGCGGTGGCGGCCAGGCCGTCCACCTCCGGCATCGCCACGTCCATCAGCACGGCGTCGAACGCCTCCTCCCGGATCAGCCGCAGCGCCTCGGCGCCGCCGTCGGCCAGGGTCGCCGACAGGCCGGCCTTGCGCAGCAGGGCGGCGGCGATGGTGCGGTTGGTGGCGCTGTCGTCCACCACCAGAATGCGGCCGCCGCGGTCGCGCGCCCAGGCGGTCAGCCGGTCCAGCCGGTCGGCGGCGCTCTCGGGCGGGGCGTCGGCGTCGAACGCCTCGACCGCCACCGCGAACCACAGGCGGTTGCCGCCGTCCGGCCGCTCCTCGCAGCCGAATCGGCCGTAGGCGCGCAGCGGTTCGGTCAGGGTGTCGCGCTGCTCGGGGGTGAGGGGCGGGGCGGTGTCGCTGACCGAGAACCGCAGCGTGCACAGGCCCGGCCCCGCCGGCTCGGCGCTCAGCGCCAACGCGATGTGGCCGCGGTCGGTGGCGTGGAGCGCGCGTTCCGCCAGCCGGCGCACCATTCGCTGGATGCCGGCGGCGTCGCCGCGGGCGTGCGGCGGGGTGGACGGGTCGATGATGCTGTCGAGCCACAAGCCCTTTTCCGCCGCCACCTCGACCAGTTCGAGCGCCACCCCGTGGGTCAGGTCGGCGGGGACGAAGACGTCGAGGTCGGAGCGCGGCACGACCGTACCGATGGCCCCCGTGCCGGTCGCCCCCGCGCCGACCGCTGACTGGGCGATCCGCTTTGTGGCTTCCCGGTTCATCGCGTCCATGGTTTCGGTCCGCTCGGCCGTGGCAATTTGCAACGCAGTTTGCGGACGCATTCTGCGAAAACCGTTGGTTTCGCTGATGCGCCCACGGCGTGCACGGGAGCGCAGCAAACCGCGGGCCAATCGACTATGCTTCGGCTTGGCATCAACGGCGGCGGGGCGGTGGGAACGATGGGCTTCATCGGGCGGGTCTGGCTGGCGTTCGCCGGCCTCAACGCGGCGGTCGCCGTCGGCGCCGGCGCCTACGCCAGCCACGCGCTGGCGGCGCCGGGTCTGGAGAAGGCGCAGGATTGGGTGCGCACCGCCGGGCAGTACCAGCTCTGGCACGCTTTGGCGCTGCTCGCCGCGCTGCTGCTGGCGGCGCGGACGGAGGGGGTGGCGCGGCTGGCGCTGCGGCTGGCCGGCTGGCTGTTCGTGGCGGGGCTGGTGCTGTTCTGCGGGACGCTGTACGCGCTGGCGCTCGGGATCGCGCTGCCGGTGGCGAACACGGCGCCGACCGGCGGCACCGCGTTCATGGCGGGGTGGGGCGTCCTGGCGCTGGCGGCGCTGCTGCCGGGCTGGCGGCGTTAGGCAGGACTTGCTTCAAGCAGGACTGGCGGCGGCGCGGCTGTCGCCGTCGTTGGCGGCGGTGCTCGGCTGGCGGGCGCAGTACAGCTCGTGCAGCGTCGCCATGACGTGCTTCGCCTCGTCGCCGTGCAGCGAGTAGTAGATGTTCTGCGCGCTGCGCCGGGTCGTCACCAGCTTGTCGCGGCGCAGGCGCGCCAGGTGCTGCGACAGCGCCGACTGGCTGAGGCCGACCAGTTCCTCCAACTCGCCGACCGACTTCTCGCCGAGCGCCAGGTGGCAGAGGATCAGCAGCCGGCGCTCGTTGCTCATGGCCTTGAGCAGCGTGCTCGCCTTGCGTGCGTTGGCTTGCAGATCCGCGATGTTCATCGAATGCCCCCTGCCTGCGCGCGGCCCGGACACTGGACCAATCGCTGGTGTTACCACATGATATGGACGGTTTCGCGTGCTTGTCTACCGCGCTCGTCCGTCCATTGTACCAGGGCGGCCGGCGCGCTAATGTTCCAAGCAAGCTATTGTTTTCATTTTTCATTTGGTTGTGGAGCGGCGCGATGGCGCGACATGAGCTTGATGCGAAGGGGCTGCTGTGCCCATTGCCCGTATTGCGCGCGCGCAAGGCGCTGAAGGCGCTCGCGCCCGGCGATGTTCTGGCGGTGGAGGCCACCGATCCGAGTGCTCCGAAGGACTTCGCCGCCTTCTGCGAGACCACCGGCCATCGCCTGCTGGCGAGCGCCGAGGACGGCGGCGTCTACCGGATCGAGGTCGAGCGGAGCGCCTGAAGCCGCATTCCTCCTGCGACGATGCGGCCCGCATTCCTCCTGTACTTTGCGGGACGATGCGGGAACAATGGCGCCAGGAAACGCCAGTGACGCCGGCCGTCTTAAAACAATCGTATTGAAACGAAGATGTTCACCACCCTGTTCACGCACCCGATCTGCCTGGAGCACGACACCGGCCTTGGGCATCCGGAGTGCTCGGACCGCCTGAAGGCGGTGCTGGCGGCGCTCGAGGCGGAGGATTTCCACCTGCTGGAGCGCGCCGAGGCGCCGCTCGCCACGACCGAGCAGATCGCCCGCGTCCACCCCCTCGCCCACATCGAGCGGGTGATGGCCGCGGTGCCGGAGGGCGGGCACGCGGGCATTGACGCCGACACCGTGCTCTCCCCCCTGTCGGGGCAGGCGGCGCTGCGCGCGGCGGGCGCGGTGTGCGCGGCGGTGGATCTGGTGGCCTCCGGCCGGTCGCGCAACGCCTTCTGCGCCGTCCGCCCGCCCGGCCACCACGCCGAGCGCGCCAAGGCCATGGGCTTCTGCCTGTTCAACAACGTGGCGGTCGGCGCGCTGCACGCGCGCGCCGTGCATGGGCTGCAGCGCGTGGCGGTGATGGACTTCGACGTGCACCACGGCAACGGCACGCAGGACATCTTCCAGGACGACCCGGATCTGCTCTACTGCTCGACCCACCAGTCGCCGCTCTACCCCGGCACCGGCGACCCGGGCGAGAAGGGGGAATACGGCAACTGCGTGAACGCGCCGCTGCCGGCGATGGCGGGCAGCCCGGAGTTCCGGCACGCCATGTCCCACATCGTCCTGCCGGCCATCGACCACTTCAAGCCGGACCTGATCATGATCTCGGCCGGCTTCGACGCCCACTCGCGCGACCCGCTGGCCAGCCTGCACCTGATGGACGACGACTTCGCCTGGGCGACGCGCAAGCTGGGCGACCTCGCCCGCACGCACTGCGGGGCGCGCGTCGTGTCGGTGCTGGAGGGCGGCTACAACCTGCGCGCCCTGGCCTCGGCCTGTGCGGCGCACGTGCGCGAGCTGATGGCGGCGTAAAACTTCTCCTGCCGTCATCCCCGCGAAGGCGGGGATGACGGTCGGGAAAGAGTTCGTAGCGATTGCGGCCCTTGCCAAACGCGCCTCGGTCTATTAGGATTGTGGTCCTTGATGGCCGGCGGCACCGGGAACGTGAACTGAACACCCCCTGCACACTGTTCCACGGTGTTCCAAACTGTTCCATTCGACGGTGGCGCCGGTCTTATGCTCCCCATTTCGGTCATGCCGCCGTCATAAGCCGGCCGTCCGCGCTTGCGCATCCGCGCCCTGCGGGCCTACTTTCTCCAATCGGTTCCACCAGCGGTCCCACCATGTCAGACCTTCCCCCGATCCCGCCGGACATCGCGGCGATGAGCTTCGAAGACTCCCTTGCCGAGCTGGAGCGCATCGTGCGCCAGCTGGAGGAGGGGCGGGGCAAGCTCGACGAGGCGATCTCCTCCTACGAGCGCGGCACGGCGCTGAAGCGCCATTGCGAGGCCAAGCTGCGGGAGGCCCAGGCCAAGGTCGACCGCATCACCGTCGCCGCCGACGGCTCCATTGGTACTGAACCGGCACGGATCGACTGACGTGGGAATCCTCCTCAAGGCCGCCATGGCCGAAGCCGCGGAGCAGGTCGAGCAGGCCATCGCCCGTCTCCTCCCCTCCACCGATTTCCCGGAGAACCGGCTGTACGAGGCGATGCGCTACGGCAGCCTGGGCGGCGGCAAGCGGCTGCGGCCGTTCCTGGTGCTGCACTCCGCCACGCTGTTCGGCGTCAACCCGGACTGCGCGCTGCGCGCCGCCGCGGCGGTGGAGATGGTGCACTGCTACTCGCTGATCCACGACGACCTGCCGGCGATGGACGACGGCGACCTGCGCCGCGGCCGGCCGACCGTGCACCGCCAGTTCGACGAGGCCGCCGCCATCCTGGCCGGCGACGGCCTGCTGACCTACGCCTTCGAGGTGCTGGCCGACCCGGCGACGCACGAGGACCCGAACGTCCGCTGCGGCCTCGTCGCCGCGCTGGCCAAGGCGGCGGGGCCGCACGGCATGGTCGGCGGCCAGATGCTCGATCTGCTCGCCGAGCACGAGACCTTCGACATCGGCACCGTCACCCGCCTGCAGCGCATGAAGACCGGCGACATGATCGCCTTCTCGTGCGAGGCCGGCGCCATCCTGGGCAAGGCCGCGCCGCCGATGCGGCAGGCGCTGCGCGCCTACGCGCACGATCTCGGTCTCGCCTTCCAGATCGTCGACGACCTGCTGGACGTCGAGGGGACGGAGGCCGAGACCGGCAAGTCGGTGGGGCGCGACGCCGCCGCCGGCAAGGCGACCTTCGTCTCCATCCTCGGCCGCGAGCGCGCCCGCGCCCAGGCCGAGATGCTGGCCAAGCAGTGCGCCGAGCACCTGGAAATCTTCGACGGCCGCGCCGACATGCTGAAGGCCGTCGCCGAGTACGTCGTGACCCGGCGCACGTGACAAGGAGTGAGAGAGTGACCGCGACCAGCAAGACGCCGCTCCTCGACCAGGTCCGCGTTCCCGCCGATCTGCGCGCGCTGCGGCCCGACATGCTCCGCCAGTTCGCCGACGAGCTGCGCACCGAGACCATCGACGCGGTCTCCGTCACCGGCGGGCACCTCGGCGCCGGCCTCGGCGTGGTCGAGCTGACGGTGGCGCTGCACTACGTCTTCAACACGCCGGACGACCGGCTGATCTGGGACGTCGGGCATCAGTGCTACCCGCACAAGATCCTCACCGGCCGGCGCGACCGCATCCGCACGCTGCGCATGGGCGGGGGCTTAAGCGGCTTCACCAAGCGCTCGGAGAGTGCCTACGACCCGTTCGGCGCCGGGCACAGCTCCACCTCGATCTCCGCCGGCCTCGGCATGGCGGTGGGCCGCGACCTCAAGGGGCGCAGGAACAACGTCGTCTGCGTGATCGGCGACGGCGCCATGAGCGCCGGCATGGCCTACGAGGCGATGAACAACGCCGGCTCGACCGACAGCCGGCTGGTCGTCGTCCTCAACGACAACGACATGTCCATCGCCCCGCCGGTCGGCGCCATGAGCGCCTACCTGTCGCG
>NZ_LGQZ01000114.1 GCF_003116015.1 Azospirillum sp. TSO22-1
CTGCAACCGGGTGCGGCTGACCTGCACCGGCACGCTGTACATGTGCCTGGGCCAGGAGGACGCCGCCGACCTGCGCACGCCGTTGCGCCTGGGCGACAACGCGGCGCTGGCGGATGCCGTCCGTACCGCCATCCGGCGCAAGCCGCGGGGACATGATTTCACCGTTGGCCGCGCTGGCGCGGTACGACGCTTCATCAACGTGACGGGCGGCTGACCGGCGCGCCCGGCAGCCCACGCAGGAGACGGTTATGGGAAGCTTCAGTCTGATGCACTGGATCGTGGTGCTGGCGATCGTTCTTCTGCTCTTCGGAGCGAGCAAACTGCCCACGGTCATGGGCGACGTGGCGAAGGGCATGAAGGCCTTCAAGGCCGGCCTCAAGGACGAGCCCGCCGCCGGTCCGCCGGCATCTGATAGGATCACCGGCCCCAACGCCGGCTAAGGCAGCGGCGGCCCGGCTTCCGACGATGTGAACGCGGATGTCCGGAGTACGGCCGGACGAAAGCGACCTTGATCTACCGGCGAACCGACAATCTCCGAGCCATTGAGCTCCAGCTCTGCCATACTAAGCTGGAGAGCACAGTTCGCTATCTGGGGATCGAGATCGAGGATGCTTTGGCACTGGCCGAGCAGACCGAGATTTGAAGAGTAATGGGGAAGTGGCCCTCAGCAACGGGGGCACTTCCCGGCTTGTCCTAACTCAATGCTGCCCTGAACAAGAACCCAAGGCGATCCGGTGCCGAAGCCGCGACACCGTTCACGCGCCGGACTCAGCCACCACTTCCACGGTGTAGCGGAGCCACACCATGCCGCCCTCCAGGGTCTCGGTACCGATGTGCCGAAGCGACCGGCCGGCAGCGGGGCGTTCATCGACATGCCCGACGTATTCGAAGATGCTGGGCACGCCAGCCACACCGTCAATGCCGGGGTACACGAGCAGGCTGATCTCGTCGATCAGTCCGGCCTTGAGAAAGGCGCCATTGGTCACGCCGCCGCCCTCAAGAAGGATGGTCCTGATATCGAAGGCCTTGCCGAGGGTGTCCATGGCCCTGTGCAGGTCTCGTCCGTCCGCTCCGGCGAACAGGTACGAAACGCCATCCTCGCGCAGCTCGGCAAGATAGTCGTCCGAAACCTGTTCGCCGAGAACCGCCACGATATGGTCCCCTCCGGCATTGTCCTGGCCGTAATGCAGCCGGCCATGCGGATCGATGGCAACGGCAACAGCATGGCCCTTGCGTTCGGCGATGTGGGTGTCGCGCACGCCGTTCCCGGCAAAGCCTGGAGTGCGCGCCTTTCCCTTGGCGTAGGCCTCCATGGTCTTGCGACCGACGATCCAGCCGTCCGCATTCAATCGCGCCGCCACCTGATCGTAATGCCCGAGCAGGGCACCCGAATCGACGCCGGCCGCCGGCGAGGACCACCGATCCACCAGCAAGCGGCCGTCGATGGAACTGACCATGTGACAGATAACCTTCGGGCGCATCTCAGCTTGTTCCTTTGACACGAACCACAAGCGGACGGCGGATCGTGCACCAGCCGCCCGCCTGTGCCGGGGTTGCGTTTTAACCGGCTCGAAGCAGCCTGCGTCGTTTATTTCAGGTACTGGTCGTCAGTGACCTTCTCCATCCAGTCGACGTTCTTGCCATCGGCCATGTTGGTGATGGCGATGTGGCTCATGCCGTTGGTCGCGGTCGCTCCATGCCAGTGCTTCACGCCCGGCGGCGTCCAGATCACGTCGCCCGGCCTGATCTCCCGCTTGGTGCCGCCTTCCTCCTGCACCCATCCGGTCCCGTTGGTGATGATGAGGACTTGGCCGGCCGGATGGGTATGCCACGCAGAGCGCGCGCCCGGCTCGAAGGTGACGAGGCCACCCGACGACGACGTCTGGCCGTTGGCCGGATACAGAGGATCCACGACGACGGACCCGGTGAAAAACTGAGCCGATCCCTTCGCCGAAGGCCGCGAACCGTTCGGTGAAATCACCGTGCTTTCCGCGAACGCCGGTGCCGCGCTGGCGAGACTGAGCGTGAGGGTAGTTGCGATGAGCCGTTTCATGGTCGCTCTTCTCTGCGTTTATGTGGTTCCGAAGCGGGTCTTCGACAGCGGCAGGCTGCGGACGCGCTGCCCGGTCAGTGCCGCGACGGCGTTGGCCACCGCTGGCGGCACGCCGGGCAGGCCCGGCTCGCCGATGCCGCCCATGGGGGCGCCGCTCTCGACGATGCGCACGTGCACGCGCGGCATGCGGTCGGGCGGCAGGATGGGGTAGCCGTCGAAGTTGCGCGCCTGGGGAAGGCCGTCGGCATAGACCACCTGCTCCAGCAGCGCCGAGGACAGGCCGAGCGCGACGGCCGAATTCACCTGCGCTTTGATGATCGCCGGGTTCACGATGCGGCCGGGGTCGATCGCCACCCAGACGTCGTGCACCGCCACGGCGCCGTCCTTCACCGAGACCTCGGCGATGGTCGCCACCTCGCTGCCGAAAGGCGAGGCCATGGCCACGCCGCGGGCGCGCCGGCTGCCGTCGGCCGCGGTGAAGGGTCCGCGCCTCCAGCCGCCCGAGAGATCGCCCACCGCCTCCAGCAGCGCCTTGTGGCGCGGCTTGTCGGCCAGCAGCCGCAGGCGCAGCGCGTACGGGTCCTGCCGGCCGGCATCGGCCATCTCGTCGAAGAACGTCTCGTAGAAGAAGTCGTTCATCGAATGCCCGACCGAGCGCCAGAAGCCGAGGATGGCCGGGTGCGGCAGCGGGACATGCGCGACGCGGCGGTTGGCGATGGCGTAGGACTTCCCGGCGATGCCCTCCACCGCCGAGGAATCCGCGGCGTCGGGCTTGCGGCCGAACCAGCGGCCGGTCGGCCCCTCGCCCACGGCCTCGGCCTCCAGCGCCACGGGCAGCCCCTGCGCGTCGAGCCCGGCGCGAAAGCGCGCCAGCCCCATGGGGCGCAACGCGTCGCGCAGGAACTCCTCCTCGCGGCTCCAGATCAGCTTCACCGGGCGGCCCACCGCCTTGGACAGCAGGATCGCCTGTGGGAAGGGGTTGGCGGTCTCGTAGAGGAAATGCCGGCCGAAGAACCCGCCGAGCATGGGCGAGTGGATGGTCACCTTCTCCGGCGCGACGCCGGCGACGGCCGCGGCGGCGCGCTGGAACATCTCTGGCGCCTGGTTGGGCAGCCAGAGGTCGAGCGTGCCGTCGGCGTTCCAGCGCGCGAGCGCCGAGGGCGGTTCCAGCTGGCCGTGCGCCAGATAGGGGGCGTCGTAGGTCGCCTCGACCATCCGAGCGGCACCCCGCAGAGCCGAGGCGGGATCGCCGTGGGTCTCGGCGGCGATGCCCGGGCCGGGAGCGGCGACCAGCGCGGTGCGCATCCCCTCGGATGAGAAGTCGGCGGGCATGGCGTTGCGGGTGCCGGGGGCGGGGGCGGTCCAGTTGACCTGCAATGCCTCCACCGCGCGGCGCGCGCGCCACCAGCGGTCGGCAAGCACCGCCACGGCGCCCGGTAGGCGGTGGATAGAGTGCACCCCCGGCATGGCCTTCACCTCCGCCTCGTTGGCGAAGGCGCTTGGCTCGCCGCCCAGGCGCGGGGCATGCTGCACCGCGGCCTGCAACATGCCGTCGACCGCGAGGTCGATGGTGTAGACGGCCTTGCCGGTGGCCTTGTCGCGCACGTCCAGCCGGGCGACCGGCTTGCCGATCCAGCGGAAATCCGTCTCCGCCCGCAGCGGCACGGTCTCCGGCGCCGGCAGCGCAGCAGCCTCGGCGGCGAGCGCACCGTAGTCGAGCACGCAGCCGGACGCGGCGTGGCGCACGCGGCCCGGTTCGGTGGACAGGCTCGCCACCGGCACGCCCAAGCGGGCGGATGCCGCCTGCAACAGCATCTGCCGCGCCGTCGCTCCCAGGCGGCGCATCGGCTCGTAGCTGCTTCGCACCGACTGGCTGCCGCCGGTGAAGCGCCGGCCGTTCACCAGCGCGTAGTCGGGACCGGGCGGCGCGCAGTCCACGGTGAAGCGGGTGGGATCGACGTCCAGTTCCTCACCGACGATCTGCGCCATGGCGGTGGCGACGCCCTGGCCGCCTTCGACGAAGGGGCTGCGCAGCAGCACGGAGCCGTCCGGGCGGATCTCCAGGAAAGCCGGCACGCGGGTGCCGGGCTTCACCGCGGGAGCAGCCGGGCCCTGGGCGCGGGCGATGCCGCCGGGCAGCGCCACGGCGAGCACCAGGGTGCCCAGCGAAGCCCCGAGGAAGCCGCGGCGGGACAGATTGGCCGGCCGCCCCTCGGGCAGCCGCTCGATATCGAGGATCTCGGGATTCATGCGGTCCATGGCCGTCTCCTCATCAACCCCGGGCGGCCTGCCGCACGGCGGCGGCGATGGCGTTGTAGGTGCCGCAGCGGCAGAGATTGACCATGGCGCCGGCGATGTCGGCGTCGCTGGGCTGCGGGCTCTGCGTCAGCAGGGCGCTGGCGGCCATGACCTGGCCCGACTGGCAGTAGCCGCATTGCGGCACCTGGTTTGCCACCCAGGCCTCCACCACGCGGCGGCCCACCGGGTCCTCGGCGATGGCCTCGATGGTGGTGACGGGGCGGCCCGCGACGCTCTCCACCGGGGCGACGCAGGAGCGCGTGGGCTGGCCGTCCACCAGCACGGTGCAGGCGCCGCACTGGGCCTTGCCGCAGCCGTACTTCGTACCGGTCAGGCCCAGTTCATCGCGGATTACCCAAAGCAAGGGGGTATCGGGCTCGGCGTCCACCCGGCGGGTGGTGCCGTTGATGATCAGCTCCATGCACATCTTCCTCGGGTCGGCCGTCTGCGCGGCGGTTGTCAGAATTCCTGGCTGGTGGGCCGGAACAGGATCTCGTTGATGTCCACGTCCTCCGGCTGGCTCATGGCGAAGGCCACCGCCCGTGCGAAGGAATCCCCGGGAATGGCGCGCTCGTAGGCCTTGCGCATGGTCTCCGCGACGTCGGGTTCGGTGATGCTGTCGGGCAGTTCGGTCGCGACCATGCCGGGCGAGATGATGGTGGTGCGGATGTTGTACGGCTTGACCTCCTGCCGGAGGCCTTCGGAGATGACGCGCACGGCGTGCTTCGTGGCGGCATAGACGGCACCGCCCGCCCGCACCTTGTGGCCGGCGACCGAGGAGACGTTGATGATGTGCCCGCCCTTCCGGGCCGTCATGTGCGGCAGCGCCGCGGCGATGCCGTACAGCACACCTTTGATGTTCACGTCGATCATCCGGTCCCAGTCCTCGATTTTCCCCCGTTCCAGGAGCGATTGCGGCATCAGGCCGGCATTGTTGATGATCACGTCGATGCGGCCATGGGTCTGGACGGCATGATCCACCAGACGCTTGACCTGCTCGTGGCTGGTCACGTCGGTCTGGACGACCGCGTCATCCCCCAGGGACAGCGCACGGGCGAGCGCCTGAAGCCTGTCCAGGCGCCGCGCGCCCAGCACCAGCTTGGCGCCATGCTGGGCGAGATGACGGGCAGCGGCCTCTCCGAGCCCGCTGCTGGCGCCGGTGATGACGACCACCTTGTTTTCGATGCCCTGCGTCATGGCTTGTCCTTTCCTGGTTTCGGCACCGTGCTTCCGGCCGACCGTCCATACCGCTCGAACCGATAGGCCAGCTCCGGCCCGTCACGCCCGCCGTACGCGAGCTGGGCGATGAGCATGGCGAAGGGCTCTGTGTAGCGCGCAACGCGCAGAGGCCCGGCGTCCACAGGCTCGAACCCCACGTCCGCGATCAGCGTGGCCGCAACGGCTTTGCTGCTCGCCTCATCCCCGCAGTAGACGAGGCTGGGTCTCGGGACTGCCGGCCGTGCCGCGAAGACGTCGAAGAACACCTCGCTCGGCACCGTCTGGAAGGCGGCAACAACGCGTGCCTGCGGAACCTTCCTTGCGAGTGTTTCCGCGCCGGACGTGGTGTGGGCGACGACGAGTTCGCTGTTCTCGGCGTTCAGTGGAACGCAGCACGTCAGCACGGTCCTACCCGATAGGTCGCCGGCTTGGCTCAACACCTCGTCCAAGCGGGACCAATGGACGGCGAGCAGCATCGCGTCCGTCCCCTGCGCGGCCTCGAACGGTGTGCCGGCACGTGCCGTCCCGCCGGCGCGGTGTGCCAAGTCCTGCAGCTTCTCCTGGCGGCGGGCATAGCTGAAGACCACCTCGTGCCCGGCGCGCGCAAAGAGCGTGCCGAGCTGGCCGCCCATCAATCCCGACCCGAGGATCCCAATCCGCATCGTCTCGATCCCTTATTCGGCCACGCCGCTGATGAGCGTTCCCGTTACTCCTCGACGCGTTCGATCGTCACGCGCACCGACCCGGGCGTGCTCAGAAGCTCGAGGCCGGAATGGATCTTGCCGAGCTTGATGAGGCCGCTCGAATAGTCGAAGTCCTTATGGAAAATCGCCAGATTGCCCCACGGCGCGTAGTAGGTGATGTCGCCGACCGACGGATCGATGCCCGCCGGCGCTCCTTCTCTGGTCAGCTTTCGTGGCAGGTAGCTGATCTTTTCCGTCGCTGCGTAATCTTCCAGCACCAGCGACATTGGCAGAAGGTTTGCGAAGTCCCTTGCCGTTGGATTGTTATCCAACGTGGCCGCGGTAGCTCTGTCGCCGATCTTGAAAACGATCTTCATGGAACGTGTCCGTTGATGAGAGCCCTCCCATGGCTTCGGCGGAAGGGGACGGGCGCCGCTGTCTTCGGCATGGGCGCCCGCGATGATGCCGCTCAGCACCATGGCGAGGGCCAGGGCGAGAGAGGCTGTCCGAATGTTCATGACGTCCTCCCGTGCGCCGGAGCCTCGGCACATGCCGATGCGCTACGCGCCGTACTGCTGGTCCGTCACCTTCTCCATCCAGTCCACGGCCTTGCCGTCGAGCTGCTCCTGGATGGCGATGTGCGCCATGAACGTGGTGGGCGACGCGCCGTGCCAGTGCTTCTCGCCGGGCGGAAACCAGACCACGTCGCCGGGACGGATCTCCTCGACGGGACCGCCCTCGCGCTGCACCCGGCCGCACCCGGCCGTGACGATCAGGGTCTGCCCCAGCGGATGGGTGTGCCATGCCGTCCGAGCGCCGGGCTCGAAGGTGACGCTGGCCGCCGTGGCGCGCGCCGGAGCGTTGGCCTGAAAGAGCGGGTCGATGCGAACCGTTCCGGTGAACCAGTCAGCCGGCCCCTTGGTGGACGGCTTCGAGCCAACACGTGTGATGTCCATGGTTTCGGTCCTCCGGTCATGGCCCCGTCCGGGGCTGCTGTTGAGCAACAAGGTAATCCACGCCGACACATGCGATTAGCGGCCCCAAGGCGCATGAGCCTATCGACTGGGCTCATGAATGCGACGCCCTCAGGTCGCAACCGGTGCCTTGAGGAGCCGTCCCGCAACCGTGGCGGCACCGAGCACGACCAACGCGCTGACGAGGAAAACCGAGCCCAGGCCGGCTCCGTCCGCTACCAGTCCCAATGCCGGGCTGGCGACGCCCAGCGCCAGATCGAGGAACGCCGTGTAGGCACCCATGGCGAGGCCGCGGCTCTCCGGCGGTGCGCGATGGACCGCCTCCACGCCGAGGCCGGGATAGACGAGCGAGTAGCCGAAGCCGGTGAGCACGGCTCCCACCAGGGCCAAGCCCGGCCGGGGCGCCAGCCAGATGAGCGCCTGGCCCGCCGCCTCGACCAGCACGCTGATCAACGCGACCCGGGCGCCGCCCAGCCGGTCCGGCAGATGGCCGAACAGCACGCGCGCCACGATGAAGGCGACGGCGAAGGCGCTGAAGGCGAGCCAGACCGGGCTCCACCCGCGGTCCACGAACAGCAGCGCGATGAAGGCGGTGATCGCACCGAAGCCGATGCTGCTCAGCGCCAAGCCAACACCCGGCACCCAGACCGCGCCGATCACCTTGGTGAACGCCGGGCGGGCACGCAGTTGCGGCGCCACCGGCCGGAGCGGTGCCACGATCAGCAGCGTCGCAAGCGGGACCAGCGTCGTCGCCAGCGCGATCGCTGTGAACCCAAAGCTCGCATACAGCGCTGTGCCGATCGGAGCGCCGAACGCGAAGGCGGCGTACATCGCCGTGCCAACCCAGGCCATGACCTTGCCGGCGTTCCGTGCATCGACGAGTGCCAGCCCCCAGCTGAGCGCCCCGGTGATGATGAAGCTCTCCGCCCCGCCAAGCAGCCCCCGGCCCAGGATCAGGATCGTGGCCGACAGCACGGGAGCCTCGGTGAAGCGGAGTGACAGGAGGTAGAGCAGCCCGGCCGCAGCAGCGCCCGCCAAGCCCACCACGACAGCGCGCTTGGCACCCCGGCTGTCGGCGTAATGGCCAGCCAACACCCGCGAGACGAGCGACGCCGCGAACTGGCTGCCGGCGACGAGGCCAACCGCGACGGTGCCGAGACCAAGGCCCTGGTGCACGTGCAGCGGCAGCACCGGCAAGGCGAGGCCGATGATCAGGAAGGCGATCAGGACCACCGCCATGATCGGCAGCAGCAGCACCATGACGCCAGGTGCAGCCGCGGTCGGGGAGGACGTGACAGACATCGTGAACCCTTGAAACCTTCGGACCGAGAGGTGCAGCCGCCCTATCGCGCGGACTTCATCTGATCGAACGTATGGACGAAGTCCTGCCGCTCCCGCGGCTTGTGGCAGGAGAAGCAGCGGTCCAGGGTCTCGTTGGTGTTCACGGACTTATCCGCATTGAACGCCTGGAACTCCCATTCGCCATTGCGCTTCTCGGGCGGGTAGTCGGCGCCCCAGCCCGTGCGCTTTTCCATCACGACGTAGCGGTAAAGCGCGCCATCCCTATAATCCACCAGAGTGATCACGGTGCCGCTCGGGATCGGATGCCCCTGCTTGACCGCGTCGATGGCCGCGCGGCTCGTGAAGATCTCTTCCCGGAGGTTGCCCCGGTTCACGACCGCGTAGCGCACGCCCTCGGCATAGGTCTCGGGGAACGTGACGAGTTCACTGCCTGCCTTGGCGTCCCAGGTGAGCGTCGCAGCCACGCTCAGAGTCAGCGCCGCCGCGACGGCGCGGATCGACTTCGCTTTCATGATGGTGTCTCCTTGGACCGATCCCGGCTTTGGAGGTGATCCTTGCTGCTGTGCCGGTGCGCGACTAGATGGCAAGTTCCGCATAGGCTTATGAGCGCCATTCATGAATGGCGCGCGGGAAGGTGGTAACGCGACGCCCCTGTTTGCGATAACGTTCCGGAAGTCGCTTGGCCCATGAGGAGGCCTCATCAATGCAGCGCGAGAACGTCCACGACCTCCTCGCCTTCCTGGCCGTCGCGCGGGAGCAGAGCTTCACCAAGGCGGCCGCCAAGCTCGGCGTGTCGCAGTCGGCCCTCAGCCACACCGTTCGCCAGCTCGAGGAACGGCTCGGCATCCGGTTGCTGACCCGCACCACGCGCAGCGTCTCCCCGACGGCCGCCGGCGATCGCCTGCTGCGGACCATCGGCCCCCGCTTCGATGAGATCGCGGCCGAACTCGAGGCTCTGAGCGAGTTCCGGGAGAAGCCGGCCGGCACCATCCGGATCACCGCCACCGACTACGCGATCGACGGCCTCCTCTGGCCGAAGCTGCAGATCTTCCTGCGCGCGTATCCGGACATCAAGGTCGAACTCATCAACGACTACGGCCTGTCCGACATCGTCGCCGAGCGCTATGACGCCGGTGTGCGTTTCGGCGAGCAGGTCGCCAAGGACATGATCTCGGTGCGCATCGGGCCCGACGTCCGCTTCGCGGTGGTCGGCGCGCCCTCCTATTTCGCCGGGCATCCGCCGCCGGAGACGCCGCAGGACCTGATCGGCCACACCTGCATCACCCTGAGGCTTCCCACCCACGGGGGCATCTATGCGTGGGAGTTCGAGAAGGACGGCCACGAACTGCGCGTGCGCGTGGACGGCCAGCTCGTCTTTAACAGCATCTTCCACATCCTCAACGCAGCGGTGGCCGGCTTCGGGCTCGCCCACATGCCCGAAGATCTGGCGAAGCCGCACGTCGAGGCAGGGCGCCTCCAGCGGGTGCTGGAAGACTGGTGCCCCTCCTGGTCTGGATACCACCTCTACTACCCGAGCCGCCGCCAATCCTCGCCGGCCTTCGCGCTGTTCGTCGATGCGCTGCGCCACCGCGGCACGTGAGAACCCACGGAGCGGCTGGGTGCGCCGTCAGCCGGGGCGCTTCTCGAACACCTCCTTGAACACGGGCAGCGCCGAAAAAGCGTTGGGCCAGCCGGCGTAGAAGGCGAGATGGGTGAGCGCCTCCGAGGCCTGCTCGCGCGTCAGGCCGTTGTCCATCGCCCGGTTGAGGTGGTAGGGGATCTGCGCGACCTGCCCCGAGGCGACCAGGG
>NZ_LGQZ01000213.1 GCF_003116015.1 Azospirillum sp. TSO22-1
TAAAGCCGAGGATCCTTGCACTTTCCCTCACCCTCCCGCTCGTTCCGAGCGGGCCCCTCCCTCTCCCGGGACGGGAGAGGGGTATTGGGCCGAATGCACTTACCCTGGGGCTCTAGAAGGAAACTCAAGAACATGGACATCAAGGGACACGCCGCGCTCGTCACCGGCGGCGGCTCCGGGCTGGGCGCGGCGACGGCGCGGCGGCTGGCGGCGGCGGGGGCCAGGGTGGCGCTGCTCGACGTCAACGTCGACGGTGCTCAGGCATTGGCGCGCGAGCTGGGTGGCCTCGCCGTGCGCTGCGACGTCGCCGACCCGGACTCCGCCGCCGCCGCGGTCGTCGAGGCGCGCGCCGCCCACGGGCCGGCCCGCGTGCTGGTCAACTGCGCCGGCATCGGCGTCGCCAAGCGCATCCTCGGCCGCGACGGGCCGCAGCCGCTCGGCGACTTCGAGCGGGTCGTCCGCGTCAACCTGCTGGGCAGCTTCAACATGCTGCGCCTGGCGGCGTCCGACATGAGCGGGCTGGAGCCGCTGGAGGACGGGGAGCGCGGGGTCGTCGTGTCGACCGCCTCGGTCGCCGCCTTCGAGGGGCAGGTGGGGCAGGCGGCCTACGCTGCGTCCAAGGGCGGGGTGGCGTCGATGACGCTGCCGGCGGCGCGCGAGCTGGCGCAGTTCGGCATCCGCGTCATGGCGATTGCGCCGGGCCTGTTCCTCACCCCGATGATGCAGGGGCTGCCCGAGGAGGTCCAGGCCAGCCTGGGCGCCTCCATCCCGTTCCCCAAGCGCCTCGGCAAGCCCGAGGAGTTCGCCGACCTCGTGTTGACCTGCGTGGCGAACCGCTCGCTCAACGGCGAGGTGATCCGCCTCGACGGGGCTTTGCGGCTTCCGCCGCGCTGACGCTGTCGGCGTCGCCGCCGTCGTCCAGCGCCGGATCGCCGAGTTCGACGAGGCGGGCCAGCAGGTCGAGCAGCTGCGCCCGCCCGTCGGCGCCGACGCGTTCGCGCACGCGCTGCTCGTGCTCGGCCCACAGCGCGTTGAGCCGCTCCATCAGGGTGCGCCCCTTGGGCGTGAGGTGGAGCGCGTAGGAGCGGCGGTCGCCGGCGGCGGCCTTGCGCTTGACCAGCCCGCGGGCCTCCAGGGAGTCGAGCAGCGGGACGAAATTGGTGCGCTTGATGCTCAGCGCCGCGCTCACCTGGGTCTGCTTGAGGCCGGGGTTGCGCTCGATGATCGAGAGCACCGAGAACTGCGCCGGCCGGATGTCGGCGGCGGCGAAGGTGCCGATGAAGTCCTGGAACACCGCCATCTGCGCCCGCTTCAGCAGGAAGCCCATGGACTCGCCGATGAGGCCGAGGTCGACCACCGCGTCGGTGTCGGCAGCGGGCTGGGACGCGGCGGCCGGGGACGCTTTCGGGCGCCGGGTGCGGGTCGGCTTCGGGGAGGCTTCGGTCATGGCTGAGGGCTCGGCAGGGTGATCGTACGGCCGGCGGCGCCGGGATGCTGGGCAAAAGTCTAGCAGAGGCCGGAAGCGGCTGGTACCGCGATTATTGTTATGATACATCATTGTCATGAAAAATACAGAGGCGTTCGGGGAGGGCGACGGGTATGGGGTTCACGGCACCGGTGGATGAGATCGTCTTCACGCTCGAGCACGTCGCCGGGCTGGGCGCGGTGGTGCGCGACGGGCTGTTTCCCAGCCTCGACGACGAGCTGGTGCGCGCCCTGCTGGGCGAGGCCGGGGCGTTCGCCGAGGGCGTGCTGGCGCCGCTGAACCGGCCGGGCGACCAGGAAGGCGTGCGCTTCGCCGACGGCGCGGTGCGCACCCCGGCCGGCTTCCGCGAGGCGTACCGGCAATGGGCGGAGGCCGGCTGGAACGCCGTGGCGGCGCCCGAGGCGTGGGGCGGCGCCGGGCTGCCGGTGATGCTCAACACCGCGGTCATGGAGATGCACACCAGCGCCTGCATGGCCTTCGGGCTCGGCCCGGTGCTGACGCAGGGCGCGGTGGACGCGCTGCTCGCCCATGCCGGACCGGAGATCCAGGCGCGCTACCTGCCCAAGCTGGTCTCCGGCGAATGGACGGCGACCATGAACCTGACCGAGCCGCAGGCCGGCTCCGACCTCGCGCTGCTGCGCACCCGCGCGGTGCCGGCGGGGGACGGCAGCTACCGCATCACGGGCCAGAAGATCTTCATCACCTGCGGCGAGCACGACCTGTCCGACAACATCGTCCATCTCGTGCTCGCCCGGCTGCCCGACGCGCCGGCGGGGACCAAGGGGATCTCGCTGTTCGTCGTGCCGAAGCGGCTGGTCGGGCCGGACGGCTCGCCGGGCGCCCTCAACGACGTGCGCTGCGCCGGGGTCGAGCACAAGCTGGGCCTGCACGCCAGCCCGACTTGCACCATGGTGTTCGGCGACAACGGGGGGGCCGTCGGCTGGCTGGTCGGCGAGGAGAACCGCGGGCTGAACTGCATGTTCACCATGATGAACCGCGCCCGCCTCGCCACCGGCCTGCAGGGCGTGTCGATCGGCGAGCGCGCCTACCAGCAGGCCCTGGCCTTCGCGCAGGAGCGCCGGCAGGGCCGGGCGCCGGGCGCCGCCGGCACCAGCCCGATCATCGACCATCCCGATGTGCGGCGCCTGCTGCTGACCATGCGGGCGCTGACCGCGGCCGGGCGCGCCATCGCCTACGCGACCGCCGAGGCCATCGACCGCGCCGAGCACGGCGGCGACGCCGCGGCGCAGGAGCGCGCCGACCTGCTGACCCCGGTGACCAAGGCGTTCTGCACCGAGGCCGGCATCGAGGTGGCGTCGCTCGGCATCCAGGTGCACGGCGGCATGGGCTTCGTCGAGGAGACCGGGGCGGCGCAGCACCTGCGCGACGTGCGCATCACCTCGATCTACGAGGGCACCAACGGCATCCAGGCCATCGACCTCGTCACCCGCAAGCTGCCGCGCCGCGGCGGTGCGCCGGCCGCGGCCCTGATCGCCGGCTGGCGCGCCGTCGCCGACCAGGCCTACCGGGCGGACGCGGCGGAACTGGGGGCGCTGGCGCCGCGGCTGGGCGAGGCGCTCGACGCGCTGGAGGAGGCCACCGCCTGGCTGCTCGATCCGGCCCGCGACGCCGAGGAGGCGCTGGCCGGGGCGACGCCCTACATGCGCCTGCTCGGCCTGACCGCCGGCGGGGCGCTGCTCGCCAAGGGGGCGCTCGCCGCGCTCGGCCTGCGGCGGGGCGGCAGCGGCGACCCGGCGCTGACCGGCCGCGTCGCCACCGCGCGCTTCTATGCCGAGAACCTGCTGACCGACGCGCCGGGTCTCGCCCGCGCGGCGACCGGTGGGGCCGGCGCGCTGCGTGCCGGGCTGGACGCCTTCGCCTGACCGAATTCGTGAACACGGGAGACACCGCGATGAATGTCGACTCTCTGGTCGCCATCGACATCCACACCCACGCCGAGAAGTCCTGCCGCGCGCCCCTTCTGGAGGAGGCGCTGGAGATGGAGCGGGCGAAGGCCAAGTACTTCAAGAACGACCTCGGCCAGCCCGGCATCCCGGAGATCGCCGAGTACTACCGCAGCCGCAACATGGCCTGCGTCATCTTCCCGGTGGACGCCGAGTGCTGCACCGGCCTGCCGCGCGTGCCGAACGACGAGGTGGCCGAGCTGGTGGCGCAGAACCGCGACGTGATGATCCCGTTCGCCAGCATCGACCCGGCGCGCGGCAAGCTCGGCGTGCGCGAGGCGCGCAAGCTGGTCGAGCAGCACGGGGTGCGCGGCTTCAAGTTCCACCCGACCATGCAGGGCTTCTTCCCCAACGACCGCATGGCCTATCCGCTCTACGAGGTGATCGCCGAGTACAAGCTGCCGGCGCTGTTCCACACCGGCCAGACCGGCATCGGCGCCGGCATGCCGGGCGGCGCGGGGCTGCGGCTGAAGTACTCGAACCCGATGCACCTCGACGACGTGGCGGCGGATTTTCCCGACATGCCGATCATCCTGGCGCACCCATCCTTCCCCTGGCAGGAGGAGGCGCTGGCGGTGGCGACCCACAAGCCGAACGTCTACATCGACCTGTCGGGCTGGTCGCCGAAGTACTTCCCGCCGATCCTGGTGCAGTACGCGAACACGCTGCTCAAGCACAAGATGCTGTTCGGTTCCGACTTCCCGCTGATCACGCCGGACCGCTGGATCGCCGACTTCGACAAGCTGCCGATCAAGGACGACGTGCGGCCGCTGATCCTCAAGGAGAACGCGGCGCGGCTGCTCGGTCTGAAAGAGTAATTTCGGGCGTTCCCCCGCACGGCTTCTTCCCTGACGTGCGGATCCTGGGCCGGGTGCCGCTGGGCGCCCGGCCATTTTCTTGGGAATTGCTGAATCATGCCCTCCCTCGGCTCCGCCGGGGGAGGGAGGGCCCCAACCGCAGGTTGGGAGGGTGGGGGCCAGTTGCTGCGGAACGGCAAGAGCGCCAAAGTATGGCTGCGCCCGTCACCCCGAAGGCCATTGCCCCCACCCTCCCGCGCGTGGCGCGGGTCCCTCCCTCCCCCAGCGGGGCTGGGGGAGGGGTGTATCTCACACCGTCCGCGCCGACAGGCCGGTGCCGCCGTAGAGCCACTGCAGGCCGTTGTAGAACTCCTCCGGCGTCTTGGCGCCCAGCACGGAGTTGCGGATTTTCCGCTCCACCCCCTGCGCGTGGTAGATCTTGCCGAGCATGCGCGAGGACAGCACCACGCGGTAGGCGCGCACGATGCGCTCCTCCTGGTAGGCGGCGAAGGCGGCGGCGAGGTCGCCCTCGAAGCGCTCGATCTTGTCGGCCAGGCAGACGGAGTCCTCCAGCGCCATGCAGGCGCCCTGGGCGAAGTACTGGTGCGTCGGGTGCGCGGCGTCGCCCAGCAGGGTGACGCGGCCGTCCGTCCAGTTCTCGATCGGCTCGCGGTCGCCGAGCACCCAGCGGCGCCACTCCGTGGGCTTCTCCAGCAGCTTGCGCGCCTTCGGCACGATGTCGCCGAAGCGGCCGAGGATCTCCTCGCGGGTACCCGGCTCGTTGACGCCGACGTTGGAGACGTCGGTCTGGAAGGTTGCCACCACGTTGAAGGTCTTCCAGCCCTGCAAGGGGTAGTGGACCATGTGGCACTTCGGCCCGGCCCACAGCGTGGCGGCGTTCCAGCGCAGGTCCTCGGGCATCAGCTCGATGGGCAGCACGGCGCGGTAGGCGACGTGGCCGGACAGCCGCAGCTGGTCGCCGCCGGTCAGCTGCTCGCGGATCTTCGAGCGCACGCCGTCGGCGCCGATCACGCCGTCGGCGCTGTAGCGCTCGCCGGCCTCGGTGATCACGGTGGCGCCTGACGCGGTGGTCTCGTAGGCGACGACGCGCTGGTTGGTGAGCATGGTGATGTTGGCGTGCGCCCGGCAGGCGTCGAGCAGGACGCCGTGCAGGTCGGCGCGGTGGATCACCGCGTAGGGGTTGCCGAAGCGGGCGCGGAACGGCTCGTCCACCGGCATCTCGGCGACGAGGTCGCCGCTGACGCCGTCCATCATCACCAGCTTGTCGATGTACACCGCCCGGCCGCGGCCGGCCGGGCCGACGCCCAGATAGTCCATGGCGTGGAAGGCGTTCGGGCCGATCTGGATGCCGGCGCCGATCTCGCCGAACTGCGGCGCCTGCTCCAGCACCGTCACCGTGCAGCCCTTGTTCGCCAGCCCCAGCGCGGCCGACAGGCCGCCGATGCCGCCACCGGCGACGATCATGGTCAACTTTGCAGCTTCGGTCATGGTTCGCTCCCTTTGGATGTGTGGTTGGTTGGTTGGTTGTTAAACTCTGCGTACTGACGATCAGTATACTGATTATATGGCCGCGCCTTTCCCGCTCAGCCCAGCCCGACCGGGGCCGGGGCCAGCAGGACGATGCGCTGGAACAGCTTGGCGTAGTCGCTGGTCAGCTCCGGTGCGGTCATCGGGTCCTGGTTGGCGTCGAAGGCACGGTCGATCTCCGTCCAGTCCTCCTCGGTCAGCAGGGCGGGGAGCGCGTGCAGGATGCGGCTCTCCTCGATGGTCATGTGGTGCATGGTGAAGCGCGCGTAGTCGCGGGCGTCGGCGGCGAAGGCCGCCGCCTCGGCCGGGTCGGCCTGCCAGCGCGCCAGCCCGGCGCGCAGCCGCGTCACCCGCTCGTAGTCCTCCTCGTGCTGGCGGTGCAACTCTGCGATGGTGTCGTCGAGGTCGCGGGTGCGGCGCTGCACGGCCGGGAAGAGGACGCTGTCCTCCTTGGGGTGGTGCAGGCGCGCCGGAAACCCCTCGATGTAGGCGATGATCGCCTCCAGCAGCGGGAAGTCGGGCCGGTCCTGCCCGCCCGCCATCCGCTGGGCGAGCACGGACAGGCCGTCGACCACCGCCGCCAGGGTGCGATGCTCATCGCGGATGACGCGCAAACCGACGTGCATGGCGCAATTCCTCGTTCATGGCCGGGACGTCTCCTTGTAGGGGGCCCGGCTCGCTTCGTTGTTCTCGTCGACCACGCGCTCCAGCAGCGCCATGAAGGTCGCCCGCTCCTCGGCGCCGAGCGGCGCCAGGATGCGCTGCTGGGTGCGTTCCACCGCCGGCTCGATCTGCTCCAGCACGCGGCGGCCCTCGTCGGTCAGCGACAGCAGCTTCTGCCGGCGGTCCTCGATGCCCGGCGTGCGCCGGATCCAGCCCTTCTCCTCCAGCCGTTCGGCCAGCCCGCCGATGGTCGAGCGGTCGAGCGCCGCCCGGTGGGCGAGCGTGATCTGGTCGAGGTCCGGCGTCGCCTTCAGCACCGTCATCACCGCGTACTGCATCGGCGTGACGTCGGTGTCCCGGCATTCGTCGAAGAAGATCGACACGGAGATCTGGTGGGCGCGGCGGATCAGGTGGCCGGGCTTGAGGTGCAGTTCTTCGGGCAGCATGCTGAACCTGGCATCGCTGGTGGCGGAAGGCCGCACGGATAGCACGGAAGCGGACGCCCCGGCCACGCGCCGTGCGCTCCTCTTCCGCTCCTCCGGCGCGGCCTTCCCTCCCGTCATTCGATCGATCCAGGGGCGGCAGGCCCGACCGCCAGGGCGATGGTGCCGACGCCGTCGATCCGTCCCTCCAGCCGGTCGCCAGCGACCACCGGGCCGACGCCTTCCGGCGTGCCGGTGTAGATCAGGTCGCCGGGGCCGAGGTGGTAGAACTGCGAGAGGTGGGCGACCACCTCCGGCACGCTCCAGATCAGCGCCGAGAGGTCGCTGCTCTGCTTCACCGCGCCGTTGACGCTCAGCTGGATCAGCCCCTTCGACGGGTGGCCGATGGCCGAGGCCGGCACCAGCTCGCCGATCACCGCCGAGTCCTCGAACCCCTTGCCGAGGTCCCAGGGGCGGCCCATCTCGCGCGCCTTGATCTGCAGGTCGCGGCGCGTCATGTCGAGGCCGCAGGCGTAGCCCCACACCGCCTCCAGCGCCTCCTCCGGCGCCACCCGGAAGGCCGGGCGGCCGATGGCGATCACCAGCTCCATCTCGTAGTGGTAGTTGGCGGTGGCCGGCGGGTAGGCGACGGTCGCCCCGGACTCCACCAGCGCGTTGGCCGGCTTGGTGAAGTAGAAGGGCGGCTCGCGGTCGGGGTCGAAGCCCATCTCGCGGGCGTGGGCGGCGTAGTTGCGGCCGACGCAGAAGATGCGCGACACCGGATAGCGGGCGCCGCTGCCGCTCACCCGCACCGCCGGCACCGGCGGGGCCGGGAAGACGTACTCGGTCATGGACTCAGAACTCCTCGTAGATGCCGATCTTGCGCTGCAGCGGCGCGTCGTCGACGTGGAAGACGAAGGCCGGGGCGCCGCCCTCGGCGCGGTGGCGGACGGTGGCGTGGGTGGGGACGGCGATGGTGTCGCCCTCGCTCCAGGCCAGCGTGGTGCCGTCGATCTCCGACACGCCGCGCCCCTCGATCACGTGCAGCACGCTGCTGGCCGAGCGGCGCGGCGGCGCCACCTCCTCGCCGGCGCGGATCATCTGCGCCGAGAAGCCGAGGATCGGCAGGCACTCCTGCCCGGTCTCCGGGTTGACGTAGGCGAGGTGCACCGGCTCGCCCGGGCCGACGGCGGTGGCGAGGTCGAGCAGGTTCTGCCGCACCTCCCGCCACGGGAAGCGGATCAGCGGGTAGTCGGCGCGCTTCCTGTTCAGCGACGCGTAGGGCACCAGCCCGGCGCGGCGGTAGGTGGTCTGCGAGCGGTCGGCGGCGTTGCGGATCGACTGCTTCTCGCCCTCGATGCAATAGGACGCTTCCATGGCGTAGACCAGCGGCAGGTCGAGTGCGTCGAGCCACACCACCGGGCCGCTGCCCTCGTGGCCATGCTCGTGCCACAGGCCGGACGGGGTGAGGATCAGGTCGCCCTTCTCCATCGGGCACTTCTCGCCGTCCACCGAGGTGAAGCCGCCCGTGCCCTCGACGACGAAGCGCACGGCGCTCGGCGAATGGCGGTGGTTGGGCGCGGTCTCGCCGGGCAGGATCAACTGCAGGCCCAGGTAGATCGACGGCGTCGCCATCATCCGCTCCAGCCCGAGGCCGGGGTTGGACAGCACCAGCACGCGGCGTTCCGCCTTCTCGATCGGCGTCAGCTCGCCGGCGCGCATCAGGTGGTCGCGGATGTCGGCGTAGCGCCAGGCGAACGGCACGGTGGAACGGCTGGGAATGCCGTAGGGCAGCACGGCGCGCAGCGACGGCCACAGCGGCACCACGCTCAAGGACGCGAGATCCTCGACATAGCGCGCCGGCAGGTCGGCGAGCGTCCCCAACTGGGTGGACATCGGTTTCCTCCTCATCGGATGTCTGGGCGGATTCGGCGGGAGCCCCCGATCGGGGTGGCCCCTCGGGATGGCCCTTTGGAAGGGCCGTCCGGCGCCGCCGCACATTGATTATTGACAGCGTACTGATCGGCAGAGTACTGATAGTCAGCATACTGCGCAATAAAAATCGGCAGGCCGTTCGAACGGCCGCCTCAGATCGCATCCGTGAACGGGTCTATGGGAGGAACACCATGAACAAGCGCGCGATGGGCGTGGCGTTGGCACTGGCGCTCGCGGCGCCGCTGGCCGCCGCGCCGGCGGCGGCGGACACGCTGAAGATCGGCTTCATCTCCACCTTTTCGGGCCCGCAGGGCGTGCTCGGGCGGGAGCTGCTGGACGGCTTCCAGCTCGCCGTCAAGCAGGCCGGCGGCAAGCTCGGCGGGGCGGAGGTCGAGATTGTCCAGGGCGACGACCAGGCCAAGCCCGACGTCGGCGTCCAGCTGGCCGAGCGCATGCTGGAGCGCGACAAGGTGCACGTCGTCACCGGCATCAACTTCTCCAACGTGCTGCTGGCGGTCGCCAAGCCGGTGCTGGAGAACAAGACGGTCTACCTGTCGATCAACGCCGGGCCGTCGCAGCTCGCCGGGGCGGGGTGCAGCCCCTATTACTTCAACGTCGCCTTCCAGAACGACAACGTGCCGGAGGCGATGGGCGCCTACCTGACCCAGAAGGGCGTCGGCACCGCGTACCTGCTGGCGCCGAACTACCCGGCGGGCAAGGACATGCTGGCCGGCTTCAAGCGCTTCTACAAGGGGAAGGTCGTCGGCGAGGTCTACACCCAGTTCAACCAGCCCGACTACGCGGCCGAGCTGGCCGCCATCCGCCAGGCCAGGCCGGAGGCGGTGTTCTTCTTCTACCCCGGTGGCATGGGCATCAACTTCCTGAAGCAATACGCGCAGTCCGGGTTGAAGGGGGAGGTGGCGCTGTACGGCCCGTCCTTCTCGCTCGACCAGACGGTCCTGCCGGCGGTGGGCGACGCGGCGCTCGGCACGCTCAGCACCGCCTTCTGGTCGGAGGGGACGGAGAACGCCGCCAACACGGCGTTCGTCGCGGCGTTCGAGGCCGCCTACGGCCGCATCCCGTCGCCGGCCGCGGCGACCGGCTACGACGGCGCGCGGCTGCTCGACGCGGCGGTGAAGACGCTGGGCGGCAAGCTGTCCGACCGCGAGGCGCTGCGCAAGGCGATCGGGGGCGCCCGGTTCGAGTCGGTGCGCGGGGCCTTCCGCTTCAACGCCAACCATTACCCGATCCAGGACTACGCGCTCTACCAGGTGGTGAAGGACGGCAAGGGACGTGCGGTCAACGCCTACGTCGCCCCGGTCCTGAAGGAGCACCAGGACGCCTACGTCGGCGAGTGCAGGATGAAGTGAGGGAACGAACCCTCTCCCGTCCCGGGAGAGGGTGGCCGCGCAGCGGCCGGGTGAGGGTAAGGCCAAGGATCCTGGCGGGGGCCCCCCCCCCCCCCCCCCCTTT
>NZ_LGQZ01000179.1 GCF_003116015.1 Azospirillum sp. TSO22-1
CCGACGCCCCCCTGCCCCGCCTCGCCGTAGGCGCGCTGGAGCCCGTGCGCAACCGGCTCCGGCGCGGCGGGGCGGCGCGGCTCGCCGCCACCGTCGGGCCCGGCTACGGGTGCGGCATCGGCGGCACCATCGCCGCCCTGTCCTGGTGTGCCGGGCTGCTGGAGATGCCGGCGCTGCTCGACGACGCCCTGGCGCTCGCCGACGCCACCGCCGCGGCGCTGGGCGCCGGCAGCGCCGTGCCCGACGTGATGGACGGCGCAGCCGGGTTGGCCCTCGGGCTGGCGGCGCTGCGCCGCCACCGCCCGCAGGACACCGCCCTGGCCGCGGCGCTGACCGCCTGCGGGACCGCGGTGCTGCGCGCGTCGCGCGCACCGGCCCCCGGCCTGCGCGACTGGCCCGACCGGCGCCGTCCCGGGCACGCCGGACTGTCGCACGGGGCGGCCGGCATCGCCACCGCCCTCGCCCACGTCCATGCGGCGACGGGGGAGCCGGCGTGGGCGTCCGCCGCCGCCGAGGCCGTCGCCTACGAGGACACGCTGTTCGACGCCGATGCCGGCAACTGGCGCCGGCAGGGGTCCGGCGTCACCGCCACCTGGTGCCACGGCGCGCCCGGCATCGCGTTGACACGCCTCGCCCTGCAACGCCTCCTGCCGTTCCACGGTCCCGACCTGCGGGACGGCGCCGCCGCGGCGCTCGCCACGACCCGCCGCACCCGGCTGGACGAGGTGGACGATCTGTGCTGCGGCGAGGCCGGACGCATCGGCATCCTCGCCACGCTGGCGCACGCCGACGACGATGCGGCGCTGCGGCAGGAGGCGGAGGCGGCGCTGCGCGCCCGGCTGCCCGACTGGGCGGCGGGCCGTGCGCGTCTGCTCGCCGCCGGTGCCGCGGGGGCGCCCGAGGACCCGTCGCTGTTCCGCGGCATCGCCGGCCTCGGCCACACGTTGGTCCAGCATCTGGCGCCGGATCTCGCCGCAGACGTGCTGCTGCCCGCCTAACCCCCGTCCAGGCCGGTCAGCTGGCGGCTGGCGAAGGCGGCGAAGAAGCCGTTGCGGGCCATCAGCTCGGCGTAGGTGCCTTCCTCGGCGACGCGGCCGCGGTCGAGGACGATGATGCGGTCGGCGCGCTGCACCGTGCTCAGGCGGTGGGCGATCGCCAGGCGGGTCGCGGCGATGCGGTTGAGGCTGTCGGCCACCACCGTCTGCGTCCGGTTGTCGAGCGCGCTCGTCGCCTCGTCCAGCAGCAGGATGCGCGGCTTGCCGACGATGGCGCGCGCCACCAGCAGGCGCTGGACCTGCCCGCCGGACAGCACCGACCCGCCGTCGGTGAGGACGGTGTGCATGCCCATCGGCATGCGTTCGATGTCCTCGGCCAGCGCCACCTGGCGGGCCGCCTCCCACGCCGCGTCCTCCGCCAGATGCGTGGCCGCGCCCAGGATGTTGTCGAGAATGGTGCCCGGCATCAGCCGGCCGTTCTGCAGCACCACGCCGCACTGCCGGCGCACCGCCTGCGCGTCGAGGCCGGCAAGATCCACCCCGTCGTACAGGATGGCGCCGGACTGCGGCGCCTCGAACCCGAGGAGCAGGCGGAACAGCGTCGATTTCCCGGTGCCGGACGGACCGACGAGGGCGACGAACTCGCCCGGACGGACGCTCAGCGACAGGTCGTCGAAGACGCGCGGCGCGTCCGGCTGGTACTGGAAGGTCAGGTGGGCGATCTCGATGGCGCCGGACAGCGCGCCGGGATCGGCCTTGCCGGTGTCGGCCTCGGGCACGGCATCGAGGATCGGCTGGGCGTGCCGCGCCACCGGCAGCAGCGCCAGGATCTCCACCGCCGTGTTGGACAGCCCGCGCAGCCCCTCCAACGCGACGGCGAAGGCCGTGAGGAACGCCGCCAGCAGGCCGAGGCTGACGCCGTCGGCGAGACCGCCGTAGACGCACGCCGCCAGCAGCGCGGCGATGGCGAGCGTCGGGTAGCCGGCGGTCACGGCGTCGAGCCGGCTGGCCGCCCGGTCGGCCAGGAAACGCGCCCGGCTGGCCGCGGCGTAGCGGCGCGCCCAGCGCAGGAAGGCGCGGTCCTCGGCGGCGGCAAGGCGCAGCTTGGCGATTCCCGCGGCCAGCTCCAGCGACAGCCCGACCACGTGCCCGTCCTGCGCGATGGCGTCGGCCTCGTGGCGCACGCGCCGCCAGCCGAACGTCACGGCGATGACGACCAGCAGCAAAGTCAACCCCACCGCCAGCAACCCGAGCCGCCAGGAATAGCCGAGCATCACGCCGTACGAGACGGCGGCGACCACGCCGGTCATCAGCGCGTTGATCATCGACGCGGTCAGGGCCTTCTCCAGCCGGGCCACCGCCAGCACGCGGGTGGCGAGATCGCCGGTGGCGTGCTCCTTGAAGAAGGCCGCGGGCAGGCGCAGCAGGCGGTCCATGACGGCGCCCTGCACGCGGCTGCCCTCCAGCCCCTCGATGCGCAGCATGGTGAACTGGGCGGCCAGGCGCAGCAGCAGCGTCATCCCGGACAGCAGCGCCAGCCCCAGCGCCACCTCGACGACCTTGCCGAGGTTGTTGTCCGGCACCGCGGTGTCGAGCAGGTAGCCCATCGCCAGCGGCAGGCTCATGGCCAGCGCACCGGCCAGCAGTGCGGCGCCGGCGATGGCGGCGAGGTCGCCGTACCGGCGGCGCACCGTGCCCATCAGCAGGTCGCGCACGGTCAGGGGGCGGTCGGGCAGCGGCGGCGTGATGGCGATGGCCTGCCCGCGCAGGGAGGCCGCCTGCGCCGCCGTCAGCCGCCGCGGCGCGGGCTCTGCCGGGTCGAACACCTCGTAGCGGCCAAGCCCGGCGGGAACCAGGGCCAGCGGCTCCTGTCCATGCTCGCGCAGCAACAGGAAGGCGCCGGAGTCGCGGCGCCACCAGCCGGACTCCAGCGTCACCGGGCGCAGGCGCAACCGACACGCCCGCGCGATATCGTCCAGGTCGTACGGGCGCGGCTCGTCGTGCGCCTGCGGCGGCAGTGTCACCGTGAAGCCCAGCGCCGTGCCCAGGTGCGCCAGGGCCTTGACCAGCGGCTGATCGGAGGGGGCCGCCGCCGGCTGGCCGCGCCCGTCGCCGAGCGACGACGCCAGCGTGTGCACCGCGGCTTCCCGCGCCCAGCGGTCGCCCTCGGCGCGCGCCCGCAGGCGGTTCAACTCGTCCACCGAGGCCAGCCGCAGCGCCACCGGCAGCACCTCCACGGCCAGGGCGTGGAAACGCGCCAGGGCATCCGGGAGGCCGCCCGCCTCCATCAGCGCGGCCGTGGAGTGCGTGACGGCCGCGCCGCCGGGCGGTACGGCGATCCAGGTGTCGGCGGTGAGCGGGACCGGCGCCCCGTCGGCCGGTTCCATGTCGGTGTAAAGGGCGCCGGGCGCCCTGCACCATGCCACGCCGTGCGCGCCGCCGACCCGGCCGCCGTCGGGCATGACCACGCTCTCCCCCGCCGCCACGATGGCGTCGAAGCGCGGCCGGGGTCGGATGGGGGCGGCGATGGCGCGCGACAGGTTCGTCACCCAGCGTTCCACCGCCGCAAGGACATCGTTCGTCGCCGCCGTGTCCACCCCGTCCGTGCCGAGATCGAGCACCCGGGTGTCGGGCGTGCCGGTGGCCAGGATCATCACGTCCAGCAGGCCGGCCGCGGTGTCCATGCCGAACAGCAGGTCGCCGGCCGCCGCCTCGAACAGGTGCCGGCGGGTGCCCGGGCGGCCGTCCTCGAGCCTTTCGACAAGGAACACCTGCACCGTGCCCTGCAACACCAGGTACCGGCGTTGCGGGTCGTCGAGAACAAGCGGCCGGTTGCCGGCGATCCCGATCATCGGGCGATCCGCCGGGGGGCGGCGCAGCACCGTCATGATTCCACCAGCCGGCGGTAGTGTCCGCCCGCCGCCATCAGGTCCTCGTGCCGGCCGCGCTCGATGATGCGCCCGCGGTCCAGCACGATGATCTCGTCGCAGTCGCGGATCGTGCTCAGGCGGTGCGCGATCACCAGGCAGGTGCAGCCGCGGCGGCGGATGTTGTCGACCAGCGCCTTCTCGATCAGCGGGTCGAGCGCGCTGGTCGCCTCGTCCAGCACCAGGAGGCTGGGCTCGGCGACCAGCGCGCGGGCGATCTCCAGGCGCTGGCGCTGGCCGCCGCTCCAGTTCCGGCCGCCCTCCTCGACGCGGGCGGCGTAGCCGCCGGCGCGGGCCACGATGTCGTCGTGGATCATGGCGTCCTTGCAGGCCTGCACGAGGCGCCGCTCGGGCATGGCCTCGTCCCACAGAGTGACGTTGTCGCGCACGCTGCCCTCGAACAGGTGGATCTCCTGGTCGACCACGGCCACGGAGTTGCGCAGCACCGCCCGGGGCAGGCTGCGGATCGGGGTGCCGTCGAGCAGAATCTCGCCCGCCCAGGGGTCGAACAGGCCGCAGACCAGACGGCCCGCCGTCGATTTGCCGCTGCCCGAGGGGCCGACCAGCGCCACCCGGGCACCGGGCGTCAGGTCGAGGCCGAACCCCTGGATCAGCGGGTCGGCGACCGGATTGTAGCCGAAGGCGACGCCGCGCAGTTCGACCCGGCCGCTGAGTTTGCGCACCCGGCCGATGCCGGTGGCGGCCGCGGTCGGAGCGCCTGCCGGCGCGTCGGCCTGCGCGAACTCCCAGGCCGGCTCGGCGTCCGCCACGTCGGCGAACTGGTCGAGGGTCCCGCGCGCCTGCTTCAGTCCCGCCGCTTGCGTCATCAGCACGGTCAGCGGAGCCGTGAAGGCGCTGACGAGGCCCTGGAACGCCGCCAGCTTGCCCGCCGTCATGTCTCCCTGCGCCACCAGCCAGGCCGATACCGCCAGGACCAGGGCGCGGTTGAGCATCATCAGGCTTTCCGGCAGGGCGCCGAGGATGGCCTCGATGCGGCCAGCGGCCAGCCGCTCGCGCACCATGAGCGCGAGCTGGCCGCTCCACTGCGCGAAGAAGGCGCTGTCGGTGCCGTTCGCCTTCAGGGTTTCGATCATGCCGATGCCCTGCATGGCGCGGCCGTGCAGCTTGACGGCCGCCATGCCGGCCTTGCGCGCCCGTTCCTCCAACCGTCCCTGAACCAGCGCGAACACCGCCAGCAACGCGCCGGTCATGACCAGCGTGATGGCGGTCAGCAGCGGGCTGTGCACAGCCATCACGGCGGCGAAGGCGGCGGCGCTGACGGCGGCCAGCGCGCCGCGCACCGTCTGGTCGCCGGCGAGGAGGCCGAGCTGCCGGGCGAGGTCGACGCGCCCGGCCAGCGTGCCGGCGTGGCGCTGGCTGAAGAAACGCACGGGCAGCCGCAGCATGCGCCAGACCATGCGCCCTGCCGAGGCCAGCGCGACCCGCGTGTGCAGCCGCACGAGCACCGCGTCCTGCAGCCCGGTGAGGCCGCTTTGCAGCAGCCCGCCGACGATCAGGACGGCGATCAGGCCCGGTATCCAGTGCGGCTGGGTGTCCACCAGATAGTAGTCGACGAAGACCTGCATGGCGGCCGGCACCACCAGCCCGGGCAGCACCAGCGTCAGCCCGGCCAGAAGCGCCAGCAGGAAGGCGCCGCGCGCGCCGTCGAGCAGGGCGGCGAGGTCGCGCCGGAGATGCGGGCGCGCGCCGCCGCGCCGGAACTCCGGCCCCGGCTCGAAGGTCAGGACGATGCCGGAGAAGACGGCGTCGAACTCCGCCGCCGTCAGCACCCGCCGTCCGGCGGCCGGGTCGTTCAGGTGGACCTTGCCGCCGCGCACCCCCTCGAACACCACGTAGTGGTTGAGGTTGATGAAGACGACGGCCGGCGTGGGGAAGTCGTGCAGATGCTGCGGTTCGCAGCGGAATCCCCGCGCCACGAAGCCGTAGCGGCGCGCGGCGCGCACGAGGTTCGACGCCCGGCTGCCGTCGCGCGACACGGCGCACGCCTCGCGCAGCTCCGGCAGCGGCCGCCACAGGCCGTGGTGGGCCATCACCATGGCGAGCGACGCCGCCCCGCATTCCACCGCCTCCATCTGAAAGATGGTGGGCGTGCGCCGCACCCGGTGGCGCCGGCCGGCGGCGATATCCGCGGCGACCGTCATCGGTCGAAGCCGGCGGCGTGGAGCAGCGCGTCGATTTCCGGGATGACCAGCGCCAGCAGCCGCACCCGCTCGACCACCACGGCGCCTTGGATGACCGTCCCGCTCTCCACCGCGCGGGTCGCCCCCAACGATGACGACCACGCGAAGCCGCTGACCGTGTGCGGATCCCGGCGCAGCGCCACGCGCAGCTCGAAGGGCGGACCGTCGGCCATCAGCTTGGTGACGAAGGCATCGTTCTTCAGGGTCTGCTGCAGCGCCTCGCGCGTCGCCGGGATTTCCGAGACGTCGATGACCTCGCCCAGGATAAAGCCGTCGCGCTGCACCCGCACGGTCGAGGGGACGATCTGCACCGGCATGCCCGCGCGCACCTTCTTGCCGTCTCCGGCGTGCGCGTAGAGGATGCCGACCAGCGTGTCGGCAGCCGCCTCCGCCTGATCGGGGATCAGCCGCATCAGCGCCGCGCCGGCCTGCACGCGGTCCCCCGGGGCGGCGGACAGCTCGACCACCCGGCCGGCCACCGGCGCGCGGACCTCCGCCCGGCCGGCGCGCTCGGCGGCGATCTCCGCCAGCTCGCGGCGCGCCTGCGCGACCTTGGTGTCCGCCTCCATTAACTCGCGCTCGCTCCGCATCGCCCGCTCGTCGGCGTCGATGACCAGCCGGTTCAGGGAGTTGCGGGCGTCCAGCACATCCTGCCGGGCGCGCGCCACGTCGGCGTCGATGGTCAGGATGCGGTCGCGCGTCGCGAAGCCACGCGTCAGCAGATCGCGCTGGCTGGCGCCCTGCTGAAGCAAAGCGGCCTCGCGCTCCTGGGCCTGTTGCAAAGAGCGCTCCAAGCCCTGCCGCCGCTGCGCGTCGGCGCGCGCGTACACCTCGCGCTCGCGGGCGTGGAAGGCCTCGATCCGCGTGCGCTCGGAGGCGAGGGCGGCCAGCCGGGCTTCGACGGCGGCCATGCGGGCGTCCAGCACCGGCTCGTCCAAGCGCGCGACGATCTCCCCTTCCGCGACCCGGCTGCCGACGCGCACGCGCATTTCGACGAGCGGTGCCGATGCGGGAGCCGACACCAGGACGACTCCGCCACTGCCCTGCAGAATGCCCGAGGCGGTCAATTTGACCGGTGCGGTCGAGACCGCCGCCCACACCACGCCGCCGAGAACGACCAGGGCGAACACCGCGAACACGAGCCAGCCGAGCGGCGGCACGACACGGACCATGCGATCGAGCTGCTCTGGATTGGCGGCACGGAGGGTGAGCTTGGCGGTCCCCATAGATTCGAGTATCGACCCTTGTCCAATCCCAGCCGGCCTAACGGAACCCGGCATCCGCCGGCACGGTGCGCGACCATTTGCGAAAATGCAAGCCAACCGAGGGCCGAACGCTGCGCTCTTATTGGAAGTATGTTGCGCCATGACATGCTCTGCCAATGCCAACACGAACGCAACGGCAAAGATCGATCCACAGGATACTTGCCGGCACTGCGTGTGGTGGGTTGATCAGACGGCAGAATTTGGTTGACAGATAAAATGTATGAAAACGATCATCCGCTACCACCAAAGGAGAGGATGGGGCGGTCATGGCGAACGTGGACAATCTGGAAAAGCTCGAAGCCCTCATTGCCGGCGAGCCCGATATCCTTCGTGGCGCCGCCGGGTCCGGTGACGTGAAGGAGGCATCGAAGGCGCTGGCGCGCTTTGCTGCGTCGAAGGGTGTCACGCTCGCCCCCGAGGAGATCGAAGGCGCCTTTGCCGCTCGCGCCGCTGCCGCGTCAGGAAGCGTGGAAGCTTTGGACGATGACGCTCTCGAGCACGTGTCCGGCGGCGGATCGCCGTATTGCATGTTCACCAAGGGATGCTACTGCATCTTTACGAAGTGAGTATCTTTTCGTAGCCGGGATGTTCCGACACCAGACCACAAGAGCACCCCGGCTCTTACACCACGCCTGAAGACGCGACCGTTCTGCAATACCAGTGGCATGCAGATACGACAAAATGCGACAGTGTTCCCCTATGCACCGCCGCCTCCCGCTCAACCGGTTACAGGTCGGAGCGAGAGCCCCCTGCGGCGCTCCAAGAGTAGGAAACGCGATGTCACGTGAGGCGGACCGACAGCAGATGCTGCGTCTCTGTCGCAAAACCATTGAGCACAAAGGATTGGCTGCCTGCGCGGACTGCTATCCATTTTGTATTCTCACTCAGGAACAGCAGGCAGTCCGAGCCGCCATGCTCCTGGAGGCTCTCAGCGCCTTATCGCCAGCCGACAAGCAATGGCCCCTCGCGCTTTGATAGGCGCTGAACAACCTGTCTTGTGCATATTGAATTATCCGGAAAGCGCTGAACGGGAGGCCGCGGATTGCCGCACGGCCGTCGGCTGCGGCAAGCCGCGCCCCTTCGGATGCGTCCCCGTCTGATAGACTGCCCCGCGCATCCCGGGACATGGCATGGAAAGATCAGACGATGACGGAGATCACCGTCCGCCGCCTCGGTGAGGCCGACGTGGAGGCATGGCGGGAGCTGCGCCTGGAAGCCCTGGAACGCCACCCCGAGGCGTTCGGGTCCCCCTTGGTCGCGGAAGCCGCTCAACCGCTTGGCTTCTTCGCCGACCGTATCGCCCGTGGACCAATCTGGGGAGCCTTCTCGGGTATGGAGATGGTGGGGAGCGTCGGCTTCTTCGTCTGCGACGGAGCCAAGCGGAAGCACAAGGGGGTGCTGTGGGGGCTGTACGTGCGGGAGGCCGTACGCGGCAGCGCGGCCGCCGGCGCCCTGGTCGAGGCGGTGCTCGACCATGCCCGCGGTACGGTGGAGGTCGTCCAGCTCAGCGTCGACGCCGACAACCGTAGGGCATGCCGCTTCTACGACCGCATGGGGTTCCTCGCCTACGGCCTTGAACGGCACGCGCTCAAGGTCGGCGGACGCTATCACGACGAGGAACTCCGCGCCCGCTTCCTGACATAGCGTGGTGCCACGGCGAGCGGGAGACGGGAATGCTCATCATCCTGGCCGGCCTGCCCGGGCCCGGCACCGGCAAGACCACCATCGCCCGCGCCGGCCCACGGTGAGACGGCCTGCAGGTCCATTGCGTGCGCCCGCCACCAGAGATAGCGAGCACTTTGACGTCGGGTTTCACGCCCTTCATGGCGATGGGTGCCTGGTTGCCGTCGCCGGCCTCGATGACGCGGTGGCCAATCCCTTCCAGGACCCGGCGGATGAAATCCCGCATCCCCTTCCCGTCGTCCACGACCAGAATGGTGCCCATCGGCTTACTCACCCCAGGTCGGAGTGAGCACCATCGCTTCGATCGCCGCTGCCTCGGTTGGTCGCGAGAAAAAATAGCCCTGCGCGACGTCGCAACCCCATTTTTCCAACATCTCAAAGGCAGCCCTGGTTTCCACCCCCTCGGCCACCGCCGAAAGGCCCAGGTTGTGGGCCAAGTCGATAAGGGCCTTGGTGACCACGGCGGATTCGTGCATGTCCGCCATCCCCGACACGAAGGATCTATCCACCTTGAGTTCCGAGAATGGCAGCCGGAGCAGGCGGGCGACCGACGAATAACCGGTACCGAAATCATCGACGGACAGATGGAACCCCTTCAGGCGAAAGCGCCCCAGAACTTCGAGCATGGTGACGAAATCCTGCATGGAAGCCGTCTCGGTCAACTCCAGGATGACGTGATCGGCGGCCACGCCGGCGGCGTCGCATCGCGCCGCCAGCAGGTCGGGCAGGCGGCGGTTGTGGAGGTTCCCGGCTGACAGGTTGACCGCCACCCGCAGATCGAGGTTCTTGCGCCGCCATTCGCCCACTTGGCCGATCGCGCAGTCGACCACCCAGGCCGTCAGGCGGTCGATCAGTCCCGATGCCTCGGCCAAGGGGATGAAGGAATCGGGGGGGATGACCCGGCCGGCCTCGTCGCGCCACCGCACCAGGGCCTCGACCCCCACCAACCGCTTCGTCGCGATGTCGACCTTGGGCTGGTAGAGCAGGAACAGCCGGCCGGTTTCGATGGCGGCGGAGAGCGCCTCGACCGTCGGCGTGGCGGGGGCGGCGCGCGCCGCGGCGGGCAGAACG
>NZ_LGQZ01000115.1 GCF_003116015.1 Azospirillum sp. TSO22-1
GCGGCCATCCGCCTGATGATCCACCGCCTCGTTCACCCCAACCGCAAGCGGCTGCCCCCGCCAGACTTCTGAAACGGGCTGTCAATTCACGCGCCCCGCTGCAGACCAGTGGTTGGTTGCTCCGGGTTCGGCGCGGACAGCGGCAGGTGCAACACGAAGCGGGTGCCGTCGTCCGCCCCATCCAGGCGAATCTCGCCCCCCAGGCGGCTGGTCACTAAGTTGTAGGTGATGTGCAGACCAAGCCCGGTGTTGCCGACGTTGCGGCGGGTGGTGAAGAACGGGTCGAAGACCTTGGCGCGGTGCTCCGCCGCGATGCCGGCGCCGTCATCGGCGAAGACCATTTCCACCGCTCCCTCCAGCGGCTGGACCGACAGGCTGATGCGGCCGGCGCGACCATTGGGGAAGGCATGGTCAAGCGCATTCTTGGTCAGGTTGGTCAGCACCTGCGCCAGCGCACCGGGGTAGCTGTCGAGTGTCACCCCGTCCGGGCAGTCGAGGCAGACGCTGTGTCCGGCGCGCTTCCAACTCGGGCTGAGGCTGGTCATCAGATCGTCCAGCCAGGACTTGAGCGTGAAGGCACGGCGGTCATCGCCGGTCTGGTCGGCGGCCACGAGCTTGAAGCTCTGTACCAGCTCGCCCGCCCGTGCCACGTTGGTCAGCAGCAGCCCGGCCAGTTCGCCGGCGCTTTCCAGGTAGAGGTCGAAGTCGCTGCGCCGCACCCGGCCGTCGCGAGCCAGCGCCTGTATGCGCGCGGTCTCGTCCACCAGGTGTGAGGCGCCGGTCACCGCGACACCGAGCGGCGTGTTGATCTCGTGCGCCACGCCGGCGACCAGCTGGCCAAGTGCCGCCAGTTTTTCCGCCTGCACCAGCTGCTGTTGGGTCAGCTTCAACTGCTCATGCGCGGCACGCACCTCATCGAGCGTCCGGCTCAGCACCGCCGATTGCTGGCTCAGCGCGTGGGTGCGCTCGGCGACCTGCCGTTCCAGCGTGCTGTTGATGTCGGCCATCTGCGCGTACAGCTCGGCGTTGCGCAGCGAGATGATGACCTGCGCCGCCAGCAACTGCACCACCTTCACCCGCCCCTCGGTGAAGGCGCCGGGGGTCAGGTTGTTCTCCAGATAGATCAGGCCGGCGAAGCTGCCGTGCTCGATCACCGGGGCGCACAGCACGGCGCGCACGCCGGTCGCCGCCACGTGCGGGTCGTGGAAGAAGTCAGGGGAGCGCTGCGCGTCGTCCAGCACCACCGTCTCGCCGGTGCGCCCGGTGTAGTTGACCACGGCGTGCGCCAGCCCGGCCCCCGCTCCGGCGCAGGCGGCGAGCGGGCACTCGATGGTGTCGACGGCTCCGTCGGCGCCGCGCCGGGCGCGTAGCACCAGCGCATCGCCGCGGCGCAGCAGCAGGCAACCCGACTGCGCCCCCGCATTCTCCACGATGGTGCCCAGCACGCGCTCCAGCAGCCGATCCAGCGCGATCTCGCCGGAAATCGCCTGTCCGGCCTTCAGCACCGCGGCGATATCGACGTCCACTTCGCCTGACGAAGTGGAGCGCCGGTTGCCGCTGCGTGCCGGCGCGCCGGCCGACCACTCGATACCCGGGTGACGGCGCCGCATCGCGTCGGCCTTGGCGGCCGCTCCCCACTGGCGGTAGCGGTGGAAGGCGCGCTTCAGATGGGCGCCGGCCGCTGCCACGTCGCCCAGATCCTCGTAAAGCAGGCCGGTCAGTTCCGCCGCCAACGCGGCGTCGGGGGTGAAACGGTGGCGCTCGGCCGCCGCCTCTGCTTCCCGCCAGCAGCGCAGCGCATCGAGCGGACGACCGCCGGCACGAGCGGCCTCGCCCTCCACCAACAGCGCCTTGTGGCCGAAATTGACCGGGTTCACGGCTGCCCAGCCGCGCAGCCGGTCCAGCAGCGCCGTCGCGCGGGCGCGGCACCCGGTGTCGGGATCGCCGGTCAGCAGCGCGAGTGCGGCGAAGGTCGCGGCCTCCGCCTCGAACAGCTGGGCGGCGATCACGGGGGCGAAGGGCGTCAGTGTGTCGGCCAGGGTGCGGGCCGCGGCATGATCGCCGAACAGGTAGGCCAGCCGCAGCCTGTGGCCGATCAGGTAACCGCCTTGCTTGGCGTTCTGTGAGTGCAGGATGCAGGCGAGGTCGCGCTCCTCGTCCACGTCTCCGTCACCCAGGCTTTGCGGACCGGCGGTCAGACCCATCAGGGCGTGCGCCACTTGGCGCTCCAGCAGGCAGTGCCAACCGGCGACGTACTGCCAGCCGCCGATCAGGCGGCGTTGTCGTTCGCACAAGGCCGCCACCTCGTCCAGCGGCGCACCGGAATAAGCGGTCAGCATCGCCGTGTGCGCCAGGTTGAAGGAGCCGAACTCCAGGTCGCCCAACTCCAGTCCGCGTTCCGCCCCCAGCCGGGCGAGGCGCAGGCCATCCTCCAGCGGATTCACCCAGTGGCTGACGAAATAGCCGTACACGAAGGCGACCGGCGCCGTGAGCAGCCCGCCGCCTCGAGCGTCGAGGTCGAGCGCCAACCGGCAGAAGGCGTCGGCGGCGCGAGCATCACCGGTGACGTTCAGGTGGATGACCGCGTGCGTGGCGAAGATCACCGGGGCGAACGGCCCCAGGCCGTGCGCCAGCGCCAGCCGCGTGTTCGTCAGCCCAGCCAGCGCGTAGTGCTCCATCATCTTGGCGGTGAACAGCGCCGGTGCCAGCTCCACCAGCACCGCGTTGGCCATGCCTACAGCCTCGTCGGCCAGCGGTGGCAGGGCGGCGAGGTCAGCCGGCGCGCGGCCGCCCATCAGTCGGGCGATCTCTCCCAGTTCGGCGCCGATGGCGCGCCCTGCCGCGTCGGGGTCGGCGGGCAGCGGCACGCCCAGGATCGCCAGCGCCGCCAGCCCGGCGGCCGCGGCGTCGGCGGCGCGCCCCCGCGCCATCAGCGACATCAACCGCAGGCGACCAAGCGCCACCGTGTCGGCTCGGGCCGACAGGCGCGGCTCCAGCGCGTCGGCGAAGCCATCGAAAGCTGCCGACTTGCCGGCCAGAGCCAGCCCCTCGGCGACCAGCAGATGCACGCGCGCACACCATGCTGGGTCCTCGTTCCACGCGCTTTCCGGCATCGCCGACAGCGCCGCCTCGGCGAAAGTCAGCGCCGGGCCGAAGGCGGCGGTTGCCCGCGCCCGCTCGGCGGCGCGCACGTTCACCTCGGCCTTGCGGCGCAGCAGCCCGGCGGTTGCCGCCATGGGACCGGCGCGGTTCAGGTGCAGTGCCGCGGCAAACAGGCTGGCGTCCTCCGGAGCCTCCTCCAGTCGGTCCAGCAGCAGGCGAGCCAGTGCGAGATGCAGAGCCTGCACCTCTTCCGGCATCAGCAGCGAGGCGGCAGCCTCCTGGATGCGATCGTGCACGAACTCCACCCCGCCGGAAGCGGCGCGCATCAACCCCTCATTCACCGCGGTTGCCAGCGCGGCGTCCACCGCGCTTCGGGCGATGCCGAGCGCTGCGGCGATCAGCGCCGGGTCGGGGCGGGTACCCAGGCAGGCGGCAGCTTCCAGCACGCGTCGGGTGGCGGCCGGCAGCTCGCGCAGGCGGCGGGCCAGGAAGGCGACGACATTGTCGGCGCCCGCCCGGGCGGCGATGCGCGCGGCATCCCAGGTCCAACCGTCGGGGCCGTGCGCCAGCGCTCCTTCGGCGCTCAGCGTCACCAGCAGGTTGGCGACGAAGAACGGGTTGCCATGCGTCTTGACGAACACCAGTTCGGCCAGCGGCGCCACGGCCGGTATGGCGGCGCCGAGCGCGTCGGCGACGAACCGCGTCACGTCGGGCAGCGCCAACGGCCGGAGCTCGATGCGGGCGGCGAGGCGCCCATGTGTGGCCACCGCCTCGACCGCCGCTGCGACCTCCGGCGGCAGGGCGCCGGTCCCATCGTCGGCCTCGTCGCGGCAGGTGCCGATCAACAGCAGGCCGGCCCCGCTCCCGTCAAGCAACGGGGCGAGCAGGTCGAGGCTGGAACGATCGGCCCAGTGCAGGTCGTCCAACACCAGCACCAGCGGCCGCTCCGGCGTCGCCAGCGCGTCGATGAGCGCCTTGAGCGTGCGGGCGAAACGGTGGTGTGCCTCGGTCGGTGGGAGATGGGGAGGCGGCGGCGGATTGCCGATCAGCCGCGTCAGCTCGGGCAGCAGTTCGGTCAGCACGCCACCATTGCGACCAAGCGCCGCCGTCAGCGTGGCGCGCCAGGATATGAGCCGCTCCTCCGGTTCGGTCAGCAACTGACGCAGCGCGCCGCCGAGCGCCGGCATCAGTGCCGCGTAAGGCACGTCGCGGCGCAGCCGCTCGGACTTGCCGAGGGCCAAGCGCACCGGCTCGCCGATCAGGTCGGTACGCAACGCATCCACCAGGGCGGATTTGCCCACGCCACCCGGACCGACGATCAGCGCCATGCGGTGGCCGCCGGACCGGCTCTCCGCCAGCGCACGGCGCAGGTCGTCGAGTGCCGCAGCGCGGCCATACAGCGTGCCGGGCGGCGCAACGCGTCCGGTGCGGTCGCCACCACCGAGCGGGAAGTCGGGCGTGCGCCCGGCCGCCAACTCGGCGCGCAACCGGCTCAGGTCGGCGACGACGCCGGCGGCGGTCTGGTAGCGGTCGTCCGGCGCCTTGGCCATCAGCTTCAGCACCATGGCCGACAGCAGCGCCGGTATCTCCGGCCGTCGTGCCGAGGGCGGCTCGGGCAGTACCGCCAGATGGGCGTGGATCAGTTCCGCGGGGTCCTCGGTGGGGAACGGCGGGCGGGCGGTCAGCATGTGGTGGAAGGTGGCGCCCAATGCATAGAGGTCGGCGCGCTGGTCGATGGGCAGGCGCGTGCGCCCGGTTTGCTCCGGTGCCACGTAGCGCAGGTTGCCGGCAGAGCGCAGCGGGGAGGAGGCGTGGCCGGCCTCGCCGATGCGCAGGCTTAGCCCGAAGTCGATCAGCGTCGCCGCGCTGCCGTCCGGTGCCACCATGATGTTGGTCGGGTTGAGGTCGCCGTGCACGATGCCGGCGCGGTGCACCGGCTCCAGCCCCTCGGCGATGCCCAGGGCCAGCGTCAGAAACTCCGCCAGTGGCAGACCGCCGCCCGGGATCGCGCTGGCCAGTTCGCCGCCCGGCACGCGGTCGAGCACCAGCACCGGCGGCCCGTCCTCGATCAGGGCATGCACCCGCGGCACGGCGTGATCGGCCAACACCGTCAGGCAGGCGTGCTCGGTGCGGTACTGAGCCAGCGTGGCCGGATCGGCGAAGGCAGCGAGCACCGCCTTGAGCACCACCTCCCGGCCATCGGCGGTGCGGACCGCCACCGCCACTCCTGAGACGGAGCCGCGGTGCAGGACCTCGCGCAGCGCGTAGCCGGGAACCGCCCGCACGGCGGGATCAGCGCCGGGTGCGGCGCAGCAGCACCGCACCCGCCTGCTGCTGGTGGCCAGGGGCGAGCAGCACCACCCAGTCCTTCTCGATCTGCTCGTACAGCTTGGCAAAGTTGACCGCCACCGAGGCGGAGGTCATGTTGCCCAGCTCCTTCAGCGTCTGCAGGTATTGCGCTGGCTGGATACGCTCGGCCCAGGCGTTGATCAGCTTGTCGGTGGTCTGGTGCGAGATCAGGGTGATGTCGGCGCCGCTCAGCCCGTGCTTCTCGATGAGCGCCAGCGTCACCTCCGCCGGCACGACCGCGCCGAAGTCCCAGAACGCCTGCGAGGCGCCGGGGTTGAAGGTCATCAACACCTTGGTGAAGGCACCGTCGCGCAGGTCCTTCGTGCATTCGCACGGCAGGTCGAGCGGGCGCTGACCGACGTACATGGTGCCGTAGAAGCTGGTGTCGACCCGGTTCAGGCTGTCCACCACGGTGAAGCGGGCGGACGACGTGCCGGCGCTCAGCACCGCCGCGCCTGCACCGTCGGAGGCGCCGATGCTGACCGCCTCGTGATAGTCCACATGCTGCGTCCAGTTGGCACCGACCACCACCAGCGCCGTGCCCGCCGCCTTCTGGCGCAGCATGGCGTCGGTCATGACGATGCCGTCCTGGAAGCAGGTGAACTCGCTGCCCAGCGGCACGATCCGGCAGTGCGGCGGCAGGCCCAGCAGGTAGTGCACCTCGGTGATGTCGTTGGGTGAGTAGTAGCGCGCCACCGACCCCCAGCCGACCAGCAGATCCACCTGCCGTGGCGGGATGTCGGCGTCGGCCAGCGCCCGCGCCGCGGCGGCGGCCATCAGCGGGCCCAGCGACTGCCCCGGTGCCAGCACCCGGCGGTACTGCAGCCCAGTGAACAGGTCTGTGTATTGCGGGTTGTGCTGCTTGATCCAGTCGAAGACCGGATCGTCGTTGCCGCGCACCAGCGGTGGCACCGCGTAGCCGAGCCCTGCGATCTGGGGGGCGGGAGCGCTCATCAGGTCCTCCTGGGCTCAGGGCGTCTTGGGCGGGAAGTAGGGGGAGACCTCGTGGGTGTTGATGTGCGCCACCACCACCTGCGGCCTGCGGTGGCGCCGGGCGTTGTGCACCGCTTGCTGCAGCGCGGCCGCCAGTTGGTGCGGGTCATGCACGTCGTAGGCATCGGCGCCGTAACCGCGCGCCACCTGCGCCAGGTCGGCGTCGCCCAGCTTGTAATGGTCATACCAGCGAGCCGCCGGAGGGTAGAAGTAGGCCTGCCCCTGGCTGACCATCGACAGGTCGTTGTCGCGCAGCACCAGCCAGATCGCCCCGGCGCCGTACTGGTGCGCGGTCGACACCTCGGCCCCCTGCATCAGGAAGGCGCCGTCGCCGACGATGCCCAGGCAGACGGCGTCGGCATTGCCCTGCTCCAGGCAGGCGAGCTGCGCACCGACCACGCCGCCCACCGCGAAGCCCATCGGTCCCATGGCGAGCGAGCTGTGCACGGCGTTCGGCGTGTCCACCTCCAGGTAATGCAGCGCCCAGCCCACGCAGCTGCCGCAGTCGATGAAGATGTGGTTGCCCCGCGGGTTGCCGTGGGCAAGGCTGGCGAACAGCGTGTTGACGACGCGGATCATCGCCTGCGGGAAGAGCGGGCGGGCCTCCGACTCGTACTTCTCCGGCGCGTACCAGGGCGGGGTGCGGCGGATGGCATCGATGGCGGCACGGCGGCCCTCGACGCTGGCCGGCGGCTCGACCGTTTCGCTCAAGGCGCACAGGGTATCGATGAAGGCGCCCAGTTCGGCCACCACGCCGTGGTCGACCGGCAGCGAGCGGCCGATCACCGAGGGATCGGCGTCGACCTGTACGAACTGCCCACCCCGCGGCACCAGAAGCGGATTCCAACTGGCGGTTGCCAACTGCCCCAGCGTCGAGCCCAGCACCACCAGCCGGTCGTAGGCCGGGTCAGCCAGTTTCATGTACTGCGCCGGCCACAGGCAGGCGGCGGCTCCGTAATTGCGCAGCGACAGTGGGTGCGTCTCGGGGAATATCGCCTTGCCGTTCGGCGTAGTCGCCACTGGCAGCGCGAAACGCTCGACGAAGCGGGTGAAACGGTTCAGCCGGGCCGGGTCGGCCAGCGCCCGCCGGCAGCCGTTGCCGAGCAGCAGCAGCGGCAGCTCGCCGTCCAGCAGCGTGGCCAGCGTGCGCGCCGCGTCCTCCTCCCGGCAAGCGGCCAGCGCGCAGCGGTAGGCTGCGGGGGAGGCGGGCAGCGGCACGTCGGTGACGGTGCCGGCGGACACGTCGTCCGGCAATCCGATGTGGGCGGCGCGCCGCGGCACCGCCATGGCGTCGCGCAGCGCCTGCAGGAACAGCGTGCGGAAATTGCCGGTGTTGCTGACCAGCGCACTGTAGGTCAGTGCGTTGCGGTAGACGGCGTTGACGTCGAGCGTGCTGTCGAAGCCTTCCTGCAGGTAGCCCATACCCATGAACTGTTCCGGCACCTCGCCGGTGATGGTGAGCACGGCGGAGTGCCCGGCCTCGGCATTCATTGCGCCGGTCAGGGCGTTGGTCGCTCCCGGTCCAGAGGTGGTGAGCACCACGCTGATACGGTCGCTGATGCGGTGATATCCGTCGGCCATATAGGCCGCACCGGACTCCTGCCGGCACACCACGAAGGTGAAGCGCCGGTTGTTCTCCGGCGTGTTGAGCACGTCGAGCAGAGTCTTCAACGCGCCGCCCGGGATGCCGAAAAGCGTGCGCACCCCTTCGGTGCGCAGGAATTCGAGCAGCAGTCCGGCGACCGTTCCGCTGTAGGTGCCGCTGTGCGTCGGTGCGATATGGAACATGGGCGCCTTCCCCGTGCGTGATTGATGGAATCACGGCCGTCATGCCTGGATGCCTTGTGGCCGACTTCCTCCCGCGCTACTTGCTTGGCGCGCACCACTTGCAACGCATCGACGCTAACAATTAAAATCATTTTACATCAAGGATAAATTTGAGTGGCGGTCATCTAATCGCCACGAGTGTTGACGGCAATGCGACAGACCGCTTTCGACGCATTTTTCCCGTCCGGTTCAACGGTGAGCGAGCACACCTGGAGCATTCTGCTGCGACGTTCGGCGCGGTCAAATGCCGCATCGCCGCCGTGGGCGGCAACCACTGCCATTGAGCTGTGCTGGGTGGGGAATAGCCTCGCCACGAGGGCGTCCTGAGAACCACACGGCGCAGCGCGGCGGCGCTCCAGGGAGGAGGGCAGATTATAATGCGCACGTTGGCGTGCAACGGCCAATGCGCCACGAACTGGCCGCGGCTGGCCGCGTCAGCCGACGCCACCCCATGGGCAAGTACACCGTGATCGCCCGCGGCGATTCGCCTGAACGTGAAGGCGCCGACCAGGGAGAAGCCGCGCGACCGGGTGCTGACCTCGGATGAACTCGGCCGGATCTGGCGGGCGACCGGCGCCATAACCCTATCCGTACGGCCCGTGGATCAACTTGCTGACCCTGACGGCGCAGCGCCGCGACGAGGTGGCGCACATGACTTGGAACGAGGTCAACCTCGATGCCGGACTGTGGATCATCCCCAAGGAGCGCGCCACGAACGATCAAGCGCATCATCCCTTTCTGGCACCAATAGCAGAAGCGCCAGCCGCGCCGATCACCGGCGGTGGTTTCGATTCCATGCCACGAATTTTTCTGGTGGCTCTGGAACGAAACGCCCCGAAACTGCCGTCAAGAGGTTGGGAAGCCATCGATGGGGAACAGCCTTGCGCAACTCTGACGACCTTCTCGATCCGAACGTTGGCCGAGGTGTTGCCGCACGAAATGTTCGGATCTCCGAATCGCGGAAGTGGGTCAGTTGGCTTTCTCCCTTGATGCATCGATGATCAAGGTATACAAGAATGCCATGAGCACCGCCGCACCACGCCCCCGTTCCGTCTCCAAGCCGGCCCCGGACCTCACCAGCCGGGCTTACTGGAACGGTACGATCAAGATGAGCCTGTCGAAGTTCTTCATTCTCAGCGTCCTGCACCAGAACCCGATGCACGGCTATGACGTCGCCCGCGCCGTGGAGCGCACCACCAACGGCTGCTGTTCGCCGACGGAGGGCACCATCTACCCGGCCCTGCGTGAGTTCGAGGAGGGCGGTTACGTCACCTCGGAGGCCGAGATCGTCTCCGGACGCGAGCGCAAGGTCTACACCCTCACCGATAAGGGCCGGGAGGCCTTCAAGGTCGCCGTCGAGGCGTGGATGGAGGTCACACAGGCCCTGCTCGCCAGCAAGCGGGTGGTCACCCGCGATCCGGGAGGGTGCTGTCCCTGATCTCTTTTTTTGGCTCAATACCTTGCCCATCGAGGCATTGATAAACAAGGCATCCAGGAGGACCCGCAGCATGTCGCACGATCCCAGCTCCGCGCTTCCCATCGCCATCATCGGCGCCGGCCCGGTCGGCCTCGCCGCCGCCGCGCACGCCGTTCAGCGTGGTCTCACCCCCGTCCTCTTCGAGCGCGGCCCGGCGGTCGGCGCCTCGCTGCGGGCGTGGGCGCACGTCCGCGTCTTCTCGCCGT
>NZ_LGQZ01000157.1 GCF_003116015.1 Azospirillum sp. TSO22-1
CGGCGCCGTCGTTGATGCCCGAGGCGTTGCCGGCGGTCACCGTGCCGTCCTTGGCGAAGGCCGGGCGCAGCTTGGCCAGCGAGTCAACGGTGGTGCCGAACTTCGGGTACTCGTCGGTGTCGACCACCACGTCGCCCTTGCGGCCCTTGATCGTGACCGGGACGATCTCGTCCTTGAACCGGCCACCCTTGACGGCGGCCTCGGCCTTCTGCTGCGAGGCGGCGGCGAAGGCGTCCTGCTCGTCGCGGGTCAGCTGCCACTTCTGGGCCACGTTCTCGGCGGTGGTGCCCATGTGGTAGCCCTGGAAGGCGTCCCACAGGCCGTCCTTGAGCATGGTGTCGAGCATCTCGGCCGAGCCCATCTTGACACCGTTGCGCAGGTGCATGACGTGCGGGGCCTGGCTCATGCTCTCCTGGCCGCCGACGACCATCACCTCGGCGTCGCCTTCGCGGATCGCCTGGTAGCCCAGCGCCACCGAGCGCAGGCCGGAACCACAGAGCTGGTTGATGCCGAAAGCGGTCTTCTCGGCCGGGATGCCGGCGTTGATGGCAGCCTGGCGGGCCGGGTTCTGGCCCTGGCCGGCGGTCAGGATCTGGCCCAGAATGACCTCGGTCACTTCGGCGGCATCCGTCTTCGCACGGCTCAGCGCCTCGCGGATCGCGACTTCACCCAGATAATGGGCGGGCACCGAGCTCAGGGCACCACTAAACGCGCCGATGGGGGTGCGGGCCGCACCGGCGATGACAACCTCGGTCATGACAACGCTCCTCGGATTTGACAGTTTTATTATCGAAAGTGCATGGGTGCCGGAGACGGCGTAGCCTAAGCGCAAGATTCAGCCAATGCAAGACCCCTCTCCGGCGCGCCCTAAACAAGTGTATTAAGCCATTTGGCTAGGGGGATCCATACGCCGTCCTCAGCCCCGGCACTGACCACCATACCGATGTGCCCCAGTGAGGGTCTGAACATTTGTGCACCCGGAATTGATCGGGCCAAAACCATTGCCGATGCCGGAGGCACGATGCGGTCGCGCTCGGGGATGAGGGCGAGGGTCGGCACGCTGACCCGCGCCGGCTCTACCGGCAGGCCACCGACCAGCCAGTTGCCGGTCGCCGGGTCGTTGCGGCCGTACCAGCCGGCCAGCGCGTCGCGCGCCACCCCGGCGACCAGCGGGATGCCGTCATTCAGCCAGTCCTCCAGCGCCACGAAGTCCTCGGCCGCCGGGCTGTCCGGCGCCATGCGGGCAAAGTGGCTGAACTTCTTCAGGGCCAGCATCGGGTCCAGTTGCGCGAACAGCGCCTGCAGGACGTCGACCGGCAACTCGCCCCACGCCTCCAGCAGCGGCCCGAAGGGCTGGAAGAACGCCGCCGCACGGCGGGCGGGCGCCGCATCCTCGGCGTGGAAGTCCCAGGGGGTGGCCATCAGCACCAGCCCCGCCACCTCGCGCGGCCGGCGCAGCGCCAGCGCGGTGGTCAGAAGCCCGCCCATGCAATAGCCGGCCACCGGCACCGCCCGTCCCTCCCGCGCGACGACGGCGTCGAGCACGCGCTCCAGCCGGCCGGCGATGTAGTCGGTCAGGGTGAAGCGGCGCTCCAGCGCCCCCGGCGCGCCCCAGTCGATCAGGTACGGCCGCAGGCCCCACGCCGCCAGCCAGCGCATCAGGCTCTTCTTGGCGCTGAGGTCGAGGATGTAGTGGCGGTTGACCAGCGACGGCACGAACAGCACCGGCGCGCCCGCCGCCTTGGGGTTGAGGGCGCCGTAGTCGAGCAGCCGGCTGCCGCCCTCGGTCCACACCACGGGCGGGTCGGGAAGGTCGCGGCGGTAGGGGTGGTGGCGGTAGCGCTCGACGCCGGTCAGCAGCCGGTCGATGCGGCGGCGGACTTCGCGGTCGACGGCGTCACGCAGGGCGTCCGCGTCCACCCCGTCGGCGAGGCTTCGCAGCTCCGCCGCCTTCTCCGCGAGCCCCGGCCTCCAGGGAAGCGAGCCGCTCCTCCAGGGCTGCAAGCCGCTGGGCGAGCTGAGCAGCGCCGTCAGCGCGGTCGACAGGTGCAGGCCGAGCGGGCGCGGCCCCTGGCGCATCCGGGGCGGCTGGGCGGCGGCTTGGACGGTCATCGGCCGGTCCCTCCGTTGGTTCGGAGTGTTTTGTGGTGAACGGGTTGGGCCGCGGGTCCCAGCCGGTGCCGGGCGGGCTGCCGTAGGCGAAGCCGCCCGGCCCGAACACCGTCGGCGCCAGCGAGGCCGCCCCCTGCCCCAGCATCTGGAACAGCCGCGCCAGATGGTCGGCCGTCTCCGGATCGCCGGCCACCGCCGCCCACTGCTCCTGCCACAGGTCCAGGTAGCGGCGCGCCAGCGCGTCGAGGGTCGGGATGTCGGAGTCGGTGGGGTCGGCCATGCCGAACAGTATAGGAGGAGGCGCGGGAGAATGGCCAGCGCCGCGCGAAAGGGGGGTAATGCGGCCCCGAATCCCCCCTTTTCGGCTGGAGACTTGCCAGCCGCTGCCCCATGTCGTAGTTCTACGCTGAGAGGGATTCCAGCCGCAGCCTTACAAGAAAGAACTCCGCGATGGCCGATAAGGAAGATCAGAAGTCCGCTGCGATCACGATCAAGAAGTACGCCAACCGGCGGCTCTACAACACGGCGACGAGCAGCTACGTGACGCTCGACCATCTGTGCCAGATGGTCAAGGACGGTCTGGACTTCGTGGTCTACGACGCCAAGACGGGGGAGGACATCACCCGCTCGGTGCTCACCCAGATCATCGTGGAAGAAGAGGCGAAGGGGCAGAACCTGCTGCCGATCCCTTTCCTGCGCCAGCTGATCGGCTTCTACGGCGACAACATGCAGTGGATGGTGCCGCGGTACCTGGAATACTCCATGCAGTCGTTCGCCCGCAACCAGGAGCAGATGCGCGAGTATTTCCAGAACACGCTGGGCGGGATGTTCCCCTTCGGCGGGCTGGAGCAGATGGGCAAGCAGAATCTCGCCATGTTCGAGCGGGCAATGCGCATGTTCACCCCGTTCGGCGCGCACGAGGACGGTGCGGAGGGCGGCGCGGCGCCGACTCCCGTCGCCAAGCCGCCGGCCGCCGCCGACCACTCGCTGGACGAGTTGCAGAAGCGGGTGGACGACCTGCAGAAGCAGATCGCCAGCATCACCAAGACCGGCGCGAAGAACGGCTGAGCATCAACATAGCGATAGCGAGAGGGCGGGGACTTCCCCGCCCTTTTTGTTTTCCGCGTGCCGCGCTCACCCCCGGAACAGGTGCGGCACCACCGACGCGTCCGGACCGACCAGCGGGCCCGGCGCCTCGCGCACGGTCATGCCCAGGCACTTGTCGCCGACAATCCAGGCGTCGAGCACCGCGTGCACCCCCTCCTGCTCGTAGGTCGGCGGGGTTTCCAGCCACAGCCAGCCGCCGGGCTCGGCCACGGCGCCGCCTTCCGCCACCAGACGGCCGTGCTCGCCCAGGCGGGTGACGGCGTGGTCGAGGCCGAACAGGCTGCGCACCGTCACCGCTTCCACCGGCCCCAGCGCCGAATCGTCGAGCGCGGCGCGGCACAGGTTGGGGTGCCCGGGGTAGAGGTGCCAGAGCACCGCCAGCAGCCCGTGGTTCGACGCCGCCCAGCACCACGCCGGCTCCACGAGGCCCATGCCGGCGGAGCGCAGGCGCTGCACGAAGTCGTCGCTGCCCAGCGCCTCCCACGGGTAGAGCTTGGCCAGCCAGGAGATCGCCTCGCCGTGCTGGTCGCGGAAGCGGCCGTCGGCCCAGCCGATGTCCTGGAGCGGCAGCAGCACCGTCTCCACCCCCGCCTCGGCGGCGGTGGACGCCAGGTAGATCAGCTCGCCCTCCCCCATCGGGTCGGGGGTGGCGCAGGCGAGGTGCAGGCGCTCGCGGCCGGGGACGCCCAGCGCCAGTTCCTCCCAGCGCTCGATCAGCGCCTCGTGCAGGCCGTTGAACTGCAAGGCGTCGGGGGCCTGCGACTCCTGCCAGTTGCGCTGCACCAGCGCGGCGGCGAACAGCCCCGGCGCCACGTCGTAGTTGCAGGCCAGCAGCTTCAGCGAATCGCGCCCGTCATAGGCCAGCGTCAGCCGCCCGGCGAGGCAGCCGGCGCGCTCGTTGATGCCGCCGGGGCGCCAGTGGTCGCTCCAGGACGCGTCGATCAGCCGCGCCGCCTCACCGCGCAGGCCGAGATCGCTGAGCAGCTTGTCCTCGACCGCCGCGCGCAGGGCCTCGCGGATCATGCCGTGCAGTTCGTCGGCGGCGCTCTCGATCAGGTCGATCTGCGGGGCGGAGAACTCGTAGCGCACGTCCTCGCGCCACAGCGCGCCGGCCGGCGCCGCCGCCAGGCCGTAGGGATACTTGCGCAAGCCGGGCCGCCAATCGACCCGACCGGTCGCCTTCACTCTGTGCATCGCCGCGCTCGTCCGTTCCGATTTGGGGCGTTCCGGTGGGTCACCAGCCAACCGGGCCGGCGGCGCTCCGTCGCGGGGCGGACGGGTGCGCGATGGTGGCAGTGCGGAACGGCGGCATGATGCGGACCCGGGCTCCCCTCGGTTGAAGGCGCGCATCATGGCCGCGGCAACCGGCGCCGCACAAGCGTGTATGCGACATAGATCCTCAGGCAGCGCCTCAGGCGCAGCAGGCGCCGCCCAGCGCGCAGAAGCGGCTGCAATGCGGGTGGCTCATCCACACCCGCCGGCGCGCCTCCGCCAGCGTGGCGCCGCAGTCGAAGCGCGGGTCGTAGGGCAGCAGCGTGCAGGCGGCCAACCGCGCCTCCGCCTCGCCCCGGCGGCGCACCACCATGCGCGAGGAGGCGCACATCATGGCGTCCGGCCGCTTGCCGAGGATGGCCCAGCAGCTCTCGGCGATCTCCGGCGTCTCGGGGCTGCCGTCCATCTCCGGGAACAGCACGAGCTGCCTGGGGTCGTCCGCGTCGATGGGCAGGCCGTGCTCGGCAAAGAGATCGGCGAAGCCGCGGCGCAGCGCCGCCTCCCCCTCCCCGCTCACCGTGCGGCCGGCGACGGCGACGTGGAAGCCGTGCTCCGCCAGCCAGCGCAGCCCCTCCAGCGCCTTGACGAAGCTGCCGGCGCCGCGCAGCGCGTCGTGCCCCGCCGCGCTGTAATGGTCGAGCGAGACGCGCAGGGCCAGACGGTCGCCGTGCGCCTCCTTCAGCGCCAGCAGCGCCGCGCGCTTCAGCGTCATCGGCCGCATGGCGTTGGTCAGCACCAGCACCCGCAGGCCGCGGCCCAGCGCGTCCTCCAGCATCGCCGGAAAATCGGGATTGAGGAACGGCTCGCCACCGGTGAAGCCGACCTCGCGCAGTTCCGGCGCCTCGCGTCCGGCCTCGTCGAGGAAGCGGCGCACCTCCGCGGCGGTCAGGTAGACCAGCGCGTCGTTGCGCGGCGAGGATTCGATGTAGCAGTTGACGCAGGTGATGTTGCACAGCGTGCCGGTGTTGAACCACAGCGTCGTCAGCCCGCCGAGATCCACCGACGCGCGCGGCTTGCCGTCGGCGGTGACGTGCAGGTCGCGGAACTTGGCGGGGATGATCGAGCCGTCCATGCGTCACGCCTCCAGGGCCGGCCGCCGGGCGGACTCGCCCTTGAACGGCATCGCGATAAGGTGGATGAGGCCGAGCTGGTCGCGCCAGCCGGGAAGGCCGAGCGGCGCCGTCTCGTGCCCTGCGGCCGGTGGAGCGGCGTGGTAGGTGCCGCACAGCCGGTCCCACACCGACAGGAAGAAGCCGTAGTTGCTGTCGGTCTCGGCGCGCACGACCGAGTGGTGGACGCGGTGCATGTCCGGCGTGCAGACCAGCCGGCGCAGCGCGGCGTCCAGCCGCTCCGGCAGGCGCAGGTTGGCGTGGGTGAACAGGGAGGAGCCGTTCAGCACCGCCTCGAACGCGACGACCACCCAGGGGTCGGCGCCGAGCGCCACGACCACCGCCGCCTTCCAGGCCAGCGACAGCAGGATCTCCACCGGGTGGAAGCGCAGGCCGGAGCTGACGTCGATGTCGAGGTCGGCGTGGTGCACCCGGTGCAGCCGCCACAGCAGCGACAGCCGGTGCGACAGCACGTGCTGGAGGTAGATGGCAAAGTCGAGCACCAGGAACGCCGCCACCGCCCCGCCCCACCAAGGCGCGTCGAGGACGTTGAACAGGCCGACGCCGCGCTCCTGCGCCCAGGCCGCGGCGGCGACGGCCAGCGCGCCGACGGTCAGCCTCTGCACGGCGACGTCCACCGCGACGAGGCCGAGGTTGACCGCCCAGCGCCGCCCCTTCGCCACGGTGAGCGGGCGCTTCGGGTAGGCCGCCTCCAGCAGCGCGGCGATGACGAAGAGGCCGAGGAAGATCCCCAGCCGGATGGCGGCTTCCATGCGGACGCTCCGGAACCGGACTGGATCTTATATAAGGCAGCGGTGGCGGATGGCACTCAACTCAGCGTGATCCACGGACGAATGCCGGCCGGCCTTTTCACCACGAAGGCACGAAGACACGAAGGTGGCGGGCGCACGTGTCCCGCCTTCGTGTCTTCGTGCCTTCGTGGTGTCCCTCTTTCCCGCTACCCCAGCAGGTCGTGGTGCTCGCGGTGCCGGCGCATCCACAGGGAGGCGTAGCCGCAGACCGGCACGACTTTCAGCTTTTCCGCCCGCGCGATGTCCATGACGCCATGCATCAGCCGGCCGGCGGCGCCGGTGCCGCGCAGCGAGGGCGGCGCCTCGACGTAGGGGATGTAGAGGGCCCCGCCCTGGCGGCGGTAGGTGGCGAAGACGATGCGGCCGTCCACGTCCAGCTCGAAGCGGCCGAGCGCCGGGTTGTCCTTCACGGGTGCGGTCATGCCGGAGTCAACACGCGACGCCGGGGTTGGTTCACCCTACAGCAGGATGTCGTCCAGCGTGACCGCCGGGCGCGCCTCGACCGGGGCAAGCGCCTTCAGCGCCTCGGCGATCTCCAGGTCGTCGGTGTTGGTGTGCGAGATGAAGCGCGCGGTGACCTCCGCCAGCTCGGCGCGGGCACGCGCCGGCTCGTACTCGCAACGGTCGCGGATCGCCGTCAGGCGGTCGAGGAACAGCGCGTGGGCGCCGAGATGCCGCGTCTTGAGATCGCCGCCGATCCGCTCCAGGTGCGGCATCTCGTGGTCGAAGTGCTCGACCACCTGGGCGATCAGCCGGTCCATGCCCGCGCGCGCCATGACGTCGCCGTACGCCAGATCCTGCAACGTGTGGAGCAGCTGCTCGTGGTCGTCATCGATCAGGTCGAGGTTGGTGAGGCGCAGATCGCAGTCCCTGGGCATGGCTCTCTCCGCAACAGAACCGTCATCCTACCCGAAAACCGGGCGGACCGCCTCTGTGGCGGCCTGTCGCAATTTCGACGAAAATTGCACAGGCTGCGGCCGGCCGATCGGGTGTAAGAGATGCTTTCGCCTCGAAGGAATCGTGGGTGTACGGACGATCATGGGCGCCAGCGGACAGGCCAGCGGTGTTGCGGTGAAGGCGGCGGACCAGCAGGACCGCCTCGCCCGCATGCGCGAGTCGCTGCGCAACCACCTGCTGCACCTCGCCGGCAAGGGCGGCAAGCGCCTGAACCTGATGATGTCGAACGTCTCCTACGTGATCCTGGAGAACTTCGACTTCTCGCGCGCGGCAATGGTCGCCTGCAACTTCTCCTACTCGAACCTGGAGGGCGCGCACTTCCGCGACGCCGACCTCACCAACAGCCTGTTCATCCGCACCAACCTGGTGCGCGCCGACTTCTCGGGCGCCATCCTGAACGGCGTGCGCTTCCACTACGCCGACGCGCAGGAGGCGACGCTCGACGAGACGCGGATGAAGCAGGGCTCGGTGATGGTCTACCGCGACGACGTCGCCGGCGGCGGCCGGCGCGAGCAGACGCTGGTGCAGGAGACCGACCTCTCCAACTCCAACTTCGAGGGTGCGTCGCTGCGCGGGGCGGACATGAGCGGCTGCCGCATCCGCAACGCCAACCTGAAGGGCGCCGACCTGACCGGGGCCGACCTGAAGGGCGCCGACCTCTCCGGCTCGACCTTGGCAGGGGCGGTGCTGACCGACGCGGCGCTGAGCGACGTGACGGTGGAGAACACCATCTTCGACGTCACGCCGGAGACCATCAACGCGCTCCAGATGAACGACGGCTTCCGCCGCTTCCTCGACGTCCGCGCCCAGGCCAAGGACGCCGCGGAGCTGCACCGCGCCTGGGTGGACAGCGGCGGCAAGGACGGCACGCGCGCCGACTTCGCCGGGCGCAACCTGCGCGGCATCGACCTGTCCGGGCTGATGCTGGCCACCGTGTCCTTCGCCGGCAGCGACCTCAGCGGCGCCCGGCTGAGCAACGCGGTGCTGGCGGCGGCCGACCTGAGCGGCGCGGTCATCCAGTACGCCGACCTCTCCGGCGCCGACATTCGCGGCGCCAATTTCGCCGAGGCGCAGGTGCAGTTCTCCAGCTTCCAGGGCGTCGACGCGACGCCGCTGGCGCTGCGCAACGGCGGCAGCCTGCCGACGCGCTTCGACGGCGCCAGCCTGCGCAACTGCGACCTGCGCGCGCCCACCCTGACCGCGACCATGCTGAGCGGCGCCAAGGTGGCCGACTGCGAGTTCGACGGCGCCTGAGCGGCGCCGGATGGAACACTGTGGAACACCGTGGAACAGTGTGCAGACCGTGTTCACTTCACTCTCCGCCGCACCGCCCGGATCCGGGTTTGAAGGAAATTGATCCTAACACAGGATCGCGCGGAGAGGCAAGGCCCGGAGCGATTGCAGCTCGCCAACCGTCCTCCCCGCGAAGGCGCATAGGCGCTCACCCAGGCACCTATGCACCTCCTCCCGCCCCTTTCTGGCCGTCATCCCCGCGAAGGCGGGGATCCATACGTTCCACAGCCATCCGCTTTGGCAGTTATGGATCCCCGCCTTCGCGGGGATGACGGTGTGAGAAGGGGATGGGAGACCAAGAAAGGCGATCACACGCTTGACTGAGGCCCATGCGCGGAAGCGCCGATCCGCCGTCAGCGCATCGCCGCGAGGTGCCGGCGGAAGCGCCTGAGGCTCAGCGCGAAGAAGACGGCGCCGATCACCACGGTGGCGGCGAAGCGCGGCCACACCACCTCCAGCCCGGCGCCGCGGCACAGAATCGCCTGGGCGAACGCCACGAAGTGGGTGGAGGGCACGAACTGCATGACCCATTGCAGCCACTTGGGCTCGCTCTCCAGCGGCGTGTTGGCGCCGGACAGCATGGTCATCGGCAGCACGATCAGGATGAACAGCAGGCCAAGCTGCGGCATGGAGCGCGCGATGGTGCCGAGGAAGATGCCCAGCGCCGTGGCGAAGAACAGGTAGAGCGCCGTCCCCGCCAGGAACAGCGTCATCGAACCGGCCAGCGGCACCCCCAGCACGCCGCGCACGATGCCCAGCAGCGCGAAGGCGGTCAGCGCCAGGATCACCGTGCCGTTGGCCACCACCTTGGCGGTCATGATCTCGGCCGGGCGGACCGGCATCACCAGCAGGTGCTCCAGCGTGCCGTGCTCGCGCTCGCGGATCAGCGCGGCGCCGGCCAGCAGCACCGCCAGCATGGTGATGTTGTTGATGGTCGCCATGATGCCCATGAACCACTTGGTATCGAGCGCCTGGTTGAAGGCGTAGCGGACCTGGAGGCCGACCGGGGCCGGGGCCGCGGCAGCCTCGCGCCGGGCGAAGCGGCCGATCTCGTCGTCGAGGATGCCGACGATCTGCCCGGCGCCGATGCCCGCCTGCATCATGGCGGTGGCGTCGATCAGCAGCTGCGCCGCCGGGCTGCGGCCGGCCAGCACATCGGCCTCGAAGTCCGGCGGGATGTCGAGCACGAAGGTGAAGCGCGCGGAGTCCATGGCGGCGTTCACGTCGCCGGCGCCGATCAGCACCGGCGGGCGGGACTCCGG
>NZ_LGQZ01000086.1 GCF_003116015.1 Azospirillum sp. TSO22-1
GCCGCGGCCGCCCCGCCGCCGGCCCCGGCCGTTGCCGCCGCCCCGGCCGCCGCTCCCGCCGCGCCGGCCAAGCCGGCCGCCCCGGCCGCGGCGCTGACCAAGGACGCGCTGATGACCAAGGGCAAGGCCGTGTTCCTCGACAACTGCGCCGGCTGCCACGGCGAGAACGGCGAGGGCCAGCCCGGCACCTTCCCGGCGCTCAAGGGCTCCAAGGTCGTGCGCGGGCCGATCGACAAGCACATCAAGACGGTGCTGAACGGCGTCGAGAACACCGCGATGCCGCCGTGGGCCGAGAACCTCAACGACGAGGAGATCGCCGCGGTGATCACCTTCAAGCGCAACTCGTGGGGCAACAACACCGGCGACGTGGTCCAGCCCGCCGCCATCAAGGCCGCGCGCTAAAGGGAAGAACGACATGAACGTGCTCTTGAGACTGGGCGGCGCCGTCGCCGCCGCCTTCCTCGCCATGGTCCTGGTCTGCTCGCAGCCCATGGCCCAGGCCGACAAGCGGGTGCCGGTCACGCCCTCGACGACCGAGCAGAAGGCGAAGTTCGTCACCAACCTGGTCAGCCACTCGGTGGCCAGCAAGACCATCGAGTCGAGCGGCGACGACGCGGCCAGGAAGGCGCTGGCCAACTCCCGCGCGCTGGTCGAGGCGGCCAAGCAGGACATCGCCAACAGCAAGTACGAACAGGCCGACGCCAAGCTGAACCAGGCGGTGGACGGGGTGATGACCCACTCCCGCCGCCTGTCGGAAGGCAGCGTCAAGGCCGACCGCGCGCAGGAGGTCTACACCAGCCGCGTCGCCTCGGTGAAGGCGTTGATGGACGCCTACACCCGCGTGGCCGATGAGAAGAAGCAGGCCGGCAAGGCCGCCGAGCGCAAGGCGGCGATCCAGCAGACCCTCAACGAAGCCGAGGCGATGGCCGCCAAGGGCAACAAGGAGGGCGCGCTGGTGGTGGTCGAGCGGGCCTACACCGCGGTCAGCAAGGAGGTCGCGGCGCTGCGCGACGGCGACAAGCTGACCAAGACCCTGAAGTTCGATTCGCCGGCCGACGAGTATGTCTACGAGATCGACCGCAACGATTCGCACTTCTTCCTGCTGAAGCTGACGATCTCGGAGAAGAACCCGGATCCGATGATCCTCAAGCAGGTCGAGGATCTTCGCGGCAAGGCGCAGGGCATCCGCAACGATGCCGAGGCGCGCGCCAAGAAGAACGATCACAAAAAGGCCATCGACGAGCTGGGCCAGTCCACGGATATCCTGATCCGCGCGCTGCGCATGGCGGGAGCCTATATCCCGGGCTGATCGGGTCCTTGCCAAGGGGGCGGAGGGTGCGCGCATCGTCCGCCCGCCTTTTGAGAGGCATCATGCGTCGCTATCTCACCATCGTCGCGCTCCTGGGCGCGGTCCTGTTCGGCGGGACGGCGCTCGCCCCCGCGGCGGAGAAGGCGCCGGCCGCCCAGCCGCCGGCCCAGTGGCAGCTGCACCCGCCGCTGGGCGCGGAGGGCATCTATGATCCCTCCAACCCGGCGCTGTCGGTTCTGCAGGCGCCGCAGGAGGCGCTGGGCGTGCTGCCGCCCAACCCGACCGGCGGCAACTACGTCAACTGGGTGGAGGCGCTGCGCCGCGGCGCCATCAACCCGCGCAAGGGCGTGCAGCCCGACGCGCAGATGAACGTCGTCGACATGAACGTGCTGATGACCCGCACGGCGTCGATGCCCAACGTCAAGTTCCCGCACCGCGAACACACCGAGTGGCTCGCCTGCACCAACTGCCATCCGGCGATCTTCCTGCCGAAAAAGGATGGCAATCCGGTCAACATGTACTCCATCCTGAAGGGCGAGTTCTGCGGGGTGTGCCACGGCAAGGTGGCGTTCCCCGTGACGGACTGCTTCCGTTGCCACAACACGCCGCAGGACCCGCGGAGACTGAAGTGATGCGCTGGCCCGCCCTCCGCACGACCGCCCTGGCCGCGGCCCTCGGCGCCGCGGCGCTGCTGCTGGCCGGCTGCCAGTCCGCGAAAAGCCCGGCCGACGCGCAGCGGCAGTGGCGGCTCTACTCGGTCGAGCAGGCCGGCGGCGGGGCCGGCAAGCGGCTCATCCCCTTCACCACGCTCGACGGCTATCTGGCGCAGACCGGCGGCGGGCTCGGTTCGGTGGCGCGGGCGATCACCGGGGCGTCCGACCTCAAGCCGCTGGTGCGCAACCCGGTCGCGGTGGCGGCCGGCGAGCCCGGCGTGTTCATCGTCGATGAGGCGACGCAGTCGCTCTACCGCTTCCGCTGGCTGTCCGATCAGGCGAAGGACGGGCTGCCCGGCGCCGACTTCACGCACCTGCGCACGCTGACCGAGCTGGACGAGCCGACCGACCTGCACCTCAGCCAGCTCGGCGACCTCTTCGTGTCGGACGGCAACGGCAAGAAGGTCGTGCAGTACGACAAGGACGCCGAGAAGGTCAAAGTCTTCAAGGACGAGGAGAACCTCAACCGCCCGGTCGCGGTGACCACCGACAAGCGCGGCCTGCGCATCTTCGTCGCCGACGGCCTGTACGACCGCGTGGTGGCGTTCAACCGCGCCGGCGTGTCGCTGTACGGCATCGGCGAGCGCGGCGACGGCGAGGGCAACTTCCGCAACATCCGCGCCATGATCCAGGGGCCGGACGGCCTGCTCTACGTGGTCGACGGCATCAGCCGGCACATCAACGTCTTCGGCCTCGACGGGTCGTACATCGCGACCTTCGGCAAGGAGACCTTCACCGATCCCGGCGGCATCGCGGTGGACGACGACGGGCGCGTCTACGTCTCCGACGGCTTCAACCACCGCATCCTGATCTTCGCCAACCGCCGGCTGGTCGAGACCTACGGCAAGCCGGGCCAGGGGCCGGGCGAGTTCCAGAGCCCCGGCAACCTCGCCTACCACCAGGGCCGGCTGTACGTGGTCGACCGGCAGAACGCCCGCGTCCAGGTCTTCCGCGTGGTGCCCGAGGAGCAGGCGCGCCAGCGCACCGCGGCGGGGGAGGTGCAATGAAACTCGGCGCCGCCGTCCTGCTGGCCGTGCTGGCGTTGGCCGGCTGCGCCGGGCCGAAGCTGGCGCCCACGCTGGCGCCCGCCGGGCAGGCCAAGGTCTGGCCCGACCCGCCGGAGACGGCGCGCTACGCCTACGCCGGCACGCTGATCGGCGAGAACGACTTCACCACCGACACCGCCGCCACCTCGCGCAGCACCGCGCTGAAAATCGCCGAGTTCATCACCGGCGCGCTGTTCGGTCAGGCGGCGCCGGTGGAACTGCAGCGCCCGGTCGCCGGCATTGTCGATGCCGAGGGGCGCGTCTACGTCGCCGACATGGGCCAGCAGGCGGTCATGGTGTTCGACATGCCCGCCAAGAAGTTCCTGCGCTGGAACCAGGCGACCGACGAGCAGGACTTCGCCGCGCCCTCCGGCGTCGCGCTGGACGGCAAGGGCGGGCTGTACGTCACCGACACCAACCTGGGCGTCGTCGTCCACCTCGACCGCACCGGCACGCCGCTGGGCACCTTCGGGGCCGGCGAGATGGCGCGCCCCACCGGCATCGCCCGCGACCCGCGCACCGGGCGCCTGTACGTCACCGACACCGCGCGCCACAAGGTGCTGATCTTCTCGCCCGAGGAAAAGCTGATCGACACCATCGGCGCCCGCGGCCACGAGTCCTACGAGTTCAACTTCCCGACCCACATCGCGATCTCCGGCGACCGGCTGTACGTCGCCGACACGCTGAACTTCCGCATCCAGGTCTTCTCGCTGGAGGGCGACGGCAAGCAGGCGTTCGGCCAGATCGGCCTGAACGTCGGCAACATGGCGCGCCCGAAGGGCGTGGCGGTCGGCGGCGACGGGCGCGTCTACGTGGTCGAGTCCTACTACGACCACCTGCTGGTCTTCGACCCGCGGGGGCGCTTCCTGCTGCCCATCGGCGGGACGGGCAAGGAGGACGGGCAGTTCTATCTGCCGGCCGGCGTGTGGACCGACGCGCAGAACCGCGTCTACGTCGCCGACATGTTCAACGGTCGCGTCGCCGTGTTCAAGGAACTGACGCAGGGGATGGAGTGATGGGCGCCGCCGCGCTCGGCAATCCCCGCGTGCGGGCCGCGCTCCGCCTGCCGTCCGCCGTGGCGCGGGCGCTCGGCGTGCTGGCGTCGCTGTGGTGGACGCTGGCGTGGATGGGCGTGACCGCGGCCATCCTGGTGCACGGACTGGCGACCGGGGCGATGGACGCGCGCTGGCTGGCTCTGCCGTGCGGCGGGCTGTTCGTCAACCTCGCGGCGGCGCTGGCGACCAACGGGAAGCTGCGCCGGCAGCCGGGGCTGCTGGTCTTCCACGTCGGGTTGGCGGTGCTGGCGCTGACCGCGGCGGGCGGGCGGCTGACGGCGCTGACCGGCTCGGTCGAGGTGACGCAGGGCGGCGCCTTCGACCCGGCGCTGGTCAACGCCAAGGCCGGGCCGCTGCACCCCTGGGGGCTGGGCAAGGTCACCTTCGTGCAGGGGCCGTTCCGCATCGACTACGACGCCGGGCTGCAGCGCCGCCACACCAACAGCACCGTCTTCGTGCCCACGGCGGGCGGCGGCTGGGACGAGGTGACGGTCGGCGACGACCGGCCGCTGAAGATGTTCGGCTACCGCTTCTACACCACGCCGAACAAGGGCTTCGCGCTGCTGCTGACGCACATCGGCGCCGACGGGCAGCGCCGCACCGGCGCGGTGCATCTGCCCTCCTACCCGATGCACGACTACAAACAGGCCAACAGCTGGACGATGCCCGACGGGCCGGAGCTGGAGCTGTGGCTCGATCTGCCGGCGCCGGTGGCGACGCCGGAGCAGCCCTGGAGCTTCCGCGTGCCGGACGACGCAACCCTCGTCGTCGGCCTCGGCGCGCGGCGGTACGAGCTGAAGCCGGGGCAGGAGATGCGCATCGGCGACGCCCGCCTGCGCTACGAGGAGTTGCGCGCCTGGATGGGCTACACGGTGTTCTTCGACCCGACGCTGCCCTGGCTGGCGGCGGCGGTGCTGGTGGCGTGCGCCGGGCTGGGCTGGCACGCGGTGGTGAAGATCCGCGCCGTGGCGGGGGACGCCGATGCTTGAGGACTGGACGCTGCTGGGCGCCATCGCGCTGTACGCGCTGGCGGCGGTGATGGCGCTGGCCGAGGCGCGACGCGGCCGGGCGCTGCCGGTGCCGGCGGTGATCGGTTTGGCGCTGGTGGTGCATGCGGTGTCCATCGCGCTGCGCTGGCAGCGGCTGGGGCACGGGCCGTATGTCGACATGTTCGAGGTGCTGTCCAGCAACGTCTGGAGCCTGCACGCCGTCACGCTTGCCGGCGTGCTGCTGATCCCGCGGCTGCGCGGGCTGCTGGCGGCGGTACTGCCGGTGTTGCAGATCCTCGTGGTCTGGCTGCTGACCGTGGAGGCGCAGGACACGCTGTTCCCGGTCACCTACGACACGCTGTGGCTGCCGGTGCACGTGCTGCTGGGCAAGGTGTTCCTCGGCGTCACCGTGGTGGCGGTGGGGGGGAGCGTCGTCATCCTGCTGCGCCGCTGGGCGGGGACGGGTTTCGCTGCGCTGCCGTCCACCAAGCTGCTCGACGAGATCAACTTCCGTCTCGTGCTGCTGGCCTTCGTGTTCGAGTGCCTGATGCTGGCCGCCGGCGCGGTGTGGGCGCAGGACGCCTGGGGCCGCTACTGGAACTGGGACCCGCTGGAGACCTGGGCGTTCCTGACTTGGCTGGCGGTTGCCGGCTACCTGCACCTGCGCGTTACCCGCAAGCCGCCGCCGGAAGTGTCGGCCCTGGCCATCCTCGCCATCTTCGTCGTCGCCTTCGGCACCTTCTTCGGCATGCCGTTCGTGTCCGTCGCGCCGCATAAGGGAATGATCTAGGGGGAATGATATGAGGACGCACCCGCGGACTTCCTGGATCCTGGCCGGCGTTGTCGTCTCCGTGACGGCGGTCGGCTCGTTCATCCTCGGGCTGACGTCGGACGACCGCGGCGTGGTGGTCGAGGCGCCACCCGCGCCGCCATCCGTTTCTGCGCCGGTTCCGGCCGCCGCCCCGGCTCCGGGCGACGACGCCTTCCGCGACTATTTCACCGCCGGGGTCGAGTACCTGCGCCAGGGCCGCCCGCACGAGGCGCTGGTCAGCTTCAACGCCGCCAGCCACCTGCGCCCGCACATGCCCGAGGTGTTCGTCAACATCGGCTTCGCGCAGGCCACCATGGGCAACCACGGCGACGCCGCCGGGGCCTTCGACAAGGCGTTGCAGATCAACCCGAACCAGACCAACGCCTATTTCGGCCTGGCGGTGGCGCTGGAGGGGATGGGCCGGCTGGAGGAGGCGCTGGGCGCCATGCGCACCTTCGAGCACCTGACGCCGCGCGACGACGAGAAGTTCCGCGTGCTCGCCGCCAGCGCCATCTGGGAGTGGTCGGCGACCCTGGAGGCACGGCGCGGGCAGGCCCGTCCACCGGACGCCGAACCCAAGGAGGGCAACTGACATGGATCGCCGGAACTTCCTGGGTGGTGCCGCGGCTGTTGCCGCCGGGCTGCTGGCGGGGTGCCGCGAAGACCGGGTGGCGGAGGCGCCGGCGGTCGGTCTGCCCGGCGACCTGCGGATGGTGCGCCTGTTCGAGGAGGGGGCGGACACGCTCGCCGACTTCGCCGGCAAGCCGCTGCTGATCAACTTCTGGGCCACGTGGTGCCCGCCGTGCCGGGCGGAGATGCCGTCGCTGCAACGCCTGTCGCTGCGGCTGGCGGCGCGCGGCGGACTGCTGATCGGCCTGTCGGAGGACACCAACCCGTTCCCGGTGCGCGAATACCTGCGCAGCCAGGGCTTCACCTTCGCCCGCCACATCGACCCCGACCACGCCACGGCGCGGCGGCTGGGGCTGGCCGACTATCCGACGACGCTGGTGGTGGATGCCGCCGGCCGCACCAGGACGCGCCTCGTCGGCGCCGCCAACTGGGACGACCCGGCGATGATCGCCACGCTGGGCAAGCTGATGGGCCTGCGGCTGGGGTAGGGGTTCCATGATGCCCTCCCCCGCCTCCGGCGGGGGAGGGTTGGGTGGGGGCAGCGGCATGCACGAGAATCAACTCCTGCCACCTACGCCATGGCCCCCACCTTCCCGCGCCTGCGGCGCGGGCCCCTTCCTCCCCCAGCGGGGCTGAGGGAGGGGCTATGCACTTCAGCAGCAGGCGCGCGTGTAGCCCGCTTTCTCGGTGCCGTTGGTCAGCAGGCGCAGGGCGTGCACGCGGTTGCGCGCGCCGATCTTGCGGAAGACGTTGGACAGGTGGCTCTTCACCGTGACGACGCTGATGTCGAGGGTGTTGGCGATCACCTTGTTCGGCATGCCCTCCTTGAGGAGCTGCAGGATGTCGCGCTCGCGGTCGGTCAGCGCCTTGGCGCCGCAGCTGCCGTCCGGCGTCAGGTCGTGGCCGCAGACCTGGCCGTTCGGCGCGTCCTCCAGCGACAGCATGGCGGCCGGTACGTACTGCTCGCCGCTGGCGACCAGACGCACCGCCGACATCACGATGTTGGCGTTCATCTGCTTGGAGATGTAGCCGGACGCGCCGGACTTCATGACCTCCAGGATGAAGGAGCGGTGCAGCGCCGGGCCGAGCACGATCACCGCCGTGTCCGGCCGCTGGCGCTTGATCTCGCCGACCAGCTCGGCCGTGTTGACGCCGGGCATGCAGAAATCGACCATGACCAGGTCGATGGGCGCGTCGGCCTGCAAGGCCGCGCGCAGGAGGCGCATGGTGCTCGCCTCGGTCAGGCCGTCCTCGCCGCACATCGGCGCGAGGTAGGGGCGGAGTCCGTCAATCAGCAGAACGTGATGGGTTGCCAGGACAATGTGCATGGAGGGTCCGTTCAATGCCTATGCGATCGGTGGATTGAACGCAGTTCCCGCTGCGCCGGTCGGAGGTCGTGATGCCTCTTTCTTTAGCACAAAGGGGTGATCTTTAAAAGAGGGGATCGCTGGCTATCAAAGCATTCAAGGTCGCATGGCAGAATTGTTTTTGGATTGCGAAGGATAGTTACTCTTATCTTCTCGAAATCGGGAACTTTGATTTATTTTTCTATGTTTTGAGATCTGCGTCTGGTGGCGTCTGAGGTGACGAATGCGCGGCTATGTTGCGCAATGCAAAGCTATGGATGTACGAAGGCGGCGGCGTGGTTGTTGCATGAGGAGTTTTCAGGGCTCGTGAAATACTGTATGGAATAACCGGATACAGCCGCTCCCTGTTTGTGTGCGTTGTGTTTGAGACAGGGGCGGAGGTTCTCGTGCATGACCGGAGCAATCGTGGATCCCAGCAAGATTTCATTGTTGAAACACGATGGGAATCGGCGCGCTCGTGCCTTGCGTGCGGCTTTCGAGCCTTCGGCACCGAGGGATCTGCTGCGCGGTTTCGCGGCGCTGCTGGTGGCGGCGGCCGTGGTGATCTCCGTCCTGTTCGGGACCGGCGTCTATGTCATCTACCGGTCGGAGATGATCCGTGACGCGGAGGTGCTGGCGACCAGCGTCGCCGAGGCGCTGCTGGCGCAGGAGCGTGACCTGCTGCTCGCCCCGGCCGAGCCGGGCGTGGTGGCGGTGCGGCTGGCGGAGGAGCATTTCGCCGCCTTCGACCGCCGCATGCGGCGCTACCTCCAGCCCTTCGGCATCTACAAGATCAAGATCTACGACGCAGGCTCGCTCATCGTCTACAGCACGGACGTGCCGTTGATCGGCCGCGCCGATCCGGACAATCCCCTGCTGCGGCAGGTGCTGGCGGGCGGGGCGACGCTGTCGGAGATCAAGCGGCGCGGGCAGGTCGCCGACCTCGGCGGCGGGGTGCGCTTCGACGTCGACGTGGTCGAGACCTACCTGCCGATCCGCCACGAATCCCGCGTCATCGGCAGCTTCGAGGTGTACCTCGACCTCGGCCGGCAATACGAACAGCTCGGCAGTTCGGTGGCGCTGTCGGTGGTGGTCGGCGTGCTGATCGTGCTCGTCGCCTTTGCGGTGCTGTTCGCCTTCGCCCGTTACGGTGCGGCGCGCTATGCCCTGGTGCTGTCGGAGTTCGCGCACCGCGACGCCACCGACCAGCTGACCGGAGCGCTCAACCACCACGTCCTGCTGGAGAAGACGGAGGAGCTTCGGGGCCGGCTCGGCGACGGGGAGGGGCAGCGCGGCACCGTCTGCCTTGCGCTGATCGAGGTGGACCAGTTCCCGGCGCTGGTCGACGCCGCCGCGCCGGTGACGGTGGACGAGGCGCTGCGCGGGGTGTCGGGCGCCATCCGCGAGCAGATGCGCGACGACGAGCTGCTGGGCCGCCACCGCGGCGGCACCTTCCTGGCGGTGCTGGCGCGCTCCGACCTGAGCGACGCGGTGCTGTTCGGCGAGCGCATCCGGCGCGCGGTGTCCAACACCACCACCCCGGGCGGCGGCCGGTCGGTGACCGCCAGCGTCGGCATTACCCGTTGCCTGCCCGACGACGACGTCGCCACCGCCGTCCGCCGCGCCGAGGACGCGTTGCGCCGCGCCAAGTCCGACGGGCGGGATTGCGTGCGGGCGGTGTAGCGGGGATG
>NZ_LGQZ01000033.1 GCF_003116015.1 Azospirillum sp. TSO22-1
GGGCGTGCGGGCGCCGCCGCGCGCCGGCAGCGCCGCCGCGCCGAGCACCGGCAGCGCGGCCAGCAGCGGCAGGGGCACGGCGGCGGCCAGCCACGCCACGCCGCCCGGCCCGGCGAACCCGGCCAGGGACGTGCCCACCGCCTGCGCCGCGTAGTAGGCGACGAGGTAGGCGGCCATCAGCCGCCCGCGCGTCGCGGCGTCGGCGAGGTCGTTGAGCCGGCTCTCCACCAGCACGAAATAGCCGGACACGGCGACGCCCGCGGCGAAGCGCAGCGCCATCCAGGCCGGTACGCCGTCGCTCGCCGCCAGCCCCGCGGTGCCGAGCGCGATGGTCAGGGCGAACAGCAGCGCGGCGCGTGGAACGCCCAGGCGGGCGATCACCCGCCCGGCCGCCGATGCCCCGGCCAGCGCCCCGATGAAGTGTGCCGAGGCGATGGCCGCCGCCGCCGTGGTGTTACCGGCGGCGAGCGGCAGCAGCGTCGCGGTGAAGCCGGTGCACAGCACCATCGCCACGACGGAGGCGAGCAGCGGCAGCGTGGCGCGCGGGGCAGGGAGGGGCATGGGACGCTCCGGTCCGGGTCGATACCGGAGCGCGTTGTACTCCCAGGCGTTTTATGGTGAAGAAAGCATAAATGCGCGGAAGTTGGGGCGGGAATGGGACGGGGCATCCGAGGTGTATTGCCCCCCTCCCAACCTCCCCCCGCTTCGCAGGGGGAGGGGACAGGGGTGGGGGCAAGCGGCTCACCACGCCCGATGGTCCGCCACCACCACCGCGAACCGGTCCGCCAGCGCGGCGAGGTTGGCGCGGTGCACCGCCGCGGCCGGGATCACCCCGCCCAGCGGGTCGGGCAGGGCGCGCGTCGCGGTGGCGCCGGCCACCAGGGTGACGCGCCAGCCGAGGTCGAACGCCGCCCGCACCGAGGACGAGACGCACATGTGCGTCATGAACCCGGCGACGATCAGCTCGCTGCGCCCGGTCGCCGTCAACTGCTCGTGCAGGTCGGTGCCGGCGAAGGCGTTGGGCAGGCGCTTGACCACCGTGGCCTCGCCGTCCAGCGGCTCCAGGCCGGGGATGACGGCGCTCAGCGGCCCCTCCGGGTCGAACAGGCCGCCGGGCTTGCCGTGCTGGACGATGTGGAACACCGGCACGCCTTCGCGCCGCGCCAGCGCCAGCAGCGCGCCGACCTCGGCCGCGGCGGCGTCGATGCCGTCCAGCGGCAGCCGGCCCTCGGTGTATTCCTTCTGGTGGTCGATCACCACCAGCGCCGCGCGGTCGAGCGGGCTGGGGTGCAGCGGCGCGCCGGCCAGGGCGAGCAGGGTGCGGGGTTCGGTCATGGTGTCCTCCGGAACGGGATCGTCGATGCGCGCATCGTCGCCTGTTCAATCCCGTCCCGCTATCCGCTAAAATGGCGCCATGCCTGTTCAAAAACGAACATCTCCGCTGGACTGGGAGGATCTGCGCGTCTTCGTGGCGCTGGCGCGGGCCGGCAGCCTGTCGGCGGCGGCGCGGAGCCTGCGGGTCAGCCACGCCACGGTCGGGCGGCGGGTGGCGGACCTGGAGGCGGCGGTGGGCGCGGTGCTGTTCGACCGTCGCGCCGACGGCTACGCGCTGACCGCCGAGGGGCAGGCGGTGCTCGACCTCGCCGCCGGGATGGACGAACGGGCGCAGGCGATCCTGCGCCGGGCCGGGCGCGGCGGCGGGCTGGCCGGCACGGTGCGGCTGACCGCCACCGAGATGCTGGGCGAACGCTTCCTGGTGCCTCGCCTCGCCGCCTTCCGCCGCCGCCATCCCGGCATCGACCTGGAGGTGATGACCGACCCGCGCTCGCTCAGCCTGGCGCGGCGCGAGGCCGACGTGGCGATCCGGCTGGCGCGGCCGGACGCCGGGGAACTGGTCGCCCGCCGTCTCGCCATCATCGGCTACGGGCTGTATGCCGCCGAGGGCGCGGCCGACGCGGTGATCGGCTACGACGATTCCCTGGCGCACCTGCCGGAGATGCGCTGGCTGGCCCGCCACGCCGCCGGCTGCCGGGTGGCGTTCCGGGCCAACAGCCTGTCGGCGCAGCTTGCCGCGGCGCGGGCCGGGTTCGGGCGGGCGCTGCTGCCGCGCTGGCTGGCGGCGGCGGAGCCGGAGCTGCGGCCGCTCGACCCGCCGGCCCCGCCGCCGGAGCGCGAGGCGTGGCTGGTGGTGCACCGCGACCTGCGCGACGTGCCGCGCGTGCGCGCCCTGCTCGACCACGTCACCGCGGCGTTCGAGGCGGAGCGGGCGCTGCTGGCCGGCTGAGCTACGCCCTTCGCCGGAGGGGCTGGCGGACGGCCGGGGGCACCTCGGTCGCGCCGCCGACTTGCTGCGCGGTGGACGATGCTTATGTGGATTCCAGGGGGGCCGCTCCGGTCTGCACGGATCCTGGGCAGGGAGCTTCGGATTCGGGCAAGGGATCCAATGCGGATCCCGCGTGTTGGTGAGGGAGAGGTACCGCGGCGGAGCCGCCGGTCCCGAGGTGGTGCCGCTGTTGCAGCGCGGCACGGCTCGTGCACGGTCCGCGCCGCGGAGTGACGACGAACCAGTGGAGTGTCGACGCATGTGGGATCTGCTGTTGGCGGGCGCCGCCTGGTACCTGTGTGGTGTGGTCGGGTTCCTGTACTGGTGGACCGAGGATTTCCAGGCCGATGCGCGCACCGTCGCCGAGGCGCTGGTGTTCGGCGCGATGGGCCCGGCCACCGTGCTCGCCGGCTGGCTGATCCACCGAGTCCTACTGGCCGGGGAACCGCGCGAGCTGAAGCCGATCCGCATCCGCACCGACGACGACCGCCGCCGTCCCCGCCGCTGACCGGCCACGCTGATGGATCAGGCGATGCGCCGCTCCGGCATCGCCTCGGCCCCCGTCCGGGCCGCGGCCGGGATCTCCACGGTGAAGACCGCGCCGCGGCCCGGGCGCGAGCGCACCCCGATCCGGTAGCCGAGCAGGCGCGTCAGCCGCGCCACCGTCGCCAGGCCCAGGCCCAGGCCCTTGTTGCGGTCCCGCTCGGGATTGTCGACCTGGTAGAAGTCCTCGAAGATCAGGTGCAGGCGTTCCGGCGGGATGCCGGGGCCGGTGTCCTGCACCTTGATGACCGCCCCGCCCTGCCGCGGCCGGCAGGCCAGCAGGATGCAGCCCGACGCCGTGTACTTCAGCGCGTTGTGCAGCAGGTTGCGCACGATGCGCTCCAGCATCGCCGGGTCGCTGTCGATGCTGAGACGGTCGAGGTGCACGCGCAGTTCCAGCCCCTTCGCCTCGGCCTCGACGTGCAGCTCGCGCGCGATGCGGTCGAGGAAGGCGTCGAGGTCGATCGGGCGCAGGGCCGGCTTCGCTGCGCCGGTCTCCAGCGCCGCAGTGTCCATGAGCGCCGTCAGCATGCGTTGCGCCGCCTCGAAGCCGGCGCGCGCGCCGTCCACCAGCCGGCGCATCGACGCGGCGGCGGCGTGCTCCGAGATCAGGTGCAGGTAGATGCCCAGCGTCTGCATGGGCTGGCGCAGGTCGTGGCTGGCCGCGGCCAGGAAGCGGGACTTGGCGGCGTTGGCGTATTCCGCCTCGGCGCGGGCGCGGGCCGCCTCGTCGTAGATGCGGCGCAGTTCGGCGGTGCGGTCGCGCTCGGCCAGCAGCGAGCGCGTCACCGCCACCAGCAGCACGCTGATGAGAAACCCGGCCACCAGGACCGTCACCGGCGCGCGCTGGTCCACCGACGCCTCGAAGCCGGGGGTGGCGCGGACGTCTACCGTCCAGGAGCGGCCGAAGACGTCCACCGCGGTGACCAGCTGGCGCGTGCCCGCCTCCTCCGCCGGCGCGTCGTACAGCAATGTTGCCGAATCCGCCGTGGCGCCGTCGTGGATGTGGACGTCCAGGTAGTCCTGCCATTGCCCGGTCATCAGCGGGTCCATCAGGTCGCTCATGCGGAACGGGCTGTAGACGAAGCCGCGGATGGCGCGCCGCCGGTCCCCGACACTCTCCAGCGGCAGGGCGCGGTCGTAGACCGGCAGGTAGATCAGGAAGCCGGCCTGCTCGTCCACGCCGGTCTCCTGCACCAGCCGGACCCTGCCGCTGGCGGCGGTCCGGCCGGTGTCGCGCGCCCGCTCCATGGCGGCGCGGCGCACCGGCTCGGAGAACATGTCGTAGCCGAAGGCGCGCAGGTTGCGGCCGCTGAACGGCTCCAGGTAGACGACGGGGAAGTAGGCGTCGCGTGGCGTGTCCGGCTGCACCCGGTAGTCGGGGAAGCCCTCGCCGCGCACGGTGATCTCGTGCGCGGCGATCTCGGCAGGCGCCACGCGCTCGGCGAAGCCGATGCCCTGGATGCCGGGATAGCGCTCCTCCACGTTCAGCGACGCCACGTAGGTGCGCCACGTGGCGCGGGTGACCAGCGCGCCGCCGGCATCCATCAGCGCCACGCCGCCGCGCAGGATCTGCTCGTAGTTTTCCATGCGCTCGACGATGGCGGCGGCGAGGTCGTGCGCCTGGGCGCGGAAGCGCGCGTCGGCCTGCCGATCGGCCTGCTGGTACAGCAGCCACGCCGCCAGCGCGGCCAGCGACAGGCCGAGTATCAGCGCCAGCGCCGCCTCCCAGGACGGCGGTCGGTGGTCGCCGTACGGCGGATCCGGCAGAGGCGCCACCATCACGCCCCCGGCTGGATCGCGCGGGCGAGGACGGCCTGCAGGTGCGGAGGCGGCACCGGCTTCTGCAGCACCGTGACGCCGCAGGCCCGCGCCTCGCGCAGGCCGTCGGTGCTGGTGTCGCCGGTGATGATGATGCTGGGGATCTCGATGCCGGTTATGGCGCGGATGCGGCGGATCGCCTCGACGCCGGTCTTCCCCTCGCGCAGGCGGTAGTCGGCGACGATGGCCTGCGGCGGCTCCCCGGCGGCGGAGAGCTTGTCCACCGCCTCGCGCTCGCTCTCGGCGGCGAGCACGCGGTAGCCCCACGCATCGAGCAGGACGTTCAACGCGCTCAGGACCGTGGTTTCGTCGTCGATGATGATGATCAGGGCGCCGGCTCCCCCGCGTGTTCAGGCGTCTTGCCCGTCCTGCCTCTAACATGGGCTGGGGGGGCGGAGGTTTCTATAAGCCCTCCGTCCTGCGCGCATGGCAGGAATCGGTTGAGATAATCCGGCCCATCCGCCATTCTTCTCGCCCTTTTTGGCGGGGATTTGGCGATGACCGGCGAACGCATCTACCTGTACGACACCACGCTGCGCGACGGCGCGCAGACCCAGGACGTGGACTTTTCGGTCGCCGACAAGATCGCCATCGCCAAGGACCTCGACCGCCTGGGCATCGACTACGTCGAGGGCGGCTGGCCCGGCGCCAACCCGACCGACGACCAGTTCTTCGCCCAAGTGCCGGAGCTGACGCGCACCACCTTCACCGCCTTCGGCATGACCCGCCGCCCCGGCCGCAGCGCCGCCAACGACCCCGGCCTGTCGGCGCTGTTCAACGCGCGCTGCAAGGCCGTGTGCATGGTCGGCAAGTCGTGGGACTTCCAGGTCGACGTGGCGCTGGGCATCCCGCGCGAGGAGAACCTGGAGCTGATCGCCGACAGCGTCGCCGCGGCGAAGGCCGCCAAGGGCGAGGCGCTGTTCGACGCCGAGCACTTCTTCGACGGCTACAAGCGCAACCCGGATTACGCGGTCCGGTGCATCCGCGCCGCCTACGAGGCCGGCGCGCGCTGGATCGTGCTGTGCGACACCAACGGCGGCACGCTGCCCGACGAGATCGAGGCGATCGTCCGCGCCGTGGTGACCGAGCACGGCATCCCCGGCGAGCGCCTGGGCATCCACTGCCACAACGACACCGAGAACGCCGTCGCCAACTCGCTGGCCGCGGCGCGGGCCGGCGTACGGATGATCCAGGGCACCATCAACGGCCTGGGCGAGCGCTGCGGCAACGCCAACCTCGTCTCGCTGATCCCGACGCTGATGCTGAAGATGGGCTTCGAGACCGGGATCAGCCGCGACGACCTGCCCCTGCTGACCGAGGTCAGCCGGAACCTGGACGAGCGGCTGAACCGCGCCCCCAACCGGCACGCGCCCTACGTCGGCGCCGCCGCCTTCGCGCACAAGGGCGGGCTGCACGTCTCCGCCATCGAGAAGGACCCGGCCTGCTATGAGCACGTGCCGCCGGAGACGGTGGGCAACCGTCGGCAGATCGTGGTGTCCGACCAGGCCGGCCGCTCCAACATCCTGGCGCGCCTGCGCGAGGCCGGCATCGACATCGACGCCAAGGACGCGCGCCTGCCCAGGCTGCTGGATCTGGTGAAGCAGCGCGACACCGAGGGCTACGCCTACGACACCGCCGAGGCCAGCTTCGAGCTGCTGGTGCGCGGCGAGCTGAAGCAGCTGCCCAACTACTTCGAGCTGCTGCGCTTCCACGTCACGGACGAGCGCCGCTACAACGCCAAGGGCGCGCTGGTGGTGGAGTCGGAGGCGGTGGTGCGCGTGCGCGTCGGCGGCGAGATCCAGCTGCACGTCGCCGACGGCAACGGCCCGGTCAACGCGCTCGACCACGCCATGCGCAAGGCGCTGGAGGGCAGCTATCCGGAGCTGAAGGGCGTCAAGCTGGTGGACTACCGCGTGCGCATCCTCGCCGCCAGCGCGGCGTCGGGCGCCATGCCGCGCGTGCTGATCCGCAGCCAGAACGTCTCGGGTACCGAGTGGTCGACGCTGGGCGTCTCCACCAACATCATCGAGGCCTCGATGGAGGCCCTGGTGGACAGCTACACCTACACCCTGTTCAAGGACGGCGTGACGGCACGCGGGTGACCCGGGCCGACGCTTCGAGAGACTGACATGACCTCCGGCAAGGACCCCAACCGGCCGACCATCACGGGCGGCCCCACCGTCATCCTCGTCCAGCCGCAGATGGGCGAGAACATCGGCGCCTGCGCGCGCGCCATGCTGAACTGCGGCCTGACCGAGCTGCGCCTCGTGCGCCCACGCGACGGCTGGCCGAACGAGAAGGCGCAGGCCAACGCGTCGGGCGCCGACCTCGTGCTCGACAACGCGAAGCTCTACGAGACGACCGCCGAGGCGGTGGCCGACCTGCAGGTGGTCTACGCCACCACCGTGCGCACCCGCGGCATGGTCCAGGAGTTCGTCACGCCGCGGGTGGCGGCCGAGGAACTGCGCGCCCGGTACACCGCCGGCCACACGGTCGGCGTGCTGTTCGGGCCGGAGCGCACCGGGCTGGTCAACGACGACCTGACGCTGGCCGACAAGCTGATCACCGTGCCGCTCAACCCCTCCTTCGCCTCGCTGAACCTGGCGCAGGCGGTGCTGCTCATCGGCTACGAGTGGTTCCAGACCGGCGAGGTCCCGCCCGAGCGCGTCCTGCACACCGGCCAGTCGCGCCCGGCCACCAAGGCGGAGCTGCTGAACTTCTTCGAGCACATCGAGGGCGAGCTGGAGCGGACCGGCTTCTTCACCACGCCGGAGAAGCGCCCCTCCATGGTGCGCAACCTGCGCAACGCCTTCGAGCGCATGCAGATGACCGAGCAGGAGGTCCGCACCTTCCACGGCATTCTCGCCAGCCTGACCGGGCGGCGGAAGGGCGGGACGTAGCGACAAACCGCTTGCGCGCCGCGCCGGCCTGTCCGACGCTGGCCGGCGCCATGCCGCCCACCCGCACCCCCGCCCCGTCCTCCTCCGGCAGTTTCGAGTACCGGCTGCAGCGCACGCCGGTGGGCGTGGTAATGCTGGACCTCGCGCGGCGCATCACGGCGGTGAACGCGGTGGCGGGCCGGCTGCTGCGGCTGAAGGGCACCGATCCGATCGGCGCGGACATCTTGGCGTTCCACCCGCCGGCCTCGCGCGCCAAGGTGCGCTGGTTGATCGACGCCGCCGAGAACGCCACCGACGGCACCGCCGGCATGGTGGTGACCACGCCCATGGGCAGCCTCGTCGCCAAGGTGACGACGCTGGGCGACCAGGGTTTCTGCATGATGTTCCACGCGCTGGGCGAACTGCCCATGGGCGACGCCGAACCGGCGGAGCGTCCGCACCTGCTGAAGCTGCCGGTGCTGCGCGGCGGCGCCACCGAGCTGGTGGAGATCGCCGACATCGTCTGCCTGACCGCCCAGGGCCACTACGCCGAGGCGCTGACCCGTGCCGGCACGCACCTCTGCCCGCTGGCGCTGGCGGAACTGGAGAAGCGCGTCGATCCCCTGACCTTCGTGCGCGTCCACCGCCGCCATCTGGTGAACCTGCGCCACGTCCGCGCCGCCGAGCGGGTGGACGGCCGCTGGACGCTGGCGCTGTCCGCCGGGCAGGGCGCGCGCATCCCGGTCGGCCGCGACAAGGTGGAACTGGTGCGCCGCCTTCTTGCGGTGTGATGCCGTTCATGCGCCGATGATGCCGTTCGTGCGCCGCCGGCGCGGTTCGGGCGCCGCCGGTTGAGCGCCGGTGCCGCCGGTGCGAGGCTGCCCGGGTCAACGCAGTCCTTTCAGGTGAGACGATGACCCAGCTCGCCCGCTACACCAGCTTCGCCGGCATCGACTTCGACGGCAACATGGCCGCGGTGCTCGGCCACCTGCGCCGCTACATTGACGACCCGGCCACGACCAACCCGTTCTGGGAACGCTTCAAGCAGCGCCTCGCCAAGGCCGAGAGCGACCGGGTGCCGGTGGCTGATGCGCTGCTGCTCATGCACTCCCACGTCTACTACATGGTCGAGCTGTTCGAGGAGCATGACGACGAGGTGGCCCTGGCCGCGCTGAAGAAGCTGGAGGAGGAGTGCTTCTGAGCGCCGCGCTTCAGATTGACCGACCGGGCGCCACCGGGGCGGGGGCGCCGCGTTCCGCCCGTTTGTCGTCCGGCTTCGGGCCGGTACCCCTCAGGCGGACGAACTGCGACAGCAGGTCGAACCAGAACGGTGCCCCCAGCGACAGGGCGAAACCGGTCAGCAGCCAGCCGAGCAGGTGAGTGGCCAGAACGTTGATGAGGACGCTAGGAAAACGCACCAGTCCGTCCCACGTCGGGATGAACGATTCGAGTGTCAGGGGCAGCGGCTCACCGGTCTTCTCATCGACCGGCCGCGCCCAGCCGATGGGCAGCCCGCCCAGCTTGGCATTCGCCTTGCGGATATCGGTGACCCAGCATTCGAGGTTCTTGGCGGGCGACTCGTCGGACTTGTCCGCGCAGGCGCTCTTGAGGAAGTCCTGCTTCTTGGTCGCCTCGACCGCGGCTTGCACGAAGGTTGCGCGCAACGTGTCGTTGCTCCACAGCTCCTTGCTGATGGCGACCGTGTCCACGTTGAGCGCCACCGTCACCAGCATGGCGACCAGCAGGGTCACCCGCTGGATGCGCTCCTTGTACCAGCCGGAGACGCGGTCCATGGACTGGTCGAACCAAGCCTGAATGGCTTTGACGGATGCCTCCGCCTTGCCAAGGGCATCCACCGCCTCCAATTCAGCGCGCGCCACGACCGGCAACAGCGCCGTGCGCAGCGGATGCCATTCCGGCAGTCGTTCCACCGCCGCCTTCACGTCGGTGAAGGCTTGGCCCACCTGAAGCGCCGGCGTGTCCGCCGGCTTCGGCGGCGGGTCGCCCGGCTTCTGGGCCGCGATCTGCTTAGGTGGTTCGGACGGCATGGCGCCGGACCGCAGAACGTCCACCAGCGCGGTCACGAACAGCTTCGGGTCGATGTAGCCCGGCACCTTGTCGCCCGGCGCGAGCCGGTAGATCAGAGGATGCTTGAACAGCTGATGCGACAGCGATTGGTCGAGAGGCACGTTCTCCGGGGTCGGCGGAAGGTTGCGCGCGTCGGTCGAAAGGGTGCGCCTCCCGTCGAAGCGCAGCGCCAGGAGGGGCATGATCAACACGTTGACCGGGGACAGGAGGGTCTGTCCGACCACCCGCTTGACCCGGTCCCAAGCCGTGGCCGGCCAAGGGGCGGCGTCATGCCGCGGCGGCGTGTTGTCGAGCAGCCAGACCAGTCCCTCCGCGAGGTTGATGGCACGGAGGCGCAGGAAGGAGGCGACGGTCTCGATGATCGCCGTGCATATGATGCTCAGCACCAGGTAAGCGAACATCAGGCCGATGGCCGTGTCGAGAAGCTTGAGCTGGTCCATGGCTTCTCACCCGCGGACGAGAGGGTTGCGATAACATCGCCGTCGTAAAATGACCTGAGGCTGTGGCTCTGCCAACCATGTCTCTGAAATGGTGTTTGGCCAAGCGGAAAATCCCGCACGTGCCGGGCGGGCACGTCGCGTTTGACATTCGGCGCGCGATCCGTATAGTGCGCGCCTTCACTTCCCGGGAAGGCGGGCGTGCCTGCTTGTCTGCGCCCCGTCCCCGGCGGAAACGCCGGTGGAACTACCGGGACAAAACCAACTCGCGAAAACCGAGGACGAGTATGAGCAAGCGTCAAGAGTCCAAGTACAAGATCGACCGCCGTCTCGGCGTCAACCTCTGGGGACGTTCCAAGAGCCCGCTGAACCGCCGCGAGTACGGCCCGGGCCAGCACGGCCAGCGCCGCAAGAAGCCGTCGGATTACGGCCTGCAGCTGATGGCCAAGCAGAAGCTGAAGGGCTACTACGGCAACATCGGCGAGAAGCAGTTCCGCAAGATCTACCAGGAGGCCGTGCGCCGCAAGGGCGACACCGGCGAGAACCTGATCGGTCTGCTGGAGCGCCGCCTGGACGCCGTCGTCTACCGCATGAAGTTCGTCCCCACCCCGTTCGCTGCCCGCCAGTTCATCAACCACGGCCACATCCTGGTGAACGGCAAGCGCGTCAACATCCCGTCCTACCGCGTCAAGGACGGTGACGTGATCGAGGTGAAGAACAAGTCCAAGCAGCTCGCGCTGGTCCTCGAGGCCGTCGCCTCGGGCGAGCGCGACATCCCCGAGTACCTCACCGTCGACACCGGCGCGCTGAAGGGCAGCTTCCTGCGCGCCCCGCAGCTGGCCGACGTGCCGTACCCGGTGCAGATGGAGCCGAACCTGGTGGTCGAGTTCTACTCGCGCTAACCGCCGGTTCTCGGACGACACGCGAAAGGCCGCGCCTCCGGGCGCGGCCTTTTCGTTTCTTAGCCCTCCCTCGCCTCCGGCGGGGGAGGGAGGGGACCCAGGCGAAGCCTGGGGAGGGTGGGGGCTACGGCCTTTCCCAAAAGCCGCTGCCCCCACCTAACCTCCCCCGCCGGAGGCGGGGGAGGGACAAGTCTCGTCAGGCGTCCACCGTCTCCAGCGCCGGATAGTCGGTGTAGCCCTTCTCCGTGCCGCCGTAGAAGCTCGCCTTGTCGCCCTCGGCCAGCGGAGCGCCGAGCTTCAGGCGGGCGGGCAGGTCGGGGTTGGCGATGAAGGGGATGCCGATGCTCACCAGATCGGCCTCGCCCTTGGCCAGCACGGCGTCGGCGGCCGCGCGGGTGTAATAGCCGCCGTTGATGATGAAGGTGCCCTTGAAGGCGGCGCGCAATTGGGACGCGACCGCCGGGGCGCCGGCCGGCAGCGTCATCGGGCCATCGATGCCCTCGATCACGTGCAGGTAGGCGAGGTTGAAGGTGCTCAGCGCCTTGGCGACGTGGGTGAACAGGGCGACCGGGTCGCTGTCGCGCATGTCGTTGAAGGTGCCGTTCGGCGACAGGCGGACGCCGACGCGGTCGGCGCCGATGGCGGCGACGGTGGCCTCGACGATCTCCAGCAGGAAGCGGGCGCGGTTCTCGATGGAGCCGCCGTAGGCGTCGGTGCGCTTGTTCGTGCCGTCGCGCAGGAACTGGTCGATCAGGTAGCCGTTGGCGCCGTGGATCTCCACGCCGTCGAAGCCGGCGTCGTAGACCGCCCGCTTGGCCGCCTCGGCGAAGTCGCGGACGAGGCCGGGGATCTCGGCCGTCTCCAGCGCGCGCGGCACCGGGAACGGCTTCATGCCCTCGCCGGTGTACAGCTCGCCCGCGGCGGCGATGGCGGAGGGGGCTACGGGCGGCGCGCCGTTCGGCTGGAAGATCGGGTGCGAGATGCGGCCGACGTGCCAGAGCTGCACGAAGATCCGCCCGCCCTTGGCGTGCACCGCCTCGGTCACCCGGCGCCAGCCGGCGGCCTGGGTGTTGGTGTGGACGCCCGGCGTGCTGGGGTAGCCCTGCGCGGTGTCGTTCACCTGCGTGGCCTCGGAGATGATCAGGCCGGCCGAGGCGCGCTGCGCGTAGTACTCGGCCATCAGCGGGGTGGGGGCGTTGCCCTCGCCGGCGCGGCTGCGGGTCATCGGCGCCATGGCGATGCGGTTCGGCAGCTCGAAGGCGCCGACGCGGACGGGCGTGAAGAGGTCGATCTGGCTCATGGGAGGTTCGCGTCCTCAGGTATGTATGTGCGTACATACTTACCGCATCGAGGCCGCTTGTCAAGTATGCGCGTGCATACCTATTATAAGCTCTATATCAAGCCTGCCGGGCACGGTGCCCGGCGAGGAAGGACGCCATGTTGGACGAGGAGACCCCCTGCGCGCGGGGTGACGAGGGCTGCGCCGGTCCCCGCAAGCGCGACCGCGAGGCGACGGCCAACGCGCTGCTGGACGCCGGCAAGCAGGTGTTCGCCGAGCGCGGCTTCGACGCCGCGACGACGCGCGAGATCGCCGCGCGCGCCGGCGTCAACGAGCAGCTGATCCAGCGCTACTTCAGCGGCAAGGCCGGCCTGCTGCTGGCGGTGGTCGAGCGCTATGGCCGCGAGGAGGCGCAGGGCTGCACGCTGCCGCCGATGACCGGCACCTGCGTGGAGAAGGAGATCCACACCTTCCTCCACCATCAGGCCGAACACGCCTGGAAGTGCCGCGAGTTCACCAAGGTGATCATGGGCCGCGCGCTGGTCGATCCGGCCATCGCGGCGGAGATGGGGCGGACGCTGTCGGAGAGCCGCATTCCCAGCCTGCTCTCGCGGCTGGAGGCCCTGCGCGACAAGGGGCTGATCGACCGCGACGCCGACCTGCCGAACGTCGCCGCCGGCATCGCGACGCTGAGCTTCGGCCTGGGCTTCCTGGATCAGGTGGTGTTCGCCGAGGACAACGGCCGGGTGTGCGCGGTGGCGCGCAGCATCGCGACGACGCTGGCGCGGGGATTGGCGCCGAAGGGTTAGTCAGTCCCCCGCCGCCGCGGCCGTCCGAACCGCCGCCCGGTGCGTGACGAAGGCGTCGTGCGAGTAGAGCACCAGCGCCACCCAGATGCAGCCGAAGGCGACGGCGTGCGCCGGGGTGAAGGTCTCGCCGTAGACCAGCACGCCGAGGAGCAGCTGCCCGGTCGGCCCGATGTACTGCAGCAGCCCGATGGTGGAGAGCTTGAGCCGCGCCGCGCCCACCATGAACAGCACCAGCGGCACCGCCGTGATCGGCCCGGCCAGCGCCAGCAGGACCGCCGTGCCGGTGCCGCCGCTGACGAACGCCCCCTGCGGCCCCAGCCACAGCAGGTAGCCGAGCGCCGGCGGGATCAGCAGGCCGGTCTCCACCAGCAGGCCGGTGACCGGCTCGATGGCGGCCTTCTTGCGGACCAGGGCGTAGATGCCGAACGTCACCGCCAGCGCCAGCGCGATCCACGGCACCACGCCGTACCACAGCACGAGGCTGAGCACCCCGGCCGCCGCCACCGCCACCGCGACCATCTGCTGGCGCGACAGCCGCTCGTGCAGGAAGACGACGCCGAGCAGCACGTTGACCAGCGGGTTGATGTAGTAGCCCAGGCTGGACTGCAGCATCTGCCCGCTGAGCGTGGCGTAGATGAAGATCAGCCAGTTGGAGGAGACCAGCGCCGTGGTGACCGCCAGGATGCCGAGCCGCCGCCACGTGCCGACCGCCCGCACCACGGCCATCGGCCCGCGCGCCGCCAGCACGAAGGCGCCGACCAGCAGCACGGTCCACACCACGCGGTGCGCGACGATCTCCACCGCGCCGATGCCGGTCAACAGCTTGAAGTAGACCGGCGCCACCAGCCCCCACAGCAGGAAGGCCCCGGTGGCCGCGGCCAGGCCGGTGAACGTCGGGTTGTGGCGGTCGGTGGTGGTGTCACTGAGGGTCGTCATGCCTCCGGTGTAGCACGGGGCCGGCGCGGCGGCGAGGCGACGCCGGGCATGACCGGGCTGCACCGCGGGCATGACGCTCCGTGGGGCGAACGGTTCAGCGTCTGCGCTCCTGCGTCTGCGGCGCGGCCGGCGCCGTCAGCGGCGACTATCACCGGCGCTCCGGATCCTCGTGGTCGAGGCGCTGGCGCGCCGCGTCGGCGGCCGAGCCGGGGACGGCGGACGGCGATGCCGTGCCGGGATTCACCGGGGGTGGCGGCACCGCCTCGGCGTTGCTGACGCGCAGCGCCTCGGCGGCCTTGCCCAGGTTGCCGTCGCCGCCGGTGTCGGTGCGCGGCTTCACCATGACCGGCGGCGGTTCGCCGGTCCAGCCGGAGGCGCGCCATTCGGCCGAGCGGGCGGCGAGATCGACGCTGTCCCCGCTTTCCAGCACGCCCATGGCGCGGTTCACCGCCTCGTCGTCGCGCGGCGAGACGACCAGCAGCGCGCCGCCGCGGCGCAGCCCCTCGGCGTAGGCCACCGCCTCGTCGTGCGGCGCGCCCCAGCCTTCGAGCTGCGGCATCACCTCGCCGTAGCCCTCGCCGGCGCCGTAGCCGGAGTTGTGCAGCACCTCGACCTCCATGTCGGAGAAGCCGGCGGCCAGCAGGTCGCGCTCCGCGGCCTCGGCGTCGTCCAGCGCGTCGAACAGGGCGACCAGGGTCTTCGCCATGACAGCCTCCTCAGTGCAGCCAGACCAGCAGGAGCGCCGCCACCACGACCAGCGCGACGATCCACAGGAACGACCGGGACTGCGACCGGATCGTGCCCACCCCCTCGTAGACGCCCACCTTGCGCGGGCCGTGATGGTCGGTGGCCATGCTGCTCTCCTTTCTGAACCTTCGGCAGAGGCAACAGGCGGATGGTCGGGCCGGTTCCGGCCAAGCCCACGAATCGGGTACGGCGAAAGCGCTGTTGCGCGCCGGGCGGGGCAGGGCCACCTGTCCGGTTTGGGGGGACTCGTCTCATGAAGGTGCTGATCGTCGAGGACGAGGCGCTGATCGCGCTGAGCTGGGCGCAGGTGGTCGAGAGCCTCGGCCACCGGGTGCTGGGCATCTGCGCCAGCCTGCCGGCCGCCCGGGAGCTGACGCGGCGCGAGGCGCCCGACGTGGCGCTGGTCGATCTGCGCCTCGGCGGTGGCCGCTGCGGCGCCAAGGTGGACGAGTACCTGAACGAGGCCTTCGGCACCACGTCGCTGTACGTCACCGCCAACCGCGACTTCGCCTACCGCTACGGCACCCGCGCCATCGGTTTCGCCGAGAAGCCGCTGTCCGGCGATTCCCAGTTCGCCGTGGTGCGCTTCCTGACCGCGTGGCACGAGGGCCGCCGCCCGCCGGTGCCGCCCGGGGTGACGCTGTTCGGCGACGCGCAGGAGGTGATGACGGAGGCAGCGCGGGCGGAGGAAGTTCAATAATTCCTCCCCCAGCCCCGCTGGGGGAGGTTAGGAGGGGGCAGCGGCCTTCGGGAACGCCGTAGCCCCCACCCTCCCACGTTGTGGGCCCCTCCCTCCCCCGCCGGAGGCGGGGGAGGGGAAAAAGGTCAGGCGTTGGCGCCGGTGGCGATGCCCTTGTCGGCGAGGAGCTGCTGCAGCTCGCCGTTCTCGTACATCTCGCGGACGATGTCGCAGCCGCCGACCAGCTCGCCCTTGACGTAGAGCTGCGGGAAGGTCGGCCAGTTCGAGAAGTCCTTCAGGCCCTGGCGCAGGCCCGGATCCTCGAGGATGTTGATGCCCTTGAACTTCACGCCCACGTGGCTCAGCACCTGGACGACGGCGGCGGAGAAGCCGCACTGCGGGAACACCGGGGTGCCCTTCATGTACAGCACGACATCGCTGCCGGAGAGATCCTGCTTGATGCGTTCGGCGACGTTCGGATCGACCATGTCTCGTACCCTTTTGTAAAAAAGCCTCAGGCCCCTTCCGGAACCGCGGTGGTGAGCGCCAGGGCGTGCAGCTCGCCGCCCATTCTGCCTTGCAGCGCCGCGTACACCATCTGGTGCTGCTGCACGCGCGACTTGCCCTTGAAGGACGGCGATTCGACGTGCGCGGCGTAGTGGTCGCCGTCGCCGCGCAGATCGGCGATCTGCACGGTGCAGTCCGGAATGCCTTCCTTGATCAGGCGTTCGATGTTCGCGGCTTCCATCGCCATTGGTCGTGTCCTTCGTCCTTATTCGACGCCGGCCGTCATATAGGCCGGAAGCCAAGCCTCATTCGCCTTGCGCAGGCGCTCGATCGATATGGCCTCGCCACCCCGGCCCGTCAACGCGGTGCCGCGCGTGGTGCCCAGAACGGTCACCGGCACGCCGGCTTCCCTTGCGCGGGCCTGCACCGCCTCGGCCTTGTCCGGGCGGACGGCCAGCACGTAGCGGGCCTGATCCTCGCCGAACAGCACCTTCGGATGGGCGCCGTCCAGGCCGGTGATGTGGGCGCCGACGCCGCCGGCCATCGCCATCTCGGCCACCGCGACCAGCAGGCCGCCGTCCGACACGTCGTGGCTGGCCGTCACCAGCCCGTCGAGCACCAGGGCGCGCACGAACTCGCCGTTGCGGCGCTCCGCCTTCAGGTCCACCGGCGGCGGCGGGCCCTCCTCGCGGCCGAGGATCTCGCGCAGGAACAGCGACTGGCCGATATGCCCCTTGGTCTCGCCGACCACCAGGATGGTATCGCCCTCGTTCTTGAAGGCGATGCCCACCGCCAGCATGGCGTCGGGCAGGCTGCCGACGGCGCCGATGGCGGGGGTGGGCAGGATGGCCTCGCCGTTGGTCTCGTTGTAGAGCGACACGTTGCCCGACACGACCGGGAAGTCCAGCGCCCGGCAGGCCTCGCCCATGCCCTGGATGGCGCCGACGATCTGGCCCATGATCCGCGGCTTCTCGGGGTTGCCGAAGTTCAGGTTGTCGGTGACCGCCAACGGCAGCGCGCCGACGGCGGACAGGTTGCGGTATGCCTCGGCCACCGCCTGGGCGCCGCCGCGGACCGGGTCGGCCTTGACGTAGCGCGGCGTGCAGTCGGTGGTGATCGCCACCGCCTTCTTCTGGTTCGGCAGGCGCACCACCGCGGCGGCGGCCTGACCGGACATGAAGCGGGTGTCGCCGCCGACGAGGCTGTCGTACTGCTCCCAGATCCAGCGCTTGGACGCCTGGTCGGGTCCGGAGACCAGCTTGACCAGCGTCTCCTCCAACGAGAGGTTCCAGCCGTCCCACACGCCCTCATCGACCTCCGGCTGCGGCGGGGTCGGCTCCCACGGGCGCTCGTAGACGGGGGCGCGGTTGGAGATCGGGGCGATCGGCATGTCGGCCCACACCTGCCCGTGCATCTTCAGCACCAGCCGGCCGGTGTCGGTCAGGTGGCCGATGACGGCGAAGTCCAGCTCCCACTTCTCGAAGATCTTGCGGGCGATCTCCTCGCGGCCGGGCTTGAGGATGATCAGCATGCGCTCCTGGCTTTCGGAGAGCATGATCTCGTACGGGCTCATGCCCGTCTCGCGCATCGGCACGTGGTCGAGCACCAGCTCGATGCCCAGGCCGCCCTTGCCGGCCATCTCGACCGACGAGGAGGTCAGGCCGGCGGCGCCCATGTCCTGGATGGCGACGATGGCGTCGGTGTCCATCAGTTCCAGGCAGGCCTCGATCAGCAGCTTCTCGGTAAACGGGTCGCCGACCTGGACGGTGGGGCGCTTCTCCTCCGAGTCCTCGGAGAACTCTGCGGACGCCATGGTGGCGCCGTGGATGCCGTCGCGCCCGGTCTTGGAGCCGACGTAGACCACCGGGTTGCCGATGCCGGCGGCGGCCGAATAGAAGATGCGGTCGGCCTTGGCGACGCCCACGGTCATCGCGTTGACCAGGATGTTGCCGTTGTAGGATTCGTGGAAGTTGGTCTCGCCGCCCACCGTCGGCACGCCGACGCAGTTGCCGTAGCCGCCGATGCCGGACACCACGCCGGAGACCAGATGCCGGGTCTTGGCGTGGTCGGGGCTGCCGAAGCGCAGCGCGTTCATGTTGGCGATGGGCCGGGCGCCCATGGTGAAGACGTCGCGCAGGATGCCGCCGACGCCGGTCGCCGCGCCCTGGTAGGGCTCGATGAACGACGGGTGGTTGTGGCTCTCCATCTTGAAGATGATGGCGTCGCCGTCGCCGAAATCGACCACGCCGGCGTTCTCGCCGGGGCCGCAGATGACCTGCGCTCCGGTGGTCGGCAGCGTCGTCAGCCACACCTTGGAGGACTTGTACGAGCAGTGCTCCGACCACATGACCGAGAAGATGCCCAGCTCGGTCAGGGTGGGCACCCGGCCCATGATCTCCAGGACGCGCTGGTATTCGTCGGCCGTGAGGCCGTGCTCGGCGGCGATTTCGGGGGTGACGGCGGCTTCGGTCAAGGCGGGTCTCACCGGTTCGTCCGGGCGGCCGGGCAGGGCCCGCGCCTCGGGGGTGGGTCTCCAGGGCTTTATAAGCCCCGCCCGCGCGAAAGCAAGTCGATCCGTCCCCGATTACCGCTCCGCGACCATGGTCTGCAGCGTGCCGGGCAGGTGGAGCGCCCCGGCGAAGCGTGCGCCGCCGATGCGCGCGTTGTCGAAGGTGGCGCCCGCCAGCTCCGCCCCGTCGAACACCGCGCCGGCCAGCTGCGCGTCCAGCAGCACCGCGCCGCCGAGGTCGGCGCCGGAGAAGTCGGTCGCCACCGCGTTGGCGGCGGTCAGCACCGCACCGCGCAGGTCCGCCCCCGCCAGCGTCGAGCCGGCCAGCACGCCGTTCAGCAGCAGCGCCTGCTCCAGCCGTGCGCCGGTCAGGTCGGCGCGGTCGAGGCGCGCGTCGCGGATGTAGGCGCCGGAGAAGTCGGCCGCTAGCGCGCGCGCGCCGACCAGCCGCACCCCCTGCAGATTGGCCGCGGCCAGCGTCGCGCCCGAGAGGTCGGCGCCGTCCAGCACGGTGTTGAACAGGTCGGCCCCGGAGAGGTCGGCGCCGACGAGGCTGCAGCCGGCGAGGTTCGCGAAGCGCAGGTCGGCCTTGCGCAGGTCGGCGCCGTCGAGACGGCAGCCGCGCAAGTTGATACCCGTCAAATCCGCCTGGACCAAGTCGACGCCGCGAAAATCATGGCCGGCCAGCTGTTGCCCGGCGAAGGGGCAGTGCGCGAGTCGGGTGAACGGCTGCGGCGCATCGCACGCGCCGCGGGGCCGGGAATCAAGGGCTTCGGCCGGGGTGCCGAAGGCCGCCACGACGAGGAGGGTGGCGACGAGGATGCCGGTGCCGAGGGAAAATCCACGCATGTTGGGCCTCCCAATGACTGGGACATTTTGCCCCAGATCTTGTCAGGCTACCGTATCGCGATCGATTCGCACAGCGATAGTTTCAAATTATGGCTTTTTGCGGCGCTATTCTGCACCCAGGCTTATTGCAGTGCGTCAACTAGGCCTTGGAACATAGGCCGGCCGTCGGTGTTGCCGTGCAGCGTCTCCACGGCGTCCTCCGGGTGCGGCATCAGGCCCAGTACGGTCTTCTTTTCGTTGAAGATTCCGGCGATGGCCGCGGCGGAGCCGTTCGGGTTGCCCAGGGGATCGTCGCCGCCGTCGGCCGCGACGTAGCGGAAGGCGACCTGGCCCTGGTCCTCCAGGCGCTTGATGGTGTCGGCGTCGGCCCAGTAGTTGCCGTCGCCGTGCGCCACCGGATAGCGGACGATCTGCCCCTTGCGGTACTTGGCGGTGAAGTCGCTGTCGGTGTTCTCGACGCGCAGCGCCACCTGCTTGCAGATGAACTTCAGCCCGGCGTTGCGGCGCAGCGCGCCCGGCAGCAGCCCGGCCTCGGTGATGATCTGGAAGCCGTTGCACACGCCCAGCACGCGCACGCCCTTGTCGGCGCGGGCCTTCACCTCGCGCATGATCGGCGAATGCGCCGCCATGGCGCCGGAGCGCAGGTAGTCGCCGTAGGAGAAGCCGCCGGGCACGACGATCAGGTCGACCTGGGGCAGCTCGGTGTCGCGGTGCCAAACCTCGTACGGCTTGACCCCGGAGACGGTCTCCAGGGCGGCGACGGCGTCGCGTTCGCGGTTGGAGCCGGGGAAAACGATGACGGCAGCCTTCATGGGGCGCGGATCCGCTCAGGACTGGGTGGGCGATGCAGGCCGGACACTAGAGGCATAGGCCCGGCGAAGCAAGGGCCTGCGGCGTGCGACCGCTTTCCATTCCTTAACGATAGATCGCTAACGTTGTGTGTTCCACGTCCCGCCTGGATCGGAAGAGCGCCCCATGGATTACCGGTTGTCCGATCTGATCGATCTCCAGCAGATCAAGCGGCTCATGGAGGCGTTCCACGCGTTGACCGGGCTGCCTTCCACCCTGATCGACCCGCAGGGCAACGTGCTGACGACCGCGGACGGCGCGATCGTCGGGGTCGGCTGGAAGCGCATCTGTTTGGACTTCCACCGCGTCGCTCCCGCCACCGCCGAGGCCTGCCGGCTGAGCGACGTGACGCTGTCGCGGGCGATGCGCAGCCGGACGCCGGAGGCGTGCAGCTACACCTGCCTCAACGGGCTGGTCGATGCGGCGGTACCGGTGGTGATCGACGGCGTGCACATCGTCAACCTGTTCACCGGGCAGTTCCTGCTGGCCCCGCCGGACGAGTCGCTGTTCCGCGAGCAGGCGGCGCGCTTCGGCTTCGACGAGGACGACTACCTCGACGCCCTGCGCGAGGTCCCGGTGTTCACCCGCGAGTATATGGAGAAGGGACTCGCCTTCCTGGCCTGCCTGGCCGCCACCGTGGCCGAGATGGGGTTGCGCCAGAAGCGCCTCCTGGAGGTCAACGCCGAGGTCGAGGGCCGGGTGCAGGTGCGCACCGCCGAACTGAGCGCCGCCAACGCGCTGCTGCAGGAGCGGCTGGCCGAGATCGAGCGCCTGAAGAAGGAGGTCGAGGAGCAGGCGGTCCGCGACCCGCTCACCGGGCTCTACAACCGCCGCTACTTCGACGAGGTGCTGAAGCAGGAGGTGGCGCGGGCGCAGCGCACCGGCCGGCCGCTGGCCATGGTCATGCTGGACATCGACCGCTTCAAGCAGGTCAACGACACGTTCGGGCACCAGGCCGGCGACGCGGTGCTGAAGATGCTGGCGGCGATGCTGCTGCGCGACACCCGCGCCCACGACGTGGTGTGCCGCTACGGCGGCGAGGAGTTCGCCGTGCTGATGTCCGACACCCAGGCGGCCACCGCGGCGGCGCGCGCGGAGTGCTGGCGCACCGCCTTCGCCGCCCTGCCGCCGCTGGTGAAGGACGGCAGGGAGGTGCAGGTCACCGTCTCCGCCGGCTTCGCCATCCTGCCGGCCAGCCTCGGCCAGGGCGACGAGTTGGTGCGCCGCGCCGACCTCGCCATGTACCGCGCCAAGCAGGACGGCCGCGACCGCGTCCAGGCGTGGAACGCCGCGCTGGATGGCGTGCTGTCTACCGTTTAGGCGTGCGGGCCCGCGCCTCGCGGGCCTGCTGCTGGAGCGCCACGTAGTGGTGCCAGACCAGCTTTGCGGCGAGGCTGCGGTAGGGGCGCCAGGGCTCGGCGACGGCGACCAGCGCGTCGCGGCTCGGGCGCTCGGCCCAGCCTTTCAGGCGCTGCACGCCCAGCATGATGGCGAGGTCGTCCACCGGCCACAGGTCGGGCCGGTCGAGCGCCATCATCAGGTAGACCTCGGCGCTCCAGCGGCCGATGCCCTTGAGTTTGACCAGCTCCGCTATGGCCGCCTCGTCGTCCATCGCGTGCAGGGCCTCCAGGTCGAGCCGGCCGGAGGCGACGGAGTCCGCCAGGAGGCGGCCGTACTCGATCTTGCGGCCGCTGAAGCCGCAGGCCTTCAGCGTCGCCTCGTCGAGCGCCAGGAACGCGTCGGGCGTGATTGCCGGCACCCGCTCCTCCAGCTTGCGCCACAGCGCCAGCGCCACCTGGGTGGAGAGCTGTTGTTCGAGAATGATGCGCAGCAGCCCCTCGAAGCCCGCCGGCCGCGAGAAGCCGCGCAGCACCGGCCCGCCGACGCGCACGCACTCGGCGAAGATGGGGTCGATGGAGGCGAGGTGTTCGGGGGTCATGGATTATTCCCTCCCCTGCGAAGCTCACGCGCAAACCAGAGGTTTGCGCTGACGCGGCAGGCGGATCTCCGATCCGCCGAGAGCGGGGGAGGGTGCCCGAGCGCAGCGAGGGCGGGTGGGGGGACGTATCGCGGTGAGGCCACTTGCCCCCACCCCAACCCTCCCCCGCTGCGCAGGGGAGGGAGTCACGCCAGCTCGATGGCGTAGTCTTCGATCACGGTGTTGGCCAGCAGCTTGGTGCACATGGCCTCCACTTCCTTGCGGGCGGCGTCCTTGTCGGTGCTCTTCAGCTCCAGCTCGATGACCTTGCCGGCGCGGACGTTGTCGACGCCCTCGAAGCCCAGCGTGTGCAGCGCGTGCTCGATGGCCTTGCCCTGCGGATCCAGGACGCCGCGCTTCAGGGTGACGTGAACCTTGGCCTTCATGGGTGTCTTCTCGCTTGTCGATGGGTGTTATTGAAGGGTCTTCGGGCCCTTGACGTCGCCGGGGCCGCCCTCGGGCAGGATGCCCAGGCGGCGGGCCACCTCCTGGTAGGCCTCCTCGACCTTGCCGAGGTCCTGGCGGAAGCGGTCCTTGTCCAGCTTCTCGTTGGTCTTGATGTCCCAGAGCCGGCAGTTGTCCGGGCTGATCTCGTCGGCGAGGACGATGCGCATGTCGTCCTCCTCCCACAGCCGGCCGAACTCCAGCTTGAAATCGACCAGCTTCAGCCCGATGCCGAGGAACAGGCCCGAGAGATAGTCGTTCACGCGCAGCGCCAGCGCCACCATGTCGTCCAGGTCTTGCGGGGCGGCCCAGCCGAAGGCGGTGATGTGCTCCTCGGTGACCATCGGATGCCCGAGTTCCTCGGACTTGTAGTAGTACTCGATGATCGAGCGCGGCAGCGGCGTGCCCTCGGGGATGCCGAAGCGCTTGGACAGCGAGCCGGCGGCGACGTTGCGCACGACCACCTCGATGGGGATGATCTCGACCTCGCGGATCAGCTGCTCGCGCATGTTCAGCCGGCGCACGAAGTGCGTCGGCACGCCGATCTCCGACAGCCGGCTCATCAGGTATTCGGAGATGCGGTTGTTCAGCACCCCCTTGCCGGTGATGACGCCCTGCTTCTTGTTGTTGAAGGCGCTCGCGTCGTCCTTGAAGTACTGGACGAGGGTCCCGGGCTCAGGGCCTTCGAAGAGGACTTTCGCCCTGCCTTCGTAGATGCGCCGGCGTCTGCTCATGGGTGGTCGTCCAAACTGCGTGTGGCCCGGCTTAACCGTTGCCGGCCCGGGGATGTACCCGAGTGATATAGCAAGCCGGCGTACGGAACACAATGCGGGGGGATACCCCCCCGTCTCAGCCCAAATCCAGCGGTTTCCAAGGCGTTTCGTGCGGTGCGCCCGGCGCGAAGTGCCAGATCGGGTCGAGATCCGGCCGCTCGGCCGACGGCAGCGCGAGGAGCGCGCTCGACGAGGTGCCGAAGCCGCTCGGCAGGCGGAAGTCCATGGCGCCGCGCGCGTCGGCACCGTCCCAGATGCGGCTGCCCAGCAGCTCCGGCCAGCCGCCCCAGCTCGCCGTCCCGGGATCCGGCGGCGGGGCGTGGCGGAACAGTGGCAGGTACAGCGCGGTGCGCGGGTCGGCGTCGTCGTCCAGGTCGAAGGCGGTCAGCATGTGCACGCCCTCGGGGATGGGCTGCGTCTCCGGGCGGTGGCGCGGGTTCGCGCCGTGGTGCGCCAGCACGTAGGCGTCGCGGTTGTCGGCGATCAGCAGGTTGAACGGCCGGTAGGCGCGGGTGTCGAGCTGGGCCAGCGCCAGCGCCGCCTCCGACGCGTCGGCGTGGTCGAGCGCCTCCAGCACCAGCTCGCCGCGCGAGCGCTTGCCCTGCTCCGGCCCCAGCGTGCCGGGGCGGTTGAGGATGGCGGCGACCAGCCCCTCGTCGTTCAGGCCCAGCCAGGTGCCGCCGGCCAGCTCGTCCAGGCCGGCGACCACGTTGGGGCGGTCGGGCCAGTGGCGCGCCGGCGGCTGCCAGGGGCGGTCGGCCATTTCGTCGCGGTTGGCGCCGAGGACGAGCGGCCACGCCGCGCCCGGTCGCCGCAGGATGATGACGCTGCACATGGTGTCCTTGCCCTCCGGCCTCGCTCCCGGTGTCGGACGCGCACGCCCCGGTGACGCGGGGCGGCGGGCCGGCTATATAAGACTAGGAACGAGAAACGCAAACAAGCCGAGGAGCCCGGGTCCCCATGACCACGTTCGACGAGCGCGAGCAAGCCTTCGAGAACAAGTTCCAGCACGACCAGGACCTGCTGTTCCGGATCCGGGCGCGGCGCGACAGGCTGGCCGGCCTGTGGGCGGCCGATCTCATGGGGCTGCACGGCGCCGACGCGGACGCCTACGCCCGGCAGATGGTCGATGCCGACTTCGCCGCCACCGGCCCGCACGAGATCCGCACCCGCATCGCCGACGACCTGCACGCCAAGGGCATCGACATCTCCGACCACCGGGTGGAGAAGGAGCTGGAGCGGCTCCTGAGCCTGGCGCACCAGCAGGTGGTGCGGGAGTAATTTCGAGCCCCTCCCCCCTCGCGGGGGAGGGGTTGGGGAGAGGGGGATAGCGGGCGGAGCCCGCAAGAGATTCGTGCCACCCTCTCCCCAACCCCTCTCCCGTCGAGGGAGAGGGGCCTTAGACCGCCCCCGGCAGCTGCCCGTTCCGCATCAGCAGCTCGCGGAAGCGTTCCGCCGGCACCGCCGGGCTGAACAGGAAGCCCTGGTACTCGTCGCAGCCGTGGCCGCGCAGGAAGTCCAGCTGGACGTCCGTCTCCACCCCCTCCGCCACCACCTTCTTGCCCAGCGCGTGGCCGATGGAGATCACGGCGGCGGCGATGGCCTCGCCCTCGGCGTGGTTGGTGATGTCGCGCACGAAGCTCTGATCCACCTTCAGGATGTCTAGCGGGAAGTGCCGCAGGTGGCTCAGGCTGGAATACCCCGTGCCGAAATCGTCGATGGCCAGCCGCAGCCCGATGTCCTTCAGCGCCCGCATGGTGCCGATGGCCTGCTCGGGGTTCTGCATGACCATGCTCTCGGTCAGCTCCAGCTCCAGGATGAAGTTGGACAGGCCGGCGTCCTGCAAGAGCTCGGCGATGTGGTGGTAGAGGTCGGCCTGGCGGAACTGCCGGGCCGACAGGTTCACCGACATCCGCGCGTTGCTCCAGCCCTCGGCGATCCAGCGCCGGCTGTCGTCGCACGCCGTCTCCAGCACCCAGCGCCCGACCTGCAGGATCAGCCCGCTCTCCTCCGCCACCGGGATGAAGCGGCCGGGCGACACGCTGCCCAGCCGCGGGTTGGTCCAGCGCAGCAGCGCCTCGGCGCCGACGATGGCGCCGGTCCGCACGTCGAGTTGCGGCTGGTAGAACACCTGCAATTCGCCGCGCGCGATGGCGCCGTGCAGCTCGCGCTCGATCACCATGCGCTCGCAGACGCGTTCGTTGATCTCGCGGGTGAAGAACTGGAAGCCGCCGCGGCCCATCTCCTTGGCGCGGTACATGGCGGCGTCGGCGTTCTTCAGCAGCGTCGCCACGTCCTCGCCGTCGCGCGGGTACATGGCGGCACCGATCGAGCAGGTGACGAACAGCTCCGACCCGTCGATGGTGAAGGGCCGGCCCAGCGCCTCGATGATGCGGCGCATGACGTGGGTGACGTCGCTCTCCTCCGGCGCGTCCTGGACGACCACGACGAACTCGTCGCCGCCCAGCCGCGCCACCGTGTCCACCTCGCGCAGGCAGTGCACGAGGCGCTTGGCCACCGCCTGCACCAGATGGTCGCCGACGTCGTGCCCCAGCGTGTCGTTGACCGTCTTGAAGTTGTCGAGGTCGACGAACAGCACCGCCGGCTTCTGGCCGTAGCGCTGGGCGCAGGCCAGCGAATGCTCCAGCCGGTCCATCAGCAGCGTGCGGTTGGCGAGGCCCGTCAGCGCATCGTGGTTGGCCTGATGCTCCAGCTGCTCCTCGTAGCGCTTGCGCTCGGTGATGTCGCTCATCACGCTGATGGTGTGCGTGACCTCGCCGGTCTCGTCGCGCACGGGGGAGACGAACAGCTCGTTGAAGAACAGCGTGCCGTCGCGGCGGTAGTTGCGCAGCACCGCGCTGCCCGGCCGCTTCTGGCGCAGCGCCGACTTGATGGCCTCCAGTTCCATCTGCTCGCGGTCCTGGTCCAGCAGGAAGCGCGGGTTGCGGCCGAGAGTCTCGGCCTGCGGGTAGCCGGTCATCCGCTCGAACGCCGGGTTGGCGTAGACGACGGGATAGTCGTGCGCCTTGCCGTCGGTGATGATGATGCCGTTGTTGGCCGATTCCACGGCGCGGTGGTAGAGGCGCATCGCCTCCTCCGCCCGCTTGCGCTCGGTGACGTCCTGCAGTGTCTCGATGGCGCCGACGACGTGCCCCTCGGCGTCGTGCAGCGGGGCGGCGGTGAAGGCCAGCCAGCGCCCGCCGCCCGGGCATTTCGGGAAGAAGTCCTCGGCCTCGTACGCCCCGGCGATGAAGGGGGAGCGGCGGAACTTGGTGGGGTAGTGGCGGGCGATCTCCGCCTCCAGGGCGCCGTCGACGATGAGGTCGGCCATCACCGGCCGCTCCTCGGTGTAGAAGGCCTGCCATTGCACCTGCGTGCCGACCAGCGCCGCCGCCGGCGCGCCGATCACCGCCTCGCAGGCGCGGTTCCAGTGGGTGACGCGGTGCTCGGCGTCGATGACGAAGGTGGGGACCGGGCTGCCCTCGACGATCTCGCCCAGGCGCTGCTGGGCCAGCCGCTCGCGCCTGACCTCCTCGGCCTGCTTGCGCTCGGTGATGTCCTGCAGCGTCTCGATGGCGCCGAGCAGGCGGCCGTCCTTGCCGCGCAGCGGGGCGGCGGTGAACGACAGCCAGCGCGCGCCGCCGGGGAAATGCTCGAACCAGCCCTCGGCCTCGTAGGCGCCCTCGATCAGCGGCGAGGCGCGCCAGCGCCCGGCGTACAGCCGCGCCACCGTCTCCTCGGTGATGCCGTCGACGATCAGGTCGGCCAGGGTCGGCCGCGGCTCGGTGTAGAAGGCGCGCCACTGCTCCGACGTGCCGATGATCGCCGCCGCGCGCACGCCGATGATGGCTTCGCAGGCCTTGTTCCAGTGGGTGACGCGGTGGTCGGCGTCGATGACGAAGGTGGGGACCGGCGTGCCCTGCAGGATGCTCGGCAGCGACAGGTCCGATTCAGCCGGCACCGACGACGCGTTCACGACCGCCCCGCCGGGCCCGTCGAGGCCCAGAAGCCCGTGGATCAAAGCGTTTCTCCCGAACTGCGCCGTTATAATTTTTATGGTCTTTCCAACCGGGGATGGTACGCGAGCGCGTGAAAAATCTGCAATATCTTTGATCTGTTTTTTCGGCGAATGAAATGTCGCACCGATGGTCGGTCAGGCCCCCGCCGGAGGGGCGGACGTTCCCAGCGGCCTGCGGTCGAGGGATCGGGCGCGAAAACCGCTTTCCGACTCGTTGCCGTCACGTCATCCTGGGCGGGCGGCTGCCGGCCTGTTCGTCGCCGCGACGCCTGGAGTCCCTCCCATGACCGACCTGATCGAAGCGCTGTGGGACCTGCTGATCGAGAACAGCCTGCTCCGGTGGTTCTTCATCGGGCTGCTGATCGGTCTGGTGCTGGTCGGCTCGATGGTCTGGAACGGCAGTTCCATGGACGCCGGGGACGCCGTCATGGGGATCGTCGCCAGCGGCGTTCTGGTGCTTGGCCTGCGTCTCGTGCTCTGGTTCGTCCGGAGCTAACGGCCCGGCGGAACGCGCCGCAGGTGTTCGTCGGCCGCGCTCCACCCGGCGCGGATGCGCGTTTCCACCGTGTCGGCGGAGTAGTCCACCGCCCCGCTCAGGGGCTGGTGCGGGCAGGCGACGACGCGCAGGTTCTTCAGGCAGCGGTACTCCATCAGCTTGTCGTACTGCGGGTTCCGCCGCACCGCGCTGTCCCTCGGCAGGGCGCGGTCGATGGCGTCGATCAGTCCGGCGTACTGGCGCAGGCCCTGCGGCCCGCCGAAATCGTCCCACGACTTGTTCTGGAACAGGATCTCCAGCACGCGGTCGCCGACCTCGTGCAGGTTTTCCGGGATGGTGCTGCCGCGCGTCTCGCGGTCGAGCACGAACAGCGGCAGGTCCTCGCGCTCGGCCGGCGTCAGGCTGTCGAGCATGGCGCGCAGCGGCATGTGGTCGAACAGCCCGCCGTCCCAGTACATCGCCTCGTCCACCCGCACCATCGGGAAGAACGGCGGCAGCGCCGCGCTGGCCAGGATGTGCTCGATGCCGAGCCGGGCGTCGGCGTTGCAGAAGCGTTCCAGGATGCCGGTCTGCACGTTGGTGGCGGTCAGCGCCACGCGCACGCGCTCCGGCTGGTTCAGCCGCTCGACGTCGATCAGCCGCTCCAGCGTGTCGGCCAGCGGCGCGAGGTCGTACCAGCTGGTCCAGGCGCCCAGGGAGAACGGGTCGGTGTGCGGGCGGTAGAAGCCGGGAATGCCGGTCATCGAGGTCAGTGCCTGCCGCACCACCGGCGGCACCGGCAGCGCCGGCACCTCCAGGTCGTTCCACAGCTCCCGCAGCGCCGCCGCCGGGTCGGGGTCGCGGGACGCCGCCAGCACCGCGGCGTTGATGGCGCCGATGGAGACGCCGGTCAGCACCACCGGCCGCAGCCCGGCCTCCAGCAGCCGGGTCGCCGCCCCGACCTCGTAGGCGCCCAGCGCGCCGCCCGCCTGCAGGCACAGTCCGATCGCCGTCATGCCACCCCCGCCCGGTGCAACCCAGCCCGTTCTACCATCGCGAACGCCCATCGTCCGCAAGGTCTTTTCACGCGCGCCCCGTGGGGCTAAGGTCCGGCCGCCGTCGCTGCCGTAGTTGGAGAGTACGATGATCCCGCGCTACACCCGCCCCGAAATGGCCCGCATCTGGGAACCGGAGAACAAGTTCCGCATCTGGTTCGAGATCGAGGCACACGCCTGCGACGCGCAGGCCAAGCTGGGCGTCATCCCCGCCGACGCCGCCAAGGCGGTGTGGGAGCGCGGCAAGTGGGAGATCGAGCGCATCGACGCCATCGAGCGCGAGACCCGGCACGACGTCATCGCCTTTCTGACCAACCTCGCCGAATACGTCGGCCCCGAGGCGCGCTTCGTGCACCAGGGCATGACCTCGTCGGACGTGCTCGACACCTGCCTCGCCGTGCAGCTCAAGCAGGCTGCCGACCTGCTGCTGGAAGACCTCGACGGCCTGCTCGCCGCGCTGAAGCGCCGCGCCTATGAGCACAAGGACACCGTCACCATCGGCCGCAGCCACGGCATCCACGCCGAGCCGACGACCTTCGGCCTCAAGCTCGCCGGCCACTACGCCGCCTTCCAGCGCGCCCGCGAGCGTCTGGTCGCCGCCCGCCAGGACATCGCCACCTGCGCCATCTCGGGCGCGGTCGGCACCTTCGCCAACATCGACCCGTTCGTCGAGCAGTACGTCGCCGGGCAACTGGGCCTGAGCGTCGAGCCGGTGTCCACCCAGGTCATCCCGCGCGACCGGCACGCCATGTTCTTCGCCGTGCTGGGCGTCATCGCCTCGTCGCTGGAGAACCTCGCCGTGGAGGTCCGCCACCTGCAGCGCACCGAGGTGCGCGAGGCGGAGGAGTTCTTCCACCCCGGCCAGAAGGGCTCGTCGGCGATGCCGCACAAGCGCAATCCGGTGCTGTCGGAGAATCTGACCGGGCTGGCCCGCATCGTCCGCTCCGCCGTCGTCCCGGCCATGGAGAACGTCGCGCTGTGGCACGAGCGCGACATCTCGCACAGCTCGGTCGAGCGGATGATCGGCCCGGACGCCACCGTGACGCTGGACTTCGCGCTGGTGCGCGCCATCGGCATGATGGAGAAGCTGGTCGTCTACCCCGAGCGCATGACGAAGAACCTGGAGGACCTCGGCGGCCTCGTCTTCTCCCAGCGCGTGCTGCTGGCGCTGACCCAGGCCGGCATGAGCCGCGAGGACGCCTACCTCGCCGTCCAGCGCAACGCCATGAAGGTGTGGGCGGAAGGCGGCAACCTGCTGGACAACCTGCTGGCTGACGCCGACGTCACCAAGCACATCGCCCGCGACACGCTCGCGCCGATGTTCGACATGACCTATCACACCAAGCATGTGGATACGGTCTTCAAGCGCGTGTTTGGCGCATAACCGGGTATTCACTTGGGCAGCTGCTGAAGAGGGCGGCGCGGATCTGGTCCGCGCCGCCCTTTTTCTTGGAGTATAGCTGCATACTTCAGTATGAAATGATTATCGGCCGCAATTTTCGCATGCGATAATTTATGAGGTAGGTTATAGTTCGGATGGGGTGTCCTGAAACGCGCATACGGGCGAAATCGGGCCTGCCTGAAAAGATCAAACCTCCCATCCTGTGGTCATCCGATGTCGGATTTTGACGGCCAGACGGCGCTGGAGCTTTTCCACGCCATGCTGCGCATCCGCCTCGTCGAGGAGGCCGTGGCGCTGCGCTACGGCGAACTGGAGATGCGCTGCCCCATCCACCTCTCGGTCGGGCAGGAGGCGGTCGCGGTCGGCCTGTGCGCTGAACTGCGCCGCAGCGACCAGATGCTCTCCACCCACCGCTGCCACGCCCACTACCTCGCCAAGGGCGGCGACCTCGCGGCGATGGTCGCCGAGTTGTACGGGCGCGAGGCCGGCTGCTGCGGCGGGCGCGGCGGCTCGATGAACCTGCACGACGCCGAGGCCGGGCTGCTGCTCAGCTCGCCCACCATCGGCAGCGCCATCCCCGTGGCGGTCGGCGCCGCGCTGGCCATGCGGCAGGCCGGCCAGGACGGCGTGGCCGTCACCATCTTCGGCGACGGCGCCGCGGAGGAGGGCGTGCTGCACGAGGCGATGAACTTCGCGGTGCTGCGGTCCCTGCCGGTGCTGTTCGTGCTGGAGAACAACCTGTGGTCCATTGTGACCACGCTGGAGCACCGCCAGCCCGACCGGCCGCTGACCGATCTGGCGCGCGCCCACGGCATCCCGGCGGAGACGGTGGACGGCAACGATGTGCTGGCGATGCGCGCCGCCGCGGCGCGCGCCGTGGCGCGGGGACGGCGCGGCGGCGGGCCGAGCTTCCTGGTCTGCGACACCTACCGCCTGCGCGACCACTGCGAACACACGCTGCCGCTGCCCGAGGACGCGGCGACCCGGGCCGAGCGCGCGGCGTGGCGCGAGCGCTGCCCGATCCAGCGCCTGCGCCGCCCGCTGCTGCGGTCCGGCGCCCTGACCGAGGCGATGGAGGAGGCCATGGCCATCGAGATCCTGGCCGAGATCGAGGACGCCTTCGCCTTCGCCCGCAGCGCTCCCTTCCCGACCACCGCCCGCGTCGAGGAGACCGTCTATGTTTAGCCTCGCCCCCGCCCCGGTTTCAGCCCCCGAGCCGCGCACGCTGACCACCATGCAGGCGTTGAACGAGGCGCTGGACCTCGCCATGGAGCGCGACGGGCGGGTGTTCGCCATCGGCCAGGGCGCGCTGCCGCCGCTCAGCCTGTTCGGCGCCACGCAGGGGCTGCTGGAGAAGTACGGCCCCGACCGCGTCGTCGAATCGCCGCTGTCGGAGAACGCCATGACCGGCGTGGCGGTGGGGGCCGCGTTGATGGGGCGGCGCCCGGTGCTGTTCCACATCCGCGCCGACTTCGCGCTGGTTGGCCTGGAGCAGCTGTTCAACAACGCCGCCAAGATGGCCTTCCTCAGCAAGGGCGCGCGCTCGGTGCCGCTGGTGGTGCGGCTGTACGTCGGGCGCGGCTGGGGGCAGGGGCCGGCGCACGGCCGCTCGCTGGAGGCGCTGTTCGCCGCGGAGCCCGGCCTGAAGGTCGTCATGCCCTCCGACCCGGCGAGCGCCAAGGGCCTGCTGCTTGCCGCCATCGAGGACCCGAACCCGGTGGTGTTCATCGAGCACCGCTGGCTGCACTTCATGGACGGCCCGGTGCCCGCCGGCCACTGGACCGAGCCGTTGGACGGCCCGAAGCTGCGCCGCCGGGGGAGCGACGTCACCATCGTCGGCACCTCCTGGATGCTGCGCGAGTCGCTGCGCGCCGCCGCGGCGCTGGCCGGCGCCGGCGTGTCGTGCGAGGTGATCGACCTGGCGGTGCTGCGCCCGTTCCGGCCGGAGATGATCCTGGACTCGGTGCGCCGCACCGGCCGGCTGATTGTCGCCGACACCGGCTGGACGACGCTCGGCATGGGGTCGGAGATCGTGGCGACGGTGACCGAGCGGGCCTTCGGTGCGCTGCGCCGCGCCCCGGTGCGCATCGGCCAGCCCGACCGCCCGACGCCCAGCGCCCCGGTGCTGGCGGCCGAGCACTACCCCACCGCGCTGACCGTCTTCGACGCCGCCGCCCGCCTTGTGGACGCCGCGCCGGCGCGGGTGGCCGCCGCACGGGGTGCGCTGGCGGCGGAGACCGCCGGGCTGCCGACCGACCTTCCGCATCCGGACGTGCGCGCGCCGTTCTGAGGCCGGATGCCCGTCCAGGCGTTGCGCGGGCGCGGGGCCGAATGCCCCTCGCCCGCGCTTTTTTTTTGCACGAACGCGACATGCTTCCCCTTCGCATCAGCCCTTCGGCGGATTGCCTGTGGTGGTGCAGGGGTGAGGCGGTGCGCACGGAACTGACGGCATCAATGTTAAAAACATCCAAAACGGGTGCGTCATTGAGTCACCTAAACAAAAAGTTTGTTTCCCGGTTTGGGTAACGTATGGTCGTTACCCGGGTCCAGTGAAGAAAATCCCAATACGGGGGAGTGGCATGGCTCCTCAATCCCAGTCATGTCACGCTGGATCCATAAAATGCTACCTTTATGATCGGGAGTTACCTATGGCTGCTCCACAGTTTGATTCAGGGTTTTATCTAAAATACAATCCGGATGTCGCAGCGGCCGGCGTCGATCCATATCAGCACTACGTGACCTACGGGTGAAAGGAGGGGCGCGATCCGAGCGTCTTCTTCGACACCAGCTATTACTTGCAGCAAAATCCCGACGTCGCCGCCGCCGGCGTGAACCCGCTGGAGCACTTCATCAACCACGGCTTCCGGGAAGGCCGCAGCAGCACGCCGCTCTTCGACCGGGCCAAGTATCTGGCGAGCAACCCGGACGTCGCCGCCGCCGGCGTCGATCCGTTCGAGCACTTCATCAACCATGGCATCGCGGAGCGCCGCTCCCTCGGCAACGGCATCGATCTCGCCGCGTTCAGCGGCGACGCCTCGTTCGACTACGACCTGCGGAACGGCAACACCGCCTCGGCGTTCGAGCGAGTGGCGCGGACGGCCGTGTTCCTGCCGACCTTCAGCGCCGACGCCGAGGAACTCCAGGCGATCGCCCAGGGCCTGCGCATCGGCGACATCGCCGCCAGCTTCAGCCCGGCCGGCGGTGCGACGCTGCACATTCCCGCGGAGATCAAAGCGACCGTCCTCCAGGTGATCGGCGCGGCGGTGGCTGAGGCGCCGGCGCAGGCGTCGAACATCCTGCGGTCGTTCGTCGCGAAGTTCGGCACCGACGACCTGTCGGTCGCGGACGTGGCCTCGGTGATCGGCAGCGCCGGGCTTTCCCTCGACGCGACCACGATCGTCGCCACCGCCGGCACCGCGCCCACCATGCACCTGCTGGAAATCGGGGTGGGGGACATCCGTCCGCGCATCGAGGCGCTGCCGTGGGAGCAGACGTTCCAGTCCGCCAACGACTCGATCATCAAGGAGATCGCCGCGCACGGCGCCTCGGTGTTCGAGTCGACGCAGCTCGACAGCATCTCCTCGACGCGGATCGAGGCGCACTCCGGGGCGTACCACGTCAGCGTCGATGGCTCGTTCTCGCTGACGGCGGGCAGCATCGGCGGGCTGTTCTCGTCCATGCGGAACAGCGCGACCGGCACCATCACCGCCTTCCAGCTCTCCAAGGACGGCGTCGGCACCGTGGTCCAGGGCACCATGAGCCCGACGGCGATCCACGTGGACTACGGCGACTACGCCATCGATCTCACCGGCACCCTCAGCAACAGCATCGAGACGGTGCGCAGCATCGCCCGCACCGGCACCGACAGCATCGGTCTGATCGGTCAGGCGGTCCTGTCGAAGGACGGCACGGCGCTGGTGCGCTTCGGCGTGAACGCCGACCACAGCGCGGAGATCGAGGCGGACGCCGTGCTGCAGAACGGCAGCCACGTGCACGCCCACGGAACTTTGCAAAACCCGGACGGCAGCCCGCTGCGCCTCTCCTACGCCGACCTGTTCGACATCGACGCCGACCGCGTCGACCTGCGCCTGGACGAGCTGTGGGTGGACAACGGCTCGACCCGGACGGAGCTGTCCGCGCCCGTCGTGCAGGACTTCCATGGCTGGGAGACCCTGCTCAGCCTCCACACCGCCATCCCCGGCGTCGACCGCATCTGGTACGCGGTCTGATCGGCGGCAATCCCCGGCGAGGGCTTCCCATCCAGGTGGGAGCCCTGCGCCCTTCCAGTGTGGAACGTGGTGATGAAGCGTTGGATGGGAACCGCGGTGGCGTTCGCCGCGGTGGCGTGCATGCTCGGCACGGCGGAATCCGCGGCGGCCGTCCCGGCGGCCGGCGTCTGCGCGGCGTCGGTGTCGGTGGTGGAGCGGCTGGGCTGCTTCGACCGGCTTGCGGAGCCGGACGGTGTGGTGCTGGCGTGCCGCGGCGTCGGCTCGGACCTGCACCGCCTCGATTGTTACGACCGCGCCGGGCGCGCGGTGGCGGCGGTTCCGCCGCAGGAGCCGGTCCGCTCCGCCGAGGCCGCTCCGCCGCGGGAGCGCAAGTCCTGGCGCGCGGAGGTGAACGCCGGGCTGATGCAATGGCGGCTCGACGCGCAGACCCGCATGAGCGTCGGCGCGGACAAGGCAGAGCTGTCCTGGCGCAACTTCCTCGGCGGTGCGCACGCCACCTGGGGGGCGGAGGCGTGGCGCGACCATGCCGGGTACGACGAGCTGTCGCTCGGCCTCGAGTACCGGCGCATCGAGCTGCGGGCCCGCGTGGACGCGCAGGCGCCGCGCGGCGTGGCACCGGTGCGCGATCCGATCACCGCGGCCGGCCGCGGCGAGGCCACGGCCAACCTGCTCTTCCTCAACGCCGCATGGCGCAAGGAACTGACCGACGACGTCGCGCTGTTCGCGGGCGCGGGCATAGGCCCCGGGCGGGCGTCGGTGAACCTGCGGGCGGAGGTCGCCTCGCCGCTGCTCAGCCAGACGGTGTCGGCGAGCTATGACGACCGCGTCTGGATCTACGGCGCCCAGGCCTTCGCCGGAGTCAACGTGAACCTGACGGACTCGGTCTACCTGTCCCTCGCCACCCGCTTCATCGTGTCGTCGGCGCGCCCGTTCAAGACCAACCTCCACTTCCAGGGGCTTGCCGCCTCGACGGGGCTGGGCGTGCGCTTCTGAGGTTCACAGCAGCCCCAGCGCCTTGAAGCTGGCGTGCCTGCCCTTGCCGACGATCAGGTGGTCGTGCACCACCACGCCGATGGGATCCAGGGCGCGCATGATCTCCTTGGTCATGTCGATGTCGGCGCGGCTGGGGCTCGGATCGCCGCTCGGGTGGTTGTGCACCAGGATGAGGGCGGTCGCCTTCAGGTCAAGCGCGCGGGTCACCACCTCGCGCGGGTAGACCGGCGTGTGGTCCACGGTGCCGCGCTGGTGCACCTCGTCGGCGATCAGCCGGTTCTTGATGTCGAGGAACAGCAGGCGGAACTGCTCGGTCGTCTCGTGCGCCATCGCCGCCTGCACATAGTCGAGCAGCGCCTGCCAGGACCCCAGCACCGGCCGCTGCATCACCTCCTGCCGCATGCCGCGCAGCGCCGCGGCGCCGACCGCGCGGATCGCCGCGACCGCCGCGTCGCTGTTCAGCGCGACGTCGCCCGCCTTGACGCCGCGCAGCTTCTCCGGCGGCGCGTTGACGACGTTCCACAGCCCGCCGAACCGCTCGATCAGCGCTTTGGCCAGCGGCTTGACGTCGCGCCGCCGGTCGACCGCGAACAGAATCATCTCCAGCAGCTCATAGTCCTGCAAAGCTTCCGGCCCGCCAGCCAGGAAGCGCCCGCGCAGCCGGTCGCGGTGCCCGTGGTAGTGCGGGTCCTCGCGCGCCGATCCGGGCGCCTCCTCCGGCGAGACGCCGGGCAGCGCGGGTTCGGCGAAGCTCGGCGGCGGTTTGCGCGTGCGGGGTGCGGCCATGGCTGTCCTGCATACAAGGGCGTGCCGACTATACCCCTTCCGCGCGAATTCATACACTGCATCGCACGCGGACCGCGGATGCGGTGGGCGTACGCCGCAAGGCATACACAGGGGCCGCATCATCGACTATGCTGCGGCCTCCCGCCGTGCCCGCCCATCCGGAGCCCCATGACCCCGATCCGCTCGTTTCTCGCCGCCGGCCTTCTAGTGTGGGCTGTCGTCGCCACCGTCCTGCTGGTGGAGAAGCGCGGGGCGGCCCCGTCCGGCGAGGCGGCGCGGGTGCGCGACGCGGAATCGGTGGACGTGTCCGCCAAGCGGCCGGAGCGCGACTACTTCCGCCCGGCACCCGACGGCGGCGCGGGGCCGCGCGGCGGCACGGTGTACGTGCCGGTGTACTCGACCCTGTACCTCGGCCACGGGGTGGCGCAGCCGAACCTGGCGGTGACGCTCAGCGTGCGCAACACCTCGCCCACCCAGGGGTTGACGGTGCGGCGGATCACCTACTACGACACCGCCGGCAACGAGGTGCAGCGCTTCATCGGGGCGCCGCACGCGCTGGCCGCCATGGGCACGGCGGAGTTCTACATCGACCTGACCGACGGCCGCGGCGGTCCCGGCGCCAACTTCGTCGTGGAGTGGAGCGCCGCCGAGGGCGCCAGCGACCCGCTGATCGAGGCGGTGATGGTCGGCGGCGTCGGCACCCGCGGCATCTCGCTGATCAGCCGCGGCCAGAGCATCGATGGAGTCCGGGGCGGCGGCCCCCAGCCCAAATGATCCACAACACGCAACTGCTGATCGACGTGCTGTTGCTGCTGGTGGCGGCCATCCTGCTGGTGCCGCTGTTCCAGGCGCTGCGCATCCCGGCGGTGCTCGCCTATCTGGCGGCCGGCGTGGTGCTCGGCCCGCACACCCCGGGGCCGGTGGTGGATCCGGAGCTGCCGGGCGTGCTGGCCGAGTTCGGCGTGGTCTTCCTGCTGTTCGCGGTCGGGCTGGAGCTGCCGCTGTCGCGCCTGCGGGCGATGCGGCGCTTCATCTTCGGGCTCGGGCTGCTGCAGGTGGTGGCGACCGCCGCCGCCATCGGCGTCGCCGCCTACCTGTTCGGCCTGGACTCGAGCGCGGCGCTGATCGTCGGCGGCGCGCTGGCGTTCTCCTCCACCGCCACCGTGCTGAAGGTGCTGGTGGAGCGCGGCGAGACGGTGGCGCGCTTCGGCCGCGTCTCGGTCGCCGTGCTGATCTTCCAGGACCTCGCGGTGGTGCCGCTGCTGACGCTGCTGCCGCTGCTCGCCGGCGACGCCGCCAACCTGCAGGAGGCGCTGGCCATCGCCATCGTCAAGGGTGTCGCGGCCATCGTCGGCATCATGCTGCTGGGCCGCTACGTGGTGCGGCCGGTGTACGGGTTCGTGGCGTCGGCCAACAGCCCGGAGGTGTTCACCGCCACCAACCTGTTCCTGGTGCTGGCGGTCGGGCTGCTGACCGCGCAGGTCGGCATGTCGATGGCGCTGGGCGCCTTCCTGGCCGGCCTGCTGCTCGCCGACACCGCCTACCGGCACCAGGTCGAGGCCGACATCGAGCCGTTCCGCGGCCTGCTGCTCGGCCTGTTCTTCATGACCGTGGGCATGTCGCTCGACCTGCCCTTCATGGCCCGCAAGGCGGAGACCATCCTGGCGCTGACCGCCGCGCTGCTGATCGGCAAGAGCGTGCTGCTCATCGCGCTGTGCCGGCTGTCGGGCCTGGGCACCGCCAACGCGCTGCGCGTCGGCCTGCTGCTGTCGCAGGGCGGCGAGTTCGCCTTCGTGGTGCTCAGCCGCGCGGTGGGCCTGCGCATCCTCGACGGCGAGGACGGGCAGACGCTGACCTCCGTGGTGGCGCTCAGCATGGCGCTGACCCCGGCGGTCGGCGTCCTGGCGCACAGCCTCGCCGAAGCCTGGGAGCGCCGCTGGGGTGCCGAGGCGTTCCGCGTCGAGACCAGCGACGTCAAGGGCCACGTGCTGATCGCCGGCTACGGCCGGGTCGGGCGCACGGTGGCGCGCATCCTGTCGCGGCACGGCATCCCGTACGTGGCGCTGGACCTCGACGCGCACCGGGTGGCGGCGATGCGCGACGGCGGCCGGCCGATCTACTACGGCGACGCCACCCACGCCGGGGTACTGCGCGCCGCCGGGGTGGAGCGCGCCCGCGCCGCGGTGGTCACCGTCAACCGCCCGGCGCTGGCCGAAAAGGCGGTGGAGGCGATCCGCCGCCATGCCCCGCACCTGCCGATCATCACCCGCGCCCACGACCTGGCGCAGTTCGGCCGCCTGAAGCACGCCGGCGCCTCCGCCGTGGTGCCCGAGACCATCGAGGCGAGCCTGCAGATGGCCGGCCTCGCCCTGCGCTCGGCCGGGGTGCCGGTCGACGTGGTGGACGATGCGCTGGACGAGCTGCGCAAGGACAACTACGGCGCCCTGGCCGAGGGGCCGGCCGACAAGGCCAAGCCGGCGGGCGGGGATTGAGGGATCAGACCCCCGCCGCCGCCTCGACGACCGGGTAGGGCGGCTTGGTGAAGCCGGCGGGCGAGGCGGTGAAGATCTCGCACCCCTGCGCGGTCACGCCGATCGAGTGCTCGAACTGCGCCGACAGCGACTTGTCCTTGGTCACCGCGGTCCAGCCGTCGCCGAGGATCTTCACGTCGTGGCGGCCGGCGTTGACCATCGGCTCGATGGTGAAGAACATGCCCTCGCGCAGCACCACGCCCTGGCCCGGCTTGCCGAAGTGCAGGACGCTCGGCGGCTCGTGGAAGACGCGGCCCAGGCCGTGGCCGCAGAAATCGCGCACCACGGAATAGCGGTGGCTCTCCGCGTACTGCTGGATGGCGTGGCCGACGTCGCCCAGCGTTGCGCCCGGCTTCACCTTGGCGATGCCGAGCATCAGCGATTCGTAGGTGACGTCCACCAGCTTCCTGGCCTTGATGCTGACGTCGCCGCACAGGTACATGCGGCTGGAATCGCCGTGCCAGCCGTCGACGATCGGGGTGACGTCGATGTTCAGGATATCGCCGTTCTGCAGCCGCTTGTCGCCCGGGATGCCGTGGCAGACCACGTGGTTGACCGAGATGCAGGTCGACTTCGGATAGCCGCGGTAGCCCATGGGCGCGCTGATGCCGCCGTGGTCGGCGATGAAGGCGGCCAGCAGCCGGTCCAACTCGCCGGTGGCGACGCCGGGCTGCACATAGGGGGTGATGAAGTCGAGCGCCAGGGCAGCCAAGTGGCCGGCCTTGCGCATTCCCTCGAAGTCCTCCGGCGTGTGCAGCCGGATGCGATGCGAATCGAGGTCGTTGTGTTCCACGGACAGTCCCTTATCTAGTCGGCGAGGCGCAGCGGCAGCGGCCGGTCCAATTCAATCGACTCGCGCGTCAGCGCGCAAGACCAACACAAAGTTTCCACACCCGCCGCCACCGCCCGGCGCAGGCCGGCGTCGTAGGCGGGGTCGATGTCGCGGGCCACCCGAAAGTGGGTGCAGTCCATGCGCTGGACAAGATAGAGCATCACCGCGCGGCAGCCCTGCGCCACCATCGCCGCCAGCTCCTCCAGGTGCTTGGCGCCGCGGGCGGTCGGGCAGTCGGGGAACTCGGCCCAGATGACGCCGTCCTGGCCGTCGCCCGGGTGCGGCCGGCGCAGATGGACGTTCTTGACCTCGACGTACGCCGGCGGCCGGTCGTCGTCCTCCAGCAGCACGTCGATGCGCGAGTTCTTTCCGTACTTCACCTCGCGCCGTACGCGGGCGTAGCCGGCCAGTTCGGGGATGCGGCCCGACGCGATGGCCGCGGCGACCAGCGCGTTGGGGTGGGCGGTGTTGACGCCAACCAGCCCGCCGTCCGCCTCCACCATCTCCAGCGTGTGGGCGAGCTTGCGGTTCGGGTTGTCGGAGCGCGACAGCCACACCGGCGCCCCCGGCGTGTCCACGCCCATCATGCTGCCGGAGTTCGGCACATGCGCCGTAATCAGTTCAACGCCATCGGGCCCGCCGGGCAGCTCGACGTCGGCGAGGAAGCGTTTGTAGCGGCGGACCAGCCGGCCTTCGATGAGCGGGGAGGGGAAGCGCATGGCCGCCACGCTACCCGCGCCGCCGTCGCCTTGACAATGCCCGTCATGGGTTCATCTTGGGGGAACCCCGCCGAACGAAGCCCCCCGATGACGACCACCGACCCGAACCCCACCGCCGCCGTGCTGATCGTCGGCAACGAGATCCTCTCCGGCCGCACCAAGGACGCCAACCTGCCGCACATCGCCGAGAAGCTGGGCGAGCAGGGCATCCGCATGCGCGAGGCCCGCGTCGTTCCCGACGTCGAGGAGGAGGTCGTGGCCGCGGTGAACGCGCTGCGCTCCCGCTACACCTACGTTTTCACCACCGGCGGCATCGGCCCGACGCACGACGACATCACGTCCGAATGCGTCGCCAAGGCGTTCGGCGTGGCGCTGGAGCGCAACCCGGAAGCGGTGGCGCGGCTGGAGCGCCACTACGGCGACCCGTCCAAGCTGAACGAGGCGCGGCTGCGCATGGCCAACATCCCGGAGGGGGGCGAGCTGATCGACAACCCGATCAGCGCCGCGCCGGGCTTCCGCATCGGCAACGTGTACGTGATGGCCGGCGTGCCGAACATCATGCAGGCGATGCTCGACGGCGTGCTGCCGCGGCTGAAGGGCGGTGCGCCGATCCACGCCCGCACGGTCAGCTGCGCGCTGGCCGAGGGCGTTCTGGCCGCCGACCTCGGGGCCCTGCAGGAGCGTTATCCCGACCTGGAGATCGGCAGCTACCCGTACTTCCGCCGCGGCGACTTCGGCGTCTCGCTGGTGCTGCGCGGCACCGACGAGGCGGCGGTGGAGCGCGCGACGGAGGATCTGGTGGGGATCGTCCAGCGACTCGGCGGTACGCCGACCGTCACGGTCGGCTCGAAGGGGTAGCTTTCAGCCTATTGCGTAACGGTGAATTGTCGCGACCCCGGCTGTTTCTACTTTGATAAGTCAGTAGACAGTCCGGTAATCGAGCCATGAAACCCTTCGAGAGAGAGGCCGTCTTTTTCCTGCTCAACCATCTGCTCTCGGGAATGGCGGGGGCGGTCGTTCTGGGTCTTGGGCTGTTGGTGTGCGACGTGGCGAACCTGCGCACTCTGATCTTCGCCAGCGAGAGCGCTTTCGTCGCTGCGTTCCTGCTCTTCGCCAGCCTGATGATCACCTTCGGCAGCGTCGCCATGGGCATCGGCATCATGTCCATGGGCTGGGACGGCCGCCCGGACGACTAGAACGGCCCGAAGGTCGTGTAGACGAAGATCAGCGCCGCCACGATGGCGAGCCACGCGGCGGCGTAGGGCAGCACCCGGCCGCGGGTGCGCCGCAGCGCGCCGGGCACCACCAGCACCGCCACCATCAGCAGCCCCACCAGGGCGATCCACTGGCTCTCGGTCATGCCTTCCCATATGGGGATACAGGGCGGCGGGGTCCACGACTCTTGACCCGTTCCGCGCAACCCACTATTCAACCGGTGCGCGTGCCGCGGGCGTGGCGGAACGGTAGACGCAGCGGACTTAAAATCCGTAGCCGGAAACGGCGTGGGGGTTCGACTCCCCCGGCCCGCACCATTTGCGAATGCTGGGTTTTCGCTTTGCGGAAGGGGTGGTATTGGAGCGGCGCGGAGGTGGATAGCAATCACATAGCAATCACCGTGGCCGGTGTCGTGACGGTGGCGGCGTCCGGGCAGCCACCCCATCTTACGGGTAGCGCGGATAGGACGGCCATCCGACAAGCCTGGCACCGCACCGGGCTTCCGCGTCTCCACCCTGCGGCGCGCCTGCGGAGGCGTTATGCGATCCCCATTCGCCACCTTCCCCGACGAACCGACCCTGACGGAGATCGCGCGCGAGTGGCCGCTTGGGGGCAAGGCCACGGACGCCGACGTCATCCTGGAGCGGCTCGTCCAGTTCATGTGGCGGGGCGACTTCGAGGCGGACGGCCGCCCGACCCTCTTCACACTCGAACGGCCCGAAGGCTGCACGATCGGTGTCGGCGGCGCGGTCTACCGGAACAGCCGGCCGCGCGACCCGCAGCCCTTCATCCGGGTCATCCCGACCTGGGCGGGGCCGGGAGGAATCTCCATCATCGCGGAGAGCGGCCGAGGACTGCCATTCCTGAAGTGGAGCGTGGAGTCCCGCTCCGGCCATCGGATCGGCAGCGATGATCCCTTCGTGCACGATCCCGCGTTCGAAGAGGCGTTCATTCGGTTCGCCCTGTCCGACGATCTGGAGGATCCCGAGGAGCCGCAGCGGTCGGAGTTGGTGATGGAGCGCGTCCGCTATCCCCGCACCCGGGCGGAGGTGCTGGACATCCTTGAAGTCCTGGGCTTCAGGATCGAGGGCGCGACCGGGAGTCCGGAAGCGAAGTTTGCAGAGCTCGCTGGATGGTCGCTGCGGGAGTACGACGACAGCCACGGACACTTCAGCAACCTCTTCCGCCTTTTGCGGATCAGGCTGTCCGACCTCGCCGAATGGTTCGATTCAGTCGGTCTGGATTGGCCGCGGCCGAGGTGGTTGCTAAGAGCGAGTGATGACAAGCAGTCTTCCGGCGTTACTCAGCACTCCGGAGGAATGGCTGTGGCGGTGGAATGGTTCAAAAATAACTGCGGCGCCTATCCCGCAAATGGTAGCCCTCGGGGAGCAAAGAAGGCATGGTTTTCCCGGTGCTCCAAGGAGACCGGTATTCCCATAAAAACAGCTGAAGTCTATTTTGGCCGTTGGTCTTCGGAGTGCGCGGATGTTGGTAACAAAGGTAACAAGTAACAGTTACTTGTTATTATTGGCGTGGTTTGCCTCGCATTGACCATCATTGACCCACCAGCCCGCCCGATTGCGGGTCCGTCAATGAGGGTCAGATGCTCCACACCCCCACGGAATACTCTGCAGACGCTCTCGGCGTCGGCGCGCCGGACGACAGCCGGCCTGCCATCTTGCATGTTCCCGACGACCGCTGGCTGTCCCGCAAGGAGGCCTCCGAGCTACTCACCGCGCTCGGTCTGAAGACCTCTCCAGCCACGTTGGCCACATGGTTCACCCGCCGCTCGGACGGGCCGCCGGTCCAGCACTTCGGCCGCCTTGCCAAGTATCAGGCAGGGGACCTGCGGCAGTGGGCGTATGCACAGATGACGAAGCCGCGCCGCTCGTCCTCCGAGGCGAGGGAGGCCGCGTAATCACATGGCCCAGAAACAACTCCGCCCCGGAACCGCGCTTGTGGCGAGCGCGGCGACCAGGGCGGGCGGAGAGATCTTCGGACTGGCTGCGAACCGGGAAGATCCTACCGCCTTTCATCCGATCTCGCAACATATTGCAGCGCGGATGCTGAGCCGCCGCTTCGGCTTGGTACTGAGCACAGCCCGCACCGTCGCTGAGTTGGCCGGCTACCCAGCGGGAGGCGCGGCATGACCGCCGAGATCCGCGACCTGGGAGCGGCGCACTTCCGCGCACTGAGCCGCCGCCTCCTCCAGCGCCAGCCGAGCGCGCACCGGCAGCTGCTCGGCCTGAGCGCAGACCTGGACACGCTCGCACTCCGCGGCGCCGACCCGTCCGAATTGGACGCGCTGTCCCGGTGGGCCGAGCAGATCGCCTCTCGCATCGAGAGGGAGGCGCGCCGGTGACCAATGCCGCCCCCATCGACACGCTGCCGGCCGAGCAGGCGCTGCTGGGAAGCTTGCTGTTCGGGGCCCGCCTCGACACGGTGCTCGGCGTCGTGTCGCACGAGCACTTCGAGGATGAGGGGCACCAGCGCATATTCGCGGCGATCCTCGACCTCGCCGAGAGCGGTGCACCCGTCAGCCTCGCGACCGTGGCGCACCAGCTCGCCGACGCGCCGGAGTTTGCCAACGAAGTTGGCGGCATCTGGGGCTACTCGCGACGGCTTCACGGGGCCTTCGCCAGCCCGCACGAGGCGCAGCACTACGCCCGCCTCGTGCTCGAGAACCACAACCGCCGCCGCCTCGTCGCCTTCGCCGCATGGCTGGACGCGGAAGCGCGCCGGCGCGACCTCGACGGCGGCGCCGCGGCGCTCGTGGGGCAGGCCGAGGCGGAGCTGGCCGAGATCCTGGAGCGCCCGGAGGGCGTCCAGCGGGATGCCGACCTCGACGGCGTGCTCTCGTCCGCGTGGGAGGCCGTCCAGCGGGCGCAGAGCGCCGTCGGCGGGGTGTCGGGGATTAGCACGGGCCTGCACGACCTGGACCGGCTCCTCGGCGGCCTACAGCCGACTGACCTCGTTATCATCGCCGGACGACCGAGCATGGGGAAAACCGTTGCCGGCCTGACGATCGCCACCAACGCCGCCGCCTCCGGCTACGTCGGCCGGTTCAACTCGCTGGAGATGAGCCGGGCGCAGCTTGGCCAACGCCTCTACGCGCGGCGCTCCGGCGTCAGCACGATCGAGCAGCGCAGCCACCTCCGGCCCGACCAGCTCGCCGCGCTGGAGGAGGCCCGGCGGTGGTATGGAGGCATGGCGCTGGTGGTGGATGACCAGAGCGGCCTGACCGCCGGTCAGATCCGGGCACGGGCACGAGCGCAGAAGCGGCGGCGTGGGCTCGACCTCCTCTGCGTCGATTACCTGGGCCTGCTGGCCGCCGCCGATCCTCAGGCCAACAGGACGCACCAGCTCGAGGCGATGACCCGGACGCTGAAGGAGACGGCGAAGGAGCTGGAGATCCCGATCGCTCTGCTGTGCCAAATCAACCGCGGCGTCGAGGGTCGCGAGGACAAGCGGCCGACCCTCGCGGACCTGCGGGACTCCGGTGCCATCGAGCAGGACGCCGACGTTGTCGCCTTCGTCTACCGCGAACAGTACTATCTGGAGCGCTCGGAGCCGGCCCAGCGTGCCGACGAGCCGGCCGAGAAGTTCTCCGACCGCTATCACCGCTGGAGCCAAGCGCTCGACCGTTCCCGGAACGTCGGCGAGATCATCATCGCCAAGAACCGGCAGGGCGAGACGGGCATCGCCCGCGTGCGCTTCGACGGGCGGCGGCAGGTCTTCGAGGACCTGCACGACGCGGAGGGTGCCCCATGAGCATCCGCGTCGTCGAGGCGGTCTACGCAAGCGCGCTCGACCTGGACAGCACCGCCGTCACGGTGCTGTCCCGGCTCGGCTGCTTCGCCAGCGACGACGGTGGCGGGGTGTTCCCGAGCTTGGCACGGGTTGCCGCCGAGTGCCGGCTCAGCCAGCGCGCCGTTCAGTATGCCATCCGCCGCATGGAAGCTATGGGTGTGCTGGTCAAGGTGGCGGACGAGCATCCCGGCGCCAAGCGCGGGCGGGAGTACCGCATCGCGCTCGACGTACTGACTGGTACCAGTGACGGGTGCACCACGTGCAGGGGTGCACGAGATGCAGGGGTGCACCACGTGCGCCCTAGGGGTGCACCACGTGCAGGGGTAGGGGTGCACCACGTGCACCCTGAATCGTCATTAGAACCGTCAGGGAATAGTCAGAAGACTCTCTTGCTCGACGACGAGCCGCAGGAGCGTCCCGACGACCTCGACGCCGAGTTCGCAACGTGGTGGCTCCAGGTGCCGAAGAAGACCGCGAAGGCCACCGCTCACCGCGCCTACCGCACCGCCCGCAAGAAGGCCACCGCCGAGCAACTGCTGGCCGGCATCCTCCGCTACGCCGCCGAGATCCAGGTCAAGGGCACCGAGCCCCGCTTCATCGCCCACCCGGCCACCTGGCTGAACGGCGAGCGCTGGCTGGACGAGCCGCCACCCAACGTCACCCCGATCCGCCCCGGCGCCCAGGCGACGAGCCCCACCATGGCGGCGTTCGCCGACCTGTACGACGACACCCCCGAAGCCGCCTCTGAACGAGCGAGGTTCCGCCTGTGAACGCATCCCGCCCAGCCGGCGCGCTGCCGATGATCGCCAAGTCTGCCGGCAGCCTGTCGGTGACCAGCTGGCACGAGCCCGTGCTACTCGAGGCCGCCCGTGCGCCGCTGGCGCCAAATGCGCCGCTGCTGCCGCTGGAGACCCTGGCTCAGGTCCGCGCCGAGCTGGAGGTGGCGCTGACCGGCTACACGCCCGAGCCGCAGGCCGGCCGGATCGCTTTCACCCTCAACGCGGCCTACCCGCAGCGCGACCAGCGGTCCGCGCCCGAGGTGAAGGCCTACGTCGTCGCGCTGACGGACGAGCTGGCGCGCTTCCCGGCCGATGTCGCCGAGGAGTCCGCACGGACCGTCCGGCGAACCGTCGAGTTCCGCCCGTCCGTCGCCGAACTGGTGAAGGCCGCTGAGGCGATTATGGCACGCCGCCGTCTGCTGCTGATCGGCGTCGATCGCATGGAGCGGGCGCACACCGCCCGAGCCACCCGGGAGGCCGGCCGTGCTGCGTGACGACCTCACCGATCTGCGCCGCCGGCTGGAGGCTGAGCGCGATGCGCTGCTGGACGAGATGACTGCCGGCGACCACCTCGCGCCGGGCCTGCTGAACTTGCTGACTGGCGTGCACGTCGCTCTCTCCGCCCTAGGCGCCACGCAACTCGAAGTCGCCGAGCCCCTCGCCGCCCGGGTGCGGGTCCGCGACATCGACGGCGAGCCGCTGTCCCTGGTCGCCTACCTGCAGGACGGCGCCTCCATCGCCGTTGAGGTGCCGGCGCTGCGGGCGCTCGCCCTGGCCGAGGACCTGACCGCGGCCGCACGCCGCCGCTTGGTGGAGCAGGCCCATGTCGCGCCGTAGATCGCCCGCAGGAACGGAGGCTGAGGAGGCCAAGCGCGACCGCCGCGGCCGCTTCGCTCCCGGCAACCCGGGGCGCCGGCCGGGCTCCCGGAACAAAGCGACGCTGGCGGCCGAGCAGCTGCTCGACGGCGAGGCGGACGCCCTGACCCGGAAGGCCATCGAACTGGCCAAGGCCGGCGACGTCCAGGCGCTGCGCCTGTGCCTGGAGCGGCTGCTCCCGGCGCGCAAGGACCGGCCGGTGCGCTTCACCCTGCCACCGCTGTCCACCGCGGCCGACGCCGCCAAGGCCGTCAGCGCCATCGTCGAAGCGGTCGCCGGCGGCGACCTGACTCCGGGCGAGGCGGCAGAGCTCGGCAAGCTGATCGAGACCTACACGAAGACCCTGGAAGCCGCCGAGTTCGAGACGCGGCTGGCCGCGCTGGAGGAGAGGAGTTCGAAGACATGAACCGGACCGTCATGAACCGGCTGCAACGCCTGGAGGGCGCGCAGGGCGCCTGGCGCAGCGAGCACCCGGAGATCGATCTCACCCGCCTCACCGACGACGAGCTGGAGCGCCTGTGGACCCTCGCGGAGAAGCACCGCGGTGGCGCGGAGCTGACCGCCGAGGAGATCGCCGAGCTGGAGGCGATGGACGTCCGCTTCAACGGGGAGACACCAGCATGAGCAACCGAGCCCGCCGGCTGGCCCTGCTGGAAGCCGCCACCCGCCCTCGTGATCCCGCCCGCCTGATGCCCGACCTCGGAGGCCTCTCCGACGAAGAGCGGCAGCGCTTGAGGGAGATCGCCGAGCGCCTCCAGCATGGCGGCGAGCTGACGCCCGACGAAGCGGCCGAGATCGCCGCCATGGAACCCAAGGTCCGCTGGACCGACACGACGCGGAGGACCGCATGAGCAGCACCCGTGAGCGGCGCCTGTCACGCCTGGAGGGCGCCCAGCCGGACGAGACCGGCCCGGTGGTTGTGATCTTCCGCACCGGCGAGGAACCGCAGGACGCCGCCGCTCGGCAGGGGGTGGACCTCACCGGCCGCACGGTCGTCGCCATCCCCGACAACGGCCGCGACGCGCCGGCGGTGCGGCAATGAACGCTCCGCCGCAGGACCTGCGGGAACGCCTCATCTGAGCCACGACGGCGCCAAGCCCGTAGCGGCCAAAGTGATCCGTCGAGCCACCGCCATCAGGCCGTCCCAGCGGCACCACCGTTCATCGCCATCATCCCGAGCCCGAGCAGCATCGCCAGGCCCTGGACCGCGTGTGACCATGCCGCCGCCACGGGGAGGGGGACGCCGGCACCGGTGAGCCGGTTGACCAGCTCGGCGTCTGCGGCCAGCAGCGTCCGTGTCACCTCCCCGGTGTTGGTCATGCCGTGGACCCGCAGCGCCACCTCCTGGGCGCACGCCTGAAGCGGCGCCGCCTTCTGCAGGGTGACCAGGTGCGGCCGAAGGGCCGCAGCGTGCCGATCGACCTCACGCAGGAGGAGCGCCATGCGCTCCATCGGCACATCACCCATGATCCGGTGAAGAAGCTCGTCTTCGACCATGCGCAACGAGGCGCGACGGTCGAAACCCTGTGTCAGGGACGCTTCGCTCATAAGCGCCGCCCCAAGGTCGGCAATCAAGAGCACCCGACCATCGCTGAACTCATGCCGCAGGTTCATCGCAGGATACTCCCAAGTGATCGCGTGCTATTATCGTCGTCGCAAGGCAATATCAACAAGAATTCACGGTAAATTTTAGCGTGCCGCCCAACCATTGTAAAATCTTGCAAATACATGAGCAAGAGGAATACAACGCGTCTTGCGTCGAAAGCCGGTCTCGACTACTATGTTTGTGCTCTGCTGTTGTGGTTGGCCAGTGCGGATAACGAGCGCGTCGTTCGGCAGAGGAGACGCGTTGTAGCAAGATCCGCCGATCGGACAGCCCGGTGACCCGATGCATTCGGGGCCGGGCTCATTGCGCCTTCGGCCCCTCGGGGAAGGAGAGCGCAGGCATGCAGACCATCACCGCAGTTCGGGCCGGCCCCGCTGAACCGGCCCCGCGCCGCTCCCTCGGAACGCCACTCCCCAACATCCCCGACCACGTCCGCGCCGAGTTCGAGCGCGTCCGCCCGATCCTGGAGCGCGCGCTGAGCTATGGGCCGCGCACCCACGACGCCGACGATGTTCTGGCGGGCATCGAGGCCGGGGCCATGCAGCTGTGGACTGCGCCGGCCAGCGTGTGCATCACCGAAATCGTGGAGTTTCCGCGCCTTCGCGCCGTGCGCGCGCTCTGGGCGGCTGGCGACCTCAGGGAACTCACCGAAACCATCTTGCCCGCCGTCGAGCGGTTCGGGCGTGACCACGACTGCCGCGCCGCCCTGCTGGGCGGCCGGTTCGGCTGGCGGCGCGCGATGACGCGCCACGGCTTTCGCGACTACGCGGTCATCATGAACAAGGAGATCTGACATGCCCAGCGGTGGCGGTGGCTCGACCAGCACGACGCAGCAGGTCTTCCCGGAGTGGTACTCCGGCCCAATGCAACAGGTCATGGGTTACGCTCAAGGCGCGGCCGGGCAGCCCTATTCGCCCGTGCCGTTCCAGCGCATCGCCGAGTTCACGCCGGACCAGCAGACCGCGTTCGACATGGTGCGCAAGGCCTCCTCCAACGGGCGCCCGACCATGGAGGCGGCGCGGCAGACGATGGTCGAGGCGGGCGCCATGAGCGGCATGCAGACCGCACTGCCGTACTTCACCCAGGCGGCCGGCATGAGCGGCGCCGCGGCGGCTTCGCCGATGCTGACGGCCGGCGCCAACACCGACGCGGCGGGGGCCGCGTCCCCGTGGGTGACGCAGGGCATGAACGCCTCCTCGGCCGGCGCCGCCAACCCGCTGGTGTCGCAGGGCACTGGGCGGTTTGTCGACAGCGTCGATGACTACATGAGCCCCTACACCGACAAGGTGGTGGACCGCATCGCGCAGCTCGGCCAGCGGAACCTGACCGAGAACCTGCTGCCGGCGGTCAACGACACCTTCATCGAGGCCGGGCAGTTCGGCGGCAAGCGCAACGCCGAGTTCACCAACCGTGCGATCCGCGACGCCAACGAGTCGATCCTGGGCCAGCAGGCGCAGGCACTGGAGAGCGGCTGGGCCACCTCGGGCCAGCTCTACGGCGCCGACGCGGCGCGCCAGGTGCAGGGCGGCCTCGGCCTGGGCGCGCTGGCCGGCCAGGACGCCGGGCGGCAGATCCAGGGCGGCCTCGGGCTGGGCCAGCTGACCGACGCCAACGCGCGGCGCCAGATCGACGCCGGCACGACGCTGGGCAACCTGACCGGCCAGGACGCCAACCGTCTGGCCTCCATCGGCCAGCAGGCGGGCGCGCTCGTCAACGCCGACGCCGCGCGCAAGCTGGAGACCGGCCGGGCGCTCACCGACTTCGTCGGCAAGAACCAGGACATCCAGCTGCGCGACGCCGCGGCGATGGCCGGCATCGGCCAGCAGCAGCAGGGCATGGATCAGAAGAACATCGATCTGGCATTGCAGGACTTCCAAAGCCAGCGGGACTATCCGTGGACGCAGCTCAACCGCTGGAGCGGCCTGCTCTCCAATGCCCGGCCGCCCGGTTCCAGCACCACCACGTCGCAGGGACCGGACACAACCGGCAAGGACATGGCGTCGCTTGGCATGTCGGCGGCCATGATGGCAGCGATGTTCCTGAAGAAGGGCGGTCTGGTGCGCCCGCGTCAGCGCCTCGCCCGGGGCGGCCTCGCCCAGGGCGCCGCACAGGCGCGCTCGGCGCGCACCCTCGGCATGCTGCCGCGTTCCCGCTACGCCGCCGGTGGCACCGTCGGGCAGATTGACCTTGGGCAGGGGCAGCAGCCGCCCGGCGTGATGTACGACGCCATCCCAGGCGCCCAGGCGCCAGCGCAGGCCGCGAGCCCCGGATACCCTGTGCCGCAGCCGCTTCCCGAGGGCTTCAACCCGAAGACCTACGGCTTCGGCGGCGAGCACCAATTCTTCCAGCCGCAGTCGCTGGCGCTGGCGACCTCGGCCCCATCGTTCAACCAGCAGTCGCTGGAGCAGATGATCGCCGGGATCATGCAGCAGTACGCGCCGAGGGGGATGAATGGCCTCGGCTTCGGTTCCGGCGATGGCGGCAGCGACAGCGATGGCGGCGACGCGGACGGAACTGGCGGCGCCAGCAGTGACGGCGGCGGACCCGACGGGGGGAGTGGCGGAGAAGGCTATGCACTCGGCGGCCTGGTCGCGGCGAGAGGGGCCCGTTCCTACGCCCGCGGGGGCTTGGCGCAAGGTGCTATGGCGCAGTTCTTCGAAGGCGGCATGGTGGACCCGGACCTGTTCATGAGCATGGGGCCGGAGGAGATGCTGGCGGCCGACATCGCGGCGCAGGACGCCATGGGCGGCCCGTTGGCGGACGCGGCGCTCAGCGACGCCTACCCCGACGCGCTTCCGTTCGATGACCCCTCGCAGGCCACCGGAGCCCCCGGCACGCTGCTGCCGAACGGCCAGACCGCGCCGCCCATCCCCGGCCGCAAGCCGCGGGCGCCGATGAGCCGGAAGGACCGGATGAAGTGGCTGCTGCCGCTGATGCTCGGCTCCGGAGCGATGGGCGGCAAGGGCGCGCTGCCCTATGCCGGGCTCGCCCTGATGGGCGCTGGCGGCCTCGGCGCGTCCGGCGCCTTCGGTGACGACGGCTGGCTGATGTCCAAGCTCGGCAGCCTCGGCATGGGGAGCGGCAACTCCGGCGGCCAGGGGACCCAGGGGATGACCACGGTGCCGCGCTACGCCCGCGGCGGCCTCGCGCTCGGGCGCGCCTACGCCGAGGGCGGGATGGTGGTGGACTGGGCGACGCAGCCGGAGGACATCCTGAGCGCCGCGGCCGGCAACGGCGACCCGGACGCGCAGGCGGAACTGACGCGGCGCTACGGCGGCATCAGCGATCCGGGCGGGCAGAGCCTGTTCACCAAGCGCGGCTTCGTGCCTGAGATCAAGGGCTGGATCGGCCGCAACGTCCAGATCGGCGACTTCACGCCGGGCAACGCCTTTGAGAGCAACACCAGCGTGGAGATGCCGGGCGACGAGGATGGCGGCCTGCTCGGCATGGGGGGCCTGCCCGAGACCTACGAGGGTGCCCGCATGGCCGACCGCGTCGGGCGGGTGGCCGGAGCCTGGGCTGGCGGCGGTCTGCGTGCTGGACGCGAGGTGGCGGCGCAGCCGGACCTCGACCGCACCGACTGGGAGTTCCGCGACTTCGCGGGCGCCTACCCGGGCGCTGATGAATTGCCGGCGGGCGGCTTGGCGCAGGGCGTTCCCACAGGGTCCGGGGGCGTTCCGGGAGCCGTCAACCAGGACGCCGAGCAGGAATTGCGCGCCGCGATGGACGCGGAGCGCCCCGTGGGCGGGCTGCCCGGCCCGCAGTTCGGCCCGGTTCCAGGGCCGTCCATTGACGTAAAGCCGCGGCTGCCGGCGAAAACCGTCAGCTTCGGAGGCGGTCTCCCCGTCCCCGCGGCGCCCCCGTCAATGGCTCCCGCAGCCATGAGCGGCGCACCAGCCGGCGGCCTCGCTATGGGCGCGGCAGAGTCGGGGAAGGAGCCCGGCTTCATGGACAAGCTGACCGAGGCGATGTCAAACCCGCTCGTGCAGGCCGCGTTCGGCATGATGGCCAGCCGCAACCCCAGCATCGCCGGCGCGCTCGGCGAGGGGCTGTCCGGGGCGAGCCGAAACATGATGGCGAACCGGCTGCACCAGCGGCAGATGGACATCGCCGAGCGTAACGCGCGGTCCAACGAGACCTTCCGCAACAAGCAGCTGACGAACGAGGAGCGGCGCTTGGCGCTGGCGGAGCGCGGCGACGGCGCGCTCCCGGCCCAAGCACAGCTCGTCAACTTCCTGATGCAGGGCGGCCGGTCGCGCCAGGAGGCGGAGGACATGGTGTTCTCAACGAAGGCCGATCCGTACAAGAAGGTCCACCTGCTCAACGAGACCATCAAGTCGGCGGTCGAGCACCTCGGCATGACCCCAGAGGAGGCGAGGAAGTACGCCGAGCGCCTGATCGACACCACGGCGCCGGCGCGCGCGGGCGGCGGCGAGCGGCCGCCGGTGGCCGGCGCACAGAAGGCGCCGGACGGGAAATGGTACGTCAAGCAGGGCGACAAGTGGGCGCGGGTGGAGATGGGCGGGGCAAACGCCGTTAAGCCGCTCACATCTGCAGGCGCCGACCGGCAGGATCGGGCGCCCTGACCATGCGCACCTTCAGCCGCCGCCTGTCCAAGCTCGAAGCCAGGCACCCGGGGCGCCCCTCCACCACGCTCGATCTGTCGCCGCTGTCCCCGGACGAGCAGGATCGCTTCACGGCCATGTTCGGCCGCGCGTGGGAACGGCAGCCGATCAGCGACGACGACCTGGCGTTCTTCGATGCCGCGGCCGGGCGGCTGGTCTGGGATCTCCCCCGATCCGTCATCGCTGGCGCGAGCCGGCGCGCAGCCATGAGGGCGTTCCTGGAGGCAGATCGCTGAGCGGGATGCCAATGTCCCGGCGCCGGCCCACGAGGCGCGCCGGGCCCAGCGCGCCACCTCCAATCGGAGGCTCCCTTATCCCTGGGATCGAGGGGGGGGGCTGCTGGCTTACGGCCGCAGCGGCGCCCGGCGGCAGTTCGGTAACTCTGCGGTTCTGGCGAGGCCACCGGCTCAAGAGCCGGCTGCTCGGATCAGGGACCTCCCCGCACCTCGCGATGCGGTTCAACCGGGCACGCTCAATGTGGACGCGTCGCCGCGCGTCGGCAAGCGATCGCTGCGAACACCGCGGCGCTTCCCCCCATGACGCCCAGATCAGACCGCCGACACAGGCCCGCCAGAGGCGCGCTGATGCGTTCTGGCGGCACTTCCGCATCTGCCTAGCTGAAGGTAGTGGAACGCATCCATGGGGCTTCTGACGACCTCCGGGAGGGGTGTCGCTATTACCGACACCCCTTTGACCGCCACACGTGGTCAAGCGTACGATCTGCCGGTTGAACTCCTCAATGGAGACGTCCCATGCCGCGCGCATTTGGCATGCTGCTGGTCATTCTGGCCATGCTGTTGGGCCGCAACGGCAGCGCCGCTGCCGCTACGGTCAGTGGCGGGGAAGAATGCGAAGCCAACCTCTGTGCGTTCAACGTGCAGATCTCCGGCAGGATCACCGAAGATGCGGCGCGAGACTTCGTGAGAGTCGCCGGAAGGGCCGACCAGATCATCAATCTGAAGGTCAACAGCGACGGCGGCAGCGTGAGGGGCGCGATGGCGCTCGGCCGCGAACTGCGCACCAAGACCGTCAACATCATCGTGGCCGAGGACGCGAGGTGCGTCAGCGCGTGCGTCCTCCTGCTCGCCGGCGCGTCCATGCGCGACATCGCCGGCGCCGTCGGCATCCACCGCCCGTACTTCGAGGTTCCGACGGGGGCCCTCACCGTTGCCGGGGTTCAAGCCGCGTCCGACAAGGTGGCAGAGGAGATGCGCGCCTACTTCCGCGGGATGAACGTCTCGGCGCAAATCGTCGATGACATGCTGCTGATCCCGCCGGAACGGGTACGTTGGCTGACGGCGGCGGAGTTGCGGCAGTACGGCATTGCCGATGAAGATCCGGTGTACCGTGAGGCCACTATTTTGGTGAACGCGCAGCGCTACGGCCTGACGCGGCAGCAGTACCTGAGGCGGACGGCCCGTGCTGACGCCGAGTGTCGCCTGCCCGATCCGGTCGCGATGGTCAACTGCTACGAGGCGACCCTCCGCGGTCAACGCTGAAGGCAGTTGCGGGCGAAGAGTGATGGAGTTCGGGGCTGGCGCATAACGCCCGCCCCTCCCCTTCGGTCAGCGCCGGCGGAAGCGGGCGCTGCGGGCCGCGGTCTCCCGCCGCAGCCGCTCCTGCGTCTCCCGAAGCCGTCGGGCCTGATCGGCTTCCGCAGCCCTGGCGAGGATCGCCAGCCCTTCGGCGATCCGGTCGGCGGTCGGGGTCTCGTCGTCGGTGGTGCTCATGGTGACCTCTGCGTCTCAGATGGAAGAGGCCTCGACGCTGTCACGGGACGCGGAGGAGCGACAACGCACGCTGGGATCTGGCTCACCACTCCAGCCGGATCCGCGCTACAACCAGCCGTCCGGCGGATTTCCGTCATCCGTCATCACTCACAACGGAATTCCCCGCGTCCAGCGATCGAACAACTCCGCTCGGCGTGAATTCATCGAGCTATGGCGTGCGAACATCCGTCGACGCTTCCACATCCCCATGCCGCTGCCGGCATGGAGGGAGCCATGGAATACGCCATCCTGGTGCACAAGAAGCACCACACGATGTCGGCGCTCAGCGCCGTCGCCGCGCACAACAACCGGACCAGCGCCGCCCCGAACGCCGATCCGAGGCGCGCTTCCTTGAACCGCCAGCTCCACGGCACCGCCGACTTGGTGGCGGCGGTGCGGGCGGCGCTCGATGTTGCGGGCATCACGCGGCTGCGGCGCAACGGCGTGCTCGGCGTCGAGATGGTCCTGTCGGCCTCGCCCGGGTACTTCCGGCCCGACGCGCCGCACGAGATCGGCACGTGGCGCGGCGCGCGCCTCGGCGAGTGGGTCACCGCGACGATGAGGTACCTGAGGAAGACCTACGGGGAGAACCTGCTGTCCGCCGTCCTGCACCTTGATGAGGGCACCCCGCACATCCATGCCCTGGTGCTCCCGGTGGACCGGTCGCCGCGCCGGAAGGGTGCGGCCACGCGGCTGAACGCCAGCCGGTGGTTCGGGACGCCGGCGAAGCTGCGCGCCCTTCAGGACGCCTACCACGCGGAGCTCGCGCCTCTCGGCCTCCGGCGCGGCGAGCGCGGGTCCGCCGCCACCCACACCGAAATCCGCGACTGGTACATGGCGATGGCAGCGACGAAGGCGGCAGCGCAAGCGGAGCAGGCCGCGCTCGCCGCCGCCTCCCGCCGCGCCGGGTTCGCGCTGATCGACGCCATGGAGCACGAGCAGGCGGCCAACGATCTGCGGCGCCAAGCCGAAGCGGATGCCGCGCAGGCCAGCGAGGAGCGGGAAGCCGCTGCCGCGGCCCGTGCGGCGGCCGAGCGCGATGCCAGGGAGGCGGCGAAGGGCTTGGCCGCCGCGGAAGCCGACCGTGCCGCAGCGGCCGAGCAGTGCCAGCGGGTGGAGGAGGAGACCGCGGCCGAGAGGAAGCGCGTGAAGAGCTGGGCTCAGGCCATCGACGTCGGGGTGGGGGCCTGGACCGAGGGCGCCATTGTCGGCGCCGAGGAGAGCCCGCGTCGGCTGGTCTGGGCGCCCGACGTCCCGGCGGAGCGCCGCCGGCAGATCGAGGACGCCATCAACCCGGCCTTCGACGCGGTGTGGACGCTGGTTGGGCGCCTTGCCGCCAAGCTGGGCGAGGCGATGAAGGCGGCGCGGGACGCCGCCGCCGAGATCGTACGGCGCGCCGAGGAAGAGGCCGGGGAGCTGCACGCCGGCCTTGCCAAGCGCGCGCAGACGATCGAGCGCAGGGAGCTGCAGGTGGATGCGGACCTCGCCGCCGTAGATCTCAGCCGGGCGGAACTGGAGGACGCGCTGTCTCGGGTGCGCGCGCTGAAACTGCCCACTGAGCGGGCGCAGGACTTTCAGCACGCCGAGGAAATGGGCAGGGCGGCGGCAGTCCGAGTCGCACCCGTGCGTGCGCGGGTCGAGTGGAGGATGGAGGGCCAGCGAGATCGATAGCCTGTCCGGATGACCAACAAGCGGCTTGCCCTCACATCATGCCCGCATGACGCGCATCACCGCCTTGCAGATCGCGCGTTGCCCTGCTCAAATCCTTCAGTCTGAGACAGACCGGAGGAACCCACGTGACCAGCACTCCGCATGACATTGAGGGCCGTCTGGCCGCCCTCGAGCTGATCGCCGGCATCGCCTTCAAGGCATGGGCTACGCAGATGTACGCGTCGGGTCACCCGACTCGGACACCGAAGATCCTGGAGCGGATCAAGGCCGGGATCGACGACGGGAGCTTCCCGGCGCCGGCAGACCCGAAGGCACGCGACGCGATGAAGGCGACGCTCGATGCCATCTTCGACGCGCCGGCCTTCCCACCGGGGAACTGGGTGCAGGAGATCGAGAAGGAACTCTTCCCGGATCGCACCGCCTGACCACCGGCTCGGCGGCGGGGAGCGCCGCCGACAGGTGTTCATCCCACCCGATCGCCACCATCAGCTCGACCACGCGGCTGAAGCGCTCGCGGGTCAATCAGAGACCTCGACGAAGAGGTAAAGACGGGGGCGCTCGGTTGTTCCATTCACGCGATCAACGCGAGCCTGGACCTTGCCGGAGCTAAGCCAGCGGTGGAATGCTTCTGTTTGCAGCCGATTAATGTATCCGACACACTGCCCCTTCCAGACAACCTGAATAGCTTGATCGTCGTGAATATTCGTCGGCTCAGGTATCAGAAATACATGGTCGCCCGCCCGAATACCATCCACGAGGTATCGGTGAAAGCTGGCCGCTTCGGTTACAAATTCGCACGGACCATCGATCTTATAGAACGGATTAACAATTGAGAAGCCGTCGCTTGGCAACCTTGCCTCAGTGTAACCAAGCAGAGCAAAGTCCGATATTGTGGAGCCCGGATCTATCCGATAGTTCAATAGGTACTTCGCGAAGTCGCCCCGCGTGCGTGGCGGCAGTCGTCGCATAAACGCGCTCATTACTCCGGTGTCGTGAATATTATTTGATGTCCTAAATGCAGGATATCCGGTGAACCCCTCCCTCAGGGCGCATTCAAACTCTTCAGTGTCACTGAGGTAAGTGAACATGACGAACTCGGTAGCCCCCTGCATCTCGCGATCCAGGCGCCCAACGGTCCATCGCCGGCGCGAGGTATGCTCCGGGCCTTGCCAAGCCAGAAGAAGGACCATCGGCTCTACAATATGGCGAACCATGTTCATGCCGCCCCTCCCGTTACCACTTCCGCTATGAGCCGTTGCCGCAGTGCTATGACGTCCAGAACGAAATTGGTTCGCTGCCGCGTAAAAACAGGCTGCACCTCAAACCGTTCCATTTCATGCAGAATTTTAGCCACATCCATAATATCGAATGTCACAGTTTCCGATATTACCTCTTTAGTTTCAGGATATGCATTAATAATGCGTTCGAGCATTTCCATGTGCCGGCACTGATGTTCGTCACCGCGGGACCACCGCATATGATGATATCCCCGCAGCACATAGGCTTCTAGGGCAGTGCGCTGACGTTTAGCCGCCAGTTTGTGCTCCAGAATGTCGTACCCGAGACTCGTCCCGTTATCGAATGCGGGGGCGAAACGTGCACTCGGCGCCTGGGTGCGCTCCTTCGGAAACTTCCAGAGTATTCCCCAATTATCTTGATGCCTATCTGTGTTCCCGATCAAGGCATCAAATGTAAAAACCTTCGCCCAATGCCGGCTAGGCTCAGCAACTCCAAGCGCATGAAACGCCTTGCAGATACGCATTACATCGCGTACATTGTGCTGCTTGCCCCTGTGTCTATCAAAATCCTTGTTCAAGGCTTGCAGTGCATCACCGCCCTCACTAAATCGCTCTTCAACGTCCCCAGGAGCGCCATAAAAAAACTCTAGAAGACTACCGACTTCACCCGTTTCGCTATTCAACGCCACAAAAGCTGGCGGCACCTCCACCCCAATCATCGCTCCGAACTGATAAGAAAAGATTTCCGACCAAAACTGGATCGGATGACGATCCGATGAAAGTTTAAATATATACCGGTGGTGTGGAATAATGAATTGTGGCGCTCCGAGCCCTGGAGCGATGTAGATGCTCTTAGGCCGCGCTCCTACCGGGTGGTACGGTGTCTCCCCATAAAGCGTCCAACCTCTAATATCGAGCAGATCTTCGGGACGCTGAACCTTCACTGGAATAGGCATCGCTCAACCGTTCAAAGCGCAACAGCGCATGCCGCTGCCGACAACACAAAGGCTTGGCAACAGCATACAGCCCTGGCTAGTCAGCGCCAGTACCGTTCACCTCGCAGACCGTGAACCCATCGGATCACTCAGCCAGTGCAACGTCCAACTCCACGCCGCCTGCCGCGAACGCCCGCCGGATGCTGATCGGCACGTAGCCGCGTGATGAGCCCCGGCCGAGTTCGAACTGCCGCACCGCCGAGACGGAGACCGTCGCCTTATCGGCTAGCGCCTCCTAGGACCAGCCCAGGCGCTTCCGGCCGGTGCGGCATGGTTCCGGCGTCACGACGGCACCCGCTGGTACAGGCTGCGGTCGGTCAGCGCCGAGACGCCGATCAGGATCGGGCCGCCTCCGCCTTCGAGCGCGAGCTGCGCGTGCGGCGGCTCGCCGGGCTTCGTCCGCAAGCCGGTGACGACGTAGACCTTGTCGGACTGGCCGACCCGGGCAAAGCGGTCGCCGATGGCGATGGGCAGGGTGCGGCTCATGCGTCAGCCTTCACCGAGGCCGGGCTGCGGCGCATCCTTGCGGAGCCGCACGCCGGGACCGCCGTCGCCTTGGTGGACAGGCACGTCCCGAGCTGCGCGCCACTCCACACCGTAGCGTTGGCGAAATGTGACGCTACCCGTGTTAACCCCGCGTCCGCCCTTGGGTGCCCCAGAAGCCGCCCGCTTCTTGCCCGCCGGCTTTTGTGGCGCGTGTGGCGCGGCCGGCTCCAGAGCCGACTCAGCCGCGCGGGCGAAGGTCTCCCGGATGGCTGACTCGGTGATGACCAAGCGCCCTGTGATCGGGTTGGGGAAGAACGGCAGCCGGCGGTTCTCGATGGCTCGCCGCATCTGCCGGTCGTTCAGGGCGATGCCGATGGAGGCCAGGAAGGCGCGCGCCTCGTCCTTGTTCATGTAGCGCTCAGCCATCACTCCCCCTTCCCGCCGGCCTGGTTGACCTTCCACCGCACGCCAGCGCCACCACCGTTGGGGAATATGAACTCCAACCCGGCACCTTCGAAGGCAGCGCGCAGATCACGCATCGTCCTCGGTTGCGGCTTGGCGACTGCCCCGCGTTCGAAGTCCGCGATGGACTTCTTCGTCACCCCCGAAGCACGCGCGAGGTCGTCCTGTGACCATCCGATCAGGGCGCGGGCAGCGCGGCACTGCCCGGGGTCTATATCACCATCAGTAACTTTCTTCATTTTTGATGTTGATCCCGACCGAATACAATGCTACATCATTAATGCAGAACGTGACTGAGGGCAACCCCCATGATCGACCGCCGCACCCTCTTCCAGACCGCCCACGTCATCGCCCGCCGCGAGCGTGGCATGTACGGGCTGTCGATGACCTACCGGCAGGCGTTCGCCATCGCGCTGCGCAAGCTCTATGCCCAGGCGAGGGAGCAGACCGAGCGCGCGGCCCGGGCGGAGGCGTTCTGCGCCGCCCTGGCGCAGCAGGCGCGTGAGGCCGCCGCCCGCCGCCTCGCTGAGCTGAAGGGCATCGCCGCCGACCTGGAGCACACCGACCGGCTCGGCAACGCCGGCCTGCGCCGCCTCGCCGCGGTCAACAGCGAGATCCACCGCCTGGAGCACGCCGCGTAGGCCGGCCCGACCACCATCCACATCAGCCCCTGGAGGACACCATGCGTGCGAGACACGCCACACCCGAGCCTTGCCTGCATCCCGCCCTTCTGCCGCGCCTTTCCCGCGCGGTGCTGGAGCGGATCGCCGACGCCGCCATCGCCGAACTCGACCGGCGCGACGGGGACCCCGACGCGGAGCCGAACTGCGGCGACCTCGACACCCTGGCCGACGACGACACGCTGCACCGTCTCGACCTCCTGCCGCTGCCCCGCACCGACCTGTTCGCCCGGTGCTGCCCGGCGGAGGTGCATCATGGCTGACGCAACCCGCCGCCTGTTTCTGATCGCCGCCGGCGACTTGGCCGCTGCCGCCGCTCCGGCCGTCGCCGCCCAGGCCGTCGCGCCGGCCGTCACCCTGAACGATCGCGAGAGACAGCTCGTCGCCTCCTTCCGCCGGATGAAGGACCGGCGCAAGGAGGCGCTGGAGAGCCTGATCCGCTGCTTCGACGAAGCCGAGCGGGAAGAGGAGAGGGCTTGACCATGCTCAGCCGTCGAATCCTCCTCGCCAGTAGCGGCGCTGCCGCCGTGCTGGCGGTCGGCTCGGTGCCCGGCCTGTCGCTCGCCGGCGAGGCGGTCCCGCCCGAGGTGCTCGCCTTTGGGCCCGAGTGGGCCACGCTGTGGCTCAACGCATCCCCTCCCACCCGCCATGTCGCCCGCCGCTTGGTCGAAAGGCTGGCCCGCATGTCCGACGAGCAGCTCGTGCGGTTCGCCGATCGGATCGAAGCCGAACACGAACACCTCCGCGCCGAAGGGAGATGATCATGCAGACCACCAGCATCACCCGCCGGGCATCGCTCGGCGGCACGGCGACGGTGTGCGTCGCCACCACCAGCGCCGCCACACCGACGGCCGCCCGCCCCATCCCTCCGGCGTTCGGCGACATGCCGCCAGACGCCGCGCTGTTCGCCGCCTTCGACGGCTGGATCGAGCGGCAACGCGCCATCGAGGCCGCGGCGCCGAGCCTGAGCGCCCACGCGATGTCTGCCGCTCTCGACGTCGCCGACCGCATCATGCAGGAGATCGCTGCGCTGCCGGCGCGCAGCGCCGCCGGGTTCGCGGTGAAGGCGTACCTGCAGGCGCACAACCGCTACGGAGGCACGGCCGACGACGTCCTGCGCGTGGACCTGCCGGAGTGCGATGCCGGCGTGGAGGATGCCATGTACCGCTCCGCCTACGCGGATGCGCTGCGCTGGTTGCCGGTGCTGAGCGAGGGGAGGGTCTGACCATGGCCATCACCCGCCGCACCCTGATCACCCGCACCGCCAGCGCGGCGCCGGCGCTCGCCCTCGCCGCCTTCCCCACATCGGCCGCCAGCTCTTCGCTCGGACCGGCCGACCTGCAGGTTGACCGCACGCTCGTCCGTCTGTGGCGCCGCCTTCTCAACGCCCGTGCGGCCTATGAAGCCGTGCGCGACGCGGAGACCGCCGCCGTGCGCTGTCTCCCCCGGTGGGCGCAGTGGGCCGGCCGCGCCGAGAATGGATGCGCCATCGCCGATCCGGAGTGGACCGACGCCATGCTGGCCGAGTACGCCATCCCGGCGGAGGTCGGGCGGCGGCCATCGCTGAAGCAGATTGAGGATCTGAACCGCGAGCGCCTGATCGACACCTACGCGCTTCGCACCGGTGGCGACCGCCAGGCGGCGTCGCTGCTGGCCTTCTGCGACAAGGAATGGAAGCGCGAGGTGCCGCCGGAGGCCGCCGTGGTGAAGGAGGCGAACGACCGCCGCGTCGCCGCGTACCGCGCCCGCCTGGATCAGAAGCGCGCCGAGGAGAAGCGAGTCGGGCTGGACGGGCTGGACGCCCAGAAGGAACGCGCCTGGGACCTCATTGACACCGTCATCGACCGCATCGGTGAGGCGAAGGCCCACACCGCCGTCGGCATGGTGGTGAAGCTGCGCATCTGGGCGCTCTCTACCCTGGAGTGGGGCGAGCGCGACAGCGGCGGCGCCGACTTCTACGAGCGCATGGTGCTGACGGTGCTGGACGGACTGGAGGCGTCCTTGCCGGAGGAGGTGGCGCGGGCCATCCCGCCCATGCCGCTGCGCGAATGGGACCGGCCGGACGCCACGCCGACGACGGAGGCGCACCATGCTTGACCGTCGCTGCTTCCTGGCCAGCGCCACGGCCACGTCCATCGGCGTCGGCGTAGTCGCCAATAGGGCGCCAGCCACCCCGCATCCCGACGCCGGCTGGCGGGAGGAAGCCCGGCACCTCCTCGATCAGCTCTCGGACGGACAGCTCGAGGATCTGGCCGGCCTGGTTCACGACCTCGTCGCCTTGGGGAGAGCCTGATCATGCAGCCGACCGATCTCACCCTCGAGGAGAAGGGCTGGATCCTGTGCGCCCGCTCCCTGGACCCCGACCTCCGCGCGTGGCTGGTCGAGACCGCCGAGGCTATCGCTGACGGGCGCGAGACGAAGCCCTTCCGCCGCAGCGGCGCCGGGCAAACGACGGGGAGGGCCTGACCATGATAGCTGCCGACAAGAAGGTGGCCGCCCAGAAGGCGGAGTTCCGCCAGCTGCTGAAGCACCTCTCGGACGACCAGTTGCGGGAGTTCATCCGGGCAGCGCGGGTGCTGACGGCTACCGCCAGCGCGAAGGTTGAGCGGTAGCAGGACGCCAGTGCCCAAGGTCCGCCACTCCCGGCCGAACGCGACCGGGCGGAACGACACCGCCCGGTTCGTCGCGCTGCCGCACTACCTGCTGCGGTGCCCGGCATGGCGGACCATGAGCCCGAACGCCAAGGCGCTGCTGCTGGACGTCTGGGTTCGACACAACGGCGTCAACAACGGCGAGATCGCCTACGCGGTGCGCGAGGCCGAGGGGATCGGGCTGCCGAAGTCCGTCGCCGCCCGCGCGTTCGCCGAGCTGGTGGAGCGCGGCTTTCTGAAGCTGCACCGCGCCTCGACCTTCACGCTAAAGACGAAGGAGGCCCGCGCCTGGGAGCTGACGGCGGAGCGCCGCGGCGACCAGCCGGCGTCCAAGGACTTCATGCGGTGGCGGCCGGAGACGGCAAACGAGCCCGCAAACGCCGCTGCCACAAACAGAACACGGTCCCTCCAGCGGGACGCTCAGTCCCTCCAGCGGGACAGCAAACCGGTTTGCGCAACGATGTTGCCGACTTCAGTCCCTCCACCGGGACTGTCAGGGGCTCAAACAGGGGTTCCACGGTCCCGCCAGGGGGACACTTCTATTCTACCATGGGGGCCTGGACAAACCGCGCCCAGCCCGACCTCGCGCAGCCGCCGGTACACCACGTCCAATGCTGCGATCTTCTCGGAGACGAACAGCACCGTCTTCCGCTCCGCCAAGCATTGGGCGACCAGGTTGGCGATGGTCTGGCTCTTGCCGGTGCCCGGAGGTCCGACGAGGACGAAGTCCTTTCCCTTGGCCGCGGCCATCACGGCGGAGAGCTGCGAGGAATCGGCCGGCAGCGGGCAGAAGGTCTGTTCCGGCCCGTGGGTGGAGTCGAGCGTGCGGGGCGACGGGAAGGCGACGCCGGACACGTAGGGGTCGCGCGGCGTCTCGATCAGGTGCCGCACCACCGGGTTCCGCTTTAGCTGGTCGGTGCGGTCGACCAGATCCTTCCACATCAGGTACTTGGCGAAGGAGAAGGTGGCGAGCACCACGTCCTCCACGACCTCCCACCCCTTGATATCCTTCACCGCCAGGGCGACCGCCTTCCAGATGCCGGCGATGTCGAGGCCGCTCTCGTCCCGCGGCAGTTCGCCTTCGGCCACCGGGATGGCGAGCCGGAAGTCCTGCCGCAGCATTTGCAGGAGGGTCGGGTTGAAGCGCGGCTCGTCGTCGTGCAGGACGAGGCTGAAGCCGGAGCGGACGCTCTTGCGGTGCAGGGTCACCGGAATGAGGATCAGCGGCGCGCGGTAGCGCTTATCGTCCTTGGCGTCGCGCGTCCACGACAGGAAGCCGAGGGCCAGGAACAGCGTGTTGGCGCCGCCCTCCTGGAGCGAGTTGCGGGCGAAGCGGTACAGCTCCGTCAGCCGTGAGTCCAACTCGTCGGCGTTCGTGCCGACCAGTACCTCGTTGCGGCGCAGGGCGTCCAGCGCGTGCTCCCGGCGCAGGTCCTCCTGGGTGCGCTCCTCGTGGATGGCTTGGCTGCGCGGATCGGCTCCATCCATCAGGTTGGGCCGCGGCAGCAGCTTCAGCGCCCGCCCCTCCGCCAGCAGATCCTCCAATAGGCCGGGGTTCGGCGCGTCCAGCTTGAGAGACCGCTTGCCCGCCCGGAAGTTGAGCAGCGTGTTGCGCAGCGAGAGGTCCAGCAGCTTCCGCTGCCATTTCTCCAGACGGGTCTGCGGCCCGGCCGGAGCGGAGTCCTCGACCGGCCCGGCCGCATCTTCCTCCAGGTCCGCCGGCGCCTCGTCGAAGGTCGGCGGCTCCGGCGCCGTCGGCACGCTGGCATCCGCCAGGATCACGGGAGCCTCGGCGCTCGCCAGCGGGCGGATGCGCTGCACGCGGGCTCGGCGGATGTCCACTGCCAGCTCGAACGCGTGCTCCTCCTGATCCGAGATCTGCCGCGCGCCCTGGTCGGTTGCTACCTTGAACGAAGGACACGGCCGTTGGGCGATCAGCGTCGTCTCGAAGAGAACCATCTCCTTGAGCTTGACCCGCTTGCGCAGGGCCGTCACGTCATCCACCACCGGAGTGGAAAAGTCCTCCTTCACCAGCCAGACGCCAGCGAAGGCATGCCCGTGCGTGAAGACGACCAGGGGATTGAGGCCGCAATGCTCCAGCGCAGCGCAGAACAGAAGAGTGGTGTCCAGACACGTGGCAAGACCGGTATCGACGATCTGCGAGGGCCCGCGCACCTTTTGGCCGGCGTGCTCGAAGCTGGGGGGCGGCAGGGCGTAGTCGAGCCCGAGGGTGCCGACCGCTGACCATACGGCCGACGCCAGCTCCCACGCGCGCTTGGGCCCGCTGGCGTAGCCATCGAGTGATCCGCTCTTGCCGGCCAGCCGCAGGACTTCGGCCGCCTGCTTCAGCAGGCGTTCGATCGCGGGATCGTTCGGCTGGACGAAGGCGGCCACCATCTCCGGAATGTGGCCAACACCGCCCCACTGGTTGCGGGCGAGGAGTTCGACGCACATGTCCAGACCGGCCACGGTCTCGCCGCCGGCGGTGGCGGAGAGGCGCGCAGTGGCCTTTTCTGCCTCCGTCAGCCGACCGAGCATGGCACCGTCGAGCGCCACGTCGAGCTTGGGCACGCGGTACCGCTGTCCTGGCCCAACCGTATCAATCCGCCACGTCTTCGGCGCGAAGAACGCCGGTTCCGAAGACAAGGTCAACTCGATCTCTTCGAGAGGGGAGGTCCCGTCGTTGATCAGCGTAAGCTCGTGCAGAATGGGTACGGCATTCTGGTAAAAGGCGAGGTTCAGACGAGGGGTGATCGTTGCCTCGATGCGAATTGGAACCGGCGCATCCGATGTCGTTTCCGCTACTGCGTCGAGGGAATCTGCTTCGTTGATCGAGCCCATCGTCGATACCGAGTGCTTTGCCTGGCCACGCCACAGTGGCGCCTTCGGCGGGAAGCAAAAGCCTATCATGCTCGTATTTGGCGATGCGATTCCTTCTTTTCTCCTATTTGTCAGGAAGCTCGAAATGGCGCGGGCTTGCCGAGGTGGCTGCGGCTGCGCGCTTTCTTCAGAGCTTACTTCGAGGACACCGGCTTGAGCGGCACGACGTTGTTGGTCTCGTCGCCCTGGTCGGCGGCCTTGGTCCGGGCGCTCGCGTCGAGCGCCGCGGTGATGCGCCCCTCGACCTTGTCGGAGAGGTCGCGCAGCGGGTCGGCGTCGCGGTTGACGTAACGGCCGGTCATCGCCAGCGTCTTGTGCCCGAGCTTGTCGCGTACCAGGAAAGCGTTGGCCCCGGCGTTGCCGGCGTAGGTGCCGACGGTATGCCGCATGTCGTGGATGCGGACGTCCGTGATCCCGGCCGGCAGGGGCGTTCGGGCTGCGGCGGCAGCCTCCATGCACTCGCCGTAGGTTGGCCGCCGTTCGAGCTGTTGCTCGAGCTGGAGGACCAGCGCACCGGCCGGTGTGTCCGGCGCCTCCCTCCAGAGCGCCACGGTCGCGATCTCGCGGATCCGCTCCCAGGCATGCGTGATGGTGCTCTTGGACAGCGGCTTGTCGGGGTCGCGGGAGGGCAGCACCCACTTCCCGTTCCGCGGCATGTCCGCCAGGAGGGCGATGGTGTGCGCGCCGATGGCGTGGCGCCGGGCGCCGGACTTGCCGCGTTCCGTCGGGATCATCAAGGCACCTTCGGCGAGCCTGACTTCGCTCCAGCGCAGCCCCACCACCTCCGAGAGCCGGCAGCCCGTCAGCAGCAGCAGGCGAATGCCGTTCAACACGCTGGCCTGCTCGATCTGCTCGCGCTCGTTCAGGACTTGGCCGACCGCGGCGATCTCCGCCACCGACAAGAAGCGTTCGCGCTCCGTTTCCTTGTAGCGCTGGATCCCCTCGCAGGGGTTGGTGCGCCTGGGGCGGAGGTGCCAGAGTTCGGCGAGGGCGAACATCTTGGACAGCACCGCCAACGTCTGGTTCGCCTGGCGCGGCGTGCCCCTCATCGCGTGGTGCAGCTTGGCGACGTCGGCGCTGGAGACCTTTTCGAGTGGAAGGCGCCCGAGGGCTGGTCGGATCTGCTTGGTGACGAGGCGCCGGAACTCCGCCGCGGTGGTGGCGCGGTTCTTCTCCTCGACGTGCTCCTCAAGGTAGCGGTCGGCGAGGTCATCGACCGTGATCGCCTTCTCGCGGACCTTGCGACGTTCATCGGCCGGGTCCTTCGCCTCGGCCGCCAAGCGCAGCAGCCGTTCGGCTTCCGTCCGGGCTGTGTCGGGGGTGTACGCGCCGTGCGCGCCGATGGTGTAGCGCTTCGGTGTCCCCCGACCGCCGCCGACGCGGTACTGGACGATGTAGACCTTCTTGCCTACCGGCGTGACCTTCAGGCCGAAGCCCTTCAGGTCGGCGTCCCAAACGAAGACGTCGCGCTCGCCGGGGGCGGTGCTGTCCACCAGCCGCTTCGTGATCCTCGCCTGCATGTTCGCCTCCACCGTCAGCAATCACCCAGCAATCACCGCGGCTCAAAAACACCCAATCGGCGACAAACCAGCGCAACGCCGTTCGGCACCAAAACCTTGATACCACAAGGCTTTCGCAAAGCCCATCAGAACACCGCAAAATCGCACAAAATCATCGGCGTCAGACTTAAAATCCGCAGCCGGAAACGGCGTGGGGGTTCGACTCCCCCGGCCCGCACCATTCGCTCCCTCCTCTCGACCCGTCAGGGGAGGTCGCCGCCGGTTCAGTGCACGGCGGCGCCGGCCTCCATCCCACTGACGAACTCGTCGAGGCGGCGGTCCTCGACGGTGCGGTGGTCGAGCACGAGGTGCAGCAGGAACGGCATCTCCTGCCGGACCAGCCCGTCGTCGCGGCGCTCCGCCGCGGCGGCCAGCTTGTCCACGAAACGGCGGATCAGCCCATGCGTCTCCTCGTGCCGGCCGGCGTCGGGGTAGCGGGTGGCGTCCATCAGGTCGCGCTCGTGCGCGAAATGCTCCGCGAAGGCGGCGCCGAGGCTGTGCAGCTCCGCGGTCAGGGCGGCGTCCGCCGGCCCGCTCAAGCTCTCCTCGTAGAGGCGTCCGAGTTGGTCGAGGATGTGGTGGTATTCGCTGGCCAACGCCCGCAGATAGGTCGCGCCCATACCGCGATGCCCTTCCATCGCATCAAGTCGGCTGGAATACTATCAGAATTCGTCGAAAACGCACGCGCGGCAAGTTGAGGCGGGTTGTCGCATGCCGGAAGTCTTTCCTTTGCATCTCATAATGCTGGACGAATTCAGCGAGAATTCATGGAGTATTTTCGGCAAAACGGCGTGATCTCGCCGGCATGGCAAGCAATCATTAACCAACGCGGCGCACGGTGCCGTTCCACGCGACGCAGCACCGGAGCCACCGCCACCATGACCGTCATGACCGCCGTATCACGCCGGATCGCCGACCTGACGGCGCAGGAGACCACCATCGTGCGGCACGCCTACGATGCCGGGCGGTTGCACGAGGATCACGACGGCGCCTTTTCACTGGCGATGAGCGTGCTGCGCGGCCTGCGGCCGGGCCTGCCGCTGGCGCTTCTGGCGGCGGAACTGGACGGACTGCTGACCAACGCGTCCGTCGGCTGATGCAAGCGTGCAATCATTCGATAGTGTGCCGGCCGGCTTTTTGGCCGGACACTGAACGGTCAGCGGGTCGAGCCCTCGTCCGGCAAGCAGTAGGCCTTGTACACGATCTTGCCGCGCCGCAGGTCGACCAGTTCCAGCGTGCCCGAAATGTTGCTTGAGTTAAGAAACTTTTCAAGCATCTGGGTCGCCTCGACCAAATACTTTAAGGTTACTTCTTCGCTACCGTCAGGTCCCGGTTGGACAAGGCAGTTTATTTCATAGTGCACGGTACAGTTCCCGTCCGAACAGGGGCTGATCAACCGCTGAGAAGCCGGTTATACTCCGCCAGGACAGCAAGTCAATCGCGGCGTGCCGTATCACGGACGCCTTTCAAGTCCGCGCAAAAACAATTTTATTTCAAAAATCGTCCTGGTCGTGTGGGTGCGGCGACATATAATTATTTAACGCGCCCGTTCATCTGCTGACGGGGGCCGGCCGGGCGGGTGTTGTCCTACGACGAAGGATCTATCCATCCAGGGCGGCAGAAACCCCCGCCGCCGAACGCCCGGTGGCGGGGTTGAACCCGTTGCTGCGCCTGGACCGACTCGGGGCAGCGCGGAGCGCTCCTACAGCTTGGCGGCCGGCTTCGGCTTGGTCGGTTCGGTGCCGGCGGTGTGGGTGTTGGTCGGGTCGATCAGCGGCTGCAGCGCCGGGGCGAGACTCTTGAGCAACTGCGCCGGCAGCGCCGAGGTGAAGCGGTAGTGGTCGGCTTCCGGCCCGTGCACGAAGGCGGTCATGGTGCCGAAGAAGCGGTCGCCGATGTAGAAGACGAAGGTCGCCGTGCGGTTCACCGCGCGGGATTCGATCAGGTGGCCGCCGGGGCCGTAGCGGTCCAGCCGGTGGTCGCCGGTGCCGGTCTTGCCGCCGATCGGGATGATCTGCCCGGCCGGGTCCTTGAACGAGCCCCAGACGCGCTTGGCGGTGCCGTTCTGCGCCACGTCCATCAGCGCCTTGCGCAGCGTCGCGGCGATCTCCGGCTTCAGCACCCGCCGACCGCCCATCGGCCCCAGGCCGACCACCGCCTCGTACGGCGTGCCGGCGGCGAAGTGCAGCTTGTTGACGCGCACGGTCGGCTGGCGCACCCCGTCGTTGAGGATGATGCCCATCAGCTCGGCCAGCGCCGCCGGCCGGTCGGCGGAGCTGCCGATGGCGGTGGCGAAGGAGGGGATCAGGTCGAACGGGTAGCCCAGCTTCTTCCAGCTCTCGCCGATGCGCAGGAAGGCCTCTTCCTCCAGGCCGATGCGGATGCGCGTGTTCTGCGCCTGCTGGCCCTTCTTGAACAGCCACTTGTAGCTTTCCTGGCGCTTGTCGGCCGACGCGTCCAGCACGTCCTGCCGCCTGGCGCCGGGGGTCTTCTGCAGATGGGCCACCAGCCACAGCTCCAGCGGATGCACGCGCGCCAGATAGCCCAGGTCGTTCAGCGGGAACTTGTCCGGCCCGTACTTGGTGTAGAGCTTGGCGATCTCGTCGTCGCCCAGGTGCGCGTCGGGCAACCGCGCGCGCATGAACCGGGCGAAGGCGTCCACCCCGGCCTCCGGCCGGACGTAGCGGAACACCACCGCCAGCCGGTGCGGCGCCGGCCGGGTGCGGCTGGCCAGCAGGGCCAGCGCCTCGTCGGGGGTGCGCTTGCGGTAGTCGTTGTAGAAGCGGTTGAGGAAGTCGCTGCCTTCCTTGTCGGCGAAGCGCGCCAGATAGGCCTGCCGCGCCGGGTGGTCGGCGTTCTGCAGGATCTCGGCGGAATCGTCGCCGCCCTCGGCCGAGTAGAACTGCACCACGTCGCGCATGATGCGGATGAACGGCAGGTTGACCGAGTTACGCAGCGACTCGGTGACGGTCAGGATGCTGCCGTTGTCCTTGTTGTTGAAGTTCACGAAGGTGTGCAGCCCGCCGCCGGTGAAGAACGCCTCCGCCGGGCTGGCCGAGTAGCGGCGCTCCATGGCGGCGTCGAGCATGGCCGGCAGGCTGCGGTCCCTGGCGGCGATCAGCCACTCCGCCGCCCAGCGCGTCAGGTTGTCGGATGCCTCGTCCTGCACGTCCACCAGGAACTCGCGCGGCAGGTGGCCGTAGCGGGTGTGCAGCTCGGCGACGATCTCTAGGTAGGTGGTCAGCGTGCGCAGCTTGGCGGTGGAGCCGAGGTCGAGCTTGGCGCCCTCGTTGATGTCCAGCGGCTGGTCGTAGTTGTCGGCCTGGACGCGCAGGTGGTTGGCGTCGGTCCCGCGCTCGTACAGCGTGATCGAGTAGATGATCTTCGACAGGTCGTTGCCCTTGACGTCGAGCAGGCGCTCGCCCGTCAGGCCCATCTGGGCGGCGAAGGCGGGGTCGTTCAGCTTCGCCAGCGTCTCCACCACCCGTTGCTGGGTCGGGTTGTCCAGCGACGTCTCCACCGTCACGTCGGTGCGGTCGAGCTGGTAGAGGCTCGGCACGTTCAGCATGGACAGGAGGCGCGCGCGGATGGCGTTGGGCGCCTTCTGCTCGATGAAGGAGGCGGTCTGCGCCGGCGGCGGCTCGTCGCGGAACTTCAGCCGGGTGGCCAGCGCCGCGTCGCGCAGCGTGGCGTCGATGACGCCGGCCTGCGCCATCACGCGCAGGTAGCTGTTGGCCAGCGTCTCCAGGGCGTTGCGGTCGGCGATCAGGTAGTGCGAGGGCCGGCGCTGCGCCAGCATCAGGCTCAGCACCTGCTTGTAGGCCAGCGCCTTCAGCTGCAGCGTGCGGGCGTCCGGCGCCGGCTCCGACAGCGCCTTGACGGCCAGCGCCAGGTCGGTGCCGTACCACGCCCACAGCCCGTCGCCCAGCCCGTTGACCTCGCCGAAGCCCAGTCGCCCGGTGAGCGGCGTGGAGTTCAGGTAGTCCACCAGGATGCGGCGGCGGGCCAGCGTGGTGTCCTCGCCGTCGAGATAGGCGCGCACCGAGGCGGAGGCCATCTGGCGCAGCTTCTCCGACGCGCCGGTGGTCTGGCCGTCGGGGGAGTGACGGTACTTCTCGATCTGCGTCGCCAGCGTCGAGCCGCCGGGCGAACGGCTGCCCGGCTTGATGACCTGGATGGGCAGCGACAGCACGGCGGCGCCGAATCGCTCCCACTCCACGGCCGGGTTGCGGCGCGCCTCGTCGGCGTTCAGCAGCTCGCGGTTCTCGATGAACAGCAGCGTGTCGGCGACCAGCGGCGGCACGTCCTCGAAGCGGGTGAACACCCGCTCCGGATAACGGGCGGAGAACAGCGCCGAGCCGTTGCGGTCGAGCAGCGTCAGGCCGCCGCGCGTCTTCTCGTGGTAGATCGGGAAGCCGCCCTTCGCCATGAACTGGTCGAGCGTGGGGGAGAGCGTGGCCTGCATCTCCACCGCGTACATGTCGTCGGTCAGCGCCTTCAGCTGGTTGGGCAGCGCGGTGTAGCCCAGGCGCTCGTTGTACGGCCCCATGGTCGGGTAGCGGGCGGCCGGGTTCGGCCCGTCCTTCAAGGCGTACGTCATGTCCTTGGCGTAGGACGACAGCAGCTTCGCCTGCAACCGCGAGGTGCGCATCTCCTCCATGCCGACGGCCGCCGCCCCGCCGAGCAGAGCCAGCGTGGATACGCCGAGGATCGACCGCCGCCAGAAAGACCAGGACATGGGGGACCAGCCATACCGCGATTTGGTTAAAATACCGGCCAAGTTTCTGGACGATATGGCTGAACGCTACGCTTTTGATGGTTAACAAGGAGTGTAACGGGGTCTTCGTTCGGGCCAGAAAATGACCTCGAAAAAGCTTTACTCTGAAATAAAAGGGTAGCGTTGCGGCGCCGACACGGAGTCGTCTTGCGGTGGCAAGGAGGTTTGGAGAGGCTGTCGGCTCAGCCGTACCGGCCGGTCAGGCTGTCCCAGTTGTCGCCGCACAACGCCATCAGGTCGACCGACACGCCGTGCCGCTCCAGCAGCGTCTGCGCGTAGGTGGAATAGAGCCGGCCGAGCAGCAGGGGCATGTCGGTGCGCGGCGAGTCGGCCTTCCTGGAGCATTCCTCCAGGGCGTCGATGGCGCTCCGCAGCGCAACGTGATCGACCATGGCTGCCTTTCCACGCCGTATCGAGACGTTATGGTTACGTGTCTAACCCTATGGGAATGGTGCTACCATTTTCTCCCAATTGCAATCGGCCCCGTCAGGTTGTGGAAATTATTGCGTTGCCGCGTGGGGGGCGGGTGCAACGTCGCCGTGCTTTTCCTAAAGAGCTGTCGCGGCAACGCCCAAGGTCAAGCCCCGGCCGTCACTCAGCGTGCGGCGCGGATTTCCTGAAGGAACAGGTGCACGGCGCTGCCCAGCGCGGTGGCCTCGTGCGACACGCCCTCGGCCACGCCCAGCACCTCGTGGGCGTGGGCGCGCACGCGCGCTGCGGCGTCGGACAGGTCGGTGACGAACTCCGAGGCCCGCTGGGTGCCCTGCGCCACCTGATGCGCGCTGCCGACGATTCCCTCGGTGATCGCCGACTGCTCCTCCACCGCCGCGGCGATGGCCGAGGCGTTGCCCTCGATGCGCTGGATGCTGCTGGTCATGATCTCGACCACCGCCGCGGTCTCCTGGCTGGCGCTCTGGGTGGCGGTGATCTGGCGGGCGATGTCGCCGGTCGCCCGCACCGTCTGGGTGGCGAGGTGCTTCACCTCGGTGGCGACGACGGCGAAGCCCTTGCCCATCTCGCCGGCCCGCGCCGCCTCGATGGTGGCGTTGAGCGCCAGCAGGTTGGTCTGCCCGGCAATGGTGTCGATGACGCCGACCACGGTGCCGATCGCCTCGGTGGTGCTGGAGAGCTGGCCGACGGTGGCCTTGACCTGCTCGGCCCCGGCGGCGGTCTCGCCGATGATGCGCGCCGATTCCGAGGTGCGCTTGCAGATCTCGGCGATGGAGGTGGAGATCTCGGCCGCCGCGGTCGCCACCTGCTGGATGCCGGCGGAGGTTTCGGCCGACACCTCCATGGCGGCCTGCGCCTGGTCGCTGGCGCGCGCGGCGATGTCGGTCAGCGTGCGGGCGCGGTCGTGCATGGCGCGCGACGCGTCGGCCAGCGTGTTGACGCTGGTCAGCACGTTGCGCTCGAAGGTCGCGGCGATGTCCAGCATGCTGGTGCGGCGCACCTCGGCGGCGCGGGCGCGCTCCTCCTCGACGCGGCGGCGGGCCTGCTCCATCTCGCGGGCGTTGGCGATGAAGACGTCCAGCGTGTCCGCCATGTCGGCGATCTCGTCCGAACCGCTGCGCGGCACGCTGACCGACAGCTCGCCGCGCGCCACCCGCTGCATGGCCGCCGCCAGCGCCTCCAGCCGGGCGACGAGGCCGCGCCCGACCACCAGCACGACGATCAGCACCGACAGCAGCACGCCGGCCGAGGCCAGCAGGATCTGGATGGTGCTGGTGCGCTCCAGCGCCGCGCGGGCGTCGCCGGCGCCGCGCTGGGCCGCCTCGGCGGCGCTCGCCACCAGCGTGTCCACCGCCGCCGACAGGGTGGCGGCCAGCGCGCGGTTGCGCTCGATCAGCGCGGCGTTCTCGGCGAACGCCTCCAACTCGCCGCGGCGCAGCGCCAGGATGCCTTCCTGACCGAATCCGATGTCGAGCAGGCGCTGCACCAGCGGTCTGGCCGCCGCCTGCGCTTCGATGCCCTCCAGGTCGGCCGCCAGCGTGCGGATCTCCGCCGCCCCGGCGTCCAGCGCGCGGCGCGCTTCGGCCAGCCGGTCCGGGGTGTCGGCGTTGCCGGCCTCGGCCAGCAGGCCGGCCAGCAGGTTGGTCTCGGCCAGCAGCCCGCTCAGCGCCATGTAGGCGTGCTGGGCCTGCGGCACGGTGGAGGTCGCCAGTTCCTGCACCCGCTGCACCATGGCGTCGCCAGCCTGGGCGATGCGGCCGCGGGCGTTCAGCATCAGCGGCAGCATGCGCGCGTTGGCCTCGCCGTCCAGGCGGACGATCTCGGCGACGCCGGCGGCGATCTCCTTGGCCAGAGCGCGGGCCGCCGCCGGATCGGTGGCCGGGTCGAGCTGGCGGACGCGCCGGGTGTAGACGCTCCGCGGCCCGTCGCCGAAGGCCTCCAGCGCCCGCACCGCGGCGACCACCGGGGCTGCCGCCGCGTCGCCGGCCAGCGGGCGCAGCGCCCCCTGCACGTCCGAGACCGCCGAGTCGTAGTCGGTGGACGCCGACATCACCCGCGATCCGTCGGTCTCGAAGGCGCCGATCAGCAGCGCCTTGGTCAGCGCCGACAAGGCGCCGCGCAGCTGGAACAGCGGCAGCACGGCCTGCCCCAGTTCGTCGCCGATGGCGGCCGAGGACTGCGAGGCGGCCTCGGCCATGGTGCCGATGGCCTCGGCGAGGTCCTGGCCGGAGCGGGCCATGGCCGGCTTCAGCACCGCCAGCAGCTCGGCGTGCACCGCGGTCAGCTCGGTCAGGCGCAGGGCGCGGCGCTCGCGCCGGTCGAGGCGGCGGGATGTGGCCTGCGCCAGCGCATCGACGTTGCCGAGAACGGAACCGGCGGCGGTGCGCATGCCGGCAACCTGCGCCGGGTCCACCGGCCCGCGTGCCAGCGTATCGACCAGCCGCGTCAGCTCGGCGCGCCGGGCGTCGGTCTCGGCCGCCAGCGCTTTCAGCTCCACCGGCGCCTTGGCGGCGTCGATCAGGGGGCCGAGCGCCAGGATGCGCGCGGTCGCCGTCGCCATGCCCTGCGCGGCGCCGAGCACCGGCATCTGCGTGTCGGCGATGTCGGCGACGCGTTCGCGCACGGAGGCGTAGGACAGCCAGCCGATTCCCGCCGCCAGCACCGGCAGCGCCGCCACCGCGGCGAAGGCCAGCAGCATCTTCGCCTTGATGCCGAAACGGCGGGGGGCGTGGTGTGTGGTCATGGCGTCCGGCGCGGTCTTGAGTGTACGGGGCGACTCCGTTACGCCCGCCGCCGCATCACCGCGATGACGCTTCGATGAAATTTCCGAGAAGGATAATCGGGTAATCGTTGCCCGTACGAAACGGGCGTTCTCCACCAGGGCGCGTGGAAATGACGCTCGGTACGTGTTATTTTCAGGACATGGCAGAGCCGAACCGCGTCCCTGACCCGCGCCTTGCCCCGCAGGAGGGGAACAAGCTCGACACGCTCCGGCGTGCGATCGAAGAAGGCGCGCGGGAACTGGAAGCGGGCTTGGGGCTGGATGGTGAGACTGTCATGGCCAAATTGCGGGCCCACATCGAGGTCGCCTATCAGCAGGTTCTGACCGGCGACGTCGTGGAGGGTGATGAGGTCTTCGCCGAACTCTCTGCCCTACACGGCAGGCCCTCAAACTGACGCACTTGCCCCTACCCTCCCCATGCTTCGCATGGGTCCCCTCCCTCCCCCGCTGGGCAGGGGAGGGAGTTTAGGGGAGCGCGGCGGAGTTCCCTCCCCTGCAAAGCGGGGGAGGGTTAGGGTGGGGGCAATACGTCGTCACCCCCCGCTCGGCGCCGTGACCGCGTGCTCCTTGAGGACCGCCTCCGACACCGCCGACACCTCGACCAGTTGCACCTCGTAGCCCCAGAGGTTGGCGATGTGGCGCAGCACCGCCTTGGCGTCGCTCTCGTCCAGCAGCACGCCGTTGGTGACGCGGTGGTGCAGGATCAGCTTGCGGTCGCCGGCGAGGTCCACGTCGACGATCTGGATGTCCGGCTCCAGGTAGCCCAGGTCGTACTGCCGGGCCAGCAGCTTGCGGATGTGGCGGAAGCCGCGCTCGTTGTGGATGTGCTCGACCAGCAGGTAGGGGTCCTCGGCGTCGTCGCGCACGGTGAACAGCTTCATCTTCCGGATGAGGTGCGGGCTGAGGTACTGCAGAACGAAGCTCTCATCGCGGAAGTTGTGCCACGCCTCGCGCAGCGCGGCCATGCCGTCGCCCTTGCCGGCGAGGTCGGGGAACCAGTGGCGGTCCTCCTCGGTCGGGTTCTCGGCGATGCGCTGGATGTCCTGCATCATGGCGAAGCCCAGCGCGTACGGGTTGATGCCCGAGAAGCGCGGGTCGTCGAACTCCGGCTGGAAGACCACGGAGGTGTGCGAGTGCAGGAACTCCAGCATCGCCCCTTCCGTGATCATGCCCTTCTGGTGCAGCCGGTTCATGATCGTGTAGTGGGTGTAGGTGGCGCAGCCCTCGTTCATCAGCTTGGTCTGCTTCTGCGGATAGAAGTACTGGCTGATGTGGCGGACGATGCGGAGGATTTCGCGCTGCCAGTGCTCCAGGCGCGGCGCCTTCTTCTCCAGGAAGTAGAGCAGGTTCTCCTCGGGCAGGCCCAGCAGCTTCTTGCGCTCGGACATGCTGCGCGACGGCCGGCTGCTGCCGGACGGGCGGGGCACGGTGCGCCAGAGGTCGTTGAAGGTCTGCTCCTCGTACTCGCGGCGGTCGCGCTCGCGCTTCTGCTCCTCGCGCAGGTCGAGCGGACGCTTCTTCGGGTACTTGTGCACGCCCTGGCTCATCAGCGCGTGCGCGGCGTCCAGCACCCGTTCCACCGCGGCGTGGCCGTGGCGCTCCTCGCAGTGCGTGATGAAGGCCTTGGCGAACTCCAGGTAGTCGAGGATCCCCCGGGCGTCCGTCCACTGCTGGAACAGCTGGTTGTTCTTGAAGAAGTGGTTGTGCCCGAACGCCGCGTGGGCGATCACCAGCGTCTGCATCGTCATGGTGTTCTCTTCCATGATGTAGCTGATGCAGGGGCTGGAGTTGATGACGATCTCGTAGGCGAGGCCCCGGTAGCCCTTGCGGTACATCATCTCGTCGCGGGCGAAGTGCTTGCCGAACGACCAGTGCCTGTACATCAGCGGCATGCCGATGGACGAATAGGCGTCGAGCATCTGCTCGGCGGTGATCACCTCGATCTGGTTCGGATAGACGTCGAGGCCCATCTCGTTGACGGCGATGTCCTCGATGGCGTCGTAGACGCGCTTGATCTTGTCGTAGTCCCAGTCGGCCCCGTCGTAGAGCAGGCCTTCCGGCTTCGAGATGACGGCGGTCATGCTGGACGGCTCCTTACGGGGCAGCGACCTTGTCGCGGGCGAACAGGTCGCGGAAGACGGGGAAGATCTCGCGGCGCGAGCGCACGCGCCGCATGGCGAGCGGCAGGTCGGGGCGCTGCACCATCTTGTAGGTGCGCCACAGCTCGGTCTCGCGGCCGAGCGCGGAGAGGCCCATGTTGTGCTCCGCCGCCACCTCGATGTAGGCGAAGTACTGGCACAGCGGCAGGATCACGTCGCGCAGCAGGGCGGCCGAGCGGGCGTTGTCGGAGGACATGTTGTCGCCGTCCGAGGCCTGGGCGGCGTAGATGTTCCAATCGCCCTCGGGGTAGCGCTCCTGCACGACGCGCTGCATCTCCTCCAGCGCGGTGGACACCACGGTGCCGCCGGTCTCGGTGGAGTAGAAGAACGTCTCCTCGTCCACCTCCTTGGCCTCGTGGGTGTGGCGGATGAAGACGATGTCGACCGAGCGGTAGCGCCGCTTCAGGAACAGGTACAGCAGCATGAAGAAGCGCTTGGCGAGGTCCTTCATGTGCTCGGTCATCGAGCCGGAGACGTCCATCAGGCAGAACATCACCGCCTGGGCGATCGGCTTCGGCACGGATTCGAAGCGGTTGTAGCGGACGTCGATGGGGTCGATGAAGGGGATGCGCTTGGAGCGCAGGTGCTTGTGCTCCAGCGCCTCGCGCAGTTCCCGCATCTCCTCGGAATCGCCGCGCTCCTCGGCCTCCTTCAGCAGGCGCTCCAGCTCCTCGATCTCCGCCGGCTTCGGCCGCTTCAGCGCGATGCGGCGGCTCAAGCTGTTGCGCATGGTGCGCACCAGGTTGAGGTTGGCCGGCGAGCCGCTGGGGGTGAAGCCCGCCCGCGTCAGCGAGAAGCTCTCCGACTGCTTGACCTTCTGCTTCACCAGGTCGGGGAGTTCCAGGTCCTCCAGGAAGATGTCCAGGAACTCCTCGCGCGAGAGGACGAAGCGGAAATCGTCCTCGCCGTCGCCGTCGGGCGACCCTTCGCTGCCGCGTCCGCCGCCCTGCTCGGGGCGGGGGATGGTGTCGCCCTCGACGTACTCCTTGTTGCCGGGCACGACGTAGTCGCGCAGGCCGCCGGAGTTGGCCCGGTGGAGGGAGGGTTCCCGCACGCCGCCGGTCGAGATGGAGATCTTGTCGCCACTCTCGACGTCCTGGATCGAGCGCTTGGAGGAGGCGTCGCGGACCGCCTTGACCACCTGCTCCTTGGCTCGCCGCAGGAAGCGCTGGCGGTTGGCCAGGCTCTTGCCCTGCGGGTTCAGGCGTCGGTCGATGATGTTCATCAATGGGGAGCCCTCACGCTACCGAACCATTCAACCAACCGGTCAGCCGGCCTGTTTCACGCGCATGTACCACTCGACCAGCCGGCGGACCTGCCGCTCGGTGTAGCCGCGCGACATCATGCGCGAGACGAACTCGGTGTGCTTCTTCTCGGTCTCGCCGTCCTTCTTCGACCCGAACGAGATGACCGGCAGCAGATCCTCGACCTGGCTGAACATCCGCTTCTCGATGACCTCGCGGATCTTCTCGTAGGACGTCCAGGACGGGTTGCGGCCCTGGTTGCCGGCCTTGGCGCGCAGCGCGAACTTGACGACCTCGTTGCGGAAGTCCTTCGGGTTGGCGATGCCGGCCGGCTTCTCGATCTTGGTCAGCTCCTGGTTCAGCAGTTCCCGGTTCATCAGCTGGCCGGTGTCCGGGTCCTTGAAGTCCTGGTCCTCGATCCACGCGTCGGCGTAATCGACGTAGCGGTCGAACAGGTTCTGGCCGTAGTCGCTGTACGACTCCAGATACGCCTTCTGGATCTCGTTGCCGATGAACTCCGCATAGCGCGGCGCCAGCTCGGCCTTGATGAACTCGATGTACTTCTTCTCGGTGTCGTCGGGGAACTGCTCCCGCTTGATCGACTGCTCCAGGATGTACATCAGGTGCACGGGATCGGCGGAGATCTCGTTGCTGTCATAATTGAAGGTCGCCGCCAGCACCTTGAAGGCGAAGCGGGTGGAGATGCCGTCCATGCCCTCGTCGACGCCGGCCTGGTCGCGGTACTCCTGCATCGACTTGGCCTTGGGGTCGGTCTCCTTCAGGCTCTCGCCGTCGTAGACCCGCATCTTCGAGTAGAGGCTGGAGTTCGGGTGCTCGCGCATGCGCGACAGCACCGAGAACTTCGCCAGCATCTCCAGCGTCGATGGCGCGCAGGGCGCGGTGGCGAGGTCGGAACCGGTGATCAGCTTCTCGTAGATGTGCCGCTCCTCCATCACCCGCAGGCAGTACGGCACCTTGATGACGCAGATGCGGTCGATGAAGGCTTCGTTGTTCTTGTTGTTCTTGAAGGACTGCCACTCCGCCTCGTTGGAGTGCGCCAGGATGATGCCCTGGAACGGGATGGCGCCGATGTTCTCCGAGCCGACGTAGTTGCCCTCCTGGGTCGCCGTCAGCAGCGGGTGCAGCATCTTGATCGGCGCCTTGAACATCTCGACGAATTCCATGATGCCCTGCGACGACCGGTTCAGGCCGCCGGAGAAGCTGTAGGCATCCGGATCGTTCTGGCTGTACACCTCCAGCTTGCGGATATCGACCTTGCCGACCAGGGACGAGATGTCCTGGTTGTTCTCGTCGCCGGGCTCGGTCTTGGTGACGCAGATCTGCCGCAGCTTGGACGGATGCACCTTGATGACGCGGAATTTGGAGATGTCGCCGCCGAACTCGTCCAGGCGCTTGACCGCCCACGGGCTCATCAGGCCGGTCAGGCGGCGCTTCGGGACGCCGTAGCGCTCCTCGATCAGGTCGCCCATCTCTTCCGGGTTGAACAGGCCCAGCGGGCTCTCGAACACCGGCGAGATCTCCTTGCCGGCCTTCAGCACGTAGACCGGGCACTTCTCCATCAGCGACTTCAGCCGCTCGGCCAGCGACGACTTGCCGCCGCCCACCGGGCCCAGCAGGTAGAGGATCTGCTTGCGCTCCTCCAGCCCCTGCGCGGCGTGGCGGAAGAAGCCGACGATCCGCTCGATCGTCTCCTCCATGCCGTAGAAGTCGGAGAAGGCGGGGTAGACCTTGATGGTCCGGTTCATGAAGATGCGCCCGAGGCGCTGGTCGCGGGCGGTGTCGACCACCTCCGGCTCGCCGATGGCGGCCAGGATCCGCTCCGAGGCGGTCGCGTACATCATCGGGTCGTTGCGGCAGCCCTCAAGGTACTCCGTGAGGGTCATCTCGTGCTCACGGCGCCCCTCGTAGGACTGCGCGTAGCGGGTGAACAGTTCGTCGCTCGGGAACATGCCTCGCTCCGTATTCCTAGTCCGATGCGTCGGATCCTCCTGTGCGGCCGTACCCCGGCGCAGACGGAAGACACCGCGTTCCAAGGGCGGACACGGTTGGACAAGCCCCGTGCCGACCCCGCTCACCGTCGAAGCCCAGACTTACGTGATTGCCGTCAAATCCCAGCGGACCCGCAGGGGCGCCCACTTTCAATGTAATGCCCGGTTCAAGGCTTTCCAGGCGTTCGGGAGTGCTGTTCGGTTCGGAAGGCCTGCCCGGCGGCCGATATGCCGTCCGTCGGGTGCCCCGCCCACCGGCCGAGCCCGCCGGGAACGCCGGCCGTAGCCGTCTCCCGGCACCGGGGGAGACCCCCGTGCACCGCTCCTTCAGAGTGTCTTTGGCGCCACAGGTCACGCCATCATCCTCCAGAGCCGCCGCGCACCGTCAGACGCTGTGTGCGCTAAGGATAACCACCAGCTTTAGGACCAATCGTTAACAACTCCCTGCCAAGCCTGAGGATGCCGGCCCGAAGCACCGGCTTCTCCCACGACATGAACGCACAGTCGGTACCCATTGATCCGCCCATCCCTAAGAGAGATGGGGTGTCTTATCCCATGCCAACAACGCGTGCGGGCACAGCGCATTGGGGTGCATGCGAAAGGTTAAGGTCGAGGTCGGTCCGCCTGTCCCTTCGGGGTGGCCCGTGCGCCACGCCAGGACAACGCATTTTGTCGGACGGGTATGTGATCCGCGCCACAGTCGGGCCCATGCGGGGCGTGGATGGGGCGTGGATGGCGGCTCAGCCCAGCCGCTCGCCCAGCGTCTGCCGCAGGGCGTCGGGCGTCGCCGGCTTAACCAGGAAGGTGTCGGCGCCGAGGCCGCGGGCCTCCGCCACCCGCCCTTCATCGACGCGGTTGGTCATGAACACCACCGGAAGCTCCTTGTGGCGCGCGTCGTCGCTGGCGCGCAGCGCCTTGAGGAAGCCCAGCCCGTCCATCGGCGCCATCTCGACGTCACAGATCACGGCGTCGGGGGCGTGGGTGCGCACGGCGGCCAGCCCACTCTCGCCGTCCTGCGCCTGGTGGACGGCCCTGAAGCCGAGGGTCGATAGCATCTTGGCGAGCACCATGCGGGTAAACGCCTCGTCCTCGATGACCAGCACCGAAAAGTCGCCGAACGCCGTGCCCGCCATCACCCGCCTCCTGAAACCGGTGCCCGAAATTGGTGTACGCCACGCAACCGCGGAATTGCAACCACCCGGCCTGTGCTGCAAGGAGTATTGCGCGGCGGCGCGGCGGCCCTAAACTCGCTGCCATGTCCTTCCTCGACCGCATCCGTGCCTGCAACACGCACGATTTCAGCGCCTACCGCCCGTTCGAGGTGGACGGCGTCCGCATCGGCTGGATCCGCCACGCGCTCGCCGAGGAGCTGCCGGACGTCGACCCCGGCTTCGTGGTGAGCGCCGGCCGCGTCACCCTGGCGCCGGAGGTGCGCGACTTCGAGGCGCGCTCCGCCGTGCTGGCGCACGCCGCCGCCTACGTCGTCGAGAAGGGCTTGGCGCGCAAGCTGCGCGGCGAGTTCTACCCGGTGCTGCCGAGATGGGGCGTGGAGCCGCTGGCCCGCATCGACCGCGCGGTGGTGGCGCATTTCGGCATCGCCGCCTACGGCCTGCACGTCAACGGCTTCGTCCGCACGCCCGCCGGGCTGGAGCTGTGGGTCGGCCGCCGCGCCATGGACCGCGGCGTGGCGCCGGGCCAGCTCGACAACCTGATCGCCGGCGGTCAGCCCATCGGCCTGACGCTGGCCGAGAACCTCGTCAAGGAGGCCGAGGAGGAGGCCGGCATCGGCCCCGAGCTGATCGCCCAGGCCGTCCCGGTCGGCGCCGTGACCTACCTGATGGAGAACGAGCACGGCCTGAAGCCGGACACGCTGTTCCTCTACGACCTGGAACTGCCTCCGGACTTCGAGCCGCGCAACACCGACGGCGAGGTCGAGACGTTCGAGCGCTGGCCGCTCGATAAGGTGGCGGCGTCGGTGCACGACACGCTGGACTGGAAGTTCAACGTGAACCTCGTGGTGCTCGACTTCCTGGTCCGCCACGGCTGGCTGACGCCGGAACACCCCGACTACCTGGAGATCGTCCACGGCCTGCGCCGCAGTGCGGCGTGAACGGCTCCTAAAGCAAGTCTCCGGATTCGCTCCGGACCTTTTTGGGCCGTCATCCCCGCCTTCGCGGGGATGACGGATAAGCGACTGAATTTCCGCATGTTTCACTTCGTGTCCAGCGGGCAACGCGCCGCTCGGCAGGAAAGGGGATCGGTTCAGATGATTACCCCGGATTCGGCGGTTGACGGGCTGGGAATCGCGATATAGGATTATAGTCGCAGACACCGGAGGTGTGTCCGCAGCCGGGGGATGTGAACTGAACACGCCCCGCACACTGTTTCAGAGTGTTCCACAGCGTTCCATTCACCGGCCGCTCAGTCCGGGCCGACCAGCTTGAGCCCGAGGATTCCGGCGACGATCAGCCCGATGCAGGCCATCCGCGCCAGCGATGCCGGCTCGCCGAACAGGACGATGCCGAGGATCACCGTGCCAACCGCCCCGATACCGGTCCACACGGCGTAGCCGGTGCCGACCGGCAGCGTCTTCAGCGCCAGCGACAGGAACAGGAAGCTCACCGCCATGGCCGCCACGGTGGCCAGCGACGGCCACAGCCGGGAGAAGCCTTCGGTGTATTTCAGCCCGATCGCCCAGCCCGTCTCCAGCAGGCCGGCGATGAGCAGATAGATCCACGCCATCTACGCCTCGTACACCAGGAACAGAACCCGCGTGTCGCCATACCGCCGGTCTTCCAGCAACGCGAAGCCCTCCGGCGGTTCGACCACGGCGCCGGCCTCCTCCTCGACCACCGCCACGGCGCCGGGCGCCAGCCAGCCGGCGCGGGCCAGCGCCGCCAGCGCCCTGGGGGCGAGGTCCTGGCCATAGGGGGGATCGAGGAAGACGAGGGTCGCCGGCTCCCGCGCCGGCGGCGGCTTGGTGGCGTCGGCGCGCAGCACGGCGGTCCGCCCGGCTTCTCCCAGCTCGGCGACGTTCGCGCGCACGGCGTCGAGCGCGCCGCGGCCGAGGTCGAGGAAGGACGCCCGCTCCGCCCCGCGCGACAGCGCCTCCAGCCCCAGCGCGCCGGTGCCGCAGAAGGTGTCCACCACCACGGCGCCCTCGACCGGGGAGCCGCCGTCCGGCCCCCAGCCGGAATGCGCCAGGATGTTGAAGATGGTCTCGCGGGTGCGGTCGGTGGTCGGCCGGGTGTCGCGTCCGGCCGGCGCCTGCAGCCGTCGCCCGCGGTGCCTACCGGCGACGATCCGCACGGCCGCTGCCTCCGGCTCCGCCGCGGGAGCCACCGCCACGCGGACCATCGTTGCGCGGACCGCCGTTCCGGGCGCCGCCGCCCGGGGGCGGGCCACTCCGCTCCGGCTTGCCGCCCGGCTTCGCCGACCGTTCGCCCTGCGGGCGGCCACGCGTCGGGCCCGCCGGCTTGTCCGCCGACGCGCCGGCCGGCCGGCCGGCACGCTCGCCTGTCGGTTTGCCGCCTGTCGGTTTGCCGAACGGCCGCTCGCCGCGCTCGTCGGGGCGCCGTGCCGGCTTGCCACCGGGTTTTGCGGTACGCTCGCCCTTTTCGAACGGCCGCTCGCCGCGCTCGTCGGGACGCCGTGCCGGCTTGCCGGCCGGCTTCGCGGCGCGCTCGCTCTTTCCGAAGGGCCGGTCGCCACGGTCGCCGCGCTCCTCCGAACGGCGTGCCGGGGCGCTCGGCTTGCCGCCCACGGGCTTGCCGGCCGGCCGGCCGGCGCGCTCGCCGTGCGGGCGCGCGTCGGCCTTGCGGGCCGGCCGTTCGGCCGTCTCGGCGTCGGCGACGTCGGCCGCCTTCGGCTTCGCCTTGGGCGCGCGGATCGGGCTGTTGACCACCTTCGGTTCCGGCTTCGGTCCGGCCTTGTGCGGGCCGCGGTTGGCCACCCGGGGCGCCGCCTTGGCGGTGCCGCCGGCCGATTTCGGCGGCTCGGGCGCGCCGTCGCGCTGGGTGAAGAAGCCGGCGACCTGGTCCTTGACCACGCGCTTCGGCACCTCCTCCACCTCGCCCTCCGGCAGCTTGCCGAGCTGGAAGGGGCCGTAGGCGGTGCGGATCAGGCGGTTCACGGTCAGCTCCAGGCTTTCCATGACCTTGCGGATCTCGCGGTTCTTGCCTTCCTTGATGGCGACCGTCAGCCAGGCGTTGGAGCCCTGCACGCGGTCGAGCGCCGCCTCGATCGGGCCGTACTGGACGCCGTCGATGGTGACGCCCTTGGCGAGTCCGGCCAGCCGCGCCTCGTCCACCGCGCCGTGCACGCGCACGCGGTAGCGCCGCGTCCAGCCGGTGGCCGGCAGCTCCAGGAAGCGCGCCAACTCGCCGTCGTTGGTCAGCAGCAGCAGCCCCTCGGTGGTGAGGTCGAGGCGGCCGACCGACACCACGCGCGGCATGCCCTCCGGCAGCTTGTCGAAGACGGTGGCGCGGCCCTTCTCGTCGCGGGCGGTGGTGACCAGCCCGGCCGGCTTGTGGTAGCGCCACAGGCGCGTCGGCTCCGGCTCGGGCACCGGCTTGCCGTCGACGATCACGTCGTCGCCGGGCCGGACCACGAAGGCCGGGCTGTCGAGCGTCCTGCCGTTGACCGCGACGCGGCCCTCGGCGATCCAGCGCTCGGCGTCGCGGCGCGAGCACAGGCCGGCCCGCGCCAGCCGCTTGGCGATGCGCTCGCCGCCCGATCCCTCGAGCGGCGAAGTGGTGTCGGAGGAGGTGTCCATGGGCACGGACCATAGGGCCTGCCGTGCCCGCCCGCAATGGCGGAAGGAGCCTACTCTTCCAGGCGGAAGCCGACCTTCATCACCACCTGGAACTGCGCCACCTTGCCGCCGCGGACGTTGCCGCGGGTCTCCAGCACCTCGAACCAGTCCACGTGCTTCAGCGTCCTGGAGGCGCGGTCGATGCCGTTCTTGATCGCCTCGTCGATGGAGACGTCCGAGGTGCCGACGATCTCGACCTTCTTGTAGACGTGGTTTTCCATGGCGCGCGTCCTCCGTCGTGACGGTTCTGTCGTGTGAGCTTGATCCCGAACGTCGTCCGGATCAACCCGGCCTTGACCGGCGGATTGCCGCGGGGCAGGGTCGCCGCCATGTCCAGCGCATCCCCCATGTCCCTCGCCCTGGCCGAGGCCGAAGCCGCCGCGGCGCGCGGCGAGGTCCCCGTCGGCGCCGTGCTGGTGGATCCGGCGACCGGCGCCGTGCTCGGCCGCGCCGGCAACCGCACCGAGGAGCTGAAGGATCCCACCGCCCACGCCGAGGTGCTGGCGATCCGCGAGGCCTGCGCCGCGCTAGGCGAGCCGCGGCTGCCGGGCCTCGACCTCTACGTGACGCTGGAGCCCTGCGCGCTGTGCGCCGCGGCGATCAGCTTCGCGCGCCTGCGCCGGGTCTATTTCGGCGCCTACGACCCGAAGGGGGGAGGGGTGGAGCACGGCCCGCGCTTCTACACCCAGCCGACCTGTCATCACGCCCCGGACGTCTACGGCGGCATCGACGAGACGCGGGCGGCGGATCTCCTCAGAGGCTTCTTCCGGGAGCGGCGGGGCGGGGCCTAGGCATCGGCATTGTCCAGCCCTGGCTTGACCACGTATGATCCCGTTCCGTCGAAACTCCGGTCTTCACAAGGCGCCGCGAAGGGTGATGCGACCACGATTCTTGCTCGTCGACCTCCCGCGCCTGCAGGGCGACGACGCAACGATCTACCAGGACCGGGCGCGGCAACGCGACCGGATGGTCGTCCGCTTCATCGCCGCGTTCATCCTGGTCGCCCAGACCGTCCGGATCTTCCTCGACTGGAACGTGGTGCCTGACCTCGTCCGCGCTGGGCTGCCCTACCGGTTCGGCGGCCTCCTGTGCTTCACCGCCCTGTTCGCCATGTCGTTCCTGCGCGCCAGCAGCGCCCACCTGCACGCGCTGACCGGAGCGGGCTTCCTGGCGGGGAGCGCCTTCATGGTCAACGCCTTCGCCGGAATCGCCGTCCAGTCGCAGTTCGTGATGACCGCGCTGGTGATCGCCTTCCTGCTGTTCAGCCCGCTGTCGTTCGGGCGGCCCCTGGTGCTCATGCTCGGCACCATGGCGGTGGCGATGGCGACCATCCATATGCCGATGGCTGGCCTGGAGACGGTGAACCTGACGGCGCGCCTGGCCATCATCGGCGTGGTCTGCGGCCTCGCGCTGCTGGGCAGCCGCACGCTGGAGCGGCAGTGGCGGCGGGCGTTCCTGCTGGAACGAAACCTCGCACGATCGCATGAGGATCTGCGGCGCACCCACCGGGAGCTGGCGGCCGCCTACGCGACCGTGAAGGCGACGCAGGCGCAGTTGGTGAAGGCAGAGAAGACGGCGGCGCTCGGCCGGCTGGTGGCCGGGGTGGCGCACCGGTTGAACACCCCTATCGGCACGCTGGTGGGCGCGTCCAGCCACCTCGCCGACCGCACCGAACGGTTCTCCCGGACCGTGGCGGACGGCAGCCTGCGCCGCTCCGACCTCGCGCGGTTCCTGCAGACGGCCGGCGAGGCCAGCGCCCTCGTCCTCGACAACGCCCGGCTGACGGCGCGCCTCATCGACGCGTTCAAGCAACTGGAGACCAATGCCGACGAACCGGTCATCGCCATGGATCTCGGCCGGTTCCTGGCCGGCATCCGGCCGTTCCTGGCGACGAGCATGCCGCCGGGCATCGCGTTGGTGGTCGAGGCGCCCGCCGGCCTGACGGTCCAGGGCACCCCGAACCTTCTGGAAACCGTCCTCTACCAGACCGTCGGCAACGCCGTGCAGCACGCCTTTCCCGACGGCCGCCGCGGAACCGTGACGGTGCGGGCCGGGACGGACGGGGAGGGCGGCACGGTGCTGACCATCGCCGACGACGGATGCGGCATCCGCGCCGAGCACCTGGAGCACGTGTTCGACCCCTTCTACACCGACGGCCACATCGGTGGGAGCCGGGGGCTGGGCCTGTCCATCGTCCACAGCGCGGTGGTCGGCCCGCTCGGCGGCGACATCGCCATCGACAGCCGGGACGGCCATGGCACGACCGTCATCATCCGCTTGCCGCCGGCCGAACAGTCATCGGAATGCCCGGCTGTCGAGCCGGCGGTCCCGTAGCGTCCGGGTCGCCTCAGCGCTCCACCGCCCGCCAGCCGATGTCGCGCCGGCAGAAGCCCTCCGGCCACTGGATCCGGTCCACCGCCTGGTAGGCCCTCGCCTGCGCCTCCCGGACGGTCGGCGCCGTTGCGGTGACGCCCAGCACGCGCCCGCCGGTCGCCAGCACGCGGCCGCCGTCCGCCTTGGTGCCGGCGTGGAAGACGGTGGCGCCCTCCACCGCGTTGGCCTCCGTCAGGCCCCTGATCTCGGTGTTCTTGAGGTAGTCGCCGGGATAGCCCTGGGCGGCCATGACGACGCACAGCGCCGCCGCGTCGTGCCACTGCACGTCCTCCGGCTTCAGCGTGCCGTCGCGGGACGCCAGCAGGGCGGCCAGCACGTCGGACTTGAAACGGGCCATCAGCGTCTGGCACTCCGGGTCGCCGAAGCGCACGTTGAACTCCAGCGTCTTCGGCACCGGCTTGCCGTCCGCACCGCGGACGATCATCAGGCCGCCGAACAGCACGCCCTTGAACGGCCGCCCCTCGGCGGCGAGGCCGCGCACCGTCGGCTCGACGATCTCGCGCATGACGCGGGCCTCGAGGTCCGGCGTCAGGACGGGGGCGGGGGAGTAGGCGCCCATGCCGCCGGTGTTCGGCCCGGTGTCGCCGTCGCCCACCGCCTTGTGGTCCTGCGCCGAGGCCAGGGGCACTGCGGTGGCGCCGTCCACCAGGGCGAAGAAGCTGACCTCTTCGCCGTCGAGGAACTCCTCCACCACGATCTCGGCGCCGGCGGAGCCGAAGCGGCCCCCCACCAGCGCCTCGTCGATGGCGGCGAAGGCCTCCTCCTCGCTGCGCGCCACGGTGACGCCCTTGCCGGCGGCCAGACCGTCGGCCTTCACCACGATCGGGGCGCCGTGCTGGCGGACGTAGGCCTTGGCGGCGTCGGCGTCGGTGAAGCGCTGGTAGAAGGCGGTCGGCACGCCGTACTTGGCCAGCAGGTCCTTCATGAAGCCCTTGGAGCCCTCCAGCTCCGCCGCCGCGGCGCTGGGGCCGAAGGCCTTGATGCCGGCGGCCTCCAGCTTATCGACGAGGCCGAGCACCAGCGGCCCCTCCGGCCCGACCACCACGAAGTCGATGGCGTTGTCCTTGGCGAAGCGCAGGATGCCGTCCACGTCCTCGGCGCCGATGGCGACGCACTCGGCGACCTCGGCGATGCCGGCATTGCCGGGGGCGCAGTACAGCCGGTCGCACAGCGGCGAGCGCTTGATGGCCCAGCACAGCGCGTGCTCGCGCCCACCCGACCCGACGACCAGGACTTTCATGGGACCCCGTCCTTCCATGCTTGTTGCCGACCGGCAGCCTTGTATCATGGCGCGACCATGACTCAAGACCTGGATAGCACCCCCCTCATCGCCGAGCCGCCGCGCCCCGGCTCCAACCTCCCGGAATTCTCGGTCGGCGACCTGGCGCGGGCGCTGAAGCGGACCATCGAGGACACCTACGGATTCGTGCGCGTACGCGGCGAGATCTCGCAGCCCAAGCGCCACAGCTCGGGGCACTGCTACCTGCGGCTCAAGGACGAGACCGCGGTGATCGAGGCGGTGTGCTGGCGCGGCACCGTGTCCAAGCTGGCGGTCGCCCCGGAGGAGGGGTTGGAGGTCATCGTCACCGGCCGGGTCACCACCTACCCCGGCCGCTCGCAATACCAGCTGATCATCGAGACGATGGAGCTGGCCGGCGAGGGCGCTCTCCTCAAGATGCTGGAGGAGCGCAAGCGGCGCCTCGCCGCCGAAGGCTTGTTCGACCAGGGCCGCAAGAAGCCCATCCCCTTCCTGCCGGAGGTCATCGGCGTCGTCACCTCGCCGACCGGTGCGGTGATCCGCGACATCCTGCACCGCCTGAACGACCGCTTCCCGTGCCGGGTGCTGCTGTGGCCGGTGGCGGTGCAGGGAGACGGTGCGGCGGCGCAGGTGGCCGCCGCCATCGCGGGCTTCAACCGGCTGGAGCCGGGCGGCCGGGTGCCGCGGCCGGACCTGCTGATCGTCGCGCGCGGCGGCGGCTCGCTGGAGGACCTGATGGCCTTCAACGAGGAGGTCGTGGTGCGCGCGGCGGCGGCCAGCCGCATTCCGCTGATCTCGGCGGTCGGCCACGAGACCGACACCACACTGATCGACTTCGCCTCCGACAAGCGCGCCCCCACGCCGACCGCGGCGGCCGAGATGGCGGTGCCGGTGCGGGCCGAACTGCTGGCCCAGGTGATGGACGACGAGCGCCGGCTGATGGCCAGCGCCCACCGCTGGATCGCCGAGCGGCGGACCCGGGTGGAAGGGTTGGCGCGCGGGCTGGGCGATCCGCGCTCGCTGCTGGAGGGGCACGCGCAACGCCTCGACGACCGGGCGGAGCGGCTGGGCATGGCGGTGCGCGGGCTGGTCGAGCGGCGGCGGACGCGGGTCGGCGAACTGGGCGCCAAACTGCGGCACCCGCGCGAGAAGCTGGCGCAGGCGGAGGCGCGCTTGGCGTCCGAGTCGCGGGCGCTGGCCGGCGCGCTGCGGCACGCCGTGGTGGCCGCGGAAGGGAAATTCGAGCGGGTCGCCGGGCGGCTGTCGATCCGGCCGGCGGCGATCAAGATCGGCGAGGGTGGGCGGCGGCTGGCCGACCTGGCGCCGCGGGTCGAACGCGGTTACGGCAAGCTGGTCGAGGAGCGGGCGGTGCGGGTCCAGGCGCTGGGCCAGCTGCTGGAGAGCTACTCCTACGAGGGCGTGCTGAAGCGCGGCTACGCGGTGGTGCGGGGGGCGGACGGCAGGCCGGTGACCGAGGCGGCCGGGGCCACGCCGGGGCTGGCGGTCACCCTGCAGTTCCACGATGGGAGCGCGGCCGCGACGGTGGAAGGCGGGGCGCCGACAGCGGAGCCTCCGCCCAAGGCCGCCAAGTCGAAGCCCGCCGAGTCCCCGAAGGCCGAGCCGAAGAAGGCGGTGCGGGCGCCGGCCCAGGGGAGCCTGTTCTAGACCCCGCCGGCGAACCGCCAGGGCAGCGTCTCGCCGCTCTTGAAGGGCAGGACGCCGTCGCCCTCGGGCAGCAGGATGATGTCCGGCACTGGACCGGGGGTGCGCTCCAGCACCACCTTCTCCTCGGCGACCGGCAGGCGGTAGAAGCGCGGGCCGTTCAGGCTGGCGAAGGCCTCCAGCTTGTCCAGTGCGCCGGCCTTCTCGAAGGCCAAGGCATACAGTTCCAGCGCGTTGGCGGCGGTGAAGCAGCCGGCGCAGCCGCAGGCGGTCTCCTTGGCGATCACCGTGTGCGGGGCGGTGTCGGTGCCGAGGAAGAACGGGCCTTCGCCGGAGATCGCTGCTTCCACGAGGGCGCGGCGGTGCTTCTCGCGCTTGGCGATGGGCAGGCAGTAGAGGTGCGGGCGGATGCCGCCCTGGAAGAGGTGGCTGCGGTTGATCAGCAGGTGGTGCGCGGTGATGGTGGCGCCGAGGCGGCCGGAGGCGGCCTGCGAGCGCACGAACGTCACCGCCTCCTCGGTCGTCACGTGCTCCAGCACGACGCGGAGCGTGGGATGGCGCTCCAGCAGCGGGGCCAGCACGGTGTCGATGAACACCGCCTCGCGGTCGAAGACGTCCACGGACTGGTCGGTGACCTCGCCATGGATCAGCAGGGGCAGGCCGATCCCGGCCATGCGCTCCAGCACGCCCTCGACCTTGCAGAGGTCGGTGACGCCGTGCGCGCTGTTGGTGGTGGCGTTGGCGGGGTAGAGCTTCACGGCCGCGAACACACCCTCGGCAGCACCCCGCGCGATGTCGTCGGCGTCGGTGGTGTCGGTCAGGTAGGCGGTCATCAGCGGCGTGAAGGCGAAGCCGTCCGGCAGCGCGGCCAGGATCCGCTCGCGGTAGGCGCGGGCGTCGGCGGCGGTGACCACCGGCGGCTTCAGGTTCGGCATCACGATGGCGCGGCCGAACTGGCGCGCCGTGAAGGGCAGGACCGCCTTCAGCATGGCGCCGTCGCGCAGGTGCACGTGCCAGTCGTCGGGGCGGCGCAGGATCAGGCGGTCGGTGGGCATGGCGGTCGAGGCTCCGGGTGCCGGGGAGGACCCGGGTCTTTTAGACGCTCGCGCCGCCGGGCTCAACCGGGACG
>NZ_LGQZ01000173.1 GCF_003116015.1 Azospirillum sp. TSO22-1
CCACGCTGTCCGGCGCCTTCCTGGTCGCCTACCTGACCGGGGACGAGGACACCTACCGCATGCACGTCTTCTCCGGCTACGCCGCGCTGGCGGCGCTGGCGGCGCGCGTCATCGCCGGGCTGACGGCGGCCGACGGCAGCCCGCTGCGCTTCCCCCGCCCCTCGACCGAGGACCTGCGCCGCTGGATCGTGCGGCTGGCCGCCGGCGACTCGCAGGCCCGCGCCGGCCGCAGCCCGCTGATCCCCTGGATGGCCGCGGCGCTGCTGGTCGGCGTCGGCGCCACCGCGCTGACCGGCGCCGTCGCCGACTTCGTCACCCTGGTGGAGGACCTGCACGAGGCGCTGGGCGAGATCGCGCTGTGGATCGTCGTCGGCCACAGCGCCGTGGTCCTCGCCCTGCATCGCCTGAAGCGGCCCCGCCCGCTCGGCGCCACCGCCTGACCCGATACGGAAACCCGCACCCATGAAGCTTCCCCTGATCCTCGCCGCGGCGGCCGCGCTGGCCGCCGGCTCCGCCTTCGCCGCGGGCGGCCCGCGCGCCGCCCTGCTCGACACGCTGGCCGCCCAGGCGGCCAAGGAGACGCCCGGCTTCGCCGGCTTCTCGGCCGAGCGCGGGCGCGCCCTCTACCTCGGCCCGCACGCCGGCGGCAAGGCGGAGACCAACGCCTGCGCCGCCTGCCACACCCAGACCCCGACCGCCACCGGCCGCCACTACAAGACCGGCCGCGACATCCCGCCGATGGCGGTGTCGGTGGTGCCCAAGCGCTTCACCGACCCGGCCGAGGTGGAAAAGCGCTTCGAGCGCGACTGCCCGAACGTCCTCGGCTGCGCCTGCACGGCGCAGGAGAAGGGCGACTTCATCACCTACCTGTCCGGCCAGTGAACGAGCCCGCCATGACCCACAGCATCGACCCCCGCGCCCTGCGCATCGCCTTCGGCCGCTTCGCCACCGGCGTGGCGGTGGTCACCACCCTCGCCCCCGATCGCGCCCCGGTGGGGCTGACCGTCAACTCGTTCAGCTCGGTCTCGCTCGACCCGCCGCTGGTGCTGTGGGGGCTGATGCAGCGCTCCGCCCTGCTGCCGCTGTTCCTCGAATCGCCGCGCTTCGCCGTCAACGTCCTGGCATCCGGGTAGCAGGCGCTGTCCGACCGCTTCGCCTCGCGTGCCGAGGACCGCTTCGCCGGGGTGGGGTGGGAGCCGGGCGGCGGTGGGATGCCGCTGCTGCACGACGCGCTGGCGCGGTTCGAATGCACGGTCGAACACGTGTTCGAGGCCGGCGACCACCTAATGTTCCTGGGCCGGGTCGAGCGCTTCGAGCACCGCAACGGCGACCCGCTGCTGTTCTTCGCCAGCCGCTACGCCGCCCTGCGGCCGGCGGCGCTGGCCGCCTGAGGGAGGATCCCATGCCCCTGCGCCCCACCCATCTGCGCCCCACCCATCTGCGCATCGTCACCGCCGCCGTCCTCCTGCTCGCCGCCACCGCCGTCTCCAGCGCCTGGGCCAACGAGATGGAGCGCGTGCCGCCCGTCACCCACGCCGCGACGCAGAAGGAATGCGGCGAGTGCCACATGGCCTTCCATCGGTCATTGACCGACGAGGCGTTCGATCCGGATCCTCCCAATGGAGCCCTGAGATGTCGCTGCTGATCTGTCCGAACTGCAAGACGGGAATGACCGCCGTGCTCCGTCACGGTGTGGAGTTCGACGTCTGTTCCGAGTGCCAGGGCGTCTGGTTGGGCCGGGGAGAACTCGACAAGATTCTCGCCGTCGAGCGGGAGCGACAGGCTGCTCCGGAGCCGGCATCGTTCCTGCCAAGGGATCGTCAGCCGAGCGGCCCGGCGCCGTCCCCTTGGTCCGCAGCGCCGCCGCATGGTGGTCACCACGAAGACCACAGGCACGGGAAGCGCCCGTGGGGCGACCACCACGGCCACGCGGAGCATCATGACAAGCACGGCAAACCGCGTGGATGGCGGAGCGTGCTCGACATCGTCGACTGAGGATCGCCTAGCACGCCTCCGCCGACGCCGCCTGGCGGGCGATGCTGGCCATCTCCTTGCCCCAGGCGACGTAGTTGCGGTGGTAGTCGGCCAGCGCCGGATCCCCTGACGTCCGCTCTGCGAAGGCGGCCAGCACCGGCTGCTGCCCGGCCGCCAGGGCCGCCGCGTCCGGCCGCCGCGTCGCGGTCAGGAACGAGCTGAGGCTGGTCACCACCCCGCCGGCCGCCGGCCGCGCCGCCGCCTTGGCCAAGCTGTCGAGGATCCACGGCATGTACTTCAGCGCGTAGTCGGCGTAGCCGCGCAGGATGGGGGCTTGGCGTTGGAGCTGCTCGTGCTCGCGGTCGAAGTCGGTGCGCTCGACGACGACGCGGTCGCGGTAGACCACCGGCGCCGCCGCCGAGGTGTCGCACGCCCAGCCCTTGCGCGGCACCAGCATGTCCGCCTGGTCGGCCTCCTCGCGGTAGGGGTAGAACGGCATGGTGCGGCAGCGCGACGGCTTGTCCGCGTGGATGGCGCAGCGGCCGTCGGCGGCCAGCTCGGGACAGGGGAACGATGGCGGGATGTAGGCGGTCGGCGCGATGGTCACGGCCAGCGTCTTGCGGTCGCGCAGCCGCACCGTGGTGCCCAGGCGCGCCGTGTGCGCGAACGCCTTGGCGCCCTGGCGCAGCGGCGTCCACACCATCGCCAGCGGGAAACGCCCGGCGTACGCCACCGCGTCGTCGAGCGTCAGCGGCAGCCAGCCGTGGCAACAGGCACCGCACGCCGTGCAGGCGAACCGCTGTTCCATGCGCGCTCTCCCCGTCCGTGGCTCAGGCGCCGCAGCACTTCTTGTGCTTCTTGCCGGACCCGCAGGGGCACGGGTCGTTGCGGCCGATCTTGACCACGTGGCGCGGCGGCGATTTCGGATTGACCTCGCCCTGAACGTACAGCCACCGCCCGTCCTCGCAGCGGAAGCTGGCGCGTTCGTGGTGGGCGAGGTCCTGGCCGTCGCGGCGGAAGCGGATGCGGAACTCCACCGTGGCGGTGCCGTCCTCCGCCTCCTCGGCGTTCAGCACGTCCAGGCCCTGCCAGTCCGCCTCGCCGGCCACCCGCTCCGCCTCGGCGCGGTTGAAGTCGTCGCGGATCTCCGGGGCGTGGGTGCGCTCGAGGTGGTCGAGGTCGCCGCGCGCGTAGGCGGTGTAGCGCGAGCGCATCAGCGCCTCGGCCGTGGGCGCGGGGGTGCCCGCGATGATCGGGCCGCAGCAGTCTTCGAACGCGTGGCCGGAGCCGCAGGGGCACTGGGTCAACGGAACCATCCTTCCTTCCGTGGTCAGTCTTCGTCACGCCGCCCCGTGGGCCGGTTCGGCGTGGCCGACGATGCGCAGGATCGCCGGCCAGGACGAGCGGACCCGCCGCTCCACCCGGTCGATCGCCTCGTGCGCGTCGGCCACCGGCATAGCGGCGTCGGCGTGACAATGGAAGACGACATAAAGCCGCCCATCCGCCTCGCGGACCCGCAGAGCGTGGACGTCCTGGAGACCGGGCGTGGTCATGGCCGCTTCCGCCAGTTGGGCACGGATCGTTTCCAGCGTCGCCGGATCGGCGTCGCGGCTGTGCACGGGGTGACCGCCACGCGGCTCGATGTGCGTCTCCACCTCGACGGCGTCGCCCAACTCGGCGCGGATCGCCGCCTCCAGTTCCGACGCTAGAGCGTGCGCCTCGGCCAGCGGCATGCTCCCGTCGGTTTCAAGATCGTAGGCGACCGACCACGAGTCGCCGACACGCTGCACCGTGATGTGGTGGACGGCGCGGCCGAGATGGCCGGCGATGGCGGCCACGCGTTCGGCGACGGTCTCGTCGTCGAGCGCGAGCGGCTGCGTCCGCACGCGCGGCTCGGCCTCCGGCATGGCGGCACGGATGGCGGCGGCGACAGCCTCCTGCACCTCGGCTACCCGCCCCGGCGGCAGCAGGCGACTGACCAGGAGATCGAGGTCGACGAACAGCGTGCTGCCGCCCGGACGGACGCGGACACTGCACACCCCGGCGACGCCGGGGACGGCGGTGGCCAGTTCGCGCACCCGCTCCGTGGCGCCGACGGGGGCGGCGTCGATGAGGGTGTCGATGGTGCGCCGCCCCAGGCGGTAGCCGGCCAGGCAGACGAACAGCGCCACGCCGATGGCGGCGATGGGATCGCCCTTCGGGTAGCCGAGCCACACCAGCCCGAGCCCGACGAGGACCACCGAGGAGCTGAGGATGTCCGACGAGAAGTGCAGCGCGTCCGCCTCCAGGGCCTGGCTGTTGGTCTCCTTGGCCACCCGCGACAGCGCCCGCGCCCGGAAGGCGTCGATGACGATGGAGGCGACGACCACGCCGACCGACCACCAGGTCGCCTCGACCTCGACGTGCGGGCCGAGCAGGCGCTGGACGGCCTCGAACACGATCCAGGCGCTGGTCAGGAAGAGCAGCGCGGTCTCGGCCAGCGCGGCGACGCTCTCCACCTTGCCGTGGCCGTAGGGATGGTTCTCGTCCGGCGGCGCGTCGCTCACCCGGACGGCGGCGTAGGTCATCGCGGTGGCGACGAAGTCGAGGAGGCTGTGCACGCCCTCGGAGAGAACGCCGAGGCTTCCGGTGGCGAGGCCGACGGTGAGCTTGCCGATGGTCATCCCGGCGCTCGCGACCATCGAGGTCAGGGCGACCGACTGCTTTTCATTGGGCATGGCAACGGTCCTGTGATGTGGGAGCGGCCTTATGGCAGCTCCGCCTCCGCCCGCAGCGCGGCGCGGTCGGCCTGGAAGTGGTTGGGATCGCGCTTGACGAGGATGCCGCCGCGCTGGAACCCGGTGAGGACCCGGCTGACCGTCTCCGGCGCGAGGTCGAGGACCGCCGCCATGTCGCCGCGCCTGAAGGTCGCGCAGCGGCCATCGCTTGGCGCGGCCAGGAACAGCAGGAGCCGGGCGACCCGCTGGCGGGCGCTGCCGTGACCGAAGTCAAGGATGACCATGTCGGCGCGTTCGAGGGCCGTCCGCCAGTGGTCCAGCAGGCGCCGGGCAAAGGCGGGTGAGGCGTCGGCCGCCTCCTGCACCGCGCCGACTGGCACCCGGCACAGCGCGCTCTCGCGCAGGGCGACGGCCCGGTGTGGCTGCGGCGCGCCGGTCAAGCCCTCCAATCCGATGATGTCGCCGGGCTTCAGCAGGCGCAGGATGCGGCGCGATCCATCCGGCAGGTCGCGCATCAGCGCCACCAGCCCGCTGCGGATCAGGTGCAAATGCGTGATCGACGTGCCGGCCTCGGCCAGCAGCGTGTCGTCAGGCAGCAGCAGGGAATCAAGGGCGGCCATGGTGGCGAGGCCGCACTCCGCGTGGTCGAGCAGCAGCGCCTCGCGCAGGAGCGGGCAGGCCCGGCAGGGATTCTCCCTCCGCGGGGTCGACCGGGGAATGACCGCCGTTTGTCGGAGGTTTGTGGCGTGTGGAAGCGTGGGCATGGACGAACGCAGCGGCGGGATCGGGCCGGACCATGCGGCGACGCACCTGAACCGTCGCTGAACGGCCTTGCGATGCCGATATGAACGCGAGATGAACGTTTCGTTCAGCTTGCGCTCAGGTCGCCTCAGTCACGCTCGATGGGATCGGCGCGTGGAATTCAGCGTCGGACAGAGAGGCGGGCATGACAAAACAATACCACCATAACGACACGACCGCGCTGCTTTCCCTGGGCGCCGCCGGCCTGATGCTGCTGGCCGGCACCATCGCCGTGCCTCCGGATGCCGTCGCCGGAGACCTGGACGCTGCGGCGGTCCCCGTCGTCCAAGCCGCACGGCATCTGAGCGGAGAGGGGTACGGACGCGTCCTCTCCATCGAGTGTGCAACGGAGACCTGCCTCGCCCGGGTGCGCCTCGACAGCGGAGCCTTGTCGCGGCTGAACGTGGATCCGCGGTCCGGACGGATCATCGTCGAGCAGACGGCCAGCTCGGACGGGGTTGCCGGCTCCGTCCTGCGGGCACTCGTGCGGACCGCCAGCCCTCCGAAGTTGGACCTGCTTCCGCGCGCGGCCCGGCAGGCTCTGGCGTCGGGCGAATTCACCGCCATCCAGCGCGTCGGGTTCAGCGGCGACGCCATCGAGTTCGCCATGCTGGATCGCTCGGGTCGTATCGTCGGGCGGCTGGTCGACGCCTCCACCGGCCGTGTCCTGCCGCATTCGGCGAGCGAGGCCGACTAACTCGTCATCATCGGCGCCGAACGGGAGCACCAGAGGATGCGTGTGCTGTTGGTGGAGGATGATCCGCTCCTCGGAAGCGGCGTGCAGGCTGGCCTCGAACAGGCCGGCGTCACCGCCGATTGGGCGCAGGACGGTGAGGAGGCCGAGGCCGCCCTGGGCACGACGTCGTACGATGCGGTGGTCCTCGACCTCGGCCTGCCGAAGATGGACGGGCTGTCGCTGCTGCGGTGGCTGCGGTCGCGCCGGAATCCGGTCCCCGTCCTGGTGCTCACCGCGCGCAGCGCCGTCGGCGATCGTGTGGCCGGGCTGGATTCCGGCGCCGACGATTATCTGGCCAAGCCGTTCGATCTGGCGGAACTCCAGGCCCGGCTGCGCGCCCTGCTCCGCCGCTCCAAGGGCGTCGCCGCCCCCGTGGTCCGCCACGGGCGCGTCGCGCTGGACCCGGCCACCCGCACGGTGACCCTGGACGGCGAGCGCGTGGACCTCCTGCCGCGCGAGGTCGCCACCCTGGAGGCGCTCCTGCTCAACGCCGGGCGGGTGCTGTCGCGTGCGCAGCTTGAGGACACGCTGTACGGCTGGGGCGGCGAGGTCGAGAGCAACGCGATCGAGGTCTACGTCCACCGCCTGCGCCGGAAACTCCACCCGGAGCTGATCCGCACCGTGCGCGGCGTCGGCTACCTCGTGCCGAAAGAGCCGGCGTGAACCCGTCGCTGCGGCGCCGGCTGCTGACGCTGCTCTCGGCCGCCGTCCTGCTGGCCTGGACGGCGACGGCGTTTTTCTCGTACCTGGACGCCCGGCGCGCGATCGGGGCCATGCTCGACGACCACCTGCGGCAGTCCGCGGCACTCCTGGCGGTCGATCCCGGCGGCACCCCCGCCGGATCGGCCCCCGCCGGGCACGCCGACGGCTGGGTCCTCCTCTTCCAGGTGCGGGACGCGGCCGGCCGGGTGCTGCGCCGCTCGGCCGGGGCGCCCGACGGGCCGCTCGCGCCGGTGGACGAGGGCTTCGCCGACATCGAGCGCGCCAGCGTGCGCTGGCGCGCCTTCGCGTTGACCGACCCCGCGCACGGCCTCTCGGTGCAGGTTGCCGAGCGGCACGACCTCCGCGACGCGCTGGCGGGCAGCGTCGTGAGCCACCTGATGCACCCCCTCGCCGTTGCGCTGCCCGTGCTGGCGGGGCTGGTCTGGCTGTCGGTGGGATGGGGACTGGCGCCGCTACGCGCCTTCGCACGCGAGGTCGCCGGGCGCGATCCGGACGCGCTCCACGCGCTCGCCTCGGACGGCGCGCCGGACGAGCTGCGGTCGGTGGCGCGGGCGCTCGACGGGCTGTTCGCCCGGATCGGGGCGCTGCTGGAGAAGGAACGCCGCTTCACCGCCGACGCCGCGCACGAGCTGCGCACGCCGCTTGCCGCCATCAAGACCCATGCGCAGGTCGCCCTGGCCGAGCCGGAGGAAGCCGGGCGGCGGGCGGCGATCGCCCGCGTCGTCGAGGGGGCCGATCGCGCGGCGCGGCTGGTGGAGCAGCTCCTGCTCCTCGCCCGCCTCGACCCGCAGTCCGCCCTTCCCGTGACCCCCGTCCGGCTGGACGAAGCCGCCCGCGGCTGCGTGGCCGGGCTGGCGCCGTGGGCGGCCGGCAAAGGCGTCGACCTCGGCTTGGTCGGCGACACCGGCGCTGCCGAGGCCACGGTGATGGGCGACGCCGCCCTGCTGGGCGTGCTGGCGCGCAACCTGATGGACAACGCAGTGCGCTACACCCCGCCCGGCGGACGCGTGGACGTGGCGGTCGTGGTGGCGGAGGGGCGCGTGCTGCTGCGGGTGGCGGACGACGGCCCCGGCATTCCCGAGGCGGAGCGCGGACGGGCCTTTGACCGCTTCCACCGGGTGCCGGGCAGTGGCGAGACGGGAAGCGGCCTCGGCCTTTCCATCGCGGCGAGGATCGCCGCGCTGCACGGCGCCGCCCTCACGCTCGGCGAGGGGATCGGCGGTCAGGGGCTTTCGGTGACGGTGGCCTTCCCGAAGGAGGCGCCCCAGCCCGCGGATGCACGGCCGCGTCGGAGCGTGCCGGAAAGCGGCACCGTTTAAGGGAGGTGTAAGGTGGCGGGCACAACGTCCGGCTCGATCCGCGCGTCCCGCGCGTTCCATCGTCCCAAAGGAGTTGTCCCATGCGTTCGACCTCCCGCCTCGCCACCGTCCTTCTGGCTTCCGCCCTCGCTGTTGGAGCCGCGGGCCCCGTGTTTGCCGCCGCCGATCATTCCCACGACGCCGGCGCCATGACCCTGACCCTCGACCATGGCCGGAAGTGGCCGACCGACGAGTCCCTGCGCACGGGGATGTCGGGCATCCGGACGGCCATGGCTGCAGCGCTGGAGCCGATCCACAAGAACACGCTGCCCGCCGCCCGGTACGGCGAGCTGGCGGCGGCGATCGAGACGCAGGTCGAGCGGATCGTGAAGAATTGCAAGCTGCCGGACGCCGCCGACGCGCAGCTGCACATCGTGCTGGCGCAGATCCACGAGGGCGTCGAGGGCATGAAGGGGGCCGAGCGCCAGGCCGGGGCGGTGAAGGTCGTGACGGCGCTCGACGCCTACGGCAAGCACTTCGACGACACCGGCTGGAAGCCGCTGGCGCACTGACCCGGCGAGCGGCTCGTCCGCGGGGCCGTCATGACAGCCGCGCCCGGTGCCCGGCCTGTGGAAGCGACAGCTCCGCCCGCAGCCCCCCGAGCGGGGAGTCGGTCAGGCGGACGTCGCCTCCGTACAGCCGGGCGACGTCCCGGACGACGGCAAGCCCGAGGCCGGACCCCGGCGTGCTCTCGTCCAGGCGGACGCCGGGGGCGAGCACCGCCTCGCGGCGTCCGACCGGCAGGCCGGGACCGTCGTCGTCCACCGTCAGCGCCAACATCCCGTCGCGACGCCGGGCACGCCGCGCGCCGCGGCGGCGCGGGCACGGGCCATGTGGTGGTCGACGTGGCGGCGCATCACGTCGACCCGCTGCGCCATCGCCGCGCCCACGCCGAGACGATCAGCACCGGCGAAGTACTGGTGAACCGGGTGCGGTTGCACGGGCTGGGCCGGCCGCTCACCTACATGCACTCGCTGATCGGTTGGGAGGCGAACGGCCGGCGCGCCGTGCTGAGCTGCGTCCAACTGTAGCCGATGACCGGCGGGCCAAGAGAAGGCCCCGGCCGGACGAACCGGTCGGGGCCAAGGTCAGGGGGAGGGAGAGACGTGACCCGGTACTCAGCGCTGGCGGACCAGGGCGCCCTGGCCGGCGAAGTTGCCGATGCCGGCGGAGAGGTTCTGCACGTTGGCGAGGTTCGG
>NZ_LGQZ01000218.1 GCF_003116015.1 Azospirillum sp. TSO22-1
CTGAGCAACGGCAACTATGTCGTTCGCAGCAGCAATTGGGCCAACGGCACCGCCGCCAGCGCCGGGGCGGTGACCTGGGGCAGCGGCACCGCCGGCGTCACCGGCGCGGTGTCCGCCGCCAACAGCCTCGTCGGCACCACCGCCAACGATGCCGTGGGCAACGGCGGCGTCACGGCGTTGAGCAACGGCCACTACGTCGTCGCCAGCAGCAATTGGGACAACGGCAGCACGGCCACCAACGCCGGAGCGGTGACCTGGGGCAACGGCACCAGCGGCGTCACCGGCGTGGTGAGTTCCAGCAACAGCCTCGTCGGCACCCGGACGACCGACGCCGTGGGCGGCAGCGTCAAGGTGCTGGGCAACGGCAACTACGTCGTCGCCAGCAGCGGTTGGGACAACGGCAGCACGGCCACCAACGCCGGGGCGGTGACCTGGGGCAGCGGCACCGCCGGCGTCGTCGGCGCGGTGTCCGCCAGCAACAGCCTCGTCGGCACCAAGGCCAACGACAATGTCGGCCTCGGCGTGACGGCGCTGAGCAACGGCAACTACGTCGTCACCAGCAACAATTGGGACAACGGCGCGGCCACCAACGCCGGGGCGGCAACCTGGGGCAGCGGCACCGCCGGCGTCACCGGCGTGGTGAGTTCCAGCAACAGCCTCGTCGGCACCAACGGCAACGATCAGGTGGGCGACGGCGTGACGGCGCTGAGCAACGGCAACTACGTCGTCACCAGCACCAGATGGAACAACGGCACCGTCGTCAGCGCCGGGGCGGTGACCTGGGGCAGCGGGACGAGCGGCGTCACCGGCGCGGTGTCCGCCGCCAACAGCCTGGTCGGCACCTCCTTCGGCAATCAGGTGGGCGACGGCGTGACGGCGCTGAGCAACGGCAACTACGTCGTCACCAGCACCAGATGGAACAACGGCACCCTCACCGGCGCCGGGGCGGTGACCTGGGGCAGCGGGACGAGCGGCGTCACCGGCGCGGTGTCCGCCGCCAACAGCCTGGTCGGCACCACCACCGGCGCCGCGGTGGGCGGGAGTGTCAGGGAGCTGAGCAACGGCAACTACGTCGTCGCCAGCAGCAAGTGGGCCAACGGCAGCGTCGCCAGTGCCGGCGCGGTGACCTGGGGCAACGGCACCGCCGGCGTCACCGGCGTGGTGAGTTCCAGCAACAGCCTCGTCGGCACCCGGCTGAACGACAACATTGGCAGCGGCGGCGTGGCGGCGCTGAGCAACGGCAACTACGTCGTCGTCAGCGCCAAATGGAGCAACGGCAGCGTCACCAATGCCGGGGCGGTGACCTGGGGCAGCGGCACCAGCGGGGTTTCCGGCGCGGTGTCCGCCGCCAACAGCCTCGTCGGCCTGACCCAGAACGACAACGTGGGCAGCGGCGGCGTGACGGCGCTGAGCAACGGCCACTACGTCGTCGCCAGTTCGCAGTGGAGCAATGGGACCCTGGCCGGCGCCGGGGCGGCGACCTGGGGCAACGGCACCGCCGGCATCACCGGCGCGGTGTCCGCCGCCAACAGCCTCGTCGGCGGCAAGGCGTCGGCAAATTTCTCCACCGTGACCGAGTTGTCCGGCCGTTTCCTCGTGTCCTCCACCGCCGACGGGACCGGCGGGCGCGTCGCCGTCGGCCTCACCGACCCCTCGCAGCTCACCTTCGCGGCGGCGTCGGCCCAGACCGTGACCCTGGCCCCGGCGCACCTGACCGCGACGCTGAACGCCGGCACCGCCGTGGCGCTCCAGGCTAGCAACGACATCACGGTGGACAGCGCCATCACCGTCGACAACCCGTCCGGCACCGGCGGCGCCCTCACGCTCCAGGCCGGGCGCAGCATCCTGCTGAACGCCGGCATCACCACCGACAACGGCAACCTGACGCTGATCGCCAACGAGACGCTGGCCAACGGCGTGGTCGACGTCCAGCGCGACAGCGGGGCGGCGGTCGTCGCCATGGCCGCCGGCACGGCGATCGACGCCGGCACCGGCACCCTGTCCATCCTGCTGGCGCCCGGCACCGGCAAGACCCACGCCACGTCGGGCGCCATCACGCTCGGCACCCTCACCGCCGGCACCGTCAGCGTCCTCAACCGCGGCCCCACGGCGGGCAGCGACGTGATCCTCAACGGCACCGTGACGGCCAGCGGCAGCGGCGCCAACGAACTGGTGCTCGCCACCGACGCCGGGGCCTTCACCAACAACGCCGGCGCCTCGGCGCTCAGCGCCGCCGCCAGCCGCTTCCTGGTCTACGCGGCCAAGAAGACCACCAGCAGCACCGGCGGGCTGACCGGCGGCGTGATCCGCTACAAGACCTACGACACCTACGCGCCGGGATCGGTGACGGAGAGCGGCAGCCAGTTCCTCTACGCCGACCGGCCGCTGACGCTCACCGCCGACAGCAAGTCCGTCACCCAGGGCGCCAGCCCGCCCACCCTGACCTGGACCGCCGGCGGCCTGGAGGGCGGCGACACGATCGGCGCCATCCTGTCGGGCACGCCGCTGCTGACCACCACGGCCACCGCCGGATCGCCGGCCGGCAGCTACACCATCGCCATCGCCCCGGGCAGCGTCACCACCAGCGGCGGCTACACGGTGGAATCGCTGGTTCCCGGCACGCTGACCATCGCCGCTCCGCCCGTGTCCCCGGTTTCGCCGCCTCCTCCTCCCGTGGTGACGCCGGTTGCGCCCCCGCCGGTGGTGACGCCGGTCACGCCGCCCGTCGAACCGACTCCTCCGTCACCGCCGCCCGTCGTGACGCCGGTCACGCCCCCGCCCGTCGTGACGCCGGTCACGCCTCCGCCCGTCGTGACGCCAGTGGTGACACCGGTCGCACCGCCCGTTGTGACGCCGCCTCTCCCACCGCCGCCGCCGGTCGTTCCCCTGCCGCCGGCGATCACCGGCACCACGACCGGCATCGGCACGCCGACCGTGTCCCTTGGCACGACAACCGGACCGACGTTCGTTCCGCCGCCGACCGTCACCGGGCCGAACACGGTCGCGGCCACCGGCACCGCAAGCTCGCCGTCCGCCGGCGGCACCACCTCCGCGGTCGTGGTCACGGCGCCTGCGCCCTCGACGCCGCCGTCCTCCGCACCCGGCGCCGGGGGGAGCGCCGCTCCGCAGTCCGCCGGCATCGTCACCGTCCAGGTGACGGCGCCGTCCGCCCCGTCGGCGGGCGGCGTGAGCGCTCCGGTCAGCGCGCCGACCGGCCAGCTCGAAACGTCGGTCAGCGCCGGCGGCTTCAACGTCGTCTACAGCCAGCCGGCCAGCTACGCTGCCTCCTCGGCCGCCACCGGCAGCAACGCCCCGTCCACCGGCAACGCGCCGATCACCACGCCGGGCGCATCCCCGACGGCGGCCAACCGTGGCGACGGCGCGAATTCCGCGCAAAGCTCCACCCGGGGCGAAGGCAATGGCGGCACGCCACTGGCGTCCGCCTCCAGCTTCACCACCTTCAAGGCCGAGGACAACCCCAGCGTGGCCATCGTCAACCCCAACGGCCAGAGCAGCACCGACCAGCGCCACCAAGAGACGGCCCAGTGAGCCGGCCGTTCCGCCCGCAGCCCGACGCGCTGCTGGCCCCCGTCCTCCTCGCCGTCCTCCTCCTCGCCGCCGTCACCGCGCCCGCGGCCGCCCAGGATTTCCAGCGCATCGCCCCCAAGACGCCGCCGGCGAACCCGCCGGTCAGGACTCTGCCGGCCCCGCTGCCGCCCGCCCCGCTGCCGAGCGGCGAGCGGGTCATCCTCCCGGCGCTCAAGGGATTGGTCTTCCTGACCGATGCCGGCCAGTTGCGGCGCGACGGGGCGCCGGAGACCGGGATCGACAGCCGGCGCGTCGACATCCTCGACACGCCCGGGTTCCGGGCCCTGATGGCCCCGCACCTGGACCAGCCGGTGACGCTCGACCGGCTCAACGAGATCATCCGCCAGACCGTGGTCTATTTCCGCGAGCACGACCACCCGCTGGTCGACGTGCTGATCCCCGAGCAGGACATCTCCACCGGCACCGTGCAGATCCTGGCGCTGGAGTTCACCGCCGGGGCCGTACGGACCGAGGGCAACCGCTGGTTTTCCGACGAACTGCTGCTGGGCGAGGTCACCACCCGGCCCGGCGACCGCATCCTGTCCAGCCGCTTGCTTGCCGACATCAACTGGCTGAACCAGAACCCGTTCCGCCGCGTCGATCTGGTCTACCAGCGCTCCGAGAAGCCGGGCTTCTCCGACATCGTGCTGCGCACCGTCGACCAGTTGCCGTTGCGCGTCAACGGCGGCTACGAGAACACCGGCAGCCCGACGACCGAGCGCGGCCGCACCTTCGTCGGCATCAACTGGGGCAACGCCTTCTGGCGCGACCACCAACTGTCCTACCAGTTCACCGCCAGCCCCGATTTCCTAGGCGACCGCCTCGCCGGCTCCTCACCCAAGGCCCATTCGACCAGCCATTCCGGCAGCTATGTCGTGCCGTTGCCCTGGCGTCACACGCTGACCATGTTCGGCAGCTATTCGGAAAGCCTGCCGGTCGTGGCCAGCGGTTTCCATCAGTTGGGCCGCTCCTCCCAGGCGTCGGCCCGCTACGGCATGCCGCTGCCCACGCTGGCGGGGGTGGAGCAGGCGGTGCAGGTCGGGTTCGACTGGAAACGCACGAACAACAATCTGGAGTTCGGCGGCTTCCGCGTCTCCAACACCTCCACCGACGTCGCGCAGTGGGTGGCGGGCTACAGCGCCTCGCTGCCCGACGGCTGGGGGGCGACGGCGTTCAACGCCACCCTGTTCGTCAGCCCCGGCGGCTTCAACGACAGGAACACCACCGCGGCCTTCCAGGCCCAGCGGAGCGGAACCCATGCGCGTTACAGCTATGGCCGCATCGGTGTCGACCGTCTGACCACACTGCCCGAAGCGTTCTCGTGGATGGTGCGCGTCCAGGGGCAACTCGCCAACGGCGCGCTTCCCTCATCCGAACAGCTCGGCTTCGGAGGCGCCACGAGCGTGCGCGGCTATGACGAGCGCGCGATCAACGGCGATCAGGGAGTCCTCGTCACCAACGAGCTGCGCACGCCCGAGGTCAGCCTCCTCAAGGCCCTCGAGGTGGGGGAGATGGACGACAAACTCCAGTTCCTCGGCTTCTGGGACTACGGCATCGCCAACAACCGCAATCCCGGCACCGGCGAGCGCAAGGCCGCCTACGTCTCGGGCGTCGGGCTCGGTCTTCGCTATTCCTGGCCGCCTTACCTGTCCCTGCGCTTCGACTATGGCTGGGCGCTTATCAGCGCAACGGGAAAGGGCGGCCGCACCCGGCCGCATGTCGGCCTCATCCTCGCCTATTGAGGGCCTGGCCTCATAAAGCCAGGCAGCGCTCCTCGAACCGACGGGCGAAGGCCGCCGCGTCGCACAGGCGGGATCCCTGCATCATCGGCCGCAGGCCGCGGCGCCACTCCTCCAGCCGGGCGCGGTCCGCCGCCAGGGCGTGGGCGCGCTCGACGAAATCGTCGGGGCTGCCGGCGATCAGCTCCGGCAGGCCGACGGCGGTCAGCAGGCTGGCGCTGACGCGGGCGGCGTGGTGCGCGCCGGGCAGCGTCAGCACCGGAACCCCCATCCACAGCGCCTCGCAGGTCGTCGTCGTGCCGTTGTAGGGGAAGGGATCCAGCGCGATGTCCATGGCGCCGTACAGCGCCAGATGCTCGGCCCCGTTGGGCAGGTGGCCGCGCAGGTCCAGCCGGTCGGCGGCGACGCCGTGTTCGGCGAACAGGCCCTGCACCCGGCGGCGCACCGCGCGGTCGGCCAGGGGAGCCGTCTTCAGCAGCAGGCGGCTGCCGGGAACCGCGTTCAGCACCCGCGCCCACAGGGCGGCGACGCTGGGATTGAGTTTGGCGAGCGCGTTGAAGGACCCGAAGGTGACCGGCCCGTCCGCCGCCCGCGGCAGCGGATCGGGTGCGGGTTCCAGCGGGCTGTAGCAGAGGAAGCAATCGTCCAGCCGCTCCAGCCGCTCGCTGTGCCAGGCGTCGGTGGCGCCCGGCGGGTCGGCAATGGCGTCGGTGAAGCGGACGTCGATGGCCGACAGCCCGGTGCTCGCCGGATAGCCGAGCCACGTTGCCTGCGCCCGCGCCGGCCGGCGGGCGAAGACCCCGAGGCGGTGGCCGGCGGTGTGGCCGGTCAGATCGATCAGCACGTCGATGCCGTCCTGGCGGATCGTCGCGGCGGCCTCGTCGTCGCTGCGCTCCCGGATGTCGCGCCAGTGGTCGACCAACCCGCGGACCCGCCGGGTGATGCCGTCGGCGCGCTCGATGTTGGCGTAGGCGAACAGCTCGACCCGCGTCCGGTCGTGATGCTCCAGCAGCGGCAGCAGGAACATGGCGATGGAGTGGGCGCGGAAATCCGGCGAGACGTAGCCGATGCGCAGGCGTCGCCCGTCGCCATGGGGTGGCGGCTCCATCGGAGCGACCCGCGCCTCCAGCGCCTCGCCCCAGGCGCGGTGGCGGGCGAACACCGCCGCCGGGTCGAGGTCGTCGCGGTAATTCGCCAGCATCAGCCGGTTGCTGGCGGTTCCCGGATCGTCGGGCCGCAGTTCGTTCACCTTGCGGTAGGCCGCGTCGAGGTCCGGCCCCGGCAGCCCCTTTTCCAGGACGGCGGCCAGACCGAACCACGCGGCGGCATAGTCGGGCTGGCGGTCGGTGGCGGCGCGGAAATAGAAGGCGGACTCCGTCACCCGCCCCTGCCGCGACAGGCACAGCGCGAGGTTGTTCATCGCCGCGACATCGTCCGGCGCCTGCAGCAGAACCTGCCGCAGGTGATGCTCGGCCTGCGCCAGATCGTCGGCGACCAGCGCCGCGGTGCCGGCCAGGAAGCGGAACCGCCCGACCGACGGCTGCTGCTCGACCAGCGTGCGGTACTCCACGAAGGCCAGATCGGGCCGCCCGGCGGCCGTCAGGACCGACCCCAGGGACAGGCGCGCGTCGACGGAGGCCGGATCGATCTCCAGCGCCCGGCGGAAGGCGGCGGCGGCATCGTCATGAGCGCCCTGCTGGGCGAAGAGGTTGCCGATACCGGTGTAGGCGGGCAGGTAGGTCGACGCCCGCAGGGTCACGCCGACGAAGCTGCGCAGCGCGCCGTCGGGATCGCCGCTGTCCTGCTGCGCCCGCCCCAGGTTGTAGAGCCAGTCGGGGTTGTCGCCGCCCTGGGCGATGGCCCGGCGGAACAGCGGCACCGCGGCGGCGGGATCGCCCGCCATGGCGGTCAGCGTCGCGGAAAGCGCCAGGGCGCCGGGATGGTCCGGGTGCCCGGCGAGCGCCCGGTCGCACAGCTCCCGCGCCCGCGCGAGGTCGCCCGCCTCCGTCCGCTCCGCCGCCTGGGCCAGCAGGGTGCCGGGAGCGGCGGGGTCAGTCATGGCGAACCGGCGGCACGCCGTCCTTGCCCCCGTCCTCGACCCAGGCGTGAAGGCGTCGCGCCGCCTCGGCCACCACCGGCGCCCAGTCGCCCGCCGTGTCCTGGCGCAGCAGGGTCAGGCTCGGGTACCAGGGGCTGTCGTCGCGGTCGAGCAGCCAGCGCCAGTCGGGGCTGAACGGCAGCAGCACCCAGCCCCGGCGGCCAAGCCCCCCGGTCAGATGGGCGAGCGCGGTGTCCACCGTGATGACCAGATCGAGGGTGTCCACCACCGCCGCCGTCTCGGCGAAATCATGCAGCATGGGCCCCAGCGGCGTCAGGTTGGCGCGCGGCTCCACCGGCGGGCCTCCTTTGTGCAGGACGAAGAAATGCACGCCCGGAACCGCCAGCAGCGGCGCCAGCGCCCCGACGGGCAGCGAGCGTTCGCGGTCGCGGGCGTGCTCGGGCCGTCCGCTCCACGCCAGACCGACCTTGACGATTGGCCCGGCGGCGGCGTCCAGGCGCCCCCGCCACCGCGCCACCCGCGACGGCTCGGCGAACAGGTAGGGGCAGGCCGACGGGATGCTGTCCAGCCGCGTCCCGAACCGTGCGGGCAGGCTCATCAGCGGGACATGGGCGGCGAAGGGCAGGTCGTCGTGGACCTGGGCCGGCGAGCCGGCGCGCGGCACCACCCGCACGCCATGGCGGCCCAGGCTGGTCCACAGCAGGGTGAACAGCGGGGCCTGCACCTCCAGCGTCACGTCGTGGCCGCGCCCGGCCAGCAGCGCGGCGTAGCGGGCGAACTGCAGCGTGTCGCCGAAGCCCTGCTCGGCGGTCAGCAGCAACGTCCCGGCCAGCGCCTGCGGCGGCTCGCCCCGCCACAGCGGTTGGGCGAAGGGACGATGGGCCTCGCCGAAGCCGTCCCAGCGCCAGCGCCATTCGTAGGCGGGCCAGCCCCGCTCGTAATCGCCCTGCAGCAGCAGGCACAGGCTGAGATTCCAATGGGCGGCGGCGAAATCGGGGCGCAGCGCCAGGGCGCGCTCGTAGCAGCGCCGGACCTCGGATACCGGATCCGCATCGGCCGACGCCCCGGCGGGCGGGGTCCGGCGCGCCATCACCAGGCCGAGGTTGCTGTACGCCTCGAAATACTCCGGGCGCAGCGCGATGGCGCGGCGGTAGGCGGCGATGGCCTCGTCCAGCGCTCCGGCGCCCATGTGGGCGTTGCCGAGATTGTTGTGGACCTCCGCCTCGTCGGCATCGCCGTCGAGCAGCGTGGTGAACAGGGCGACCGCCTCGGCATGGCGGCCCTGCGCCTGGAAACTGGCCCCCAGATTGGCGGCGGCGCCGAAATGGCCGGGGTGCAGCGCCAGCGCTTGGCGGAACACCGCCTCCGCCCCGGCGTGGTCGCGGCGCTGGTAGCGGACCGCCCCCAGCCGGTTCCAGGCGTCGGCGGCCTCGGAGGCGCGTCCGCACGCGGCCAAAGCCGTCGCCAGATTGTGCAAGGTCTCGTCGTTGCCTGGAGCCAGCGCGTCGGATTGGAGCAGATGCTCCACCCCCAGCGCCGCTTGGCCCATCTGCGCGTGTAGGGCGCCGATCAACCCCTGCAGCGCGGCGTTGCCGGGCTGGCCGGACAGCAGGCGGCCGTAGAGATCCAGCGCGTCGGCGAACCGCCCTTGCCGATGGAGTGCGGCAGCTTGCGCCGCTATGTCCTCGGCCGTCATCGGTTGGGAGGTGGAAGGGATCAAACGACGCACCTGATAGCAAGGCCCCCCGGGTCGGAAAGGGGCTGAGCGGGACATTGGGTGGGGATCTGATCGGGCGACGTTCCCGTGGCTCAGTGGTGGCGAAGCTCCACATCGAACGACCTTGGACAAGCAGTGTTCACTTTGCAAGCGGCTGGGGTGTGATCCTCCCTCGAAGCAGTGGACACCTCTGCTAAGCTCCCGCTGGGAGCGGAGAGGTGGATGGTGGATGACACGGCACTTCTTCACGGACGAGTTCAAGCAGGAGGCGGTCGCCCTGCTGGAGAGCCGTGGCCGCCCCTTGGAGCACATCGCCAGGGAGCTCGGCATTCAGCCCTCGATGCTGC
>NZ_LGQZ01000201.1 GCF_003116015.1 Azospirillum sp. TSO22-1
GCGGCCATCCGCCTGATGATCCACCGCCTCGTTCACCCCAACCGCAAGCGGCTGCCCCCGCCAGACTTCTGAAACGGGCTGTGAGATCCATATAATCTTCGATGCCTTTATAAAGCTGGCAGCGGTGATGGTTCTTTTATGATGGCCTCCTCGAAGATCAATGCGTTCGGCACGCCGCACCGCGAACTCGGCCGCGTCTTCGAATCGCTGACCACGGCCGGCTGCATCGTCCGGCGGCGCTACGTGCCGACGCTGATGACCTGTTTTGTCGAATCCCTGATGTCACTGGAGCGCTACCGCGAGTACACGCCGCGGGAGCTGATCGTCACCCGCTTCGCCTGCGACGTCCTGTGGCAGCGGCTGCAGCACGTCGACAACTGGTTCATCCTGCTGCCGGTCGCCGGCGGCCAGCGGGCGTCCTATTCGGAAATGGAGGACCGGTTCGTCGGTCACGCCAACGAGCCGGTGTAGCCGTCACGGCCGCACCGCCGGCGTCTCCAGCGGCATGCCGCCGGCCCGCGCCATCAGGTAGGCCTCCAGCGCCACCAGTTCGGCCGAGCCGTAGGCGTAGGGCTCCGCCCGCACCGCGCCCTGGCAGTTGCGCAGCCGCCGCTGCAGCGAGCCCATTCCCTGCCATTCCAGCCGGTAGACCGGGTAGCCTGTCGGGTGCCCCTGCGGAATCAGGTTGCCGGCCAGCCGCTTGCCGGCGTTGTCGTCGTGACATTGGCTGCACGCGAGGTCGAGTTGCCCCTGGCGCTGCCGGAACAGGCGTTCCCCCTCGGCACGGACGGCCCCCAGGTGCGGGTCGGCGTCGGGCGTTATGGGGAGGCCGCGCGACTGGTGCGCCACCACCGCCGTGAGCGCCAGCAGTTCCTGGCTCTCGTACGCCAGCGGCGTGGCGCCCTGGTGCGTCGTGCGGCAGCGGTTGATGCGCTGCTCCAGCGACAGCGGCGCACCGTCGAACACCGGGTAGCGCGCCGCCGCGCCGCGCATGCTCTCCACCGCGCCGTGGCAGGCGGCGCAGGACTTTCCCCCGTCGGCGCGCGTCCACAGCGCCTCGCCGTCGCGCACCCACAGTATGCCGGGGTTGGCAGTGTCGTCCTGCTGCATGGCCTGGGTGTCCGGCCCCATGACGTCGAAGCCGGAGCGGCGGTCGTCCGCCTCGGCGGGGAGCACGACCAGTGCCAACGCCAGCGCCAACCGCCTCATGTCACCGTGATCCGCGCCGTCTCGGTGTGGATGGCGCCGTGGTCGTCGGTCCAGTGAAAGGCCAGCTCGCCGCTCTCCGTCGCCACCGCGGTGAAGCTGAGGAAAGGGTTGGCGGCGATGGCCGGGAACAGCTCGGCGCGGAACACCTCCTCGCCGTTGTAGGTGCAGACGAAGGTATGGATGATGTCGCGCGGGCGCAGGCGGCCGGACTCGTCGGGGCGGAACCCGGTTTCCATGGGGTGGGAGACCAGCGTCTTGATCTCGAACACCGTGCCGCGCGGCACGCTCTGCGGCACGTTGATCAGCGTGCGCGGCATGGCTCAGCCCCCCTCCAGGCAGGCGGCCAGCGTCACGATCACCTCGGCGCGGGCCGACCAGAACGTCCCGTCGCTGAGTTCGGCGACGGCGACGATGGTCTGCGAATCCGCCAGCCGCATGCGCGTCGACACCACCGCCCGGCCACTGCGCGGGGTCAGGTGGAAAACGGCGACGTTCGGCTGCGGATTCTTCTCGTTGAACACGGCGATGCGGCGCACGAAGGTGTCGGGCGTCATCGGGCTGTCCACCGCGACGGTCAGCGGCGCCGAGTTGCCGTTCTCCACCAGCGCGGGCAGGTCGAGCCTGACGCGCCCCGGCTGCGCTTTCGCGGCGCCCTCGGCGAAGGCGCGGATCGCCTCGGCCATCGCCTGCGGCGTGGCGTGCGCCGGGCGGACCAGCAGCAGCGCGGCGCCGGCGGCGAGCAGGGAGCGGCGGGTCGGCTCGGTCATCCTCGTCCTCAGTCGCGCAGGGTGGTCAGGAAGGCGACCACGTCCTCGATCTCCGCGGCGCTCAGCACCGGCTTGCCCTGGAACGCCGGGGCGACGCGGGTCAGTCCCTCCACCTTGAAATAGGACGGCATGATCGTGTCGGGAACGAGCCGGCGCGCATCGACGATGCGCAGCCGCAACTGCCCCTCGCTCAGCCGTGCCCCGGCGCCAGACAGGTCGGGGGCGAGGGTGCCCTGGAACCGCTCCTCCGGGAACGGCCCGGAATGGCAGAGCAGGCATAGCCCGCGCCGCCGGTCGGCGACGATGGCCCGCCCGCGCGCCGGGTCGCCCTTGGTGCCGGTCAGGGAGTCCGGAAGCGCGTCCTGGGCCGCGGCCGGCTGGGTCGTCAGCAGCACGGCCAGGGCGACCGCGCTAGCCAAAGACGGCGCCGGTGATGGTGCGGAACCAGGCTTCGGCATAGGCGGCTTCCTGGGCACGGACGGAGCGGGCGGCGTCGGGCGGGCTGGTGCCGCCGGCGCCCTCGACGTCGACGAGGCGGCCCTCGGCGGCGCGGTACACCCCGGCGATGGAAATGCCGTAGTCCGGCGCCACCAGACTGTAGCAGGTGTTGATGAGCTTCGGCGGATCCGGCGCCGCGCCGCGCAGCAGGGCGACCACCGCGGCGGCGCACACCTTGGCCTGGCCGTTGGCGGCGAAAGCGGACTTCGGCATAGCGCCGGCGATGGCGGCGTCGCCGATGACGTGCACGCCGGGCCGCTGGCGCGATTCGAAGGTGACCGGGTCGATGGGGCACCAGCCGCTGCGGTCGGCCGCTCCGGCCGCCGCGGCAATGGCGCCGGCGCGCTGCGGCGGGATGACGTTGGCGACGTCGGCCGTAACGCGCTGGAAGTCGGTGACCAGCGCGTCCCCCTCCACCCCCGTCACCTTGCCGCCGGCCGACAGCGGCACCCATTCCAGCAGGCCGGGGTACAGCTCCGCCCACGCCTGCTGGAACAGCTTCTGCTTGGAAAAGCTGTCCTTGGCGTCGAGCACCAGCAGCTTGCAGCGCGGCTTGTGCGTCTTCAGGTAATGCGCGATCAGACTGGCGCGCTCGTAGGGGCCGGGCGGGCAGCGGTAGGGGTTGGCCGGCACGCTCATCACCACCATGCCGCCGTCCGGCATGGCGCGCAGCTTGTCCCGCAGAAGGACGGTCTGCGGCCCGGCCTTCCAGGCGTGTGGCATGCGCTCCGCCACCGGCTCGTCGTAACCGGGCAGCGCACCGAACACCACGTCGATGCCGGGCGCCAGCACCAGCCGGTCGAATGGCAGCCGCCCGCCGCCGGCCAGCACCACCGCGCCGGTCTCGACGCCGACGGCGCGGTCCTGCACCACGATGACGTCCTCACGCTTCAGGCCATCGTAGCCGAACACCTGCCCGTCCAACTCGCGCAGGCCGGCGACGACGGCGTTGCTGAACGGACAGGCGGTATAGGCCGGGTTCGGTTCGACCAGCGTGACGGCGATCCCGGCGCGGTGCAGCGCGCGGGCGCAGGTCGCCCCGCCGAAGCCACCGCCGACCACCACGACGCGCGGCTTCGCCTGGGCAAAGGCCGGCAGCGGTATCGCCACGGCGCCCAGCAGGGCGAGGACGGCCCGCCTACTGGGCACGGGCCACCCAGACGGCGATGGCGCGGATCTCCTCATCCGTGAAACCCTTGGCGATGCGGTCCATGACGGTGGCCGGGCGCTGTCCGGTGCGGAAGTCCTGCATGGCGGCGGCGATGTCGTCGGCCGGCTGCCCGGCCAGCGGCGGCGGCGCCCCCTCGGCACGGGTCGCCGGATGACAGCCGGAGCACGCCTCCGCTCCCGGGGGGGCCGCCGCCGCGCCCGCCGACAGCAGGACGAGCACGGCGGCCGGCAGCAGCCTACGCATGGCGCAGGTCGGCGTTCTTCAGCGGGACCGAGCGGATGCGCTTGCCGGTCGCCGCGAAGATGGCGTTCAGCACCGCGGGCGCGGCGACGGAGATGGTCGGCTCGCCCACCCCGCCCCAGAAGCCGCCCGACGGCATGACTATGGTCTCCACCGCCGGCATCTCGTTCATGCGCAGCGGCGGGTAGCTGTCGAAGTTCTCCTGCTCCATGCGGCCGTTCTTCAGCGTGCACTCGCCGTACAGGCAGGCCGACAGGCCGTAGGCGAAGGAGCCCTCGACCTGCGCGGCGATCTGCTGCGGGTTGACGGCGTGGCCCGGGTCGGTGGCGGCGACGATGCGATGGATCTTCAGCTTGCCGTCCGGGCTCACCGACACCTCGGCCACAGCGGCGACGTAGCTGCCGAAACCCATGTGCTGCGCGATGCCGCGGAACACACCCGGCGCCGCCGGCTTGCCCCAGCCGGCCTTCTCCGCCACCGCGTTGAGGACGCCCAGGTGCTTCGGGTGGTTCGCCATCAGCTTGCGGCGGAACTCCAGCGGGTCCTGGCCGGCGGCGTGCGCCAGCTCGTCCATGAAGCACTCGACGTAGATGGCGTTCTGGTTGTGGTTGACGCCGCGCCAGAAGCCCGGCGGCACCGGCGGGTTGCGCATGGCGTGGTCGATCAGCAGGTTCGGCACACCGTAGCCGAAGGTGCCGTCGCCGCTCGCCAGCAGGCCCTGGAAGGTCGCCATGTCCTTCCCGTTCTGCAGGTTCTGCGGGAAGATGCCGGCGATGATCGACTGGCCGGAGACGCGCATGTGCAGCCCGACCAGATTGCCCTGCGCGTCCAGGGCACCGGTCATCTTCGCCTGGGTGACCGGGTGGAACCGGCCGTGCAGCATGTCCTCCTCGCGGCTCCAGATCAGCTTGACGGGGGTGCCGGGCATCGCCTTGGCGATGGTCACCGCCTGCCGCACCCAGTCGTGCACGGCGCCACGTCGGCCGAAGCCGCCGCCCAGGTGCACCTTGTGCACGTCGCACTGCGCCACCGGCAGCCCAGCGGCTTCCGACGCGGCGGCCAGCGCCGCCTCGCCGTTCTGGGTGGGGGTCCACACCTCGCAGCGGTCGCCGGTGAAGAGCGCGACGGCGTTCATCGGCTCCATGGTCGCGTGATTCTGGTGCGGGTAGGCGTAGACCGCCTCCACCACCTTGGCTGCGCCTTTGATGGCGGCGGCGGCATCGCCGGCCTGGTTGCCGACGAACGCCTCCCGGGCGTCGAGGCCGGCGCGCAGCGTCTCCGCCACCTCGGCGCTGGAGAGCCTGGCGTTCGGCCCCTCGTCCCACTCGATGGGCAGGGCGTCGAGCGCGGTCTTGGCCCGCCACCAGGTGTCGGCGATCACGGCGACGGCGCTGTCGCCGACCGGCACCACCTTCTTGACGCCGGGCATGCCCTGCACCGCCGCGGCGTCGAAGCGCTTCACCGTGCCGCCGAACACCGGGCAGTCGCGGATGGCGGCGTTCAGCATGCCGGGCATGGTCAGGTCGATGCCGTAGAGCTGCTTGCCGTTCAGCTTGTCTGCGGTGTCCAGCCGCTTCAGCGGCTTGCCGGCGATGGTCCAGTCCTTGGGGTCCTTCAGCGGCACCTCGGCCGGCGGGGGCAGCGTCGCCGCCGCCCCGGCGACGGCGCCGTAGGTGGTCGTGCGGCCGGTGGGCGTGTGGGTGATGACGCCCTTGGACACCTTGCATTCCGAGGCCGGCACCGTCCATCCGTCGGCCGCCGCCTGCACCAGCATGACGCGCGCGGTGGCGCCGCCCTTGCGGACGTAGTCGTGCGATTCACGGATGCCGCGGCTGCCGCCGGTGGAGAAGTTGCCCCACACCCGCTTGCGGGCGAGGTTCTGGCCCGGCGTCGGGTATTCGGTGGTGACGCGCGCCCAGTCGCACTCCAACTCCTCGGCGACAAGCTGGGCGAGGCCGGTCAGCGTGCCCTGCCCCATCTCCGACCGGGCGATGCGGATCACCACCGTCTCGTCGGGCTTGACCATCACCCAGGCGTTGACCTCCGCGGGACCGGACGCCGCCTCGGCGATGGGGACATGGAAGCCCAGGGTGAAGCCGCCCGCTGCGGCGGCGGAACCGGCGAGGAAGGTGCGGCGCGAGACCTGTACGTTCATCGTGTCCCTCCCCGGCGTCAGGTGCGGCTGGCGTCGCCACCGCCGTCGGCGGCGAGCTTGATGGCGGCGCGGACCCGGTTGTAGGTGCCGCAGCGGCAGATGTTGGTGACCTCGCGGTCGATGTCGGCGTCGCTCGGCTTCGACGTCTTCTGCAACAGCGCCGCGGCGGACATGATCATGCCCGACTGGCAGTAGCCGCACTGCGGCACGTCGAGCGCCGCCCACGCCTTCTGCACGGGGTGGGAGGAATCGGCGGACAGCCCCTCGATGGTGACGATCTTCTGCTCGGGCCTGAGCGCGGAGAGGGTCAGCGTGCACGCGCGCACCGGCGCGCCGTCGATGTGCACGGTGCAGGCGCCGCACTGGCCGACGCCGCAACCGTACTTGGTGCCGGTCAGCCCGACCTGTTCGCGGATCACCCACAGCAGCGGGGTGTCGGGCTCCGCGTCGATCTCGCGCACCGCTCCGTTGATGGTGAGCCGGACCATCGATCCTCCTCCCTGGCTGGGACGTCCTGTCGCTTGGGGGTACCCCGACGCCTGCCGAGCAAGGTGGTTCGGCCGTTGGTGGCGCCAAGCGATTATGCGCTTTTGGAGAGGTCCCGGCCGGACGCCACCCTCCGCACGAGGCCTCTACCCCCAAATGCGTACTTTCCTCCGTCGGCGGCATCGGCAAGACTTCCAGGACCCAGGCTTCAGTTCTCGTTCGCCGATTTCTTTTGCGGCGCAGCGCATGATGATGCAACGCAACAACAAAGAACGGGGAGGAACCATGCTGTCTCTGCGGGATCTGGTCGATTTTGCCGCCTGTTCGGGTGAAGACGGGCGTGCCGTGCTCAAGTCGCTGGGCCTCACCGACGAGGATTTGCAGCGCCGGACGGTTCTGGTATCGACGCGGCACCCTTTGCGTCCCGCGCGCACACCGACCAATCCGACGCCGATGTGGCGGCAGTAGCGCGGGCCTTCCCGCTCGTTGGAAGCCCACACCGGAATTTCCAAGGCGCGGGAGCCGGCCCGGCAGTCATCGCCCGGCGAATCCGCGGTTTTCCCAAGACGCCAAACCCGAACGCCCCGAAATGCCGAGGCATGGTGGCGCACTTGTGCGCGGATCTTTCAGCCTTCTTCTAAAATTTTAGCGGAACCAGGGGTGGCACGGCCGTTGCTTATGGGCGCGCCGTCCGCGCCGTCGGACGGTTCCAACGGCGCCGCACCAAGCAATCACGCTTCCCCTGGAGATCTTCATGAACAAGCTTTCCGTCGCCCTGGCCGCCGCCGCCCTCTTCGCCCTGCCGTCGGTCGCCAGCGCCAACCCGGCCGCCGGCAAGGCCGTCTACGCCGCGAACTGCGAGGCCTGCCATGGGCCGGACGGCACCGCCGTGCTGCCGGGCGCGCCGAACTTCAGCAAGGGCGAGCGTCTGGAAAAGGCCGACAAGGTTCTGGCCACCACCGTCCAGAACGGCCTGAACGCCATGCCGGCCTGGAAGGGCATGCTGAACGACCAGGAGATCGCCAACGCCCTGGCCTATATCCGCACGCTGAAGCGCTGAGGCGTCCGCACGGCGGCGGTCCGGGCCTCCCGGGCCGCCACCTCACGCCCCCAGCATGACCCGCAGGATCACCAGCCCGGTTCCGGTCAGGCGCCAGACGCCGGCGTCGCCCGACGGCTCGACGATGCCGAGCGCCGCACACTGCGCGATCAACCGTTGCGGCGCGTTGCGCAGCTCCAGATTTTCCGGAGCCGCCGAGAGGAGCCAGTGCAGGTGCTCCTCGCCAAGCTTGATCGCCCCCTCCACCGTAGGTCTCCCTGCCTGGGCGGCCGGTCCATCCGGCACACCGAGTCGTACGAGCAACTCCCGCATCATCGCCGTGCCGGATGCACGACACCACGGGACGCATCGCGCCATCCTGCCCATCGGCGGCAGAACCGGCTGCTGCGACAAAGCAACGCGCATGCCAGATGTTTCAGCAGGAAATCAGCACACGCGCCGCACTCGATTCTCAACACACAGACAAACTGTTGCATCCCGTTTCCAGAATCGAGAATTCATCAAGCATTGTGAATAACGTGCGAGCGCCAGATTCCGCGAAACATCGAGCGAATAGGCATTGTTTCGTCCGAACCTGGGCATGGGATGATTGGACCCGCGGATTCAAGTGTCGGAATTAGCGAGGACCAACTGACGCAGCGCCGCTCCCCGCACCGCGTTCCAGCCGGCAAAATGTTGAAGGGGCCACCGGTTAGGGCTTGCGTACTAATATATTAATATGCTATCCCAAATTCAGAGACACGGGCAACCTGCCGCCGGCCGTCACGGGCCGCGTTCTCCCGACCGCCAGACCGACAGACAAGAGGGTTTCCGATGAAGATCGCCGTCCGCCACGCGTCCCACCCGGACCACGTCCGCGGCTTCGACACGCAGACGCTGCGCGACCACTTCCTTGTCGAATCGCTGTTCCAGGCGGACGACATCGTCCTCACCTACAGCCACATCGAGCGCTTCGTCGTCGGCGGCGCCATGCCCGTCGCCGGCCCGCTCACCCTCGAGGCGCCGAAGGAGATCGGCTCCCCCACCTTCCTCGCGCGGCGCGAACTGGGTGTGGTCAACGTCGGCGGTCCCGGCCGCGTCACCGTGGACGGTGCCGTCTACAATCTCGATACCCGCGACTGCCTGTACGTCGCCCAGGGCAGCGTCGACGTCCGCTTCGAGAGCCTCGACCGCAAGACGCCGGCCAAGTTCTACCTGAACAGCACGCCGGCCCACGCGCGCTACGAGACCATGAAGATCTCGATCGCCGACGCCAAGCAGCGTCACCTCGGCGATCCCTCCACCTCGAACGAGCGCACCATCTTCCAGATGATCCACCCGGACGTCTGCAAGACCGCGCAGCTCGTGCTTGGCCTGACCATGCTCAAGCCGAACAACATGTGGAACAGCATGCCGCCGCACACGCACGACCGGCGCAACGAGGTCTACTTCTACTTCGACCTGCCGGAGAGCGCGCGCGTCTTCCACCTCATGGGCCAGCCGCAGGAGACCCGCCACATCGTCGTGGAGAACGAGCAGGCGGTGATCTCCCCGCCCTGGTCGATCCACTGCGGCGTCGGCACGCACAACTACACCTTCATCTGGGCCATGGGCGGCGACAACCAGACCTTCGACGACATGGACCAGGTTCCCCTGGTCACCATGCGCTGAACCGGGGAGGCGGAACGATGAGCACCCCGTTCGACCTCACGGGCAAGGTGGCGCTGGTCACCGGCGCCAACACCGGCATCGGCCAGGGCATCGCCGTGGCGCTGGCCACGGCCGGCGCCGA
>NZ_LGQZ01000220.1 GCF_003116015.1 Azospirillum sp. TSO22-1
CTGAAGATGCTGAAGCGCCACCTGCGGACCGTCTACGGCATGACGCCGGAGGAGTACCGGGCGCGCTGGAACCTGCCGGACAACTACCCGATGACCGCCCCGAACTACGCCGCCGCCCGCTCCAGCTTGGCCAAGGCGCGGGGGCTTGGCCGGAGGGGGCGGCGAACCGCGTGAAGGATGAAGGCTGTCTGGTCCAGGCGGCGCCCCGCCGGGGCTTGGCGCCGCGGAATTGATCAGCAGCTCCAGAGCAGGACGAAGCCGCTGCCCTCTCCGCGTACCAGATCGGCGTAGACCGGGGCCGGAAAGCTCGGGTCACCGTCCGCTTGCCCATCATCGCTGCGTCCTCCTCCGCTCAGGACGACTGAATCAGGACTTCAGGCCGCCGGCAACACCGACTTTTTCAACACTATCGGCGCTGAACCGCCGTACAAGCATGGCGGTTCATGATTCATTTCAGACGTCCCGCCGCTCAACCCCAGGGGCCGAACGTAAAACTGAACATCAGAGCGCCGTACCAGAGCGCTGCCTCTTCAGCGGCCAAGCGTGTTTCGCGCCCTCCGCTCCACTCCCTTTGCCACGCGTGAAAACAATGGCCATAAACCGTGGGTGCCCAGCCGTCATGGCCCAGTCATGGCGGCACGACATCGGTGGGTCGCACGCCACCCCAGGACAGGCGGGAGCGCAGCATGGTTCGGCTGCATGGCATCGGAATTCGCGGACGGCTGCTACTCGCCTTCGGGGCGGTGGCGGCGTTGGCGTTCATTGCCGCGCTGACCGCGTGGCTGGGATTCGGCGCGGTGAAGAATGCCGAAACCCTGATGATCGGCAGCGCCGTCCCCGCCATGGCGACGGCGCATCAGGTGTCCGAGGTCAGCGCCCAGGTGGCCTCCGGTCTAATCGTCCTGGCGCGCGCGACCACCGTGCGCGAGGTCGAGGAGCGATCCCGGCTGCTGGGCACGGGAAGCCGGACCCTAGCGGCCCTCGTCGACGACCTGCGGACGCAGGGCGCGGCCCCGGCGACCACGGCCGAGCTGCGCCCCATCGTGAACCGGCTGTCGTCCAACGTCGATCAGCTGAAGGAGCTGCTGCTGACGCAGCTCGACCTCGAACAGCGGTTCGCCGACGCCACCGGGCAGGTGCTGAGAGCCACCGACCAGATCGTCAATCTGTCGCGCACGCTGGTGGAGAACGCCGACACCCGCACCATCGCCGCCATCGCCCAGCTCTACCGTCTGGTCGAGCGGCCGGAGGGCTCCGCCCAGGCGATGGACGTGCTCGACCAGCTGGTCGAGGAGCACCTGGACCAGTTGCAACGGATGACGGAGCTGCGCCTGCTCAGCAGCATCCTCGGCCAGCAGGTCGGGCGGCTGGCGCGCCTCACCAGTCGGCAGGAGATCGAGGAGTTGCAGGCGGCCTACCGGCAGTCGTGGACTATCATCGAGCGCCGCCTCCGCTTCGCCGACGATCCCGAGCGGCGGGCCGCCGCGGCGGCGCATCTGGCGGTGCTGCAGCCGCACGCCGACGACGGCACGGCCGGCAACATCTTCGGCCTGCGCCTCGACATCCTTGCGCTCGCCGCGACGAGGGAGCAGCTGGCGTCGGACAGCCGCGTCGACATCGACTTGCTGTCGGACCTCGTCGGGCAGGTGACCACCCGCTCCAACGCGCTCATCGCCGACGCCAGCGCCAGCATGGCCCGGACGATGTCCGGCGCCCGCGCGACGCTGCTGGTTCTGGCGTTCGTCTCCCTGCTGGTGTCGATCGCCATCGTCGTCTTCTACGTGCAGGGCAACTTGCTGCGGCGGATGACCGGGCTGCACCGCACCATGGACCGGCTTGCCGAGGGCGATCTCGACGCCGCGATCGGCATCCAGGGCAGCGACGAGCTGGCCAGCATGGCGCGGTCGCTGGAGGTGTTCCGGCAGACCGCCATCAGCCGCCGCCAGCTGGAGATCCAGCAGGTTTTGGTCAACGAGGAACTCCGCCACTACCAGACCGACCTGGAGCATCTGGTCTCGGAGCGGACGGCGATGCTCCGCGACGCCAACGCCCGCCTTGCGGACGAAGCGGAACGGGCGGAGGCGGCCAACCGCGCCAAGTCCGTGTTCCTGGCCACCATGAGCCACGAGATCCGCACGCCGATGAACGGCGTGCTTGGCATCGCGACGCTGCTGCGCGGCACCGAGCTGAACGCCGAGCAGCGCCGCTATCTCGCTACCATCGTCGAATCCGGCCAAGTGCTGCTGCGCATCCTCAACGACGTGCTGGACTACTCGAAGATCGAAGCCGGCCGGCTCGAATTCGAATCCGTCGATTTCTCCCTCGAAGCGGTAATCGAGCGGCTGGGAGACCTGTTCTCGCCGGAGGCCGAGGCCAAGGGCCTGCTGCTCGGCTTCGAGATCGACCCGGACCTGCCGCCCTGGTACCGCGGCGACCCCGGGCGGATCCAGCAGATCCTGGCCAATCTTATCGGCAACGCCATCAAGTTCACGGACGAGGGAGAAATCTACGTCTCCGTCGACGGCGAGGCGCCGGGCTGGGGCAACGACGGCGAGCCGGTCTGGACGCTGCGCTTCGAGGTCGCTGACAGCGGCATCGGCATCGCCGAAGACAAGCTCCCGGGCCTGTTCGACGCCTTCACGCAGGCGGAGAACTCCACGTCGCGCCGGTACGGCGGGACGGGGCTCGGGCTCGCCATATGCGAACGCCTCGTCCATGGCATGAACGGGACGATCGGCGTCGACAGCGCGCCCGGGCGCGGCAGCACGTTCCACTTCACCCTGCCGCTGCCGGTCGGGCGGGAGCCGCCGGCGCCGGACCGGCTGGACCGGGAAGACGAACCGCTGCCCGCGATGACGGTGCTGCTGGTCGAGGACACCGAGGTCAACCGCCTGGTGGTCCGCACCATCCTGGAGCGCATGGGGCACACCGTCGTCGAAGCGGTGAACGGCCGGGAGGCGCTGGCCGCGGTCGAGCGGAGCCGTCCCGACCGCGTGCTGCCCGACCTCGTGCTGATGGACATCAGCATGCCGGTCATGGACGGCTTCGCAGCCACCCGCGCGATCCGGGCGCACCCGGACCCCCGCGTCGCGCGGCTGCCGATCGTCGCGCTGACGGCGCACGTCATCGAACGCGACGTCGGCCGCTACGCCGAGGCCGGGATGGACGGGCTGGTCGGCAAGCCGGTCGATCCGGCCCACCTGCTCGCGGCGATGCGCACGGTGCTGGCCGGGCACAAGGCGTTCCGCCTGTCCGACGCGGCGTTCGCCGCGAATCCGCCCGCCTTCGACGCCCAGGTGCTCGCCGCCGATCGATCCCGCCTGGGCGACGGCACGGTGTCGGCCCTGCTCGCGACCTTCGAACGGGAAGGCGACCGGCTGGCCGGCGTGCTGGAGCACGGCGCCGCGGCGGAGGATTGGGCGGCGGTCGGCGACGCGGCGCACGCGCTCAAGAGTGCGTGCGCGCAGGTCGGGCTGATGGCGGCCAGCGCCCAGGCCCGCCGCATCGAGACCCTGTGCCGCTCCGGCACGCCGCCGTCCGAAGTCGACCTCGCGGACCTCCGCACGGCGCTCGACGCCGGACGCGCGCTGCTCGACGGCGAGCGCCGGCGGCTCAGCCCCCCGTTGTGACCTCGGCGGTGAAGACGTATCCCTCGCCGTGGGCCGTCACGATGATCGTCGGGCTGCGCGGATCGGGTTCGAGCTTGCGCCGCAGGCGGCCGACAAGGACGTCGATCGACCGGTCGTTGGGCGCCCAGATCCGGTGATTGATCTGGTCCATCAGGTAATCGCGGCTGAGCACCACGCCCGGCCGGCCGACCAGCGCCGACAGCAGCTCGTACTCGGCGCGCGTCAGCTTGACCAAGTCCCCGTTGGGCGCTTCCAGGCGCCGCCGTTCCGGGGCGAAGCTCCAGCCCCCGAAGCGGAACACCGATGCTTCGGCGGCGGGGCGCGCCACGCCCGCGGTCCGGCGCAGGAGGTTGCGCACCCGCACCAGCAGTTCGCGCATGTTGTAGGGCTTGGTGACGTAATCGTCGGCGCCGATCTCCAGGCCGACGATCCGGTCGACCTCGTCGGCGCGCCCGGTCACCAGGATGATGCCGATCTCCGACCTGGCGCGCAGTTCGCGCGCCAGCGTCAACCCGCTCTCGCCCGGCAGGTTGATGTCGAGAAGCACGAGGTCGACGGCGTAGTCGCGCATGAGCTTGCGCATGGCGGTGCCGTCCTCCGCGGTGAGGACATCGAACCCTTCGGCCGTCAGATAGCCGGCCAGCTTCTCGCGCGAGACGGCCTCGTCCTCGACGACCAGCAGGCGGACGGGATGGCCCGGTGGCTTCATGGCGGGTTCACCCTTCAAATGCGTCAGTTTGGTCTGCGGTCATTGGCCGTCCCGCCTGGGGCGGCGCCCGGCGCCGGTACGCCGAAGGTCGGCTTGAAGTCGGCCGGCGACAAGGAGGCGGCAAGGTCGATGCCGTCGACAGTGTCCCGGGTGACCAGGATCACGTCGGGTCCGACATGCGTCGGCACGGGGCGTCCCTCCAGCACGCGCACCGCCTGGTCGATGGAGATGCGCCCCTGCAGGAGCGGTTGATCGGTCGGCGCCGCGAGGATGTGCCCGCGCTTGATGCCCCGATAGACCCCGTGCGTGAAATAGTCGGCCACGACATGGATCCGCCCCTGAAGACCGCGCGCCCGCAGCGCCCCCATCGCCGCTTCGGCGGCGACGCCCGCGCCGACGATGTAGTCGATCGAGGGCTCCGCCTCCAGCACGTCCTCGATCAGCGACAGCTGCACCAGCTTGCCCGTGTCGCCATGGCGCACGGCCGCGATCTCCACCGCGGCATCGCCGAGCGCGTCGGTGAAGCCCCGCATCTTGCCATCGGAACCGCCGTCACCCTTCGGTCCCGGGAACAGGGCAACCCGAACCCTGAGCGAGCCCTTCGGGTGACGCTCGGCCAGGACCCGGCCGGTCAGGTACCCCATGCGGTACCAATCGACGCCGGCCATCGCGACGATGCCCTCCGGCCGCACCTGGTTCACGGTCGCCAGAACCGGAATGCGGCGCCCGATCTCAACGACCGCCGGTGTCAGCCGGTCGGCGCTGACCGAGCCCAGGATGATCGCGTCGGCCCGCCCGTCGGCGCACTCCTTCAGCTGCTCGCGCTGGCCCTCGGCATGGCCGTAGCCGCCGGCCTCCTTCACCGTCAACGCAACGCCGAGCCGACGCGCCTGCTCGACCATGCCGGCGTTCACACTGAGCCAGTACGAGTCCTTGAGGTGCGGGTATAGCGCGCACAACCGCCACGGGCGCGCTGCGGTATCGAGCGGCCGGTAGTCCAGCGGCCGGGAGGGCGAGGTGTAGTCGAGCAGTTGCTCCCACGCCTCCAGGCGCCAGGTTTCCGCGGCGGCGTTGGGCGCACCGCACACCGCGAGGACGAGCGCGGCCGCAAGCGGGGCGGACACCCGGCGCCTGTTACAACCGCTTACAATTTCTTTCGTCCTGGACATTCCCGCCCGGAATCTCGTTCGCATCGCCGCAGTATCCTGATTGGGAAAGGGGGCTTCGGCAAGGCGCTTGGCTCCCACGCAGATCCGCTGGAGCGCGCCCCGGCGCGCCCACCCCCACCGCGAGGCCCATCATGAACCTGTCCCGGCGATTCTTCCTCTCGATGTCGTCCGGCGTTGCCGCTGGCGCGCTGATGCCCGGCGGCGTTTCGTCCGCCGCGACCGCCGTCGCCGGCAGCGTTCCGACGACCGTGCCGCACGCGACCCACTACGGCGCCTTCCATGCCGTCGTCCAGCACGGCCGGCTGACCGCCGTGCGCCCGCTGGCCGAAAAGTACGATGCCATGCCGACGCCGATGCTCACCGAGGGCATCATCGCGCGCACCTACGACAAGACGCGCGTCCTCTACCCCATGGTGCGCAAGTCGTACCTGGAAGGCGTCGAGAGCGGCACCGGCACCAAGCCGGAGTTGCGCGGCAAGGAGCCGTTCGTCCGCGTGTCCTGGGACGTCGCCCTGGGTCTCACCTCCAAGGCGATCCTCGACACCATCGACCAGTACGGCAACAAGGGGATCTTCAGCTCGTCGTACGGCGGCTGGTCGCACGCCGGCATCTTCCGGCCGAACGCGCTGCAGGGGCGCTTCTTCAACATCATCGGCGGCTGCTCGGTGACGACCGGCGACTACTCGGCCGGCGCCTCGCAGATCTTGCTGCCCTTCGTCATCGGCGACATGGAGGTCTATTCGGCACAGACCGCGTGGGAGCAGATCCGCGACAACACCGAGGTTTTCGTGTTCGTCGGCTGCGACCCGTTCAAGAACAATCGCATCGAGTACACGGTGTGCGACCACCAGATGTACCCGCGCTGGATGGAGATCAAGAAGGCCGGCGTCAAGTTCATTTCCATCAACCCGCAGGTCACGCCGACGGACGAGGCGCTGGGTTCGGAGTGGGTGAAGATCATCCCGAACACCGACACCGCGCTGTTCCTGGCGATGAGCCATCACGTCTACAAGACGGGAAAGCACGACAAGGAATTCCTGAAGACCCACACGGTGGGCGCGGAGCGGTTCATCCAGCATCTGGAGGGCAAGGGACCGGACGGGGTCGCCAAGACGCCGGAATGGGCGGCGAAGATCACCGGCATCCCGGCCGAGAAGATCCGCGCACTGGCGGAACTCTTGGCCGCCAAGCGGACCGAGATCGCCGGCGCCTGGGCGCTGCAGCGCGCCCACCATGGCGAGATGACCCACTGGGCCATCATCAACTTCGCCTGCATGACGGGCAAGATCGGGCTGCCGGGACAGGGCGTCGGCTTCAGTTGGCACTACGGCTGCGGCGGCATGCCGCAGTCCGGCGCGTCGATGCCCGCCGGCCTGGGCCAGGGCCGCAACCCGATCAAGAAGATCTGCCCGGCGTCGCGCATCAGCGAGATGCTGCTCAACCCCGGCAAGGAATTCACCTACAACGGCAGCACCTACACCTACCCGGCCAAGATCGACCTGGTCTACAACGCCGGCAACAACTTCATGTCGCATCAGCAGAACACCAACGAGCTGATCCGCGCCTTGCAGACGGTGAAGACGGTCGTCGTCCAGGATCCCTGGTGGTGCGCCTCGTCGCGCTGGGCGGACATCGTGCTGCCGGCCACCACGACGGTCGAGCGCGACGACGTCTCCTCCGCCGGCACCTACAGCAACGACAAGATCCTCGCCATGAAGAAGGTGATCGAGCCGCTGGGCGAGAGCCTCGACGACTTCGAGATCTTCCGGCGCCTGGCGGAGCGCTTCGGCGTCGAGCAGGCGTTCACCGAGGGCCTCACCGTGTTGGAGATCATCAAGGCGGCCTACGAGAAGAGCGCGGCCCCCATCCCCTTCGACGAATTCTGGGAGAAGGGCATCGCCGAGGTCCCGGTGCCGAAGGAGGCGCACGCCTGGGTCCGGCACGGCGACTTCCGGAAGGATCCGGTCAAGAACCCGCTGCACACCAAGTCCGGCAAGGTCGAGATGTACTGCGAGACGGTGGCCGCGTTCAAGCTTCCGGACTGCCCGCCAATGCCGACCTACCTGGAGCCCGGCGAGTTCCTGGGCAACGCCAAGCCGGGACAGGTGCACGTGGTCAGCCCGCACCCCTTCATGCGGCTGCACTCGCAGATGGCCAACGCGGAGATCCTGCGCAAGGGCTATGCGGTCGCCGGCCGCGAGCCGCTGCTGATCTCGGTCGAGGACGCCAGGGAGAAGGGCATCGTGTCGGGCGACGTGGTCGAACTGTCCAACGAGCGCGGGACCGTTCTGGCCGGCGCCGTCGTCAGCGACAAGATCATGAAGGGCGTGGTGAGCATCCAGGAAGGTGTCTGGCCCCAGGTGGACTCCAAGGGGCGCTGCAACAGCGGGCTCGTCAACTTCATCACCAGCTCGCGGCCGTCCAGCGGCCTGAACCAGGCAACGACGGCCAACACCTGCGTGGCGTTCCTACGCAAGTGCACGGACCCGGAGACGCCGAACCAAGCCTACGAGCCGCCGCCGGTCCTGCAGCGCGACGTGGCGCTGAAGGAGGAGTTCTACGGCTTCGACCGCGCATACGGGCTGGCCGACAAGGCGACCGCGAACATGGAGCCGGGCGAGAAGCTCTTCTACCAGCGCTGCACGGTGTGCCATGGCCCCCGCGATCCGGCCCAGTTCACCAAGCAGCAGTGGCAGGGCATCACCCAGAGCATGTTCCCGCGCGCCGGCCTGGACGACGATCAGCAGAAGATCGTCATGGAGTTCCTACTGAAGAACGCCAAGGACGCCGCGCACTGACCCCCGCCTCGGCGCTTCGCCCATGCCGGGCGAAGCGCCGGTTGCGGCGGACGTTGCTTTCCAATGGTGCACCGGATGCGATCAACCCTGCAAAGCACCGCTCCGCTCGTCGATTCCTTCGGCCGCGCCGTCACCTACCTGCGCGTCTCAGTGACCGACCGCTGCAACCTCCGCTGCGTCTACTGCATGGCGGAGGACATGAGCTTCCTCCCCAAGGCTGAGGTGCTGACGCTGGAGGAGATCGACCGCCTCGCCTCGGCCTTCGTGAAGCTCGGCACCCGCAAGCTGCGCCTCACCGGGGGCGAGCCGCTGGTGCGCCGCGGCATCATGGACCTGATCACCGCGCTTGGCCGCCACGTGAAGTCCGGCGACCTGGACGAGCTGACGCTGACCACCAACGGCTCGATGCTATTCAAGTACGCCGAGGGGCTGGTGGATGCGGGCGTGAAGCGCATCAACGTGTCGCTCGACACCCTCGACCCGCACAAGTTCCAGGCCATCACCCGCTGGGGCAAGTTCGGCAAGGTGGTCGAGGGCATCCAGGCCGCCCGGGACGCCGGTCTCGCCATCAAGATCAACGCGGTGGCGCTGAAGGGCGTCAACGACGACGAGTTCCACCGGATGGTCGAGTGGTGCGGCGAGCGCGGCTTCGACCTCACCTTCATCGAGGTGATGCCGCTGGGCGACCTGGGCGAGGTCTCGCGCCTCGACCAGTACATCCCGCTCACCCAGGTGCGGTCCGAGCTGGAGACGCGCTGGACGCTGGAAGACACCGATTACCGCACCGGCGGCCCGGCCCGCTACGTGCGGGTCAAGGAGACCGGCTGCCGCGTCGGCTTCATCACGCCGCTGACGCACAATTTCTGCGAAAGCTGCAACC